>NZ_JBIVTH010000010.1:82017-357342 GCF_044756625.1 Streptomyces sp. NPDC091682 | reverse complement strand
GGGGGGGGGCCCCCCGGGCGGGGGGGGGGGGGGGGGGGGCGCGGCCCCCCCCCCCGGGGCGGCCCCCCCCCGGGGGGCCCCCCCCCCCCCCGGGCGGGGGGGGCCCCCCCCGGGCGTCCCGCGGCCCTACGGCCCTACGCGGCGTGCGAGCGGCGGACCGAGAAGGCCACGAAGCCGGCCCCGACGCCGAGGAAGAGGGTGCCGCCCAGGAGGTAGGGGGTGGTGTCCACGGACCCGGTGGCGGCGAGCAGGGGCTGTGGGCGCGAGGCCGGGCCGGAGGCCGTTCCCGTGATCGTCCCGGGGGCGTCAGAAGCGGAACCGGAGTCGGTGGAGCCGGTCGGGTCGGTGGCCTCCCGGGCGGCGTTCGCGCCCGCGGGCACGGCGGAACGGGTCTCCTCGACCCCGGCCGAGGTGGCGCCCGCCGAGGGTACGAACCACAGGGCGGCGAGGAGGGTGGTCGCTCCGAGAGCGGTGAGCAGCGGTCGGCGTGCGGACACGGTGCGATCCCCCTTGTGGCAGCAGCGAATTGGCCGTGTGCGGTGATGCTACGGAAAGGGGCGGGTCGTGGGAAAGTCGGGGCTTCCGCGGGCTTACTCTCCGTCGTATGAACTCTTCTGAGACATCACGTTACGTACGACTTCGGGTTGATTTGGTGCTTGAGGTGCCCGACGTCCAGGCACTCACGGGAGCCGCGCTCGCGCACATCAAGGCCGACGAGTTCATGCCGGACGAGGAGCGCGGCCACGCCGAGTCCGCCGTCCGCGAGGACGAGTCGGAGGCCCTCGCCTACCTCGTCGACCCCACTGACCTGGTCGTGGACATCCCCGGGGTGGAGCTCGCCCAGGCCTCTTGGAGCAGTGAGCCCGTCGAATACGACCCCGAGTCCATGGAGTGGGACCTGGACGAGGAAGATGGGGACTTCGACGAGGAACCCGACAACGCCTGACCGTGTGGTGGACCACATCCCAACGGAATGTGGAACCGGCCGGCGCCGTTAACGCGTTGTCATGACCAGGCAGGGGGTGCACCCCCTGCCCGGCCCACCCCGGGGACGGCCAGCCTCCGGGGGATCCGGCAACGATGGAGTGGCGTGTGAGGACGGACAGTATGCGGCGGAACAGGTCCCTGGTGGCCATATCCGCCGTGCTCGGTGGGGTACTGATGCTCACGGCGTGCGGCGGCGGAGACGACGCGAAGCCGAAGGGCTCCGAGGCGAGCAAGGCCGCGGATGTCGACGCGGCGGCCGCCAAGGACACCTCCAAGGCCAAGATAACCATCACGCCGAAGGACGGGGCCACGAACGTCGGCCTCAACGACGCGGCCAACGTGGCCGTCGCCGACGGCACCCTCACCCTGGTCGAGCTGAAGACCAGCGAGGGCACGGCCGTGGCCGGCAAGATCGCGGCCGACGGCAAGAGCTGGAAGCCCGACGCCGCGCTGAAGCGCTCCACCAAGTACGCCCTGGCGGCGACCGCCAAGGACGCGGACGGCCGCGAGGCCCACGAGAACGCCTCCTTCACCACCATCTCCCCGGAGAACAGCTTCGTCGGCTCGTTCATCCCGGACGACGGCCAGACGGTCGGCGTGGGCATGCCGGTCTCGATCACCTTCAACAAGCCGATCCAGGACAAGAAGGCCGTCCAGGCGGCGATCTCGGTCAGCTCCAGCAGCGGCCAGGAAGTCGTCGGCCACTGGTTCAGCGCGCAGCGCCTGGACTTCCGCCCGGAGAAGTACTGGCAGGCGAACTCCACCGTCACCATGAAGCTGGCGCTGGAAGGCGTCCAGGGCGCTCCCGGCGTCCAGGGCGTCCAGAACAAGACCGTCACCTTCAAGATCGGTCGCAGCCAGACCTCCCAGGTCGACGTGAAGACCAAGAAGATGACGGTCACCCGGGACGGCGCGGTCATCAAGACCATCCCGATCTCGGCTGGCTCCCCGGACAACCCGACCTACAACGGTCAGATGGTGATCTCCGAGAAGTTCAAGGAGACCCGGATGGACGGCTCCACCGTCGGCTTCAAGGACAGCGAGGGCAAGGGCGAGTACGACATCAAGGACGTCCCGCACGCCATGCGCCTGTCCCAGTCCGGCACCTTCCTCCACGGCAACTACTGGGGAGCCGACTCGGTCTTCGGCAGCGCGAACACCAGCCACGGCTGCGTCGGCCTCAACGACGTCAAGGGCGCGGGCGACCCGAACCAGCCCGCCGCCTGGTTCTACGACAACTCGCTCATCGGCGACGTGGTCGAGGTGATCAACTCCCCGGACAAGACCATCAAGCCCGAGAACGGCCTCAACGGCTGGAACATGGGCTGGGCGGAGTGGAAGGCCGGCTCGGCCGCCTGACCTCCAGCACGCGCACGAAACACGGACGGCGGGGACCCCTCACGGGATCCCCGCCGTCCGTGTTTCGTGCGCGGCGCCGGGCCGGGGCGACGTGGCCGAAAAGCGCCCCGCGCCGGCCCCGGGGCGCGTCTAGTGTCGGCGACATGATGATCCACTCCCTCGACCTTCCTCCGTCCGACGACGCGATCGACGCCTGGCTGGCGGTGCTGACCGACGCCGCGGCCGCCGATCTGCCGCAGCTGCCCGTACCGTCCCGCAGGGAGGTTGTCGGGCGGCTGTCCGTCAGGCCGGCGCGCGGCCGGCCCGTGCTCTGGACGACGGACGGGGGCGCGGGCGTAGCGGCCCTGGTCCTGTTCACGGACGAGGGCAACACGCACACCGCGTTCCTGGACGTGCTGGCCGTACGGCCGCAGGAGCGGCGCCGGGGCGTGGGCACCGCCCTGTGGGAGCGGGTCCGCGAGGAACTGCTCGCGGACGGCCGGACCTCGGTCGCCACCCTGCTGGATCTGGGGGGACCGGGGCAGGCGTTCGCGGAGTCGCTGGGGTTCGCGAAGGTCCTGCCCATGACCTGGTACGAACAGGAACTCCCCGCCGACCGACCCGCGCAGGTCCCGGCTACCCCCGGATACGAGCTCGTCACGTGGCACGGCCTGGTCCCCGACGCCTGGGCGCCGGCCGCCGCCGCGGCCCACGAGGCGATGGAGGACGCGCCGAGCGGGGACATGGACGAGCGGATCCAGGCCTGGACGGCGCAGCGGCTGCACGCCGTGCAGCAAGTGATCATCGACCGGGGCGGAGAGCTGATCACGGTCGCAGCCGTGACCGGGGCCGGCGAGGTGGCGGCGTACACCGAACTCGTCCTGCCGGACCCCTCCGGCCCGCGCGCCCTCCAGTACGACACGGTGGTCGTCCCCGGCCACCGCGGCCACGGCCTCGGCCGCGCCGTGAAACTGCGCATGGCGGCCGACGCAGCCGCACGTCACCCGGCGCTGCGCCGCATCGCCACGACGGTGGCCGACGCGAACACCCAGATGCGGGCGGTGAACGAGTCCATCGGCTACCGGCGGGGGCGGGAGGCGGGCATCTTCCAGATCAAGCTGTAGCCGGATCCGGGACGCCGCCGACCGCGCCGGTCACCGTGCGGGCGAGCGCCCCACCGGTGGTTACGCCGAGCGCGCGGGCGCCTGCCCGGGGGCCTGCCCGGGGGCCTGTCCGGGCGCCTGCGCGGCCGGCGGCGCGGCCGACGGGGCCGACCACGACGCCAGCAGGCGCAGGGCGTCCGCCGACGGGGAGCCGGGGGCCGCGTGGAAGGTGACCAGCGACTGCGCCGGGTCGTCCGGGAGCCTCAGCGTCTCGAAGGACAGCCGCAGCTCACCCACGAGCGGGTGCCGCAGCACCTTCTCCCCGTGCGTCTTGCCCGCCACCGTGTGCGCCGCCCACAGCCGCCGAAACTCCTCGTTCTTCACCGACAGCTCCCCGACCAGCGCCGACAGCTGCTCGTCGTCCGGGTTCTGGCCGGCGTACATCCGCAGGTTGCTCACCACCTCGCACGCCCGGCACTCCCACTCCCCGTACAGCTCCGCCGTCGCCGGGTCCAGGAACACCAGCCGCACGAGGTTGCGCTCGGCGGCGGGCAGCGCCCCGAAGTCCCCGAAGACCGCGGCGGCCAGCCGGTTCCAGCCGATGACGTCCTGTCGGTGCCCCACCAGGTACGCCGGTACGCCGCACATCGCGTCCATCAGCGTGCGCAGCTCCGGCCGCACTTGCTGCGGGCGCCGGCTGTGGCGGCGCCGGTGCGCCTTCGGCCGCGCCAGGTCCATCAGGTGGGCCCGCTCGCTCCCGTCGAGGCGCAGGGCCCGCGCGAGCGCGTCCAGGACCTCCACCGACACGTTGTGCCCGTCGCGCTGTTCCAGCCGCGTGTAGTACGCGACCGACACACCCGCCAGCTGCGCCAGCTCCTCCCGGCGCAGCCCGGGCACGCGCCGGCGGCGCCCGTGGTCGGGCAGGCCCACGTCCTCGGGGCGCAGCCGCGCACGGCGGGAGCGGAGGAACTCGCCGAGGCAGGCTCGCTGATCAAGCTGGTCCATTCCGCAAGTATCCCCGGGCGGTGCGCCGGGGGGCAGCCGTGAGCCTGACCCCGCCAGGGGTAGGTTCGCCGGTCGTAGGCAGGACAGGGGGATGGCTGTCCGTCGCACGGACCGGCAGCGTGGGGGTTACCGCAGAGGCACGACCCCGTTCGAGGAGCACCCCCATGTCCGTCACCCACGCCACCCAGGGCACGCAGGCCACCCAGG
Source organism: Streptomyces sp. NPDC091682 (assembly GCF_044756625.1). Classification (NCBI taxonomy): domain Bacteria; kingdom Bacillati; phylum Actinomycetota; class Actinomycetes; order Kitasatosporales; family Streptomycetaceae; genus Streptomyces; species Streptomyces sp. NPDC091682. The sequence continues at coordinate 352,702 of NZ_JBIVTH010000010.1, read as the reverse complement.
CCACGCAGGGCACGCAGGTCGCCGCGTACGCCGCCCCCGCCGCCAAGGCCCCGCTGGAGCGCACCACCATCACGCGCCGTCCCGTCGGCGAGCACGACGTCCTCATCGACATCAAGTACTCCGGCATCTGCCACTCCGACATCCACCAGGTGCGCGACGGCTGGGGCGAGGGCATCTACCCGATGGTCCCCGGCCACGAGATCGCCGGTGTCGTCTCCGAAGTCGGTGCGGCCGTCACCCGGTTCTCCGTCGGGGACCGGGTGGGCGTCGGCTGCTTCGTCGACTCCTGCCGCACCTGCGCGTACTGCCTGCGCGGCCAGGAGCAGTACTGCGCCGAGGGCATGACCGGCACCTACAACGCCCTCGACCGGGGCGGCGAGCCCACGTACGGCGGCTACTCCACCCACCTCGTCGTCGACGAGAAGTACACCGTCCGCATCCCCGACGGTCTCGCCCTCGACGTCGCCGCCCCGCTGTTGTGCGCCGGCATCACCCTCTACTCCCCGCTCAAGCACTGGCAGGCGGGACCCGGCAAGCAGGTCGCGGTCGTCGGCCTCGGCGGCCTCGGCCACATCGGCGTGAAGATCGCGCACGCGCTCGGCGCGGAGGTCACCGTCCTGTCGCAGACCCTGCGCAAGAAGGAGGACGGCCTGAAGCTGGGCGCCTCCCACTTCTACGCCACCGGCGACGAGGCCACCTTCGAGGAACTGGCCGGCCGCTTCGACCTGATCCTGTCCACCGTCTCCGCGCCGCTCGGCCTGGACGCCTACCTGGGCCTGCTGAAGGTCGACGGCGCGCTGGTGAACGTCGGCGCTCCGGAGGAGCCCGTGGCGCTCAACCTCTTCTCCGTCATCGCCGGCCGCAAGACCCTCGCCGGATCGATGATCGGCGGGATCGCCGAGACCCAGGAGATGCTGGACTTCTGCGCCGAGCACGGACTGGGCGCGGAGATCGAGCTGATCGCCGCCGGGCAGATCAACGAGGCGTACGAGCGGGTGCTGGCGAGCGACGTGCGCTACCGCTTCGTGATCGACGCGTCGACGATCTGACCCCGGGACGGGACGCGGCGGGCGGGGCGGCCGGCGGCCGGCTGGAGTCACCCGTTCCGCGCGGCCTCAGTACCCCTTGGGGTGCGCGGACAGCCAGTCGGAGTGCCGCCCGCGCATCAGGTCCCGCTCCTGCCGCGTGGCGAGGACGACATCGGCGCCGCCGTCGTACGGGTGGTGGATGCGGGTGAGGTCCGGGTCCGTCACGAAGATGCCGGGCAGCGTGTCGTCCGCGACGGCGCGCAGAAGCGGGTCGAGGCAGCCGCGCCGCCAGCGGCGACGGTCGGCGTAGAAGTACCAGCGCGTGTGGAAGGCCGGATCCGGGTCGTCGGCGTCGTCCAGGGTCGTCCACAGCGTGCCCTCCGGGTGGAGGGCAGCGCGGCGTGCCGAGTGGGCCGTCGGCTCGGACGGGTCGGCCCAGTCCGTGGTTACCACGTACGCTTCGCCGCCCGCGAAGAGCTCGTCCAGAACCGTGTTGTACCGGTCCAGGAGCACCGCGTACTCTGCCTCGCCGTCCGGGTAGCGCTTTGACTCCGGCAGGCTGTGGAAACGCACCCACCGGTCGGCGTACACGGTCTTCAGCTCGTGCGGCAGCAGCGGGCCGGGCGGCCTGTGCCGCTGCCACACACGGGTCAACCCAGCGTGCGCGGGGTCGACGGGGGCGCTCACGCCCCGGGGGCCTTCGCCACACCGATCGGGCAGGACACGCCCGTGCCGCCGATGCCGCAGTAGCCGCCCGGGTTCTTGTCCAGGTACTGCTGGTGGTGTGCTTCCGCGGGCCAGAAGGGGCGCTCCGCCGCCGGCAGCACCGCCGTGGTGATCGGTCCGTAGCCCGAGGAGGCCAGGACCTGCTGGTAGGCCGTGCGGGAGGCCTCCGCCGTCGCCTGCTGGTCGGGGGAGTGGGTGTAGACCGCCGAGCGGTACTGGGTGCCGACGTCGTTGCCCTGGCGGAAGCCCTGGGTGGGGTCGTGGGACTCCCAGAACAGCTTCAGTAGCGCCGCGTAGGAGACCTGCGACGGGTCGAAGACCACGCGGACCACCTCGGTGTGGCCGGTCAGACCCGAGCAGACCTCCTCGTAGGTCGGATTCTCGGTGAAGCCGCCCTGGTAGCCGGCCAGCGTGGTCCACACCCCGGGGGTCTGCCAGAACTTGCGCTCCGCACCCCAGAAACAGCCCAGACCGAAGTCGGCGACTTCCAGGTGCGCGGGGTAGGGGCCGGACAGCGGGTTGCCCAGCACGGTGTGCCGGTCGGGCACGGCGAACAGCGGCTCCGCGCGGCCCGTCAGGGCCTCCTCGCGGGTGGGGAGCTCGGGCGTACGGCGGTACGAGAACATGGATTCCCTCCTTGTGGGAGTGACAACGTGCGGAGGGCGGGCCGGGATTCCCCGACCCGCCCTCCGCCCGCCGTTACGGCTCCAGACCCGGCGTGACCACGCGCACCGCCCAGTCCCGGGCGTGCACGTAGCGGGACTTCGGCCAGTAGCGCCAGGGCATCGCCCCGATGTGTCCGTCGATGTGGCGGAACTGCTCGACCGCCTCCGCGTCCCGGTCCTGCCAGAACAGGAACCACGCGAGCGGGTGGCGCAGCCGGATCGACCGCCGGTCGTTCGGATCGGCCGCCGCCAGGTCGACGAGGGCCGCATCGACCGCCGCGAGGACCTCGGGCTCCTTGAAGAAGGTCTCCGGCTTGAGGTCCGACTCGTGCAGCTCCTGCTCGACGAAGGCGATGAGCGGCAGCACGGACAGCAGCTCACCCGGCTCGGCCCCGGCGGCGCACTCGCGGGCGAAGGCGAGCGCCCGCTCGTGCGAGCCGCGCCACTTCTGGCTCCAGTACTGCATGGCGTTCGTGTGGGCCGACAGGTTCTTCGGGTCGCGCTTGATGATCTGCGACCACAGCTGCTGGTACTCCTCGTGCGAGTAGCCCAGGCCCTGGCTGATGGACTGCTCCACCATGTACGGAACCGGGTCCGCGGGGTCCGCCAGCCGCTGGGCCTCCCGCGCCTGCTCCTGCGCCTTGAGCAGCAGCTCGCGGAAGATCCGGAACTGCTCCTGGGTGGTGTGGCTGGCCCGCGCCGAGCCCCGCACGTTCCACGCGACGAGGACGCCCGTGTCCGCGTTCACCAGCGCTGCGGACGGGTCCGACGGCCTGGCCGCGCGCCAGGCCAGCAGCCAGGCGTCGTCCTCGGCAGCCAGCTCGGACAGGGGGCGCATGCGCTGCCAGCGCTCCTCCCAGTCCTGCCCGGCCGCCTCCAGATAGGCCGCGGCCGCTTCCCAGTCGCCGCCCTTGACCGCCGCGACGGCGGCGGTCTCCTCGGGCGACACGGGCCACGCGTTGTCCGTGTCGAGCTCGTCCTCCGGCACGAAGCCCAGCGCGACGACCGCTGCGGCCTGCTCGGCCTTCCGCTTCGCCTTGATGGAGGACGTTTCGGCGTTCGTGGCCTCGGTCCGGCCCTCGATGACGGCGATCTCGGCCTCCAGCCGCTTCGCCTTGCGGATGAAGTAGACGCCGCGCAGGACCTTGAACGCGCCGAACAGCAGCACGGCGCCCAGGATGTAGAGGCCGATCACGGGGCAAGCACCAGCTTTCGCAGGGGTTCGGTGTCGGGCAGGTCGGCGACGGCCGCGTCCAGGGCGGCGCCCAGGCGGTCCTGGAAGCCGTCGGCCGGGTAGCTCAGCGAGGCCGACTCGGACCAGGACAGCTGCCAGCGGGCGGCGCCGCGCGCCGTCAGCTCGACGGTGACCAGCTGGTTCAGCGTGCGCCGGACCACCGGGCGGGCGAACTCGCGGGCCGTGCGGCCGGTGGCGGCCTGCGCCTCCTCGGACTTCGGGAACCGGTCGGCGATGCGCCAGCGCACCGCCGGGTCGGCGTCGAACGCGTCGAGCACGGCATCGAGCCCGGGGCCGGCGCCCTCGGCGGCGAAGGCCTCGCGGATGTCCTCCGCGCCCTCACCGACGTACTTGGTCATGGACTCGTGGACGAGGTCCGCCCAGTCGACCCGCTTGAGCGCGAGCGCCTCCGGGCTGAGGACGGCCGGCTCCAGCGCGGCCAGCGCCGCGTCGGCGTCGGCCAGCAGCTCCAGGGCCGGCCGGGTGGCCTGACCGCCGCGGCCGTCGTCGGGCAGGGCCTCGATGCGGGCCACGCGCTCGGCGAGCGCGGGGTGGGAGTCGTAGGGGGAGGCGGGCTCGGTCGACAGTTCCTCGCGCAGCTCGTCCAGGTCGGCCGAGCGCGCCGCCAGGAGCCGGCGCAGGCCGCCGAAGACCTCGCCCGGCTGGGGCAGCAGGCCGGCATTGACGCCGAGGGTGGCGTAGGAGCCCATGTAGAAGTTGTGCGCCGAGCCGAGGGCGTTCAGCTCGCGGAGCGCGGACGCGGCGGAGTCGCGGCCGGCGACCCGGACCGAGGCGAGGTCGGCGGCGAGTTCCTGGCGGCGGGAGGTGGAAAGGGTGGCGCGCATGTAGAAGTTGCCGTACGCGATGTAGATCTTGGCCATGGCGCGGTACATCGCACCCTCGCCCGTGGTGTCGACGCCCTTGGCCTTCTTGCCCTTGGCGATCCGCTTCTCGTCCTTGCGCTCCTGCTTGGCGCGCTCCTTGGCCACCTTCTTGTCGGCACGGTCGTGGAAGTAGCCGATGGTGCGGATCAGCTGGCCGCGGCCACGGGCGATCAGCGGGGTCAGGCGCGTGTCGAAGTTGGCGTAGTGGCCCATCTCGTGGGCGAGCACCGCGCGCAGCTGCATCTCGTCCAGGCCCGTCATCAACGGCAGGCCGACGTAGAGGCGGCGGGTGCCGGGCCGCAGGCCCAGCAGCTTGGCGTCCTCCTCGACGGCCGCGTTCACCTCGTCGATCAGCACGATCTCGTCGGGAGCGCGGGTGCCGACCTGCTGCGCGATGTCGCGTACGACCGCCCACAGTTCGGGCTCCTGCGCCTCGCTGACCGTGATGCCGGCCAGGGGCTCGTCCTTCGGGGTGCGCAGCATGAACAGGCCGCGCACGATCGGGACGGCGAGGACGACGGAGACCAGCAGCAGCTTGAACACGATCGGGCCGTGCAGCGTGGTGACGACGGCGTAGTCGATGCCGCCGAGGGCGGCCAACAGGAACACGCCGAGCAGGTAGAAGCCTGCGAGCAGGACGAGAGCGCGCAAGGCGCGCAGTGAAGCGCCCATATGGACAGATCCCCCCACGGGATGAAGATGGTGCTGAAGCAGGTGGCACAGGTGGCAGGGCAGAAGGCCGCCACCGCCGCATCATGCGGCCTGTGATTACTTACGGCAACTTTATTGGCCGAAGCTTCGGTCCATCCCGTGGGGCGGGGGCCGCGGCGGGGCACTCCGCGACCCACCCGTACGCTACTGCGCCAGCGTCGCCGGCGACCCGCCGTTGGCCTCGTACCCCGCCACCGCCAACGCCCGGTGCACCGCGTACGCGGCGGCCGGGTTCGGCGCCTGCGTCCACGGCAGCGCGCCCACGTAACCGTCCACGTGCCGCACCTGCTGCATGGCCTCCGCCCACCGCTCCATGCAGACCAGGAACATCAGCAGCATGTGCCGCACGTGCGCCACCATCGGGTCGTCCTGCCGCGCCGTGTGCACCGCGTACAGCGCGCCCTCCACCGCCCGCGTGACGACCGCGCCCCGGAAGAAGCTCGGGCTCAGCACGATGTCCGGCTGGTTCTCGTGTAGCGCGAACAGCGGCAGGGCCGCCAGCAGCGATCCCTGCGGGGCCCGCGCCGCGGCCGCGTGCGCGAAGGCGTCGGCCTGCTCCCGCGAGCCGTGCCACTGCGCACCCCAGTAGTGCAGCGCCGCGAGATGGGCGCCCATGTGGCCCGGGGCCCGGTCCATGACCTTCGCCCACAGCTCGTCGAACTCCGCCTCCGGGTACGCAAGTCCGCGCGCGATCGCCAGCTCCGTGATGTACGGGACCGGGTCCTCAGGGGCCAGCAGCGCGGCCTTGCGGCACGCTTCCCGGGCCTCCTCCAGGATGATCCGGTGGTCCTCCGAGCCGACCCCGCCCGAGTGCCGCCACGCCTGCTGCACCAGCAGTTCCGCGTGCACCTGCGCGCCGCCCGGGTCCTCATCGGCCTCCAGCCGCCACGCCTTCAGCCACTGTGCGCCCGTCCCGGGCTGCGCCATCAGTTCCAGGGCCGCGGCCCCGCCGAGGGCCTGCACGCGCTGCCAGCGCCGCTCGCCCTCCCGCGGGGTCCCGGCGAGCAGCTGCGAGGCCGCCTGCCATCCGCCGGTGCGGCGCACGTTGTCGAGGGCGGCCATCAGGTCCTGGTCGGGCCCGGGGAGGCGGACGTCCAGCTCTTCCTCCCGGTCGAATCCGTAGTTCGCCGGGTCGGCGGCGTCGGGGCTGGTCGGCGAGACCAGGCGAATGGCACCGCGCCGGCGCCGTATGTACGGACTGAGCACGAGCATGATCAAGAGCATCCCGAACACCACCCACAAAATCTCCATGCTTCCAGCGAACCAGACCGAGGGGGGAGCAGGCCAATAGGGGGCCCGGTACCGGGCGGGCATAGCATCGGACCATGAGCGACGACAGCCACGAGCACCAGAGCTTCGAGACCCGCGCGATCCACGCGGGCAATACGGCGGACCCGCTGACCGGCGCGGTCGTGCCCCCGATTTACCAGGTTTCCACCTACAAGCAGGACGGCGTCGGAGGGCTCCGCGGCGGCTACGAGTACAGCCGCAGCGCCAACCCGACCCGGACCGCGCTGGAGGAGAACCTCGCGGCCCTGGAGGGCGGCCGCCGCGGTCTCGCCTTCGCGTCCGGACTCGCCGCCGAGGACTGCCTGCTGCGTACGCTGCTCGCCCCGGGCGACCACGTGGTCATCCCGAACGACGCGTACGGTGGAACGTTCCGCCTCTTCGCGAAGGTCGTCTCCCGCTGGGGCGTGGAGTGGTCGGTGGCCGACACCTCCGACCCCGAGTCGGTACGGGCGGCCCTCACCCCGAAGACGAAGGTCATCTGGGTCGAGACCCCCTCCAACCCGCTGCTCGGCATCACCGACATCGCCGTGGTCGCCGACATCGCGCGCTCGGCCGGCGCCAAGCTGGTCGTGGACAACACCTTCGCCTCGCCGTACCTCCAGCAGCCCCTGGCGCTGGGCGCGGACGTCGTCGTGCACTCGCTGACCAAGTACATGGGCGGGCACTCCGACGTGGTCGGCGGCGCGCTGGTCGCCGCGGACGCGGCGCTGGGCGAGGAGCTGGCCTACCACCAGAACGCGATGGGCGCGGTGGCCGGGCCGTTCGACTCCTGGGTCGTGCTGCGGGGCATCAAGACCCTGGCCGTGCGCATGGACCGGCACGCGGAGAACGCGGGCAAGATCGTCGAGCTGCTCAAGCGCCACCCGAAGGTCACCAAGGTCCTCTACCCGGGCCTGCCCGAGCACCCGGGTCACGAGGTCGCGGCCAAGCAGATGCGCAACTTCGGCGGCATGATCTCCTTCCAGGTCGCCGGTGGCGAGGAAGAGGCGGTCGCGGTCTGCGGCCGCACCAAGATCTTCACCCTGGCCGAGTCCCTGGGCGGCGTCGAGTCCCTGATCGAGCACCCGGGCCGCATGACGCACGCGTCGGTGGCCGGCTCGGCCCTGGAGGTCCCGGCGGACCTGATCCGCCTGTCGGTCGGCATCGAGAACGCCGATGACCTCGTGGCGGACCTGACCCAGGCCCTGGGCTAGTCCTGCCCCCCCGCCGGGCCCCACCGGGGCCCGGCGCCCCCTCCCGGCTCCTGACGGGCCCACCCCAGCCTCGCCGGGGGGTGGGGGGGGGGGGGGGGGGGGGGGCCCGGGGCGCGGGGGGCGGGGGGGGGGGGGGGGGGGGGGGGGGCGCGGCCCCCCCCCCCCCCCCCCCCCCCCCCCCCCCCCCGGCGAGGCTGGGGTGGGCTCGGCGGAGCAGGGAAGGGGCCGGTGGGGCTGGGGTGGGCTCGGCGGAGCAGGGAAGGGGCCGGTGGGGCTGGGGTGGGCTCGGCGGAGCCGGAATCGCTCGGCGCCGCCGGGTGGGGTGGGGTTACCAGCCTTGGAGGGGTGGGGAGACTCCGCTCGGCGGGGTGAGCCAGGGGCGGGTCAGGGAGGCCCACACCACGAAGACCACCGCGGCAGCGAAGAGCACGGCCCAGCCGAACCGCCGCAGCGCCCGCCGCCGGCGCAGCAGCCGGTCGCCCCGGGCCGCGGCACCCGCCGCGAGCCCCGCCGGCACCGGCGGGTACGGGCCCTCCAGGAGCCTTTTGACCTGGGCTTCCTTCCGGTCCGGGAGTCCGCTCACGCCGCCTCCCGGTTCCTCAGCGCGTCCACGGCCCGGTTGCACAGCACCCGTACCCGCTCCACCGGCATCCCGAGCTGCGCCGCCGTGACCTCCTCCGCGACCCCTTCGTAGAGCCGCAGGACGAGTACGAGCCGCTCCGGTGGGCTCAGCACCGCCAGCACCCCGGCCCCTGCGCCACCGTGATGGCGCCAGCCGGTCCGGGCGAAGGCCGTGCACAGGTCCTGGCGGGTGAAGTCGTACGGGTCGTCCCCGCGCAGGCGCCGCCAGTTCGCATACGTGCGGGCCAGCGCGCCCGCCAACAGCCGCCGGGCCGACTCCGGTTCACCGGTCAGCAGGACCGCGACATGCAGGAGACGCCCGGCCGCACCCGCGACGAAGGCCTCGAACTCCGCGTAGGAGCCCGCCTGTTGATCAACCGCCCGCATAGTCCACATAGTGCGGGCAGCGGGGCCGCTCAGGTCAAGAGGCCGGACCGACTCCGCTCAGGAGGCGGGACCGGCTTCGGCCACGGCCGCCATCAGTTCCGACAGCGACAGGTTGAAGCGCGTCAGCAGACCGGTGAAGGACTCCCGCTCGCCCTCGCTCCAGCCCTCCGTCACCCGCGCCATCAGCTCGCGCCGCGAGGAGCGGACCTCCTCCAACCGGGCCAGCCCCCGCGGGGACAGCGCGAGCACCACGGCCCGCCCGTCCTCGGGGTGCGAGGTCCGCTTGACCAGACCGCTGTCGACCAGCGGCGCGACCTGTCGGGTCACCGTGGAGGAGTCGATCCCCATACCGCCGGCGAGCGCCTTCACGCCCATCGGGCCCTCCAGGTCGAGCCGGTTCAGCAGCAGGTAGGCGGCGCGGTCCATCGAGTTGCGGGCCTGGCCCACACCGCCCAGACGGGTCTGCTCGGCACGGCGGGCGAAGACCGCCACCTGGTGCTGGAGCGCGTCGAGGAGACCGGCTCCGGCGGGCGCGTCCGGCGCCGCGGGCAGATCGGAATTGGCCGGGGTGGAAGGCATGGCCGTGGGCTCTCTTCGCGTGGGTCCGACAAGGATGGGGGACAGAGTACGCGGCCGTGCGGCGGCTCGTACGCCTCGTACGAGAACTGGTACGGCCGGTTCGGGCTCCCGCCCCGCAGGTGTCCCGGATGGCGAGATATCGCCCCTCCCGTGCGCCCTGCGAGACTGGCGGCATGAACTACCGCGTGCCCCAGCCCGTCCCCCAGGTCATCCTCGACGACGTCCGGGGGGCCCAGAAGATGCTGTCCGGCGTCTCGCGGGTCACCGCCATGGAGGGCAGCCGGCACCTCTCCGCACTCACCGGCTCCCCGGTCCACCTCAAGTGCGAGAACCTCCAGCGCACCGGCTCCTTCAAGCTCCGCGGCGCCTACGTGCGCATCGCCGGCCTGCGCCCGGAGCAGCGGGCCGCCGGTGTCGTCGCCGCGAGCGCGGGCAACCACGCGCAGGGCGTGGCGCTGGCCTCCTCCCTCCTCGGGGTCCGCTCGACCGTGTTCATGCCGGTCGGGGCGCCGCTGCCGAAGGTGGCCGCGACCCAGGAGTACGGCGCCGACGTGCGCCTGCATGGGCAGGTCGTCGACGAGACCTTCCTGGCCGCCCAGGAGTACGCGGACCGCACCGGCGCGGTGTTCATCCACCCCTTCGACCACCGCGACATCATCGCGGGCCAGGGCACGGTCGGCCTGGAGATCCTGGAGCAGTGCCCGGAGGTGCGGACCATCCTCGTCGGGATCGGCGGCGGCGGACTCGCGGCCGGTGTCGCGGTCGCCGTGAAGGCACTGCGGCCGGACGTGCGGGTCATCGGGGTGCAGGCGGCGGGCGCGGCCGCCTACCCGCCCTCGCTCAAGGCCGGACATCCGATCTCGATCGACGAGCCGAACACGATGGCCGACGGGATCAAGGTCGGCCGCCCCGGAGACATCCCCTTCCACATCATCGGCGAGCTCGTCGACGACGTGCGCACGGTCTCCGAGGACGCCCTCTCCAGCGCCCTGCTGCTCTGCCTGGAGCGGGCCAAGCTGGTGGTCGAACCGGCCGGGTGCAGCACGGTCGCGGCCCTGCTCAGCGAGCCCGAACTGTACGGCGGCGGCCCGGTGGTGGCCGTCCTGTCCGGCGGCAACGTCGATCCCCTGCTGCTCCAGCGGATCCTGCGGCACGGCATGGCGGCGGCGGGCCGCTACCTCTCCCTGCGGTTGCGCGTGGCCGACCGGCCGGGCGCCCTGGCCGGGCTCCTGGCGGTGTTGTCAGTGGTGGATGCGAACGTGTTGGACGTGAGCCACGTGCGGACGGACCCGCGGCTGGGGCTCACGGAGGTGGAGGTGGAGCTGCAGCTGGAGACGAAGGGCCCGGAGCACTGCGCCGAAGTCGCGCGTTCCCTGCACGCCGCGGGATACAAGGTGATGAGCTAGGGAGGCATCCCTGGCCGTCCGCGGTCGTGCTGCGGCCGTCCGCGGTCGTGCCTTTGCCGCGCGCCCTGCCGTATCCGACCGCCCGGACATCCCCCGTTCGGCCGAGCAGGACCTGCTCGGCACTCATAGGATTTGCGTAGAAATGCCCTGAATATCCTGATTCTACTGGCCCGATCCACTGGGAGAATCCCTATGCCAGGCGCTATCTACGCCGAAGGTCTGGTCAAGACCTTCGGCGATGTACGGGCTCTCGACGGCGTGGACCTCGACGTTCCCGAAGGCACCGTCCTGGGTCTGCTCGGCCCGAACGGTGCGGGCAAGACCACGACCGTACGCGTCCTGACCACCCTCCTGCGGCCCGACAGCGGCAAGGCCGTCGTCGCCGGCATGGACGTGCTCAGCCACCCCAACGAAGTCCGCCGCGCCATCGGCCTCTCCGGCCAGTTCGCGGCCGTCGACGAGTACCTGACCGGCCGCGAGAACCTCCAGATGGTCGGCCAGCTCTACCAGATGAAGGCCAGGGCGGCCAAAGCCCGGGCCACCGAACTCCTCGAACGCTTCAACCTCTCCGACGCCGCGGACCGCACGGCCAAGACGTACTCCGGCGGCATGCGCAGGCGCCTGGACCTCGCGGCCGCCCTCGTCGTCAGCCCGCCCGTGATGTTCATGGACGAGCCGACCACCGGGCTCGACCCCCGGAACCGCCAGCAGCTGTGGGGCATCATCCAGGAACTGGTCGCCGGCGGCACCACCCTGCTCCTCACCACCCAGTACCTGGAGGAGGCCGACCACCTCGCGCACGACATCTGCGTGGTCGACCACGGCAAGGTCATCGCCCGCGGCACCTCCGACCAGCTCAAGGCCCGTACCGGCGGCGAGCGAGTGGAGGTCGTCGTCCACGAGCGGCAGCACATCGCCACCGCGCGCGAAGTGCTCGCCGGCTTCGGCAAGGGCGAGACCACGGTCGAGGAGCACACCCGCAAGCTGACCGTGCCCGTGTCCGGCGGCGCCAAGCTGCTCGCCGAGGTCATCCGCGAACTCGACGGCCGGGGCATCGAGATCGACGACATAGGCCTGCGCCGCCCCACCCTCGACGACGTGTTCATCTCCCTGACCGGGCACGCCGCCGAACGGGACGCTGAGGAGAACGGCGACGAGAGCGGCGCCGCGCCGGCCGGTCCCGGTACCAAGGGCCGCAAGGCGGCCCGCAAGGAGGCGGCGAAGTGACCCTCACCTCCCCGACCCCGGGCGCTTCCCCGCACCGCGAACTCGCGGCGCCCCGTCCGCGCGGCGGCGTCGTCCAGAGCGTGAACGACTCCCTCGTGATCGCCAAGCGCAACCTGATCCGGATGTCCCGGATCCCCGAGATGATCATCTTCGGCGTGATCCAGCCGGTGATGTTCGTCGTCCTGTTCAGCTACGTCTTCGGCGGCTCGATCAGCGTCGGCGGCAGCACCTCACCCGCCGCCTACCGCGAGTTCCTGATGGCGGGCATCTTCGCCCAGACCGTCACCTTCGCCACCGCCGGCGCGGGCGCGGGCATCGCGGACGACATGCACAAGGGCCTGATCGACCGCTTCCGCTCGCTGCCCATGGCGCGCGGCGCGGTCCTCACCGGCCGCACCCTCGCAGACCTCGTCCAGACCACGTTCACCCTGATCATCCTGGCGATCGTGGCCCTCCTCGTCGGCTGGCGCACCCACACCAGCCTCGGCGAGGTCCTCGCCGGCTTCGGCCTGCTGCTCCTGCTCGGCTACGCCTTCTCCTGGATCGGCGCCCTGATCGGTCTGTCGGTGCGCACCCCCGAGGCGGCCACGTCGGGCGGGCTGATCTGGCTCTTCCCCTTGACGTTCATCTCGAACGCCTTCGTTCCGGCCGAGAACATGCCGCCGTTCCTGCGCACCATCGCGGAGTGGAACCCGTTCAGCGCCACCGTGCAGGCGGCCCGCGAGCTCTTCGGGAACCTTCCGGAGGGCTATCCGGTCCCGGACGCCTGGCCGATGCAGCACCCGATCACGGCGTCCATCCTCTGGTCGGTGCTGATCGTCGTGGTCTTCCGGTCCCTGTCGGTGCGCAAGTACCGCTCGGCGACCGCGTAGGACCCGTACGGACGCCGGACGCCGGGCACGCCGGGCGCGTCGGGCGCCCGTACCGACAACAACGCGCGATGCCCGGCCGGAAGGGTCCGGCCGGGCATCGCGCGTCGTCGATCAGGAAGAAATCGGTGACCTAGGGTGATCAGCCGGTGAAGGGCTTGACGTCCAGGATCTTGACCGAGGCCTTCTTGCCGTTCGGCAGTTCGTATTCGGCGTTCTCGCCGATCGCCTTGCCCAGTACGCCGCTGCCCAGCGGGGACTGGGGGGAGTACGTCTGGAAGTCCGAGGACGCGTACTCGCGCGAGGCGAGCAGGAACTCCATGGTGTCGTCCTCGTCGCCGTCGAAGGCGATCTTGACGAGCGTGCCGGGGGCCACCACGCCGTCCGACGCGGGCGCAGTGCCGACCTTGGCGTTCTCCAGGAGCTGCGTGAGCTGGCGGACCCGGAGCTCCTGCTTGCCCTGCTCCTCCTTCGCCGCGTGGTAACCACCGTTCTCGCGCAGGTCGCCCTCCTCGCGGGCGGCTGCGATCTTCGTGGCGATCTCTGTGCGGGCGGGACCAGAGAGGTAGTCCAGCTCCGCCTTCAGCTGGTCGTACGCCGCCTGGGTCAGCCAGGTGACGCTTTCGCTCGTCTGGGTCACGGGTGCTCCTCGTCGGTACAGGGGACTACTGGCCGCCAGCGGCGGACGAAACCACGAGCCTAACAATTCGGGAAGAAAAGGGGGAGGACCCCAGAGGCTCATTGCCTCGTGGGACGCGACTTCAATCCTCTTTCGGACCTCTACGGACCACTACGGACCGTTACGGACCTCAGTGGGCGGAAGGCGCCGGCTGGCAGCCGACCAGCTCGATCATCGTCGCCCGGCTCGTGGTCTTCAGGGTGACGATCTCGTCCACCCGCGACCGGTCCTGAGCGAAGGTGAAGTCCGCGCGCCCCACCTCGGCGTGCGCCTCGTCCTGGGAGCTCAGGGAGCAGACCCCGGTGACCGAGGCTTCCTTGCGGACCTCCAGGTGCACCTTCACCTCGGTGTCCGAAATCACCTGGAATTTAATCACTTCGGCGCTCACGCTCTGTCCCGCGACGTAGTCCCAGCCGATCCAGCCGATCACGCCCAGCATCGCCGCACCCAGCAGCGATCCGATGATCTTGAGCTTCCGGTCCGCACGCTCGTCCGCCGACCGGCCGTACCGGCCCTCGGGCAGTCCCTCGCGCACCGCGCTCATGATCGTTCCTCTCGCCGGGGACGGCTGGGTCACCCCTGGAATTTTCCGCCCCCCGGTTCGGTCACTATAGGAGCTGAGTGTCGCGCCGAATCGCAGAGGATCCTGTTTTGACCGAGCAGCTTCGACTGATGGCCGTCCACGCCCACCCCGACGACGAGTCGAGCAAGGGCGCGGCCACCATGGCCAAGTACGTGTCCGAGGGGATTCCCGTGCTGGTCGTCACCTGCACCGGTGGCGAGCGCGGCTCGGTCCTGAACCCCAAGCTCCAGGGCGACAAGTACATCGAGGAGAACATCCACGAGGTCCGCGCCAAGGAAATGGACGAGGCGCGCGACATCCTCGGCATCGAGCAGGAATGGCTCGGCTACGTGGACTCCGGCCTGCCCGAGGGCGACCCGCTGCCCCCGCTGCCCGAGGGCTGCTTCGCGCTCGCGGACGTCCACGAGGCCGCCGGCGAGCTGGTGAAGAAGATCCGCGCCTTCAAGCCGCAGGTCATCACGACCTACGACGAGAACGGGGGCTACCCGCACCCCGACCACATCATGACCCACACGATCTCCATGCTGGCCTTCGAGAGCGCGGCCGACACCGAGAAGTACCCGGAGAACGAGTACGGCCAGGCCTACCAGCCGCAGAAGCTCTACTACAACCAGGGCTTCAACAAGCCGCGCACCATCGCCCTCCACGAGGCGCTGCTCGCGCGCGGCCTGGAGTCCCCCTACGGGGAGTGGCTGGAGCGGTGGAAGGAGTTCGAGCGCAAGGAGCGGACCCTGACCACCCACGTGCCCTGCGCCGACTTCTTCGAGATCCGTGACAAGGCGCTCATCGCGCACGCCACCCAGATCGACCCGGACGGCGGTTGGTTCCGCGTCCCGATGGACATCCAGAAGGAGGTCTGGCCCACCGAGGAGTACGAGCTTGCGAAGTCGCTCGTCGACACTTCCCTCCCCGAGTCCGACCTCTTCGCGGGCATCCGGGAGAATGCGTAGCTATGAGCGCTACGCAGGCAGCACTGACCCAGCTCCTTCCGCTGGCGGGTGACACCTTCGACAAGAACAAGGTGACGCCCGGCCTCCTCGGCTTCATCGTGTTCGCGGCCCTCGCCGTCGGCGTGTGGGCCCTGATGAAGTCCATGAACCGGCACATGGGCCGGGTGAACTTCGAGGAAGCCCCGGAGCCGGCCGCCCCGGCCGCCCCGGCCGCCCCGGCCGCCTCCGGCACGGACGGCACGCGGGCCCCGTAGGGCCGGGCGGAACCGTCGTGCGTCCGCCGTCACCCGCCCGGGAAACCGGCGGGGCGGCGGCGCCCCCCGAGGACCCGGCCGCGCCCGGGCCGCCGCTCCCGACCCTCCGGTCGCCGCCGGCTCCCCCCGGCGGGGACGGCGGCCCGTCGGGACGCGAGCGCGTCAGGCCCGCGGGACCCCCATGACCTCCCGCGAGTGCAGGTTCGGGACCAGGCCGAGCCGCCACGCCTGCCAGCCCTCCGCCGGATCCACCCCCCGGCCCAGGACCACCCCGTAGGTCTCCAGGCAGTCCTCCAGCCGGCCGTCCCGCGCCGGATGCGGCGCCTGCGCCAGGCGCCCCAGCTCCGCCCGCGCCTCCTCCGGCGCCGCCGGCACCGCGTACGGCAGCATCGTGCACCGCAGGAACCGCGCCCAGTCCTCCCCGCGCCGGTCCCCGTACGCGATGAACAGCCGCACCGCCTCCTCGCACAGACCCAGCGCCTGTGACAGCCGGCCGTTGCCCGCGTCGATCACCGCCAGCTCCAGACACGTCCACGCCTCGCCGTGCGCCAGCCCGATCCGCCGGAAGTCCGCCCGCGCGTCCACCAGCAGCTGGCGGGCGAAGCCGGAGTTGCGCAGGTTCCCCGTCTGCGCCGCCCGCTGGTCCCGCGTCACCCGGCCCGAATGGTGGCGGGCGTACGCCAGCCCGTACACGTCCCGCATCCGCGAGAACATCGTCCGCGCCCGCTCCAGCTCCCGTACCGCCTCGTCGCGCTCGCCCCCCACCTCCAGCGCCTGCCCGAGGTAGTACTGCGTCCACGCCTCCCCGCGCGCGTCCTCCGCCTCCCGGTGCCGCGCCAGCGCCTCCCGCAGCCCGTCCACCGCCGGCCCCGGATCCCCGTCCACCACCCGGGCCCGGCCCAACTGCGTCAGCGCCCACGCCTCACCACGGTCGTCGCGGGTCCGTCCGTACAGGTCCAGGGCCAGCCGCAGCTCGACCTCCGCCCGCTCCACGTCCCCGAACCGCAGGTGCACCTGACCCAGCTGGAAGTGCGCCCACGCCTCCCCGTGCACGCTCTCGCTCTCCCGGTGCAGGGCCAAGGAGGTCTCCAGCAGCCGCGCCGCCTCCGCCAACCGCGCCCGGTCCCGCTCCACCGCCGCCAGCGCGTGCAACCCCCACGCCCGGTCACCCGCCAGCTCCGGCGGCTCCTGCAGCACCAGCGCCTCCCGGATGCGGACCGCCGCCTCCGGAAGATTGCCCTGGTGGTGCAAGGTGATCCCGAGCGAGACCAGGGCCATCGCGGCCGCCGCCTCCTGATCGGCCTCCATGTACTGGTCCACCACCGAAGTCAGCGTGGAGCGGGCCTTGTCCAGCTCGCCCAGCTGGCGCGCCGCGATGCCGGTACGCCACTGCACCGACCGCACCAGCCTGCCCTGCTGCCCCTTCAGCCCGTTCTGGCCCGCCGCCACCACCTGCGTCAGCTCATCGATCTCACCCAGCCGGTACAGGTCCCCGCGCAGCAGACAGAAATCGCACAGCGCACCCAACAGATCCAGCACCGCCTGCTGATCCACCCCCTCCGAATGCCGCAGCGCCGCCGTGATGAAGCTCGACTCGTCGTCCAGCCAGCGCAGCGCCGCATCCAGCGAGGTGAAACCGTGCCCACCGACCGGCCCCTTGAGGAAGGTGTTCGCCCGCGTCGACATCTTCCCGTCGACCATCCGGATCACCGAGTCCGCGAGCCGCGCGTAATCGCGGATCAGCCGCTCGTGCGCCGCCGCGGCCTGCGCCCGGTCCTCGTCCGCCGCCGACCGTGCCGCCGCGTACGCCCGCACCGCGTCGTGCATCCGGAACCGCTGGCCGCGCACCCGCTCGATCAGCCCGGCCTCCCACAGCTCCTCCAGCATGCGCAGCGCCGCCGCCTCCGGTACGTCCGCCAGCGCGGCCGCCGCCGCACCGCCCAGCGACGCCCGCCCGGCCAGCGGCAACCGCCGCAGCAGCTGCCGGGCGGGTTCGGCCAGCCGCGCGTCCGCCGCCCGCAGCGCCGCCTCCACCGGGTGCGCCACCTCCCCGCCGGCCAGCGCCCGGCCCCCGCCCGCCAGCGGAGCCAGCAGCCGCAGGGCGAGCGGTAGCCCGCCGCTCAGCTCCACCACCGCGGCCGCGTCCTCCTCCGCCGCGCCCGCCAGCCCCGCCACACCCTCCTGCGGTGCCCGGAGCAGCTCCGCCGCCTCCTGCGGCGCCAACCGCTCCACCGGCAGCTGGTACACCCACGCCGCCAGATCCGCCGGCAGCTCCAACGGCTCCCGCGCCGTCACCAGCACCAGGCTCTCGGAGCGCTCCGGAACCAGCATCCGCACCTGCGCCGCGTCCACCGCATCGTCCAGCAGCACCGTCACCGCAAGCCCCTGGAGGTGTTGGTGGTACAACTCGCCCAGGCGCCGCACCTGCTGCTCCGCCGACGCGCCCTCCCGGAACAGCAACTGCTCGCGGGGCGCTCCCAACCGGTTCATCAGGTGCAGCAGCGCCTCCCGGGTGGCCAGCGGAGCCTCCCCGAACGCCTCCCCGGCCGAACCGCCCCGCAGGTCCACCACGCACGCGCCCCGGAACTGGTCCCGCAGACCGTGCGCCGCCCGCAGCGCCAGCGCCGTACGACCCACCCCCGGCTCACCGTGCAGCACCACCACCACCGGCCGGGTCTCCGTGCTCGCCCGGGCCGCCTGCACCCACTGCGCGATCCGCGTCAGCTCCGACCGCCGCCCCACGAACACCTCCGCCGGAGCCGGCAGCTGCCCGAAGGAATGCTCCAGCGCATTGCGCCGCCGCGCCTCCGCGCTGCGGTCCGTACCCCGCAACCGCGGCGCGGGCCGCGGCGCCGGCCGGGCGACGGCGGGCCGGGCCGCCCGGGCCGCCGCGGCCACCGCACGCTGCTGCTCCAGGAACGGCCGTATCCCGCGCACCTCCAGCGCCGACAGCCACTGCAGCCTCAACTGCTCCGGCCCGCCCGGCCGGCCCCGTTCCCCGGCCCGCCGGTTCGCGGCCGGCAGGTGTAGCGCCGTCACCTTCACCGCGGTCGCCACCGCCCCGGAGATCCCCACCACGGCCCCCGCGGTCAGCGCCGTACCGGCCGCGACCCCCAGCGACAGGTCCGCGCCCACGGCCGTGGCCGCCGCGACCGCCGTCACCAGCAACGCCGTGGAATGGTCGCCCCGCCGGAAGGCCTCGCCGAGCGACTGGTCCCCGGCCGCCGACTCGTCCAGAGCCCGTACGTACGCCTCGTACTCCGGCGCCGCACTCGCGGCGAGCGCGTCCAACGCCTCCCGGCCCCGAGCCAGTAGCGTCGCCCGGTCGATGCCCGTACCCGGCCCCCGCTGCGCCGTGTCGTCCACGGCCCGCTCCAACAGCCGCTCGGCCTCACCGCGATGGCTGTCCCGCATCGGCATCCCCCTCAGAGAGCTCCGGCAACGAGCCCCAAGTGTCCTGCGGGACTCCTCCGAGCGCGAGGGAATCTGAGCTAGTTCAGAGGGAAGTGTGCACTCTCTCCTACAGTCGGGTCGAAATCAGTCAACTGGCATATCCGGAGGGCAATATGACGCTACATCGCTTACGTGCCGCGTTGGTGTCGACCCTGTGCGCGATGACACTGCTGCCGGCGCTGTCCGGATGCGAAACCCCGCCGCCCGCACGGGGCTTCGTACCCCGTCACGAGGAACCGGCCGAAGCCGACCGCGCCAGCGCCGACTTCCTCCAGCGGAGCAAGCTCCTCGAGCTCGTCACCGCCGACCTCAACGCCTACCTCGACGTCCCCGACCCGATCACGGTCGTCGCCCGGTCCTGCGCCGGCGAGGGCAGCGGCTACGACCCCGCGAACCAGCAGATCGAGCTCTGCTACGACGACCTGACGGAGGACCGGAAACTGTTCGAAGAGGCCGACCGCGGCCCGGCGGACGAACCCCTCTCCGAGGTCGTTCGGGAGACCCTCCACCACGAGGCGGGCCACGCCCTCATCGATGCCCTCGACCTCCCCGTGCGCGACCGGGGCAGGGCCGAGGAGGACGCCGCCGACCGCTTCGCCCAGCTGATGCTCCTGCGCGCCCCGGAGGGCGACCACGCCCTGCTGACCGCCGCCCGCGCCTACGACCTCGCGGCCGCGGCCGACCCCGCCCCGGCCCCCGACGACGAACACGCCCCGGACCCGGCCCGCGCGGAATCCCACCGCTGCGCGGCCTACGGCCACGCCCCGGCCCGCCACCCGGACCTCGCGACCCCGGCCCGCGCGAACTGCCCGGCGACCTGGACCGCCACCCACGACACCTGGACCGCGGACCTGACCCCGCTGCTGCGGAAGGGGGCGACGGCCGGGTAGCGAAGCGCACGCCGGGTGTCCGGGTCCTCGTCAGCCAGACGATTGCCGATGCCGGGCCCGCAGGCTCCCCGTAGGCCAGTGGTATCCATGGCGATCTCGGCGCCGTTCAGCGGTCGACGCTGCCCGGCGGCACGACCCATTCGGTGGGTTGGCCGGTGAGTGAGGCGATCATGTCGAAGTCGCCGTCGTAGTGGAGGACGGTCAGCCGGTTCAGTTCCGCTGTGGCGGCGATGAGGAGGTCGGGGAGCGACAGCGCCCGGTGGAACCCCGCGTTGAGAGCGTGGCGCTGCACCTCCAGTGCGCGGGTGAAGGTGTCGTCGCCACTGGAGAGGTAGTCGAAGGCGTGGAGCCAGGTGCTGATTCGTGTCGCCTCGGCGGTGTCCCGGGCCGAGTGGATCATCTCGTACTCGGTGGGTTGGCAGACTGCGAGCAGATAGCGCTCGTGGAGGGGCTTCAGCACCTCCCGCACGCCGGGCTTCGTCCAGCGCGCCAGAGCTGATTTGTCGATCAGGAAGCGGCCCTGCATCAGGCGGCCCGGCCGCCATCGCGCTTCAGGGTGCCGTCGGCGTTGCGGGGGCCGGTGCTCTCGATGATCTCGCTGAAGTCGAAGTCGCCGGCGTCCATGGCGTCGAAGCCCTCTTGCCGAAGGTGCCGTTTGACGGCGTCTTCCATGGCGAGCCGTACGGCCTGGGCCTTTGTCTTGGTGCCGAAGATGCGCATTGCCTCGGCGACCATGGCCTCATCAAGGTCGATGACTGTCCTTGCCATGCCGGCCTCCTCGGTGATCAGATACACCAAACGATATCATCTTTGCTTGAATGGCGATATCGTTTGGGGGTGGGCCGGGTGCGATCCAGTTCACCGCGCAAGCTGCAGCAGGTGCGGACTCGACATGGGTACGGGCTGCCCGGCGCCCTTCGGAGCTGATCCGTTCCCGTGCGGCAGGATGGGCCCATGTCGAACCGCCTCGCGAACGAGACCTCTCCCTACCTCCTCCAGCACGCCGACAACCCCGTCGACTGGTGGCCGTGGTCGCCCGAGGCCTTCGCGGAGGCGCGTGAGCGCGGGGTGCCCGTACACCTCAGCGTCGGGTATTCGAGCTGCCGCTGGTGTCATGTGCTCGCCGGCGAGAGCTTCGAGGACGAACTGACCGCCGCCTACATGAACGAGCACTTCGTCAACATCAAGGTGGACCGCGAGGAACGCCCCGACGTCGACGCCGTTTACATGGAAGCCGTGCAGGCGGCCACCGGGCAGGGAGGGTGGCCCATGACCGTCTTCATGACCGCCGACGCCGAGCCCTTCTACTTCGGGACCTACTTCCCGCCCGAGCCCCGGCAGGGGATGCCCTCCTTCATGCAGGTGCTCGAAGGGGTGCGGACCGCCTGGGTGGGGCGGCCCGAAGAGGTCGCCGAAGTCGCGCAGCGGATCGTACGCGACCTGGCCGGGCGGGAGTTGGACTACGGGAAGGCCGGGACGCCCGGGGCCGAGGAGCTCGCGCGGGCGCTGCTCGGGTTGACGCGGGAGTACGACGCCGTGCACGGCGGATTCGGCGGGGCGCCGAAGTTCCCGCCGTCCATGGTGCTGGAGTTCCTGCTGCGCCACCACGCGCGCACCGGGTCCGAGGGCGCGCTCCAGATGGCCGCGGACACGTGCGAGGCGATGGCGCGCGGCGGGATCTACGACCAGCTCGGAGGCGGGTCCGCACGGTACTCCGTGGATCGGGAGTGGGTAGTTCCGCACTTCGAGAAAGTAGCCGTCTAAGGTCCATTACTTCCGTACCATCTCCCCTGAGAACAGAGGGGGGTTGTGGTGCGCGAGGATCACGCGACGCTGGTTGGGTTGGGGCTCAGCCCTGAGGACCTGGAAGCCCTGGGACTGGACAAGCCCGCGACGGCCGAGCCGTCCGGACTCATGGACGCCTACCTGCGACGAAGCAACAAGAAGGAAGACCTGGCCACGCTGCGGGGGCACTTGCGGGACGTGGTGCGCTGGGCGCAGACGAACGGACTTCAGATCCGGCACGTCTGGTTTGAACAACTCTCGGCTTCCAAGACCTACGTAAGACGCCGGGAGTTCGAGAAGGCCACCCAAGCGATCGTGGACGGTAAGTCCAAGACGCTCGGAGTGTGGAAGACGGACCGCTTCGACCGGCGCGGTATGGGAGCGGTGGGCCGGATGCTCGACGAGTTCGACCGCCGGCAATCCCGGCTCGTCTCCGTTTCCGAAGGGCTGGACTCATCACAGGGTGGCCGCATGGTCTTCGCGATCCTGAGCGAACGCGCCAGGGAGGAAGCGAAGGACATAGCGAAGCGCGTGAAGATCGGCCATGACTCGCACAAGGCGGAAGGCCGAAGGGGAACGGGCAGGCCCCCGTTCGGTCTCTACAGCGCGCCCGGAAGCGGCAAGGTCGAACCCCATCCCGAAGAGTACGACACAGCCCGCAGGCTGGCGGACCTCTTGCTCGACAAGAAGACGACGAAGGACACCGCCCACCAACTCAACGAGGAGGGGTACCGGACCCGAAGCGGTGCCACCTGGTCGCCCACGGCGGTGAGCAAGCTGGCTCAGTCGCCGCTCTTCGCGGGCATGGTTCCGGTCCGGCGGCGCAAGACAGACGAGCACGGCAACCCCTTGGACAGTTGGGAGGGGTACGGCGAGCCTCTGCGCAATGAGAAGGGCGAAGTCATCATGTGCGGCAAGGGGGTCGTGACGCCGGGCGAGTGGTTCAAGATCAAGGCGCTCATTGCCGAGCGGACCGACGAACGGTGGGCGAAGGGGAAGCCGGAAGCGAAGTATCTGGGCACGGGGAGCTACCGATGCGGGCGGCTACGGGACAAGAAAGGCGCGGGGGAACTTGAGTCGTGTGGTGGCTCGATGAGCCACCGTGGCGGGCGCTACCGGTGTGAGGTCCGGCAGACGCGGGGCAAGTCCATCTGCGAGGGAGTGGTGACCCTCGCCGACCGCATCGACCACGCGGTCGGACAGGCCTGGATCCACCACATCACGGCCCTTGAACCTGGTGACCCGGTGGTCATCGAGATAGCCCGCCGGTGGCTCGCCTTCGCAGACCCCGAAACGCAGGCGAAGAAGGACGAGGCTCAGAAGGCCCTTGAGGCCGCCCAGCGGCGCGTGAAGAAGCTCGAAGACGACTTCTACGTGTACGGGAAGATGGACGAGGAGCGCTTCGAGGAGCTGAGCGAAGGGCAGCGCGCCGTTATCGAGAGCACCACCGCGACCCTTGAGGCATTGGACGCGGAGGCAGATCTCTCGCCCCTCACACAGGTCGACACCCTGCGTGAGGCGTGGGAAGCAGCGGATATGGCGGACAAGCGGATGCTCCTGAAGTGCGCCCTTGGGAAGAAGGGCATCACAGTCAAGCCCGCCGCGCGGCAGGGGGACCACACCCCGATTTTGGAACGGCTTGAGTTTGACTGGCTGTCGAAGAAGGACACAACCACCGAGAAGTGAGTTCGACGCACAAGGCTGGACCTTCAGGCCTGGCCTCTTCTTCCTTTCCGGCGGGCAATCTGCTCACCAGTCTCTGAGTGAGGGAGTCTGCGCCCCATGCGAGCGTACTGGGACAGCGCGGATGAGTCCGATGCCTCTCCGCGTGGTGACGAAGTGGCGGAATGACGGTTTGGTTCTGTTCCATGCACAGAACTAAAACACCATCTATAAGAGGTAACCCGGATTCAGGGTCACTTCATCACTTCGTCACCGCTCGCGCTTCCCGCCGCTCAGCCGCTGCCCCGGCTGCCTTGCCCGCCGCGAAGAACGCTCGGACGCATGGGCTGCCCACAGTGTTTGGCGCGAGCCTGCAGGTAGGGGGAGAGCGGCCCGGAAGTTCCCGCGCGTGCCCGCCAGCGATCCCGGCCCCAGCTTGGAAAACGCGCGCTGGGTGTGACGCCTTTTTTGGGCGCTATCCCTTGCTGCGACTGGGAAAGGCCTGATTCGCGCATCGGAGAAAGACGCTCTTTAGGGGGTCGATCAGTCCCGCTAAGCACACCCCAAGCCCCCGATAGCTGCCCCTTGTCGGGTGGTTGTCGGGGGCTTTCGGGGTTTCTGGGGTTCGATTTCAAGGGTGCACGCGGGGCCAGCTGGGGGAGACCTCCGTGTTCCCGAGGGTTTCACCTCGTTGGGCTCGCGGCGGCCTCGTCCCAGGGCGACGGGGCAATCAAGTGCCGGTATCTGAGGCGGTCTTGACGGGCACCTCCTGGTGAGTGAGAGTCATGCAATCGGCGGCAATCCGATCGACGCAGGGAGAGGGCAGCCATGAAGCTCAGGTTCCTCGGGATCATTCCGAACACGCCCGTTGACGACTCGCCCACCATCTGGCTGGACGAGGACACGGGGGATCTGCTGATCCAGTCGTATCGGGCCACCGAGGAGGAGGTGAAGGCATGCCAGGAGATCGGCTCCATCCCCGGTCACAGCACGGACGTGCCGGATCACGAGACGATCATTCGGCTCCCCGCTGTGATGCTGAAGTACATCCCCCGACCGGAGGACGGCAACGGTGAAGTACCCCGTACGTGACGGGATTTCCAAGGCGCGGCGCTCCGCCGTGCACCTGGAGATGCGCGACAGCTACACCCCGGACGATCCGGAGTTCGCCCGTTGGCGCGCCGGCCATCGGTACAACGGCGACCCGGCCAAGCTGCCGGACTGGTGGGGTACGTGGCGTGACCTAGTGGCGGAGACGACAGCGCGCGGAGTCGTCATGCGGCGGGCCCGCATCGTTTCGGAGCCGGTAACGGACTACATCAGGTATGAGCACGACATGACGTTCGCCAACGTCGCAGCGGGTGAGCTGGTCCGCTGGCTGCCCCGGCGTCGTGCCGCTGACGTCCCCTTGCCGGGAACTGACCTGTGGATGTTCGACGGCGAGTCCGTGCTATTCACGTACTTCTCTGGCGTCGGGGAAGTTGTTGACCGCGAGTGGCGGACTGAGCCGGCCGTCTGCGAACTCGTCTCATCCGCATTTGAGTTGGTGTGGCAGCGGGCTACGCCTCACGAGGAGTACAACCCGGTTCAGTGAGTCATGCCCCAATCAGCATCATCTAGCGTCCAGCAAGCCCGGCAGTTCCTTGCCGACCGCCTACGCGAGGTGGTCAAGGATGCCGGGCTTGACGGCAAAGACTTGGCCGCGCTGTGCGGCTGGCACCCCTCCAAGGTGTCTCGGATCTCGACAGCGAAGACGCAGCCCAGCGAGGACGACATTCGCGCGTGGTGCGCAGCTTGCGGCGCTCAGGACCAGACTGAGGACCTGATTGCCTCTCTACGGGCCGTTGAGGGCATGTGGGTGTCCTGGCGTCGGATGGAGCGCACCGGCCTACGACGGGCGCAAGAATCCTTGCGGCCACTGTTCGAGCGCACCCGCTGGTTTCGGGCCTACTCCTCCTGGCTCGTGCCCGGCCTGATCCAGACGTACGGCTACACCGAAGCTGTCTTGCGTGCTGTCCAGCGACGCCGCGTGCCAGTCGATGACGTGGCCGACGCTGTGGCCGTTCGCATGGAACGGCAGCGGGTGCTCACCGAGGGGCAACGCCTTTTTGCTTTCCTGGTGGAGGAGTCCGTGTTGAGGAACGGCTACGGCGACGTCGACACCCAAGCGGAACAGCTAGAGCGCCTTCTCTCCCTCGCTGAAGGCGAGTTGCCCAACGTGACCTTGGGCGTGGTCCCGGCGCAGCTCGGGCGGGCACGTATGCCCGTTGAAGGGTTCTGGATCTACGACAAGGCGCAAGTGAGCGTTGAGCTTGTGTCCGGCTACCTCACGATCACGCAGCCCAGCGAGGTAGCCGCCTACGCCGACACGTTCGCCACGCTGGCCGACATGGCCGTCCACGGCGACAAGGCCCGCGCGCTGCTGGCCAGAGCGCGTGACTCCCTCGTGTAATCAGCACGCAATCACGTGCAATCGGCTGTGAGCCGAGGCGCTGCCGTTCCTAGCGTTGTCGCCAGACGGACGATGCGAAGGGGGCGGCATGAGCGAGCCAAGAACGTATCCGAGTGCCTCAGTGACTTTGCCGCTGAGGCTGGGCCCGGACCCTGCCCCCGTGCCGGGGTGCGCTGGGTGCACGGAGCTGGCCAACGTTCGTGATCGGGCGCGTGCCGGGGGCGACCTGACGACCGTGACCGACTGCAACGTTTACTTGCGGCGGCACCCCGAGGGGCACTGATGGCTCGCACAGTCATGCGCTACGTGGACCACACCATCAGACACGTGCCGGACGGCGGGATCACCGCACAGCTCTTCTGCATGGCCGTGGGATGCGGCGAAGATTCCGGCCCTCAGGGTGTTCCGGATGACGCTCAGGACTGGGCCTTGCGGCACACGGGCCGGACCGGTCACGGTCTGTTCCGGCGCGAGTACACCGACCATGCGCGCGTGAACCGCGCCGACCAAGACCCCGGCCCGCAGAGCGACGGTGAGTAAGACAGCTCAGCGGGTCGGCACCGGCCCCGGTCGTGTGCTGCCCCTGTGGCGCATGGGCGGGGCGGAGGTGGTGTGCGCAAGGATGGGGGTATGCCGAACCGACTTGCGCAGGCCACATCCCCGTACCTCCTCCAGCACGCGGACAACCCCGTCGACTGGTGGCCATGGGAGGCCGGCGCGTTCGAAGAAGCCCGGCGGCGCAACGTCCCCGTGTTCCTGAGCGTCGGCTACAGCGCGTGCCACTGGTGCCATGTCATGGCGCACGAGTCCTTTGAGGACGACGCCGC
Source organism: Streptomyces sp. NPDC091682 (assembly GCF_044756625.1). Taxonomy (NCBI): domain Bacteria; kingdom Bacillati; phylum Actinomycetota; class Actinomycetes; order Kitasatosporales; family Streptomycetaceae; genus Streptomyces; species Streptomyces sp. NPDC091682. Next base: position 326,347 of record NZ_JBIVTH010000010.1, on the reverse strand, counting down.
CGCCGCGTACATGAACGAGCACTTCGTATCCGTCAAGGTGGACCGTGAAGAGCGGCCCGACGTGGACGCCGTCTATATGGAGGCAGTGCAGGCCGCCACGGGACAGGGCGGCTGGCCCATGTCCGTCTTCATGACGCCGGACGGGGAGCCGTTCTACTTCGGCACGTACTTCCCGCCGGAGCCCCGCCATGGGATGCCGTCCTTCCGGCAGGTACTCGAAGGCGTCCACAGCGCGTGGACGAGTCGGCGCGACGAGGTGGGCGAAGTCGCCGCGAAGATCACCAGGGACCTCGCCGGGCGGGAGCTGAGCATCGAGTCCGCAGGGTTGCCTACCAACGAGACTCAGGCCCTGGCGCTCCTCCAGCTGACCCGGGACATCGAGCCCGCGAGCGGCTGGTTCAAGGGAGACACCAAGTTTCCGCCGTCGATGGTGGTCGAGTTCCTGCTGCGGCACCACGCGCGTGCCGGCTCCGTGGCAGCGCTGGAGATGGCCGAGGGGCTGTGCGGCGCGATGGCTCGTTCGAGCCTGTACGACCAGGTGGGAGGCGGGTTCCACCGGTACGTACTCACGCCTCGCCCGGATGGACCTTTGGTCCCGCACTTCGAAAAGATGCTCTACGACAACGCGCTGCTCTGCCGGGTGTACGCGCACCTGTGGCGCGCAACCGGGTCCGAGCTCGCGCGCCGGGTCGCGCTCGAGACCGCCGACTTCATGGTCCGGGAGCTGCGCACCGACCAGGGCGGCTTCGCCTCCGCGCTCGACGCCGACAGCGAGGATCCGCTGACCGGGGAGCACGTGGAGGGGGCCTACTACGCCTGGACGCCCGCCCAGTTGCGCGAGGTGCTGGGGGAGGGCGACGGGGATCTGGCCGCCCTGTACTTCGGGGTGACCGAGGAGGGGACCTTCGAGCACGGGACCTCCGTGCTGCAGCTGCCCCAGGACGGGCCCGCGGTGGAGGCGGACAGGCTCGCCGGGATCAAGGAGCGGTTGCTGGCCGCGCGGGTCCGGCGGCCCGCGCCCGGGCGGGACGACAAGATCGTCGCCGCGTGGAACGGGCTGGCGATCGCCGCGCTCGCCGAGTGCGGGGCGTACTTCGAGCGGCCCGACCTGGTGGAGCGGGCGACCGAGGCGGCCGATCTGCTGGTGCGCGTGCACCTGGATGGCCGGGCGCGGCTGTCGCGCACGAGCAAGGACGGGCAGGTCGGCAGCAACGACGGGGTGCTGGAGGACTACGGCGACGTGGCGGAGGGCTTCCTCGCGCTGGCGTCCGTGACCGGCGAGGGGGTCTGGCTGGAGTTCGCCGGGTTCCTCGTGGACCTGGTCCTGGACCGGTTCACCGCCGAGGACGGGTCGCTGTACGACACGGCGCACGACGCGGAGAAGCTCATCCGCAGGCCGCAGGATCCGACGGACACGGCCGCCCCGTCGGGGTGGACGGCCGCCGCGGGCGCGTTGCTCTCGTACGCGGCGCACACGGGATCGGAGGCGCACCGTACGGCGGCGGAGCGGGCGCTGGGGGTGGTGCAGGCGCTCGGGCCGCGGGTGCCGCGCTTCATCGGGCACGGGCTGTCGGTGGCCGAGGCGCTCCTCGACGGGCCGCGCGAGGTGGCGGTCGTCGGCCATCCGGAGGACCCTGCGCTGGCGCTGTTGCACCGGACCGCGTTGCTGGGGACGGCTCCCGGGGCAGTGGTGGCGGTCGGCCTGCCGGGTGCGGCGGACGGTGATGGCGGCGAGTTCCCCCTTCTTGCCGAGCGCACACTCGTGCGCGACCTCCCGACGGCGTATGTGTGTCGACATTTCGTCTGCGCGCGGCCTACGACGGATCCGGTCGAGCTGGCCGAGCAGTTGGGTGCGATTTGCCCCTGAAGCTGCCGGAGTACCGTCAATTCCGGTTGCACACACATGAGTTGAGAAACGTGCTTTTTATCTGCGATGCGGCTGAGTGTCATGTTCACTGCCTAATCTCTTAGCTTCGGGAGTTACCGAGACTGCGCACTGGGGGGTGCGCGCAAGGGGGAAGCGGGGGCGGCGGGCCGGGGGGCCCGCCGTGCGCCCCCGGGGGGTTTGCTGATCGCCGCCGGGGGGCGGCGGGTCTGTGGGGGACCTTTTGTACACATCTGTGTTCATCGCTGTGATTTCCCTGGCGCTCTTCTGGATGGCCGCCTTCACGCTCTGGTGGCAGATGCACGCGTGGCGGACCCCCGAGGTGCTCGCCTCCACGCGGTTCGACCGCCCCGACGGGGAGGGCCGCCTCGCCTTCTCGCTGTTGCTCCCCGCCCGGCACGAGCAGGCGGTCCTGGAGCACACCATCGACCGGCTGTTGGAGTCGAGCCACACCGACTACGAGATCATCGTGATCGTCGGACACGACGACCCCGGGACGGCCGCCGTCGCCGAACGGGCGGCCGCCCGCGCGCCGGCCCGCGTCCGCGTGGTGGTCGACCACCACGAAACGAAGAACAAGCCGAAGGCCCTCAACACCGCCCTCCCGTCCTGCCGCGGTGACATCGTCGGAGTCTTCGACGCCGAGGACCAGGTCCACCCCGAGCTGCTCGCCCACGTCGACCACGCCTTCCGCTCCACCGGCGCAGACGTGGTCCAGGGCGGGGTCCAGCTCATCAACTTCCACTCCAGCTGGTACAGCCTGCGCAACTGCCTGGAGTACTTCTTCTGGTTCCGCTCCCGGCTGCACCTGCACGCCGAGAAGGGCTTCATCCCGCTCGGCGGCAACACCGTCTTCGTACGTACCGAGGTGCTGCGCGAGGCCGGCGGCTGGGACCAGAACTGCCTCGCCGAGGACTGCGACCTCGGGGTACGGCTGTCGTCGGTCGGCAAGAAGGTGGTCGTCGCCTACGACTCCGACATGGTCACCCGCGAGGAGACGCCCGGCTCGCTGGTGAGCCTGCTCAAGCAGCGCACCCGCTGGAACCAGGGGTTCCTCCAGGTGTACCGGAAGAAGGACTGGCAGCAGCTGCCCGGGCGCGGCCAGCGCTGGCTGGCCCGGTACACGCTGATGACGCCCTTCATGCAGGCCGCGTCCGGAGTGATCATTCCGCTCAACTTCGCCGTCGCGGTCCTCCTCGACGTGCCCGTCGGCATCGCGATCATCACCTTCCTCCCCATGATCACGGCGTTGGTGACCTTCGTGTTCGAGATCGTCGGCCTGCACGACTTCGGCCGCCAGTACGGTCTGCGCGTCCGACTCGTGCACTACGTCAAGCTCGTCGTCGGCGGCCCGTTCTACCAGGTGATGCTCGCGGGTGCCGCGATCCGTGCGGTCTGGCGCGAGCAGCGCGGCCGCAACGAGTGGGAGCTCACCAGCCACACCGGCGCCCATCTGACGGCGACCGGCACCGCGCCGGCCACCGCGCCCGCGCCCGTCCCCGTCACCGCCGCATCCGGTGTCGTCTCCGCTTCCACCGCGATCCGAGAGGACAGCCGCCAGTGACCGCCATCCTGCCCACGGCCACTGATCCCCAGCCCGAGACCGAGCCCGAGACCGAGACCGGGACCGAGCCCGAGACCGGGACCGGGACCGGGACCCGTACCGGCCCGGCCCGGCGGTCGCCCGCCGGCGGCCTCGGGGTGCGCCCGGCCGCGCCCGCCCGGCCGCTCGTGCGCTTCCGCTCCTCCCGCCCCGACCTGCTGCTGTGCGGCGCCCTGGTGCTGGTGATCGTGCTGGTCCAGGGCTGGAACATCACGAACTTCCCGACCCTGAGCGACGACGAGGGCACCTACCTCGCGCAGGCCTGGGCCGTCCAGCAGGGCGACGGCCTCGCCCACTACACGTACTGGTACGACCATCCGCCGCTCGGCTGGATCCAGGTCGCGGGCCTGACGTACCTGCCGTCGCTGTTCGTGCCCGACTGGATGACCGTCGCGCCGATGCGGTTCTCTATGCTCGCCGTCTCCGCCACCAGCTCCGTGCTGCTGTACGTCCTGGCGCGCCGGCTGTGGCTGCCGCGCTGGGCGGCCGGGCTCGCGACGGCCCTCTTCGGGCTGTCGCCGCTCTCCGTGGTCCTCCAGCGGGAGATCTTCCTCGACAACCTCGCCGTGATGTGGATGCTGCTGGCCTTCTGCCTCGCCGCGTCCCCGAGCCGCCACCTGTGGCACCACTTCGGCTCCGGATTGGCGGCCGCCACCGCCGTCCTCACCAAGGAGACGATGCTGGTGGTGCTCCCGGCGCTGTTGGTGACGATGTGGCGCCACAGTCACCGCGACACCCGCAAGTTCGCGGTCACCGGAGCGATCACCGCCTGCGCGCTGATCGGGCTGTCGTACCCGTTGTACGCCCTGCTCAACGGCGAACTGCTGCCCGGCTCCGGGCACGTGTCGCTCATCGACGGCATCACCTACCAGATGGGTCGCGAGGGCTCCGGCTTCATCCTCACGCCCGGCTCCGGCTCGAACGGCGTGTTCCGCTCCTGGCTGTACTACGACACCGTCCTGCCGCTCGGCGGGCTGGCCGGCGCCGTCCTGCTGCTGGCCACCGTCCGGTGGTCGGTCACCGCCCGCGCGCTGGCCGGCCCCGCGCTCGCCGCCGTGATCCTCGCCGCCGTGGCGATGCGGCCCTCCGGCTACCTGCCTGCGATGTACGTGATCCAGGCGCTGCCCTTCCTCGCGCTGGTCCTGGCCGGGGGCGCGGCCAGCACCACGCACGCCGTGCTGCGCCGCCGCCGCGGCCCCGGGGAGCGCAGGCCGCTGGTACGGGCGCGCTGGGCCCTGCTCGGCGTGCTCGCCGCGTCGGCCGCGGTGTACGTGCTGCCGCGCTGGTACGACGGCAACCGCACCGCGCTGACGGTGGACGCGAACGCCCCGTACCGGCAGGCCGCGGCCTGGCTCGGCAGGGAGGTCGCCGATCCGGCGAACACGCGGGTGCTGCTGGACGACGCGCTCTGGCTGGACGCGGTGCACCACGGCTTCGAGCCCGGCCCCGGCGCGATCTGGTTCTACAAGGCGGACCTCGACCCGGCCGTCACCAAGACCCTGCCGCGGGGCTGGCAGGACATCGACTACGTGGTCTCCTCGCCCACCGTGCGCCGCGACGCGGTGAACCTGCCCCACGTGAAGGCGGCGCTGGAGCATTCGGCGGTGGTGGCGACCTTCGGGTCGGGCGAGGACCGCATCGAGATACGCCGGACCGACCGTACGAGCGGGAGCTGAGCGCGCATGAGCGAGGACCTGGGGCCCCTCCGTGCCCCGATCGATGCGGACCTCACCCTTCCGCAGGCGGTGACCGGCAGCGTCACCCTCATCATCCCGACCTTCAACGAGGCGGGGAACATCGCCGAGTTGCTGCGCCGGCTCGGTGACGCCCTGCCCGATCCCGCAGACCTGTCCTGCGAGGTGCTGTTCGTGGACGACTCCACGGACGACACCCCGGCCGTCATCGAGAAGTCCGCCGCCGACCACCCCTTCCCGGTGTCCGTCCTGCACCGGGAGACGGCCGACGGCGGGCTCGGCGGCGCCGTAGTCGAAGGGGTCAAGCGCGCGGACACCGACTGGATCGTCGTCATGGACGCCGATCTCCAGCACCCGCCGCACCTGGTCCCCGAGCTCGTCGGCGAGGGCGTGCGCACCGGCGCAGACCTCGTCGTCGCCTCCCGCTACATCAGCGGCGGCAGCCGGGCCGGGCTCGCCGGGAGCTACCGCATCGCCGTCTCCCGCGCCGCGACCTGGCTGACCAAGGGGCTCTTCCCGCGCGCGCTGCGCGGGATCAGCGACCCGATGAGCGGCTTCTTCGCGATGCGCCGCTCCGTCGTCACCGCGGAGGCCCTGAAACCGCTGGGCTACAAGATCCTGCTGGAGCTGGCGGTGCGCTGCCGCCCCGGCAAGGTCGCCGAGGTGCCGTTCGTCTTCCAGGACCGCTACGCGGGGGAGTCGAAGTCCACCGCCCGCGAGGGCATGCGCTTCCTCGCCCACCTCGCCTCGCTGCGCTCGGCCGCCCCGCTGGCCCGCATGATCGGCTTCGGGCTGATCGGGCTCTCCGGCTTCGCCCCGAACCTGGCCGCGCTCTGGCTGCTGACCCGCGCGGGGATGCACTACCTGCCGGCCGAGATCGTCGCCAACCAGGCGGGGGTCCTGTGGAACTTCCTGCTCATCGAGACCCTGCTCTTCCGCGATCGGCGCCGGCACCGCCACTGGGCCGACCGGGTTGGACGCTTCGCGCTGCTCGCCAACGCCGATCTGCTGCTGCGCATCCCGCTGATCGCGGTGTTCGTCGCCGAGCTCGGGATGGAGGTGCTGCCCGCCACCGCCCTCGCGCTGGTGACCACCTTCGTCCTGCGGTTCGCGGCCACCGAGGCCCTCGTCTACCTACCTCGCCACAACAGGAGTTGAGCCGCACAGAAAGGAACCTTTCGATGCGTCTGACGATCCGTCGGAGGGCAGGGCGGCGGGCCGCCCTGCTCGCCGTCGGGGCGATGACCGCGAGCCTGCTGCTCACCGCACCGCAGCAAGCCACGGCCGGTCCGCCCAATCTGCTCTCCAATCCCGGTTTCGAGACCGCCGGATCCGCCGGCTCCGACATGCCGTCCTGCTGGTCGAAGTCCGGCTGGGGCGACAACGACTTCACCTTCTCCACCGTCGCCGACGCGCACGGCGGCACCAAGGCGATGAAGGTTTCGCTCACCCGCCGCGTGGACGGCGACCGCAAGGCGCTGGTCACGGAGAACAGCACCTGCGCCCCGACCGTCACGCCGGGCAAGCAGTACGACCTGTCCGCCTGGTACAAGTCGAACACCCCGGACGTGTCGGTGACCGTGTTCCGCCGCGACACGACGGCGGGTTGGCAGTACTGGACCGACCTGCAGAACCCGCCCGTCAGCGCGGCCTGGGCGCGTACGGAGGTCCGCACACCGGCCGTTCCACCGAACACCGACAAGATCGCGTGGGGCCTGTCGGTCTACGGGGTGGGCACGCTCACCACCGACGACTACGCATTGGAGGAGGTGGGCGCCGTCCCGCCGCAGCCGTCCTGTTCGGGGACCGCGGAGGAGTGCGCCAAGGGCAAGTGGCAGGTGATCCCGGCGCAGAACCCGGTGCGTTCGATGCACGCGGTCGTCCTGAACGGGGGCACCTCCCAGGCCGGAGGCTCTGGGGGCGGCAAGGTGCTGCTGATCGCGGGCTCGGGCAACGACATCGCCCAGTTCAACGCGGGCACCTTCACCTCGGCCGTCTACGACCCGGCGAACGGGTCCTTCAAGACGATCCCGACCCCCGTCGACATGTTCTGCGCGGGCCACGTGCAGCTGGCGGACGGCCGGGTGTTGGTGATGAGCGGCAACAAGGGGTACCCGTCGGCCGACGGGTCGATCGGCTACCAGGGACTGAAGGACTCGTACACCTTCGACCCGACCACTGAGAAGTACACGAGGACGAACGACATGAACGGCGGGCACTGGTACCCGTCGGCGACGATCCTCGGCAACGGTGACGTGATCTCCTTCGGCGGGCTGAAGGAGGACTCCACGGGCAACGTGACGGCGGAGAAGTTCTCGGCGGCGCAGAACAAGTGGCTGCCGATGAACCAGGTCAACCAGACCTGGTCGTACTGGGGTCTGTACCCGTCGATGATCCTGATGCAGGACGGGCGGCTCTTCTACTCGGGCAGCCACACCTTCGGCAACGGCACCCCGGGCACCGGGGCCTCGATCTACGACTACGACGCCAACACCATCACCGACGTGCCGGGCCTGCGGAACAAGGACGAGCGGGACGAGTCGGCGAGCGTGCTGCTGCCCCCGGCCCAGGACCAGCGGGTGTTGACCATCGGCGGCGGCAACAACGAGCGCAATCCGGCGGCCAACCGGCTCACCGACATCATCGACCTCAAGCAGCCCAGTCCCGCCTACACGGCCGGCCCGCCGATCCCGCAGGGCCTGGTCGACCAGGGCCAGGGCAAGCGTCCCCAGACCGGCGCCGAGGGCAAGATGTTCGTGTCGGCGGTGCTGCTGCCGGACGGCAAGGTCCTGGAGACCGGCGGCGGACTGCACGACCGGGCCGACCCCGTCTTCGAGGCCTCCTTCTTCGACCCGACGACCAGCACCTACCAGGCGGGTCTGGCCACCGACCCGATCCCGCGGACCTACCACTCGGCGTCGTTCCTGATGCCGGACGGCCGGGTCATGTCGGTCGGCGACAACCCGGGCAACGGGACGTACAACCACAACGTGTCGATCTACACCCCGCCCTACCTCTTCAAGGGCGCCCGCCCGCAGATCACCTCGGTGATCGACACGCAGTGGGTGTACGGGGACACGCAGCGGATCACCGTCAACCGGCCGGTCGCGAAGGCGGAGCTGATCCGTCCGGCGGCGGTCACCCACTCCTCGGACCCGAACCAGCGGTTCGTGGACCTGCCCATGACCGTCGACGGGACCACCATCGACCTGAACGTCACCAGCAACCCCAACCTGGCGCCGCCTGGCTGGTACATGCTCTTCGCGGTCGACGCGAACGGCATCCCGTCGATCGCGACCTGGGTGCACCTCGGCGGCCCGTCCGCGCTGGCGGCCGCCCAGGAGCAGCCCGCCGCGCACGTGCACGCCTTCGCCGACCGGCTGGGTCCCGCCAAGGACAACCCGGCGAAGCGGGACTCCGCCCCGGTCGCACCGAGTGCGGCCGGCTGCGACCGGCACTACGGCACGGCCAACGTGTGCGTACCGACCCGCTTCCCGGCCGAGGTGCGGGCGACGACGAAGGCCCGCTGCGCCTGGTTGGCCTCCCACCAGTACCCGAAGCGCCTCAAGGTCAACGGCAGCGATCCGCTGCGCCTGGACCCCGACCACGACGGCCACGCCTGCTAGGCCCCGTCGTCGAAGTCCCGGGGGCCCGAGAAGGACGGGGCCCGGCCGCGCACGGCGGCCGGGCCCCGACATACAGGGCTGTTCGGCCCAATCGGGCGGGGCGTGCGGGTGAGATTCCGGGGCGATGCGTGACCCCGGCAGTCCGGGGGCGCCACCTTCGTTCGCTGTGGACACCACTCATACCCCCGTCAGCGGGGAACACAGGGCACCGGAATCCGAGCGCTGCGTCTGCGGCATCCTGCCCCCCTTCGTGCTCGAGCGACTGACCGAAGACGACGACCCCAGGGTCCGCGAGGCCGCCGAGAAGACCCTCTCGATCGACGCCGAGCTCCGACAGAAGCGAAAGGAAGCGCCCAGAGAGGTGGAGGGGGCCGTGCCGACGGGCGCGGCCGTCCTCCAGCGGACGGTCTTCGACACGCACAACACCATGCAACTGCCCGGCGATCAGGTCAGGGCCGAGGGGGAAGACCCGGTGTCGGACGGCACGGTCAACCGGGCCTACAACATCCTCGGCCTCACCTTCACCTTCTTCGAGGAGGCGTACGGCCGTCGTTCGATCGACGACGCCAACCTGCCGCTGGACGCGACCGTCCACTACCGCCGCAAGTACAACAACGCCCTCTGGGACGGCCAATCCATGATCTTCGGTGACGGAGACGGCTTGGTCTGGAACGACTTCACGCTCGATCCCGCCGTCATCGCCCACGAGATGACCCACGGAATCACGCAGTTCACCGCGGACCTGGTCTACGAGGACCAGTCCGGCGCCCTCAACGAGTCGGTCTCCGACGTCTTCGGCAGCCTGGTCAAGCAGTTCGCCCGTGGCCAGACCGCGGAGGAGGCCGACTGGCTGATCGGTGCCGGCCTCTTCACCCCCCTGGTGCGGGGGCAGGCCCTGCGCTCGATGAGGGCGCCCGGTACCGCCTTCACCGACGACCGCGTCTGGCGGGGCGGGGATCCGCAGCCGGCCCACATGGACGGGTTCGTGGAGACCGACCTCGATGGGGGCGGCGTCCACATCAACTCCGGTATCCCGAACCACGCCTTCTACCTGATCGCGACCGAGATCGGGGGCTTCGCCTGGGAGCGGGCGGGGCAGATCTGGTACGACACCCTCACCTCCGGCGAGCTCCCCCGGCGCGCCACCTTCCGGCAGTTCGCCCAGGCCACGACCGAGGCCACGAAGAAGCGGTTCGGGCAGGGGCTGGAACTGGAGGCGGTCCTCAAGGCGTGGGCCCACGTCGGCGTGAACGGCAACAACCATGGCTGATCCGTGCGCATCCGCGTGACGAGGAGCGGCGGCTTCGCCGGATTCCCGGCTACGGCGGAGCTGGAGACGACGGGGCGACCCGACGCGGCCGAGCTGGAGCGCCTCGCGACGGCGGTCCTCGCCCAGGCGGGGCCGGGGCCCGCCGGAGGCGTACCGGACGGCTACCGGTACTCCGTGACCGTGGACGACCGGACCGTCGAATTCGCCGACCCGAAGATCACCGAGGAGCAGGAGGAGCTGGTCGAACGGGTCCTGCGGGACGGCGCGTAGCCGGGCCACCCGCACGTTCCGGTGGCCGGTCCCCCGGCCACCGGAATGCGGGTCCCGGCCCGCCGCAGACCGGCGAGAGCGAGACCCGCGTCGCTCAGTACTGATACGCGGCGAGCGAGATGCCGACGTAGTGGGCCACGAAGGCCGCGAGGGTCAGCGAGTGGAAGACCTCGTGGAAGCCGAAGAACCGCGGGGAGGGGTTCGGGCGCTTCATGCCGTAGATGACCCCGCCCACGCTGTAAAGGAGACCGCCGACGACCACGAGGACCAGGACGGCGATGCCGCCGGTCCGCATGAAGTCGGGCAGGAAGAAGACCGCCGCCCAGCCCATGGCGATGTAGCAGGGCGTGTAGAGCCAGCGCGGGGCGCCGACCCAGAAGACCCGGAAGGCGATGCCGGCGGCGGCCGCGATCCACACCGCCCACAGCAGGGTCCGCCCGGTGGAGGGCGGCAGCAGCAGCACGGTCAGCGGGGTGTAGGTGCCCGCGATGATCAAGAAGATGTTCGCGTGGTCGAGCCGCCGCAGGATGGCCTCGCCGCGCGGCCCCCAGGTGCCGCGGTGGTAGACCGCACTGACGCCGAAGAGCAGGCAGGCGGTGAGGATGTACACCCCGCAGGCGACCCGTGCTTTCGTCGAGTCGGTGAAGGCCATCAGCGCCAGGCCCGCGATGACCACGGCGGGGAACATCCCGGTGTGCAGCCAGCCGCGCATGAGCGGCTTGGCCTCCGGTGCGGCCGGTGCGGCCGGAGCGGCCGGAGCGGCCGGGTCTGCCGGGGAGGCTGCGGCATCAGAAGTCATGCGCGCCATGCTACCTACGGGTCCGTAGGTTTCCGTTAGTGGTCTTTACGGAAGATTGACGGACGTGGCAATGCTCACGTGAGAGGCCCTCTGGACATATGCGCACATCCACCGGATGATCAGATGAGTGCGGTCGACACCGGATGAGCGGAGCGCGAAGCGTCCGGGTCGCAGCCCCCACGGGGCCTACACCAAACAAACCCCTCAACAAGGAGCAATCGTGGCGCGCGACATCGCGGCTCCCACTTCCATCCCGACGACCCACCAGGAGCTGATCTCCTGGGTGGACGAGATCGCAGCCCTGACCCAGCCCGACCGAGTCGTCTGGTGCGACGGCTCCGAGGCCGAGTACGAGCGCCTGTGCGAGGAGCTCGTCGCCAAGGGAACGTTCAAGAAGCTCGACGAGACGAAGCGCCCGAACTCCTACTACGCCGCCTCCGACCCGTCCGACGTCGCGCGCGTCGAGGACCGGACCTTCATCTGCTCCGAGAAGGAGGAGGACGCGGGCCCGACCAACCACTGGAAGGCCCCTTCCGAGATGAAGGCCCTTTTCACTGGTGAGGGGGGCTTCGCGGGGGAGAAGGGCATCTTCCGCGGCTCCATGAAGGGCCGGACGATGTACGTCGTCCCGTTCTGCATGGGCCCCCTCGGTTCCGAGCTCTCCGCGATCGGCGTCGAGATCACCGACTCCGCCTACGTCGCCGTCGCCATGCGCACCATGACCCGCATGGGCAAGCCCGTCCTCGACGAGCTCGGCACCGACGGGTTCTTCGTCAAGGCCGTCCACACCCTCGGCGCTCCGCTCGCCGAGGGCGAGGCCGACGTGCCGTGGCCCTGCAACACCACCAAGTACATCTCGCACTTCCCCGAGACCCGAGAGATCTGGTCCTACGGTTCCGGCTACGGCGGCAACGCCCTCCTCGGCAAGAAGTGCTACGCCCTGCGCATCGCGTCCGTCATGGCCCGCGACGAGGGCTGGCTCGCCGAGCACATGCTCATCCTCAAGCTCACCCCGCCGGCCGGCGAGGGCGAGACCGCGGAGCCGACGTACCTTGCCGCCGCCTTCCCGTCCGCCTGCGGCAAGACCAACCTCGCCATGCTGGAGCCCACGATCCCCGGCTGGACGGTCGAGACCATCGGCGACGACATCGCCTGGATGCGCTTCGGCGAGGACGGTCGCCTCTACGCGATCAACCCCGAGGCCGGCTTCTTCGGCGTCGCCCCCGGCACCGGCGAGCACACCAACGCCAACGCCATGAAGACGATGTACGCCAACACCGTCTTCACCAACGTCGCGCTGACCGACGACGGCGACGTCTGGTGGGAGGGCATGACCGAAGAGGCGCCCGCCCACCTGATCGACTGGAAGGGCAACGACTGGACCCCGGAGTCCGAGACCCCGGCCGCCCACCCCAACGCCCGCTTCGCCGTCCCGGCCTCGCAGTGCCCGACGATCGCCGCCGAGTGGGAGGACCCCAAGGGCGTCCCGATCTCCGCGATCCTCTTCGGCGGCCGCCGCGCCTCCGCCGTGCCGCTGGTCACCGAGTCCTTCGACTGGAACCACGGCGTCTTCATCGGCTCGAACATCGCCTCCGAGAAGACCGCCGCCGCCGAGGGCAAGGTCGGCGAACTACGCCGCGACCCCTTCGCCATGCTGCCGTTCTGCGGCTACAACATGGGCGACTACATGGCCCACTGGGTCAAGGTCGCCGCGGACAAGGACCAGGCCAAGCTCCCGAAGATCTACTACGTGAACTGGTTCCGCAAGAACGACGCGGGCAAGTTCGTGTGGCCCGGCTTCGGCGAGAACAGCCGCGTCCTGAAGTGGATCGTCGGCCGCCTCGACGGCACCGCCGAAGGCGTCGAGACCCCCATCGGCATCCTGCCGACCAAGGACTCCCTCGACCTCGACGGCCTGGACCTCCCGGCCGAGGACCTCGACTTCCTCCTCACCGTCGACAAGGAGGTCTGGCGCGAGGAGGCCGCCCTGGTCCCCGAGCACCTCAACACCTACGGCGACCACACTCCCAAGGAGCTGTGGGACCAGTACCACGCACTCGTGGAGCGCCTGGGCTGAGCCAGGACGCGCCCTGAAGAAGGGCCGATGAACGTGGGAGCCCCCGACCAAGCGGCGCCCACCGCAGCACATGACCGACCTCAAGAGCGTCCGCGCTCCTCCAGGTAGGCCGTGTGCGTCTGTTGACGGCGGGCCTCCACCTCGTGGAGGCCCGCCGTTACGCGTTGCGCCTCCTCGCGCAGGAGCCCCAGCTGCCGCTCCAGGTGCTGCTCCGGCGACTCCCCGCCCGGTGCCATCCGGCTCCACCAGCGGGTCCGGTTGTACGCGTCCACGCTCTCCGGCACGTCCTGCCGGACCGCCCGGGACACCGCGTGCACCGCCTCCGGCTCGCCGGCCAGCACATCGGCCACCCACCCAGGCTCCAGCAGCGCCCCGTACAGCTCCAGCAGTTCGGCGAGCGTCTCCTTCGCCCCCGGGGGCAGCTCCACCCCGTCGACGTACACCCGCAGCCGCCCGAGGTCCTCGCCCAGGACGCCGAGCTCCTCACGGGGGTCGAAGGGCGGCGGCGCCGTCCGCTCCGGCGGGGCGATCAGCGCGCCCGCCCCGTACAGCCCCGCGACCACCACCGGCCAGTACGCACCGGCCGCCCCGGCGAGGGTGAGGGCCACGCCGGCCAGGCCGCAGGCGGAGCCGGCCAGGTTCTTCTTCGACTCCAGGTACGTCAGGACCCCGGTCGCCCTACTGGTAGCCACGGATCTCCTCGAAGGCTCCGGCCAGCGAACCGGTTCCGCCGGTGGCGTCGAAGAGCCGGCCGCCGGTCAGTTCGGTGATGTGGCTGAGCTCCTTGCGGTCCGAGTCGCCGAACAGCACCGCGAAGACCGGCGTCCGCTTCTGCGCCTCGGGCAGCGCCGCGTAGAAGGAATCGAAGTGCCCGGCCCCGACGCCCTCCGTGTTCTCGCCGTCCGTCATCAGCACGATCGAGGTGAAGGCGTCCGCGGGACCCTTGCCCAGCTGCTGGTACGCCGCCTCCAGGCTCCCGTAGATCGCCGTACCCCCGTCCGGCTCGAGCGACTTCACGTCGCGGCGGATCGCGTCCAGGGCCGGCCCCGGATTGCCCGGCTCCACCACGTGCGTGTTCACCTTCTTCACCTTCGACCCGAAGGGCAGCAGCGTCACCTCCTCGCGGTCCCGGAACCGCTGCCCGGTGCCCGAACTCCCCGAGCCCGTGAGATCGGTCAGCGCCGACTTCAGCCGCCCGATCCGGTCCTCCTCGCTCATCGAACCCGAGGTGTCCAGCACGTACACCGTCCGCGAGGGCCGGCGCAGCTCGTTCTCGTAACCAGCCAGCAGCCCGTCGGCGACGACCCGCGATCCGGGGAACGGCAGTTCGCGCCGCTTCTCCTGGTCCAGCCCGGCGGCCGGGGTCACCCCGGGCGCGACCGGGCGGCGGAAGGTCCGCTCGGTGATCGCCCGCTGCGCCTCCGGGCCCCGCAGATGGTCCGTGAGCGCCCGCCCCGCATCACGGGCCCCGGCCGGGGCCGAGGTCAGCAGCGTCAGCGGATAGTGGGCGGTGACCACACCGTCGCGCGGCCGGACCACCGTCAGGGGAGCTGCGGCGCCCTTCGCGTCCCGGTTCATGGACAGCAGCACCGACTCGTAGTTCACGAGCGCGTCCACGTCCCCGCGCTTGCCGTACGCGGTGACGAGCCAGCCCGAGGAGCCCGAGGTCAGCTTCTGCCCGGCGAAGAACTCCTTCAGCCGGGGCGTGGCCGCCTTCACGTCCGCGTCGCTCAGCGCCGCCTGTGCGCCCGACAGCCCCGAGGCCACCGAGACCAGCGCGGAGAAACCGGAGTTGGAGCGCACCGGGTCGGTCATCCCGTACGTCAGCTTCCCGGCGGCGACGGCCTCGTGCACCGCCGGCCAGGTGACCTCCCCGGGCTTCCAGCCCAGCCGGGCCAGCGCCTCCGGCTTCACACCGAGGGCGACGGGCGAGGACATCACCGGGGTCTCGCTGGAGAGCTTCCCGGCGGCCTCCGGCCGCAGCCGCAGGTAGTCGTTGGAGGACAGCCAGATCGCGTCGTACTTGCCGTCGGCCTGCCCGGAGGCGACCTGCTCGGCGGCGTCCAGCGTCCCGGACCAGGTCAGCTTCACCGTGACCCCGGTCGCCTTCCGGGCCTGCTCCAGCACCGGCTCCATATCCGCCAGCTCACTGGAGGCCAGCACGCGCAGCGTGCCCTCCTTGTAGGCCGTCTCCGCCGGCTCGGCCGCACCCCCGGAGGTGCAGGCAGTCGCCGCCGTGAGCGCGGCGAGGGCGAGGACGAGCGCAAAGCCCGTCCGGACCCGCTCGGCCGCGCTCACCGGGCACCGCCCTCGAGCGCACCGGCGGTCCGCGTCCGCGCGAGGTACGCCGACGCACCGTGCAGCTCGCCGGCCAGCGCCTCCACCGTCGCCGCCATGTTCTGCGTCGCCTGCACCTTGAACGGGTCGATCGCGTCCAGCGTCTTGTAGATCTGCGCGAACGCGGTGCGCAGCGTCTCCGCGCCCACCGCCGGATCGGCCGCGATCCGCTGGATCTCGCCGCTCTGCGTGGACAACATCTCCGCGTTGCCCCGGATCAGCTCCTCGGTGGTCCCCTTCAGGGCGTTGACCTGCTCGATCACCGTGCGCTGGTGGTCGAGGGCCGAGGCCAGCATCACGGCGATCCGCAGCGCGGACACGGTGGTGGTGGCGGCCCGGTCCACGCCCTTGATCAGCTCGTCGTTGCTGCGCCGGACCACGTCCATCGCCAGGTAGCCCTGCGCGCAGACGGCCAGCTGGGTCAGCAGGTCCTGGTGCTTCTGCCGGACCGGGAAGAGCACGTCCGCGCGCATCGCGTCGGCCGCACCCGGATCGGTGTGCTCCGCCTCGGCGGCCCGCTGCTCGACGGCGCCGTCCAGGGCCTCGGTCAAGGACGCGTACTCCTGGAGCTTGCCCATCGTCTCCCACAGGCGAGAGCGCTCGGTGTGCAGGGCCGCGTTGTCGCGGCGCAGTTCGTCCTGACCGCTGCGGAGCGAGCCCACGATCTTGTTGAGGGTGGCCTGCGAGGAGGCGTACTTCGCCACGTGGTCACGGAACTTGTTGCCGCCCGGCAGCTTCGCGAGCAGCTTGCGGGCGCCCTTGGCGGGCGTGTCCCGCGGGTCGAGGTCCTCGACCGTGCGCCGCAGCTCGACGAGGGAGCCGGCGACCCGGGCCTGGGCGTCACCGCCACCGTCCCGGTCCAGCGAACGCACCGCCCGCTCCAGCATCCGGTTGGACTGCTGGGCGGCGCTGCGGATGTCGGCCTGGCCCAGGGCGGCTATCTCGCCGATGCGTTGGGCGAACTCGGGGGAGCGGGTGTCGATCGCGGCGAGCGAGTCGACGTACTCCCCGGCCCGGCGGGCCATCTCCTCGCGAACGCCTTCCGGCAGCGGGACCAGCCCGGCAGCCTGCTCCTTGCGTACGGGGGCGACGGGCTCCGGAGGGCTCAGGTGGAAGGACGTGTCCTCGGGCGGTGTCAGTGTCATGGCGTGTCCCCCTGGCCCTTGGCGCGCTGGGCCAGCGCCATCAGGATCTTGACGGTGGGCGTGCCGACCTGGCGGATGCCGGTCAGCCCCGTGTTGAGGTAGGCGGTGTGCGGAGCCGTCGCGGCGGCGAACTCGGCCACGCCCTCCTGCGGGCGGAACCCGCGGAGCACGGCCATCTCGCGCAGCTTCGGATCGGTGGCGAGGAGCGTGCCCAGCTCCCGCGCCCGCTCGGTCAGCGGCACGAAGGTGTGCGCCGAGTTGACGGTGGTGTCCGGGTAGAGCACGACCATGTCGCCCGGATCCTGCTTCTGCATCAGCAGCGAGGCCACCTGCGACTCGTACACCAGGATCAGCGGCTCGCCGCTGCCGCTGATGAAGGCCCGGAAGGGGTCGTCGGTGCTGGGTTCCAGCGCGCCCTGGACGGAGATCAGCTTGCGCATGAGCGGTGCGGTGCGGGCGATGCCGGCGTCGTCGGCGACCACGGTGTTGCCGTTCGCCACGTTGGACGTGGCGGCGAGGAAGAGGGCGCCGGAGTTGGAGGAGGACGGGTCGGTGGTCTTGATGAACACCGTGCCGGTCAGCTCGGCGTGGGCCGCGGAGCCGGGCAGCTGCTGCCAGGTGCGGTCCTCGCCGGAGGCCTTGAGGAAGGGGCCCATGAGCAGGGTGCCGGAGTTCTTGCCGGTCATCTTGGCGAGGCCGTTGGCGGCCAGCACCTCGGCCGCGCCCGAGCGGGCGATGACGACGAGGGGGGAGAAGAACGGCTTGGTCTCCTGGGCCCCCTTGAGCCCGGCGGCGGCCGCGACCTCCTTGGCGGGTTCACTGCTGCTGGGGAAGGCGAAGTCGAAGTCCTTGAGGGCGAGTTGGTCCATTGCCCAGGAGCCCGAGGTCTCCGTCTTGACGGTGTAGCCCTTGGCGGCAAGGGCCTTGACGACGTCGGGGTCGCGGAAGAATTCGGACTTCTCCGAGCCGATGACGCCACGCACGGTCTTCGTTGCCGTGGTTTCTGGGTGATCCTGCCCCTGGAACGCGACGACGTAGAGCACGCCGCCGATCAGGAGGAGGCCCAGGACGATTCCTAGGATGCGTCTCACGGGTGCAGCGTGCTCGCGGAAACCCACATTCCGCGCCAACTTGAATGAACGTCAGGTGTCCAGGCGGTCCCACTTCGAAATGCTGTGTGGGCCCTCGGGTGCTGGTGGGCGGGGCGGCGGCCCGGGAGGATCGGGGCATGGGCGTGAGCACGTTGAAATGGCAGGGTTGGCTGGTCGGCCTGGTGACGGTGGCCGGGCTGCTGGTGTTCGCCCCGCTGGGTCTGTACGTGTGGGCGAGCGGCGGCGATCCGCCGCAGCCGCCGCCGCGGGCGGCGGTGGAGGACGTACGGGTCACCGGGTGCCGGATCGATCCGGCCAGCCGCCGGGTGGTGGCCGCGGTGGAGGCGACCGGGCGGGCCGAGGGCCTCGGCGCGTACGTCGTCACGGTGGAGTTCCGCGACCGCGCCGAAGCGGATCCGCAGGGGCGGGCCGCGCAGGCGCTGGTGAAGATCCCGGGCGTGGCACCGGGGGCGACCGAGTACGGGGAGGCGGTCGGCCCGGTGTGGCCGGTGGCGACGGTGCCCTGGTGCGGGGTCGCCGGCGCGGAGTTCGCGCGGGCGGCCTGAAGGGCGTGGTGCAGTCAGCCGCCACCGGTCCTCACCGTGGGGCGATCAGCCGTTCTGGTTCACCTTGATGACGACGGTGCTGCACACCTTGTCGGCGAAGGTCTGCTTCTTCTCGTCCCACAGCGGCCAGAAGTAGCCGAGGTAGCAGGCGGCACTGTCGAGGATGTGCGCCAGCTTGCGGACGAGCGCCATGCCGAAGCCGAGGGTGGCCCCGTCGGCCTCGCGGTGCAGGCTGATGCCGACGATCTTCTTGCCGATCGTCTGGCCGGTGGTGCCTTCCCGGTACACCTGGAAGATGCCCATGCCGATGAGGTACAGCACGCCGATCAGGCCGAGGATGCCGGCGATCGCCTCGGTCGTCTCGTCGCTGGCGATGGCCGCGCCGATACCGATCAGGGCGTACATCGGGCCCACGATGATCAGTCCGTCGAGCAGGGTCGCACCCAGGCGCAAGCCCCAGTGGGCCAGCGGCGGCATCCCCGAGCCGGGCATGCCCGGCATCCCCGGCATGCCCGGCGGCGGGTAGGCGCCGTACGGCGGCGGGGCCTGCTGCGGGTAGCCGTACTGCGGGGCGGCGCCCTGCGGCGGCTGCTGCGGGTAGCCGTACTGCGGGGGCACGCCCTGCGGGGCCTGCTGACCGGGCTGACCCTGCGGGGGCTGCTGGCCGTAGGGGTTGTTGGGGTCGCCGAAGCTCATGCGCGAACCTCTCCAGAATGCTCGAACGGGGACGAAGCGGAGTGGAGGAGATGGAGCATGTGGAGCGGCCTCCCCCGGGCAACCGCGATCTTTCAGCCCTCATCGTGTTCGGAGCACCGGATTCTGTCCAATTTCCGCCCCTGCCGCAGGCCCTCGCGCAGGGAACGTGGCACCCGGTCCGGAGCCTCCGCGGCCCCGGACCGGGGCCGTCTAGAGGGCGCCGGCCAGGTCCGGGGACTTCAGGGCGGCGGCGTGTGCTTCCATGCGCTCGGCGGCGAGGATCGCGACGGTGGTGTCGGCGCGGGACGCGGCGACGAGGAGCGCGCGGGCGGCGAGGTCGTGGGCGCGGTGGTGCAGCGCGGCGATGTCCTCGGTGGAGTGGCGCGGCGCGCGGGCGGGTTGGGCGCCGCCGCGCAGTCGGGCGACCTGGGCGGCGATCTCGGTGGCGGCCTCGTCGAGCCCGAGCTCGTCGGTGACGGCGAGCAGGGCCGCGAGGTGGCCTGCGAGCTGGATGTCCAGTGCTTCGCCGCGGCTGCTGTGCGGGTAGTCGGCCGGGGCGGTGCCCATGCGGTGGACGACCGGCTTCGTGCGGATCGGCTCGTACATGAGGTGGCCTCCTGCGTGGTCAGGAAGCCATCCTACATTGGATCGGTTCTAAAGTTGAGCCAAATCCTGTTGCCGGGAGGTGCGTCTCGCCGGCTGGACCGCGGCGAGACGCACCGTGCGCCGCTACAGCTGGCTGTAGCCGTCGAGGAAGTTCCCGATCCGGGTCACGGCGTCGGCCAGGTCCTTGGCGTTCGGCAGGGTCACGATCCGGAAGTGGTCGGGCTCGGGCCAGTTGAAGCCCGTGCCGTGCACCACCATGATCTTCTCGGCCCGCAGCAGGTCCAGGACCATCTGCCGGTCGTCCTTGATCTTGTAGACGGACGGGTCCAGCCGCGGGAAGGCGTACAGCGCGCCCTTCGGCTTCACACAGGTGACGCCGGGGATCTGGGTGAGCAGGTCGTACGCGACGTTGCGCTGTTCCAGGATCCGCCCGCCGGGCAGGACCAGGTCCTCGATCGACTGCCGGCCGCCGAGCGCGGTGGCCACGGCGTGCTGCGAGGGCATGTTCGCGCACAGGCGCATGTTGGCCAGGACCGTGAGGCCCTCGATGTAGCAGGCGGCGTGCTTCTTGGGGCCGCAGACCGCCATCCAGCCGGCCCGGTAGCCGGCGACGCGGTAGTTCTTCGAGAGCCCGTTGAAGGTCAGCGTCAGCAGGTCCGGGGCGATGGCGGCGGTGTTGTGGTGCACGGCGCCGTCGTAGAGGATCCGGTCGTAGATCTCGTCCGAGCAGACGACCAGGTTGTGGCGGCGCGCGATGTCCGTGAGCCCGCGCAGCATCTCTTCGTCGTAGACGGCACCGGTCGGGTTGTTCGGGTTGATGATGACGATCGCCTTGGTGCGATCGGTGACCTTGCGCTCGATGTCGGCGAGGTCGGGCATCCAGTCGGCCTGCTCGTCGCAGCGGTAGTGCACGGCCGTGCCGCCGGCGAGGGACACGGAGGCGGTCCACAGCGGGTAGTCCGGTGCGGGGACCAGGACCTCGTCGCCGTCGTCGAGCAGCGCCTGCATGGACATCTGGATCAGCTCGGAGACGCCGTTGCCGAGGTAGATGTCCTCGACGTCCAGGTCGATGCCCTTGGTCTGGTAGTGCTGCATGACCGCGCGGCGCGCGGAGAGCAGCCCCTTCGCGTCGCCGTAACCGTGGGCGGTGCCCAGGTTGCGGAGCATGTCCTCAAGGATCTCCGGAGGGCACTCGAAGCCGAAGGCCGCGGGGTTGCCCGTGTTGAGCTTGAGGATGCGATGACCTGCTGCTTCGAGCCGCATCGCCTCTTCGAGCACGGGGCCGCGGATCTCGTAACAGACATTGGCGAGTTTGGTTGACTGGATCACCTGCATGACGGGAGCTTACGGGCCCGGGTGCGGGCTTGACGCGTGTTTTCGAAGAGAAGCCCGAAGGGCGGTTTGCCCCGTTTCGGGTAATGGGTGGGTGGGGGAGTGGTCCCTCCTTGGAATCCGGGGTCGCGCCGGCGTTCCGACCTGCGGAATGAGTGGGGTGCGGGCGCGGGTGAGCGCATGGTGTTGCGCTCGTCACCCCAGGTGGCCGGGTAGATCGGAAGCGGTCGGGTAGGCCGCATGAGTACCCCGGATGAGTACGCACACTCATGTGGGTGTCGGTGCCGCGGTGGAGGCTGGGTGCATGAACCAGGACCAGGGCGCGTGGAAGCCGGCGGACCGCCGCCGATGCACCGAACGGGTCAGCGCGGTGGTCGTCGCCGCGGCGGGCGACCTCATGGCGGCAGGAGCGATCTTCATCGTTTTCCTCCTGCTGGGGTACGTGTACAGCGGCAATTGAGGAGCGCGGGACAGTGGTTTTCGTAGTCGGTGACATGGAGATCGCCACGGTCGGTACGGACGGCGACGACCGAGCGATCGAGTTCTCGGTCAGGCCGGAGGGGGTTCTCGAAGAGGCCCGCTTCGCGATCTTCCGCGAACACGACCAGGACTGGGAGTCGGCCCGCCTCGCCGTCGACCCCCACTCGGGCAGCGTCCCGCTGGCGGCGGTGGAATGGGCGGTGGAGTTCGCCCGCGAGTACCTCTGAGCAGGTGAGGGCTTCGGTGGCGGGGAGTCGGATGGGCGGGGTCGGGTGGGGAACGTGCGGCGGGGGCTTCGGGGTGAGCGGGAGCCGCCTGGCCGGTATCAGGGATGTGTATGGGGGTTTCCCGTCAGTCCCATCGTCCCTCCGGGTCGGGCCGGTCCCTCAAGGGCGCTCCTCCTTCGTCGTCGCGTCGCTTCGCGATGGCCTGCGGCCACCCTTGACCGACCGTCCCGCCCCGGAGAAACGAAAGACTGCCGGGAACCCCCCAAAGGAACGGGCCGGGCGATCCTTTCCAGGGACGGGGCGATCAGAGATGCGCGACCAGGTCGGGCGAGAAGGGGCACGGCCCGGAGGCGGGGCCCATCGAGACCAGGGCCCGTGTCGGGGGAGCGCGTCCAATCGCTACGCGCTCCCCATCCCTCAGCGTCCGACGGCCGTCCGGGCTGGACGTAGGCCGCCCACGACCCGTAGGTGCTTGTGATGGGAGGCGTCTGACGGCTGACTGGGGTGGAGAAGCGTGAGACAGCGGCTATTTCGGCGTGGATGCGGGTCAGGGCACGTGGGTGGGCAGAAGGGCCGACAGCTTGCCCAGTTACCCCTCTTTGGGTGCGGGCCTGTGGGGTGATGCTCGAGTTGACCCGGCTTCATGACGCAGTGGCCGAGCTGCCGGCCGTTCGCCCCCTCTCAGCGGCTCTCAGCGGCTCTCATCGGCGTCGGCCGGACGCTGATCGCGGTCAGGGAGAAGCGCGTAGCGATCTGGGGCGGCCTGTGCCCAGCCCAGGGCGGTCGTCGGACGCTGAGGGATGGGGAGCACGTAGCGATCGGATGCGCTTCCCGCCGACTCGGGCGCTGGTCTGTGATGGGCCCCGTCTCTCGGTCGTGGCGGCCAAGATCTCCTCGCGGCTCTCTGATCGCCCCGTCCCCGAAAAGGAACTCCCGACCCGGAGGGACGATGGGACTGACGGGAAACCCCCGTACGCATCCCTGATGCCGCCCGAGTGGATCCCGACTGGCGAAGCCACCGCCACACCCTCCCGACCCCGACCCCGACCCTGCCCCTCACGCACCCGCCCCTCCCCCTGTCGGTGGTGGCGCATACCGTTCGAAGCATGAAGCCGATCAGGATCATTGCCGGGGACGCGACGAGTCCCCAGGCCAAGGGGCCCAAGGTCATCGCGCACGTCTGCAACGACCTCGGGGGGTGGGGGAAGGGCTTCGTGCTGGCCGTTTCGAAGCGGTGGGCCGAGCCCGAGGCCGCGTACCGGGCGTGGCACCGGGGGCGCAGCGGAAATGACTTCGGGCTGGGCGCCGTGCAAGTGGTGCAGGTGAAGCCCGATACATGGGTGGCCAACATGGTCGGCCAGCGCGGCATGCGGACCGGGAGCGGGGGGCCGCCCATTCGGTACGACGCGGTGGAGCGGTGTCTTGCCGCGCTCGCCGATCGCGCCGTCGAGCTCGGGGCGAGCGTCCACATGCCGCGCATCGGGTGCGGGCTCGCGGGCGGCACGTGGACGCGCATCGAGCCGCTGATCACCGGGACGTTGTGCGCGCGCGACGTGGAAGTGACCGTGTACGACCACGGGTGAGTCGCGCGTCCTCAGTGGCCGGCGGCCGGTGAGTGGCGGACCGGCCATGCCGGCTTCGGGAGGCTGGGCGTGCGGCGCCTGCCGGCTTCGAAGGCGAGCCAGACGGCTCCTGAGGCGACCGTCGTGAGGAACGGCGGCGCCCAGGCGGTCAGCTGCCAGACGGCCGCGACGTCCAGGGTGCTCGCCAGCGCCGCAGCCGGAGCGGCGGCGAGGGCCAGCAGCAGGGTGATCCTGGCCCAGAGCGGCAGCTTGCGGCTGACCGCGGCGGTCGCGAGGCCCAGGCCCGCGCTCGCCGTGAGGATCACGGCCAGGCCCACGAGGGCGAGCACGAGGGCGATGGTCAGGGCGAGGATGATCAGGATCAGGTCCATGTGGTGCCCACGTCCGGTCTCGTGGCAACCTCGCGACGCAGACGGATCCGCATTCCCGCTGCTCGGCAGGTTCACCGGAAGCAATACTGTCAGAGGTATTGAACGTGTTCAACACTGTCCCCGGTGTCACCCTCGGGCCCCGGTGTCGGCAGCGCGGTCCGGCCGCGGGGGCGTGGCACGATCGTGGGATGGAGTACCGGTACGCCGCTGAGGCCGATGCGCCCGCCATGGCTGAGCTCTTCGCCGCCAACCACCACGACGCGCTGACCGAAGGGCAGCGGGCGGAGCAGGGTTTCGTCCAGGGTCGCTTCGACGTCGGCGTGCTGCGGGCGATGGCCGGTGCGCGGGAGTTGCTGGTCGCGGACGACGGGGGCCGGATCGTCGGGCTGCTCGCGCTGTCGGCGCCCGCGACCCTGGTCGACCCGTCGCCGCCGGTCGCGGGTCTGCTCGAGGCCCAGGAGGCCCTGGAGTGGCAGGGGCGCCCGCTGGCCGAGGCGCGATGGCTGCTCTACGGGCCGGTCGTGGTCGCCGCCCCCCACCGGGGGCGCGGCGTGGCCCGGGCGCTGTTCACCATGGCCCTGGCGGCGGCCTCGGAGCGCGCCGAAGCCGTGGTCGCCTTCATCGAGGCCGGGAACGTGCCGTCCTGGAAGGTGCACGTCGACGGCTTCGGCATGGTCCCGCTGGGCGACTTCGTCGCGGGCGGGCGCACGTACACCGCGGTCGCCGCGCCGACGTTCTGACCCTTGCGGGCGGGGCGCTCAGCCCGCGCGGTCCAGGATCACCAGCGGGATCTCGCGGGGTCGGGCCGCGGCGCGGTCGTCCTCGAACGGGGGCCACAGGGCCGTCATCATTTCCCAGTACACCTCGCGTTCCTGGGGCGTGGCGGTGCGCGCCCGGGCCGTGAAGGCGGCGGCGCCGACCTGGAGGCGGACCTCCGGGTGGGCGGTGAGGTTCAGGTACCAGCGGGGGTGGTCCGGGGCGCCGTTGGCGGAGGCCAGGACGATGTGCCGGCCGGCGTCCTCGCCGTAGATCAGCGGGGTGCGGACGGCGCGGCCGGTGGCGCGGTCGAGCGTGGTCAGCAGGAGGGTGCGGACTCCGTGCCAGAGGTGCCCGTCGGCTCCCGCGGTACTCACGTAGGCGCGGACGTGGTCGAGCCGTGGGCCGGGTCGCGGGTCGGTGGGGTGGTCCCAGTCGACGTCGAGTGCGTGCATTTTCCTGTCCTTAGGGTCGTGTCCTCCTCGCGGCTAACGAGCATTAACGATTCTGGATGCGCCCGACCCGTAGCGCACGGCCACAGGTCTGGACCAAGCTCGTCGTATGGATCTGGAGCTGAGGCACCTCAAGATCGTCCGGGCCGTCGCCGACGCCGGGAGCCTGACGCGGGCCGCCACCGCGCTCGGCCTCGCGCAACCCGCGCTCAGTACCCAGCTCAAGCGCATCGAGCGGGCGCTGGGCGGCACGCTGTTCCTGCGGGGGCGCGACGGCGTACGGGCCACCGCCCTCGGTGAGCTGGTGCTGGAGCGGGCCAGGGTGCTGCTGCCCGCCGTGTGCGAGCTACAGGAGGACGCCCAGCGGTTCGCCCGCCAGGAGGCGCACGGCTACCGGCTCGGCGGCACGCACGGACCGCTGCTCGGCGGGCTCGTGGACCGGCTCGCGCACGAGGAGCCGGGCGTGCCGGTGACGACGTACACCTCCTGGTCGGAGAAGGAGGTCGCGGCCGGCGTCGCCGACGGCCGGCTGGACTTCGCGATGGTCGGGGTCTGCGGGGAGAGCGCGCCGCCCGAGCCGGGGCGCCTCGCATGGATGGAGGTGGCGCGCGATCCCGTCTACGTGATGCTGGCCGAGGACCACCCGCTGGCCTTGGCACGGGCCCCGCGTGCCGAGATCGAGCTGGCCGAGCTGGCCGCCGAGGCGTGGACGGACGTCCCCGGCGACGGGTGTTTCGGCGACTGCTTCGCCGCGGCCTGCGTGCGGGCCGGCTTTGCGCCCGCCTGCGTCTACGAGACCGACACCGCCTCCTGCGTGCACCTGGTGCAGGTGGGACGGGCGGTCGGACTGTGCCGGGCCACGTTCCCGGTGACCCCGGGGGTGGTCACGCGGCCCCTCGCCGGGACCCCGCTGATCTGGCGGCACCTGCTGGGCTGGCATCCTGCCGCGCGGGTCGCTGCGCGGGCCGCCGATGTGCTGGGGCACGTGCGGGCCGCGCATGCGGAGGCGTTGGCCAGGTCGGCCGGAGCCGGCGCCTTGCCGGCGGCTTAGCCGGGCACCGGGCGGGCGCGGCGCCGTTGCGGGGGCGCTGTCCCCGGGCCCCCGCGCCTCAATCGCCGGCGGGGCTCAAGATCAGGGCTCCGCCCCGGGCCCCCGCGCCTCAATCGCCGGCGGGGCTGGAGGACGCCCCCGGCGGGGCCGGGGGCGGTTGCGGCAGCGCTCGGGCGCCGTGCCGTGGCTACGGCAGGTAGCGCTCGATGACCTGCGGGCCCTCCTTCTCCATGAGCTTCCGGGCCTTCTCGACCCGCTCCGGAGTCGGGTCGTGGCCGGTCACCATCACGAGGTCCTCGGGGTCGTACGGCCGTTCCCCGCCCGTGAAGAGCCGGTCCGACCGCGTGGGCTGCTCGTCGGGTTCACTGACCATCGCGTACCTCCTACGGTTTACCCCTGGCCCCATCCTCCGACCGCCGCCCCATGAACGCACCTCGACCGCGCGCG
Organism: Streptomyces sp. NPDC091682; assembly: GCF_044756625.1. Lineage (NCBI taxonomy): Bacteria > Bacillati > Actinomycetota > Actinomycetes > Kitasatosporales > Streptomycetaceae > Streptomyces > Streptomyces sp. NPDC091682. The sequence goes on along the minus strand of NZ_JBIVTH010000010.1, from coordinate 299,983 downwards.
GGCCGTCGTACGGCCCGGGCATAACACCGGGGCAGGGGCCAACTGGCAGCTCCCACGCAATGGTTCGGATTTCTACGGTTTCCGCAGACCCCACCGGAAACCGAGGAGATCCCCCATGCTCAAGCGACACGCCCGCGCGGCGTGTACCGCCCTGGCCGCCGCCGGGTTGCTGCTGGCCGGGACCGGCGGCGCCATCGCCGATCCCACCCCCGCGGCGCCCTCCGCGGCGGCCGCCCTGCGCACCGCCGACGCCCCGCCCGAACTGCTCGCCGCGATGCAGCGCGACCTCGGCCTGACCCCCACGCAGGCCAAGGCCCGACTCGTCCACGAGGCCGAGGCGGGGGCCACCGCCGCCCGGCTGCGCGACCGGCTCGGCGCCGCCTTCGCCGGGGCCTGGGTGGACGGGGCCGACGCGGGCACCCTCACCGTGGCCACCACCCGGGCCTCCGACACCGCCGCGATACGAGCCACGGGCGCGCGGGCGAAGCTGGTCGCCCGGACCCTGGCCGACCTGGACGCCGACCGGGCCGCCCTGGACCTGGCTGCCGGCCCCGCGACCCCGGTCCGCTACGTCGACCCGCGCTCCAACACCCTCGTCGTCGAGGAGACCGAGGCGGGGGCGGCGGCCGCGCTGCTGGCCGCCACCGGAACCGACGCGGCCGCCGTCACGGTGGTCCGTACGGCCGTGGCCCCGCGCCCGCTGCACGACCTGCGCGGCGGGGACGCGTACTACATGAACGGCAGCGGCCGCTGTTCCGTCGGCTTCCCCGTCACCAAGGGGTCCGTGAACGGTTTCGCCACCGCCGGGCACTGCGGGCGCGCCGGAACCACCACCAGCGGCTTCAACCAGGTGGCCCAGGGCTCCTTCCAGGCCTCGGTCTTCCCCGGCAACGACATGGCCTGGGTGGCCGCGAACGCCCAGTGGACCGCGACCCCCTACGTGAAGGGCAGTGGCGGCGCGAACGTCCAGGTCACCGGCTCGGTGCTACAGCCGGTCGGGGCCTCGGTGTGCCGTTCCGGATCGACCACCGGATGGCACTGCGGCACGATCCAGCAGCACGGCACCAGCGTCACCTACCCCGAGGGCACCATCTCCGGGGTGACCCGTACGACGGTCTGCGCCGAGCCGGGCGACTCGGGCGGCTCCTACATTTCCGGGAGCCAGGCCCAGGGCGTCACCTCGGGCGGCTCCGGCAACTGCTCCAGCGGCGGGACCACCTTCTTCCAGCCGCTGAACCCGATCCTGTCCGCGTACGGGCTGACCCTCAAGGTCAGCGGCAGCGACCCCGGCCCGGGCCCCGGCCCCGGCGACCCCGAACCGGGCGGCAGCTGGAAGGCGGGCACCGTCTACGCGGCCGGCGCCACCGTCACCCACGGCGGCTCGACCTACCGCTGCCTCCAGGGGCACCAGGCCCAGCCGGGCTGGGAGCCGCCGAACGTCCCGGCGCTCTGGCAGCGGGTCTGACCGACGCCCGCGAGGCCCGGAACCGGTGCCGTGACTGCCAAGGGGGGAGTCACGGCACCACCGCGTGCGCGCGGGGGCGGGTCAGACGAGGACCGCCGCCAGCGTGCCGAGCGCGCCGAGGACAGTGAGCAGGGCGCAGATCGACAGGTTCACGACCCGGTGCTCCCAGAAGACCGCGACGAACTCGCGGATGGTGGCGCTCGGCCAGTAGTACTTCGCGGTGGGCGAGCCCAGCACCTGCCCGTTGACACCGGTCTTGCGGGCCAGCATCGCCGCCCGGAACGCGTGGAAGTTGTTGGTGACCACCACGCACCGGTAGGCCGAGTCGTGCGCCGTCATGACGTCCCGGCTGAAGAGCATGTTCTCCTCGGTCGTGGTGGAGCGGTCCTCCAGTACGACGTGCTGCTCGGGCACGCCCTGCGCGATCAGCCAGTCCGCCATCGCCCGGGCCTCGGAGACCTTCTCGTCCGATCCCTTGCCGCCCGAGACCAGGAGGAACGGCGGCCGGCCGCTCCGGGCCAGCTGGGCCTCGTAGATCTGCTGCCCCTTGCGCAGGCGGGAGGCCAGTAGCGGTGGCACGCGGTCGCCGCCGACCAGGCCCGATCCCAGCATGACCACGTGGTCGACGTTGCCGCGCACCTTGATCCGGCCGTAGAGGAAGGCGTAGCCGAGGAAGCAGAAGAAGACGAAGGAGACGTAGCCGGCGACCACGGTGACCGTTCCGGCGATGCCCCCGAGGAGGGGCGAGCCGACCACGCCGACGAGGACCAGTAGCGCGATCAGCCCGAAGATCGTCAGGCCCGCGAGCATCGACAGCAGGTTGGCCGGCCGGAAGCCCTCCTTGCGGATCATGACCATGCCGTTGCGGACGAGGAAGACGCCCAAGCCCAGCGCGGCGAACACGGGTGAGGCGAAGACGAGCACGAGGACCGCGACGGCCGCCCAGGTGGGCAGCTTGACGACCTGGACGAACAGTGCGGAGAACGCGCTGAGGAAAGTCAGCCCCAGGAGCACGGCGTTGCTGAAACGGCGCCGGTCCCGCCGGACGCTGATGCAGAAGGCGAGGAAGAGCACGGCGGCAAGCGCGAAGGCGACCATGCCGCCCATCGTAGATGTCTGATTTACCGAAGATCGCGGCCGGTTCGGCGCACCGCCCGCCCGGCCAGCACGTCCGTCCGGCGCCCGTCGCGCATCACGAAACGCCCGTCGATCAGGACGTGCGGGATCCCGGTCGGCAGCACGCGCGGCCGCTCGTACGTGGACCCGGCCGCGACCGTGTCCGGGTCGAAGAGGACGAGGTCGGCGCGGTACCCCACGCGGACCAGGCCCCGGTCGGGCAGCCGCAGGCGCGCCGCGGGCCGGCCGGACAGGTGCGCGACGCACTCCTCCAGGGAGAGCAGGCCGAGTTCGCGGACGTAGCGGCCGAGGTAGTGCGGGAAGGTGCCGTACGCCCGCGGGTGCGGTTTCGCGCCCTGGAGGATGCCGTCGGAGCCGCCGGTGTGGACCCGGTGACGCATGATCGCCCGGACGTTCTCCTCGTGGCCGACGTGCTGGAGGACCGTCGGCGCGAGCCGGTCGCCGAGCAGGAGGGCACGGGCGGTCTCCCAACCGTCCAGGCGCCTGCCCACGTACGGGCCGTATGCGGGGTCGGCGGTGCCGGAGACCTCGACCGTCGACCAGTCGACGGGGACCCCGTGGCAGCCGTCGGAGCCCTCGACCTCCAGCGCACGTCGGATCCGCTCGGCCTGGGTGTCGTCGCGCAGCCGGGCCAGGACCGCCTCCGGGCCGCCCTCGTTCGCCCAACTGGGCAGGAGCGCGACCAGGGTGGTGCAGCCCGGGGTGTACGGGTAGCTGTCGAGGGTGATGTCGGCGCCCCCGTCCAGGGCCGCGTCGAGCAGGGCGAGCAGCTCGCCGGCCCGGCCCCGGTTCTCCCCGAAGTTCATGGTGGCGTGCGCGAGGTGCAGGGCGCAGCCGGCGTCCCGGGCGAGCGAGACCATCTCGGCGTAGGCGGCCAGCGCATCGCGGCCGTAACTGCGGTGGTGCGGGCAGTAGTAGCCGCCGTAGCGGGCCACGACCCGGCACAGCGCCGTCAGTTCGGCCCCGGTGGCGTACATGCCGGGGGTGTAGGTGAGGCCGGAGGACAGGCCGACGGCGCCCTGGGCGAGGCCTTCGGCGACGAGCTGGCGCATCCGGTCCAGCTCGGCCGCGGTCGCCGACCGGTCGTCCCAGCCGAGGGCGTACGCACGGACCGTGCCCTGGGGGACCAGGTAGGCGGCGTTGACGGCCACGCCACGGCCGCCGTGGGCCCGGTCCAGCCGGTCGAGGTACCCCCCGACCGTGCGCCAGTCGAAGTCGACGTCGTCGCCGGATCCGTTCCAGCCGGCGACGGCGGCCCGCACCTCGCCGAGGGTGCGGTCGTCGACGGGCGCGTACGACAGGCCGTCCTGGCCGAGGACTTCGAGCGTCACGCCCTGGGCGGCCTTCGCGCTGTGGTCCGGGTCGCGCAGCAGCGCCAGGTCGCTGTGGGCGTGCATGTCGACGAAGCCCGGGGCGAGGGCGAGACCGCGGGCGTCGAGGGTCCGGCGCCCGCCGCCCGGAAGCCTGCCGATCTCGGCGATCCGGCCCTCGTGGACGCCGACGTCGGCGGTGTACGAGGGCCCGCCCGTGCCGTCGACGACGCGGGCCCCCCGGATGACCAGGTCCACCGGCCGGAGCCTAGAAGAAGGTGCGGACGTAGTCGGTGACGGCGCCGTCGGCCTGCACGACCGGGATCAGCGGCCACTTCTCGAAGATGGTGCAGGGGTGGGCCATGCCGAGGGAGACCCAGTCGCCGACCTCCAGCGGGGTGGCGTCGGCGTCCGTCTCGACCCAGGCGTGCTGGTCGGACAGCTTGGTCACCCGGATTCCGGTCGCGGCGCGCTCGACGCCGTCGCGGGCGCTGCGCACGGCGAGCACTTCGGGCAGGCCGAGGTCGTAGGCGATGTCCCGCTTGCCGGCGTTGACGAAGGCCTGGCCGGGCGTGGGGCGGGAGACCACCTGGGTCCACAGCCGGAAGGCGGGGAGCAGGCCGCCCTCCTCGGGAACGCGGTTGAAGGGGGTCAAGCCCGAGTACCAGCCGTGGTCGTGGGAGACGTACGCACCGGAGCGCAGCAGCGGAAGGACGGGCAGCGACAGCTCCGGGACCTCGGCGAAGACCTCGGCGACGGCGTCGAACCATTCGCTGCCGCCGGCGCTGACGATGACCTCGTCCAGGCCGGTGCCGGTGAACAGGCCCTGCTTGTCGAGATCGGCGGCGAGCGCGGTGAGACGGCGCAGCCAGGCGCGGACGCTGTCGGCGTCGGCGCCGGGCATGGTGGCCTCGTAGCCGGCCACACCTGCCAGGCGCAGGGCGGGGGACGCGGCGACGGCCTCGGCGACGGCCTGGCATTCGGCGTCGGTACGGAGCCCCGTGCGCCCCTCGGCGCCGGCGCCGAGTTCGAGGACGACGTCGAGGGTGGCGCCGTGGCCGTGGAGGGCGGCGTCCATCAGCTCGACCCCGCGGACGGAGTCGACGTAGCAGACGAACCGGAAGTCGGGGTCGGCGGCGAGCTCGTCGGCGACCCATCGGAGGGCGGGAGCATCGACCAGCTCGTTGGCCAGGAAGATCGTCCGGATGCCGAAGGCGCGGCAGACGCGGGCCTGGTGGGGCATGGCGACGGTGATGCCCCACGCGCCGTGCTCCAGCTGGCGGCGGAAGAGCTGCGGGGCCATGGGGGTCTTGCCGTGCGGGGCGAAGGCCAGGTCGTGACGGGCGGCGTAGGTGCCGAGCGCGGCGAGGTTGTGCTCCAGCGCGTCCGCGTCGAGGGTCAGGACGGGGGTGGTGAAGCCGCCGGTGTACAGGTCGCGGCGCTCGGCGGCGAGCCGGCCGACGGTGAGGCCGTGCGCCTCGGCGTCCGGGGGGAGGCCCTTGAACCGGTGGTCGACCGGTTCGTCGGCGAGGTCCTTGACGGGGTCGCTGTCGCTGGCCATGCGGGGTGCCTCCCGGGGGTTGCGTGTGATGCAACGGTCGTTGCGTATACCGCTGCACGCTGTCTAACATCCCGGGTGACGACGGGTCAACGTGCGGAGCCCCGGGGCCGGCGGAGCCGGTGTTGCAGTGACCGTTTGAGAGGACGAGGGATGAGCCAGTCCGTGGAACGGGCGCTCGCGGTGCTGCCGCTGCTCGCGAAGGGCCCCGCGGGCCTCGGAGAGGTCGCGGACGAGCTCGGCGTGCACAAGAGCACCGCGCTGCGCCTGCTGCGCACCCTGAACGAACGCGGCTTCGTCTACCGCCGGCCCGACGGTCGCTACCGGCTCGGCGCGCAGCTCTTCGCGCTCGCCGCCGAGGCCATCGAGAACCTGGACGTCCGGGAGATCGCGCACCCCCACCTGGTCGAGCTGAACCGGACCACCGGGCACACCGTTCACCTCGCCCTCCACCAGGACGACGAGGTCGTGTACGTCGACAAGGTCGACAGCCGTTACCCGGTCCGCATGTACTCCCGCATCGGCAGGCCCGTGCCCCTCACGGTCGCCGCCGTGGCCAAGCTGCTCCTCGCCGACCTGCCCGAGGCCGAGCTCCGGGCCCTCGTCGGCCGGATCGAGTACCCCCGCTACACCGCCCGCTCCACCCCGGACGCGGCGGCCTTCCTGCGCGAACTGGACCTCGTGCGCCAGCAGGGCTGGGCCACCGATTTCGGTGGGCACGAGGAGTCGATCAACTGCCTCGGGGCACCCGTGCACGGGCCGGACGGACGGGTCGTCGCGGCGCTGTCGGTCTCCGCGCCCGGTGTGGTCATCCCCGCCGAGGGGCTGCTCGAACTGCTGCCGCAGGTGCTGTGCACCGCCGAAGCCATCAGTCAGGACTACTCAGGAGCACAGGAGAGCACGTGAGCGAGAAGAACGTGGACGAGAAGGTCGCCATCACGCCCGGTACCCACACCACCCCGCCCGCGAGGTTCTCGCACGGCGTGCGGAAGGGGAACATCCTCCAGGTCGCCGGTCAGGTCGGCTTCCTCCCGCACGTGGAGGGGCAGCCGCCCACGCCCGCCGGTCCGGCCCTGCGCGAGCAGACCCTCCAGACCCTGGAGAACGTTCGCTCCGTCCTGGAGGCCGGTGGTGCGGGCTGGGACGACGTGATGATGATCCGCGTCTACCTCACCGACACCGGCCACTTCGCCGAGATGAACGCCCTCTACGACGCCTACTTCGAAGAGCAGGGCCTGAAGGAGGCCCCCGCCGCCCGTACCACCGTGTACGTGGGCCTGCCGGCCGGGCTGCTCATCGAGATCGACGCCCTCGCCGTGCTGGGCTGAGTCCGGTCCGCCGCCGGACACGTGTGCGGGGCGCCCCCCTGGCGGTGGGGCGCCCCCTTTCACACGGTCAGCCGGTCACGGCGCCGCGCAGTACTGGGCTTCCTTGCCGATCGAGCGGTACATGCAGTCCGCGTTCTCCAGCAGCTGGAGCACCGCGTCCTTGTTGCGCGCGGTCTCGCGGTCGATGACCTCGTCCGGCGGGTAGAAGCCGCCGCCACCGCTCTCCGGGTACATCTCGAAGGTGTAGGAGAAGATCTTCTGGTTGCCCCACAGCCAGTCGTCGATCGTCCCGTCCGTGATGTACAGGTCGCTCGACTGCTCCGGCGTGTAGCCGTTGCTCGCCGCCATGCTCGTGCCGATCTTCTTGTAGACGGCGAGGTCGTCGGCGGTCAGGCCCGGGGCGGTGTCGTTGTAGGTGTAGCCGAAGGGCCACAGGACGAGCTCGCTGTAGGTGTGGAAGTCGATGGCGGCCTTGATCTGCTGCTTGCCGCCGATCACCCGGCTGCGGACGAAGTCCGCGACGACCTTCACCTCGGGCGCCGACTCGGCGGCGGCTCCCCGGTAGGTCTCGGAGCTCTTGCTGCTGCTGGAACCGCCGCAGCAGCCCCACTTGTAGTTCCAGTTGCGGTTCTCGTCCGTGCCGACGTAGGAGGAGCCGGAGTTCGGCTGCCGGTTCTTGCGCCAGGAGCGGTAGGAGCCGGTGGCGATGTCGTACTCGCCGCCGTCCGGGTTGAGGTCCGGGACGATCCAGATCTCGCGGCCGTTGACGGCGCCCGTGACCCGGGAGTCGCTCCCGTACTTTGAGGTGAACTCCTTGAGCAGGTACAGGGCCATCTCGACGGTCAGGTGCTCGCGCGCGTGCTGGTGGGCGGTGAAGAGCACCTCGGGCTCGGACTCGTCCGTCGCGACGTTGTCGCTGATCTTGATGGCGAACATGTCCCGGCCCTGGTACGACTTCCCGATCACCTGCTTGCTCGCGATCGCCGGGTACTGCGCGACGAGCTGGTTGATCTCCGCCGTCGCCTCGGCGTAGTTGTGGTACTTCGAGTCCGCCGAGGGGAAGTCCATCGGGCTCGCCGCGATGCCGGGCAGCGAGCGGTCCGGGGGTCCGGGCAGGGCCGTCAGCCGGTAGCCGAGCTCCTTGAGCTTCTTGGCCTGCATGGTGTCGGCGCTGACCACGACGGTGTGGTCGTCCACCTCGTCGATCGAGACGCCCGTACGGAGCAGGGCGGTTCGGTCGGCTGCGGTGGAGGGGCCGTGGATCCGGTACTGGACGATCGCCTCGTCCTGAGTGGCGGTCGAAGGGGTGGGCGGAGGTGAGGCCGTCGCGCTCATGCCGTAGGCGGGTGCGCCCAGCGCGAGCGCCAGCAGGGCCGCCGTGACGGCGGCCCTCCGGCGGGTATGGAGCCGCATGCGTTCTCCTGGGTCGGGAGTGTGGGGATAGCCGTGCGGACGCGCACAGCGTGCTCTCGTGGCATGTCCCGGTCAAGAACACCCTGCGCAGGCCGTACCGATCCGGCCACCCCCACCAGTACCGCCTACGGGAGCCCGTGGACCTTCGGACCCACCGAGTTCGACCAAGCACTACCCGCCTTGGCGTCCCAGTTGGTCGACCAGGTCATCGCGCCGCGCAGACCCGGGTAGGTCTTCGACGGCTTGAAGGAGCCGCAGTTCGTTCCCCGGGTCAAGCAGTCCAGGGCGTTGTTGACGATCGTCGGGGACACGTAGCCGCTGCCCGCGCCGCTGGGCGAGGCCGGGACGCCGATGCCCACCTGCGAGGGGTCGAGGCCGCCCTCCAGCTGGATGCAGGCGAGCGCGGTGAGGAAGTCCACCGAGCCCTGGGAGTAGACCTTGCCGTCGCAGCCGTTCATCGAGCCGCTGTTGTAGTACTGCATGTTGACGACGGTGAGGATGTCCTTGATGTTCAGCGCCGTCTTGAAGTAGCCGCCCTGCGTGGACTGCATGTCGATCGTCTGCGGGGCCATGGTGATGACGAGCGAGGAGCCGGCCTTGGACGACAACGAACGCAGGGCCTGCGTCATGTAGGTGGGGTTCAGGCCGTTCTCGAGGTCGATGTCGATGCCGGTGAACCCGTACTCCTGCATCAGGGCGTACGCGGAGTTCGCGAGGTTGTTCGCGGAGGTCGAGTCGTTGACGGTGATGGTCCCCTTCTCGCCCCCGATGGAGAGGACGACCGACTTGCCGGCCGCCTTCTTCGCGGCGATGTCGGCCTTGAACTGGGCGACGGTGTAGCCGCCGAGGCCGGCCGAGTCGAGGTTGAAGGTGATGGCGCCGGGCGTGGTGGTGGCGTCCGCGAAGGAGACGGCGATGATGTCGTACTGCGCCGACACGTCGGAGATCTTCTGGACGGTCGCGCCGTTGTTGAAGTTCTGCCAGTAGCCGGTCAGGGCGTGCTTGGGGACGGCGGGACCCGGGCCCGGACCCGGGCCGGTGCCGGTGGTGGTGCCGGTCACCGGGGCGGACTTCGGGCCTTCGCCCGCCGCGTTGTACGCGCTCACCTGGAAGGAGTACGAGGTCGAGGCCGCGAGCCCGGTGATCTGGGTGGAGGCGGCGCCGCCGGTCACGGTCTTGACGCGGACGCCGTCCTGATACACGTAGTAGCCGGTTGCCGAGCTGACCGCGTTCCACGAAAGGGTGAGGGCGTTCGCGCTCTGACCGGAAACGGCCGTTCCGGCCGGGGCCCCGGGGACCGACGGGCCGGGGTCGGTGCCGCCCCCGCCGTCCGGGCCGAAGACGCTGAACTCGTCCACGACGTAGGCCGGCTGGCCGTACCAGCCGTGCGTGTAGACGGTGACCTGGGTGGTGTTGGGACCGGTGGTGAAGGTGGTGGAGAGCTTCTGCCAGCCGGCGCCCGACCCGGGCGTCCAGGTGGAGACGTCCTGGGTGCCGGTCCCGGTCGCACCGAGGTAGACGTAGCTGCCCTGGACCTGCGTGCTCAGCGTGTACGTCGAGTTCGGCTTGACCGTGACGGTCTGGCTGCAGCGGGCGTTGTCCGATCCCGCCGGGGTGGCCTTCAAGGCCCCGGATCCGGCGTAGACGGGCGAGGAGACGGAAGTGCCGGTTCCGCCGGTGCAGGACCAGTTGGCGAGACCCGATTCGAAGCCGCCGTTGCGGGCGACGTTCACGTCGGCGGCCTGTGCGGTGCCGGCGGCGAGGGCGGACAGGGCGCCCGCGGTCAGGGTGACGGCGATGGGCAGGGCGAGGGAGCGTATGCGGTTCACGTGGGCTCCGGTGGGGGGAGGAAGCGGGGTGTGGACGGAGGCGGACCGAGTGGGGTGGGTCCGACTCAAGGCGTTGGCTGACAAGTTGGTCCAGACCAATCCCGCTGTCAAGGGTCTTCGCGATGTGGCTTGAAATGGCCCGCTATGCGATCCCTGTTGTCCGGGTTTCCGACCCCCGTGACGCGTGTTGGTTGCACGGGAATCTTCAAGGCCCTGCCCTGCCAGGGGTGACGCGGATATGGTGCTCGGGCAAGGGGGAGCGGGTCGATCGAATGCGGTCGTGCGGTGCGGACGTGGACGCCAGAAGTCCGTGTCGAATCCGCGTCAGGTCCGCGTCAGGTCCGCGTCAGGTCCGGGTCGAGTCCGTGTGGAGCGCGCGTCGGGCACGTGACGTGCCCGCGACGTACGGGCGTACGGGGTGTACGTGGGGGAACGGGGGAATGCGCGTGCCGACCGCCATCGCTGTCACCAGCGCCGATCTGGTACTTCCGGCCCCTGACCGGCACACGCCCGGAGCCGCGTTACTGCACCCGCCCGAGCAGCTCGACCTGGAGTCCGCGCTCGCCGAGACGGGCGCCCTTCTGGAGCGGCACGGCCACCTCGTGGCCCTCGTACCGCCGTGGCTCCCGCGCTCCACCGTCCAGCGCCTGCACACCGTGCGCGCCATCCTGGAAACCGACCGGATCGCGCTCCTCGGCATCGATCTGCCGCCGCTGGGAACGGCCCTGCTGGTACGTCAGCTGCGCCAGCTCAGCGTCTGCGACTTCAGCCCCGGAATCATCGCCTCCGCCGCCCGGCTGCTGTCCCACTACATCTACGCGGGCGCCCTGCTGGGCTCGGTCGCCAAACTCGACCGGGTACGGGTCCCGGTGGGGCTCGGGGCGCACGCCAGGTCCTGGTCGCCGAGCGCGCAGTTCGCCGTCCTGGCCCACCCGAAACCGCACCTCGCGAAGCTGGCCGGGGGCGGCGGATCCCAGGGCGGCGCCCACGGCCCCCGCGGCGCGACGCTGCCGGCCGGCCCCGAGTTCGCCACGCACCTCACCTTCGCCCGCGGCCAGCTCGCCTCCGACTGGGTCACGGCCGAACTGGCCCCCGCCTGGCAGGTCCAGGGCGTCCTGGAGAACCCGCTGCCCGCCGCGTCCCCCGGCTGGTGGGGTACGCCGAAGCTCGTCGAGTTCGCCGCCGGAATCCCGGACCTGACCGTGCTCTACCAGCTCGTCGCCTCGGTCCGCCGGGAGGAGTGCCGCTGGTGCGGCCTCGAACTCATCGGCGACCGCTGCGGCTTCTGCGCGGCACCGCTCACCGCACCACCGCCGCCCGCGAACACCGCCCGTTCCAGACCCTGATCACTCGAACGCACGAATGAATGAAGAACGGCGAGGTAGGTAAGGCCCATGAACTCACGCCAGCGCCGCGGCGTCATCCTGCTGCTCCTGTCGGTCCTGTGCGCGCTCGGGGCCTTCGCCGGAGTCCTCGTCGTGATCGGCGACGTCAACTCCAAGGTCGGCGCCGAGGTCGTCGCGTACCGGGCCAAGGGTGACATAGCCCCGTACAGCCCCCTGGCGGCCGGGCAGTTCGAGGAGGTCAGGATCCCCGAGCGGTGGCTCTCCGGCACCGCGGTCACCGACCTCGGCGCGCTCAAGGACAAGATCGCACTCACCACGCTCAAGAAGGGCTCGCTGCTCCAGGCGGACATGTTCGTCGACCGGCCGCAGCTGCAGCCCGGTGAGCAGGAGATCGCCATCATGATCGACGCGGCCACGGGCGTGGCCGGCAAGATCACCTCCGGCGCCAAGGTGAACATCCTCGCCACCTTCAAGGGCGCCAAGGACGGCGACCCCTCGCGCTCGGTGATCATCGTCGCCAACGCCCGGGTCCTGGGCGTCGGCAAGCTCACCGCCCTGGACAAGGACAGCGACCGCAAGGGCCCCGCCGAGGCCGTCCCGATCACCTTCGCCCTCAGCACCAAGGACACCCAGCGCGTGGCGTACGCCGAGTCCTTCGCGGAGCACGTACGCCTGGCCCTGGTGGCCCCCGGCACCGACTCGGCGCCCGCCCCGGGCGACCGCACGTACACCCTCGACGGGGACAGGTGAGGCCCGGATGACCACCCGAATCCTCCCCGCGGTCGGCGACCCGGACGCCGCACGCGCCATCGTGACCCTGCTCAGCCAGCTCCCGGCCGCCGAACCGGCCGCGCCCGTCCCCGACGCGACCACGCTCCTGGACACCCTCGCCCGCCTCGCCGCCGACTCCATCGACGAACTCCCCGAGGTCGTCCTCGTCCACGAGCGGATCGGCCCGGTGCCCGCCCTGGAGCTCATCCGGGAGGTCGCCCTGCGCTTCCCGGCGGTGGGCGTCGTCCTGGTCTCCTCGGACGCCGGCCCGGGGCTCTTCTCCGCCGCCATGGACTCGGGCGCGCGCGGCCTGATCGGCCTCCCGCTCTCCTACGAGGAACTCGCCGCCCGCGTCCAGGCCGCCGCCCAGTGGTCCGTGGGCGTACGCCGCCACCTGGGCGGGGGCGCCGCCGCCGACGTGTTCACGGGCCCGGGCGGGCGGGTCGTCACCGTCACCGGGGCCAAGGGCGGCGTGGGCGCCACCTTCACCGCCGTGCAGTTCGCGCTGGCCGCGGCCGCCTCGGGCCGGCGTACCGCACTGGTCGACCTGGACCTCCAGGCGGGCGACGTGGGCTCGTACCTCGACGTGCAGTTCCGCCGCTCCGTCGCCGACCTCGCCGGGATCCAGGACATCTCCCCCCGGGTCCTCCAGGACGCCGTCTACGACGACGCCTCGGGCCTGGCGCTGCTGCTGGCCCCGGCGGACGGGGAGCGGGGCGAGGAGGTCGACGACCGGGCCGCCCGGCACATCGTCGCGGCCCTGCGCAGCCGCTACGAACTCGTCGTCGTCGACTGCGGAACCCAGGTCACCGGGGCCAACGCGGCGGCCGTGGAGATGGCGGACGTGGCGGTGCTCGTCACCACCCCGGACGTGGTCGCGGTCCGGGCGGCCAAGCGCATGGTCCGGATGTGGGAACGGCTCCAGGTCCGCAAGGCGGAGGACACGGCGATGGTCGTCAACCGCTGGAGCAAGCACACCGAGATCCAGCCCGCCCTGATCGAGAAGATCACCAAGACCCGCGCCACCCGCACCCCGGTCCCGGCCGCCTTCAAGGAACTCCAGGCCGTGGTCGACGCGGGCCGCGTCCAGGACCTCGACAACCGCTCGACGGTCAAAACGGCCCTGTGGACCCTGGCCGGCGAACTCGGCCTCCTCTCCACCCCCGACACCGCCACGTCGTCCACGACGCCCACCACCCCGGGCGCCTCCCTGGCGGTCCGCGCGAGCGGCCCGGTGGCCCGCCTGCGCCGCGGCCGGGAGGGCTGACCCATGCCCGCCCGCAGACCGGGACGCGGGGACCGGGGCCAGGTGGCGATCGAGTTCGTGGGCACGGTGCCGCTGATCCTGCTGCTCGTGGCGGCGGTGTGGGAGTGCGTACTGATCGGGTACGCCTTCTCGCTGGCGGGCAACGCGGCGGACGAGGCGGCGCGGGCGGGGGCGGTGAAGGACGACGCGGCCTGCGTCGCGGCCGCGAAGGAGCACATCGGGGAGGCGTGGGGCCTCGAAGTGGACTGCGGGATTTCCGGGGACATCTACCGGGCGAAGGTCAGGCTCGGTGTCCCGATCCTCTTCCCCGGCCTCAGCTTCGACCGGATCGAAGGTACCGGCGGCGCGGCGATGGAGAGGGAGGTGAAGTGACGTGAAACGGCGCATGCGCTCCGACCGGGGCCAGGTGGCCATCGAGTACATCGGCTTCGTACCGATCCTGCTGTTCGTCGCCCTCTGCGGGATCCAGCTGGGCTGGGTCGCGTACATCCACGAGCAGGCGGACACCGCCGCCCGTACGGCGGCGCGCGTGGAGGCTCAGCACCCGGGACGGGGGGAGGCCGCGGGATACGCCGCCATCCGCGAGGGGCTCCCGGCGACGGTGGTCGTGCCCTCGGGAGGCGACGCGGTGACCGCGACCGTGACCATACGGATCAACTCGATCATCCCCGGGCTTCCCGTCGGCGAGGCCAGGGCAACGGCAGTCATGCCCAACGACGACCCGAAGGTGACCGGACCATGAGCCTGCGTTCCCGGGTCAACACCCCCGACGAACACCACAACTCGCGCGAGGACGGCCGCCTCGTCTCCTCCTACCGCGCCAAGCTGCTGGAGGAGATCGACCTCGCCGAGATGTCCGCGCTCGCGCCCGCCGAGCGCCGGGCGCGCCTGGAGCGCGTACTCGGCCACATCATCAGCCGCGAGGGGCCCGTCCTCTCCACGGTCGAGCGCGCCCAGCTGATCCGCCGCGTCGTCGACGAGGCCCTCGGCCTCGGCGTGCTCGAACCGCTCCTCGAAGACGCCTCGATCTCCGAGATCATGGTCAACGGCCCCGACCACATCTACGTGGAGCGCGCCGGCCGGGTCGAACAGCTCCCCATCCGCTTCGCCTCGCACGAGCAGCTGATGCAGACCATCGAGCGCATCGTCTCCACCGTCAACCGGCGGGTGGACGAGGCCAATCCGATGGTCGACGCCCGGCTCCCCAGCGGCGAGCGCGTCAACGTCATCATCCCGCCGCTCTCCCTCACCGGCGCCACCCTCACCATCCGCCGCTTCCCGCGGGCCTTCACCCTGCACGAGATGATCGCCCTCGGCTCGCTCGACGAGCAGATGCTGCTCCTGCTCTCCGGCCTGGTCGCGGCGAAGATGAACGTGATCGTCTCCGGGGCCACCGGCACCGGCAAGACCACCCTCCTCAACGCCCTCTCCGGCCTGATCCCGGAGGGCGAACGCATCATCACCATCGAGGACTCGGCCGAGCTCCAGCTCCAGCAGGCCCACGTCATCCGCCTCGAATCCCGCCCCGCGAACGTGGAGGGCAAGGGCCAGATCACCATCCGCGACCTCGTACGCAACTCCCTGCGCATGCGCCCCGACCGCATCATCGTCGGCGAGGTCCGCGGCGGCGAGACACTCGACATGCTCCAGGCGATGTCCACCGGCCACGACGGCTCCCTGGCCACCGTCCACGCCAACAGCTCCTCGGACGCCCTGATGCGCCTGCAGACCCTCGCCTCCATGTCGGAGGTCGAGATCCCCTTCGAAGCGCTGCAGGACCAGATCAACAGCGCGGTGAACGTCATCGTCCAGCTGACCCGCTTCGGCGACGGCTCGCGCCGCATCACCGAGATCTCCGTCCTCGAATCGCACGGCCGCGAGCCCTTCCGGATCACCACGGTCTGCCGCTTCGGGGCCCAGCCGATGGGCGCGGACGGGCGCGTCCACGGCTACTTCGAGTACTACCCGTTGCCCCGCCGGATCGCGGAACGCCTCTACATGAACAACCAGCCCGTCCCGCAGGCCTTCGGCGTCGCGCCGGAGGACCCTCTCACCGCCCGCATCACCCGGACCGCCCTGTGAACCCACTGATCCTCGCCACCCTCGGCGCCACGCTGCTCGCCTGCGTACTGGTCGTCGTAGGCCTCCAGGCCTACCTCGCCGGCCGCGCCCAGCGCGCCGCCCTCATCGAGCGCCTCTCGGCGAGCGGTGTCCCGGAGCCCGTCGGCCGCCGCCGCCGCTTCCCGGCGGTCGACCGGCGGCTGCGCAGGACGGGGCTCGGCCGCCGGATCGAGCAGAAGCTGGCGACCACCGGCCTGGACCTCACTCCCGGCGAGTTCTTCGTCTACATGCTGGGATCGATCGCGGGGGTCTGGCTCATCGCGTCCTCCCTCCTCGCGCCGTTCTTCGGCCCGGTGGCGGGTGCCATCGGCATCTGGGCGGCGAACGCCTTCCTCAACTGGCAGCGGGCACGGCGTACGGAACGGTTCATCAACCAGCTCCCCGACCTGGCCCGCATCCTCGCCAACGCCACCCAGGCCGGACTGGCACTGCGTACGGCCATCGGCATCGCCGCCGAGGAGCTGGAGGCACCGGCCGGCGAGGAACTGGCGCGCGTCGCCGACCGCCTCGCCGTCGGCCACTCGATCGACGAGTCCCTCGGCGAACTCACCGAGCGCCTGCCGTCCCGGGAACTGGTCGTCCTGGTCTCCACCCTCGTCCTGTCGGCCCGCGCGGGCGGCGCGATCGTGGACAGCCTGCGCAACCTCACGGTGACGTTGGAGCAGCGCAAGGAGACCCGCAGGGAGATCCGCACCCAGCTGTCCCAGGTGACGGTGACGGCGTACCTGGTCCCCGCCATCGGCCTCGGGTCCCTGCTGATGGTCGACCTGATGATGCCCGGCGCGCTCGACCGGATGACGGGCGCGTTCATCGGCCAGACGGCCGTCCTGATCGCCCTCGGCCTCTTCGCCCTGGGCTTCGTCCTCATCCGCCGCCTGTCGAAGATCGACGTGTGAGGGGGCGGACGGGACGATGATCGGACTCCTTCTCGCACTGGCCCTGGCCCTGTCGGTCCTCGGCGCGTTCCACGGCATCCGCCTCTACCGCGCGGACGTGAAGCTGCCCACGGATCTCGCGCTCGCCCTGGAGGTCGGAGCCACCCGTACGACGGCGGTCGGTTCGCTGGTGGACCGGATGGGCATCCGCTGGGCCCCGGCGGTGCTGCGGCTGATGGGGCCGACGCGGGTGGCCCGCAAGCGCCGCCAGATCGACATGGCGGGCAACCCGGCCGGTCTCACGATCGACCGCTACGCGGCTCGGCGCGCGGTGTACGGGGCCCTGGGCGCCCTCGGCGCCTTCTCGATGCTGATCAACGGCCAGCTGGTCGCAGCCCTTCTCATGGTGGCCTTCGGGATGTTCTGGATCGAGGCCGGCCTGTGGTCGGCGATCCGGGTCCGCCGCGACCACATCGAGCGGACCCTGCCGGACTTCCTGGACGTACTCGCGGTCGTCGTCAGCGCCGGGCTGGGCTTCCGGCAGGCGCTGGAACGGGTGGCGGACAAGTACGAAGGCCCCTGGGCCGACGAAATCCGCATCACGCTGCAGCAGATGAACATGGGCGTCAGCCGCCGCCAGGCCTTCGATGAACTGCGCCGCCGCAACGACAGCGAACAGGTCGCCCAGTTCGTCACGGCGCTGCAGCAGGGCGAGGAGCTCGGCTCGCCGATCGTCGAGACCCTGATCGCGATCGCCGAGGACATGCGCCGCACGGACGCCCAGAACGCCCGGCGCCGTGCGGCCCGGGCCGTCCCGAAGGCGACGTTCGCGGTGACCATGTTCATGCTCCCCGGCACGCTGATCCTGCTGGTCTGCGGCTTCGTCTACGGCGCGAACGTCGACTTCGACGCGCTGTTCGGGGGTGGCTGATCCATGGCCCGGCTGAGCGTGCTCATCGCGGACGGCAACCCGGTCATCAGGGCGGGCTTGGCGGCCATCCTGGGCACGGCCGAGGACCTCGACGTCATCGCCGAGGCGGCGGACGGGCGCGAAGCCCTGAGCCTGACCCGGCGCCACGCCCCGGACGTGATCCTGCTGGACGTCCGGATGCCGGGCGTGGACGGGATCTCCGCGCTGCCGCACCTGGTGCGGCTGGCTCCCGTACTGATGCTGACGTACAGCAGGGAAGCCGAAATCATCTGCGAGGCCCTGTCGTTGGGGGCCGGCGGCTACCTCGTGCACGGCGAGTTCACGACGGACGACCTGCTCAGGGCGGTACGCGACGCCCCGCTGGGCCGCCCCCACTTCACCCCGACGGCGGCGAGCGCCCTCCTCGCAGAGCTCCGGGCCTCTTCGCATCCGCAACGAGATGTGGCACAGTCTTCCGAGCGGATGCACAACTCTGTTGTCTTCGGGCTGAGTTCCCGGGAGGTGGAGATCATGGATCTGATCGCGTCCGGGATGAGCAACCAGCGGATCGCGGCGGCCTGCTTCATCAGCGAGAAGACCGTCAAGAACCACATCAACCGCATCTTCGCGAAGCTCCAGAGCGCCACGCGCAGCGAGGCGATAGCCCGCTGGCTGGGAACCGCCCGTCCAGGAGTGACCGGTCATGGGTAGACAGAGTGCGCAGTGGGTCCGTAATTGGGCCCCGGGACCCTTGGTGACGACTGGTGACTCGCCGTACCGTCCGCAGATCGACACCGGTACCGGCCCGGGAGGGAACCCCCATGTCACAGAACACGCTGCTGAAGGCCGCCGTGGAGGCACGGATCAGGGTGAACGGCTGGACGGACACGGCCGTGACGAGGCTCCGCAAGCGCCACGCGAACCTCGACCGCGGCCAGACCGCCTTCGAATACCTGGGCATCATCCTGGTGGTCGTGGTGATCATCGGCGCGATGGTGGGTACGGGTATCGGCACGGCCATCGTGGGCCGCATCACGACGTCGATCGCAAACCTCACCGCTGGTCGTTGAGCTCGCGGAAGCCGAACGATCGAGGCCAGGTTTTCCCGCTCTACGCGATGGTCGTGGTCGGGATGGTCTTCGCAGCGCTCGTGTTCTTCGTGTTCGGCCAGGCTGCCGTCGTCCGCAGTGATGCGCAGGGCGCGGCCGATGCGGCTGCCTTGGCGGCAGCTCGGGAAGCCCGCGACAATCTGCTCCCACGTTTGGACCTCGCCACACTCAAGCCCGAGGAATGGCGGGACGTCCTGGACGGGAAGTCCTTCGACACGGAGGGGGCTTGCGGGCAGGCTGAGCACTTCGCGCGGCTGAACGATGCGAAGGGGACCTGTAGGCGCTCGTTGCTGAGCTTCACGGTTGAGGTGACCACCGACGGCACTGTCGGAGACTCGGTCGTGCCCGGGACCCAGGATATGCAGGCCAAGGCCATGGCCGTGGCAGAGGTCGTGCCGCGATGTGAGCTGGGTCCTGTTCCCGCCCCTTCGGCCACTCCGAGCCCTGCCCCGACCCCGACAGGTCCTCCGTCACCAGGTCCGGTTGTCATCAAGTGCAAGGGAGGGAAGACCATCAGATTCGACCCTCTGAACCCGGATCCCTGGAGCAAGCTGGCGCGAAGCCTCTTCGACGTGCGGCTTGCCGGCTGACAGCGAACGAGAGACAAGGAAGCTGCTAGATGAGCGTTCGGTACACGGTGAAGGTCCGCGGGGGAGCGGCCGCTGCGATTGCGGCGGCGTTGGTCCTTACCTTGGCTGGATGCGGGGACGACGGCCAAGAGAAGGCGCCTCGAAGCACGCCAGCGGCAAAGAAGGGCTCAGATGCTGACGCCCAGGCACAGCCTTCGGCCAGTGGAAGCCAGTCTTCCGCACCGCCTCAGGTTCTGGCCACCATGAACGGAGAGTCCGGTGTGGTTCTGACCGTCAATTCAGCAGCCCGAGACGCTGGAGGGTTCCTGACGGTCAGTGGGCAGATCAAGAACACCGGGGAGAAGGCGTTTGGCAACACGGCGGCCTGGCGCGGTAACGAACTGAATGCGAGCGGCGTCTCGATCGCCGGAGTCAACCTGGTCGACAAGGCAGGCAAGAAGAGGTACTACGTGCTCCGGGACACGGAGGGGCGGTGTCTGTGCACCACAGGCGTGGTCATTATCGAAGCCGGCCAATCCGTTCCCTTCTTCGCTCAATTCCCAGCCCCTCCGGCGACTACGAGCGAGGTCGAGTTCAACTTCCCGACCTTCGCGTCGGCCAGTCTGAAGATCTCCGGGTGATCCCATGACGAAACGCCATCGCACCGTCGCCGCATCGACCGTCGTCGGTCTTGTCATTGCTGGAGGACACTTCATCGGGGCGAGCACGGCCCATGCCGATGAGGTCAAGCCGTCCGTACCCCCGGGCACCGAGCCCTCCGCGTCCGCACCCGTGCAGATCGACTCCAACGCCCCCGGGTTGAAGATCCCGCAGGGCGGGACCCTCGCCCCCGTCAAGGTGCTGGATATCGCCGAGGTCGTCGAAGACCTCGGTGGGGAGCAGCGGCGGCAGGAGACCAATCAGACCGTCATGATGGCGCTGCAGTCGGAGGTGTTGTTCCCGGAGAACAGTGCCGTGTTCAACGCGCAGGCCGCCGCCCGGATCCAAGCCATCGCCAACGAGATCAACACGCAGAAGGCCACCCGCATCCGCGTCTTCGGGTTCACCGACGACCAGGGCAGCTACGAGCACGGCAAGGAACTGTCCAAGCAGCGCGCCGACGCCGTGCAGGCCGAGCTGGCCAAGACGGTCACCAACCCCAGCGCCGTCTTCGACGTCCGCGGCTACAGCGAGGACTACCCGATCGCCGACAACAGCACCGAGGAGGGCCGCAAGAAGAACCGCCGCGTCGAGATCACCTTCCCCCGCACCTCGGGCGGCTGACGCCCACCCCGGAGAGCAGCCGCAGTCGTGACCTCAGTCGGCCAGCAGGTGGTCGGCCTTGCCGGCCTTGAGGTCCCGGATCAGTTGACGGAGCGCGTCGGCCGAGTCGGTGAGGTACGTGTCCTCCCGACCGGCGATGGCGATGTAACTATTGCCGGCCCCGTCCACCCCTATCCGGTAGCAGGCGCTTCCCTCGGCGCAGTACGGCTCTTCCCAAGTTATGTCCGGCATGACTGCTCCCTCAGAGTTCCTGCGCGATGGAGTGGATGAGGTCCCGCGTGCCTTGTGGAGACAGAGTGATCTTCTCCATCCAGTCCAGGTGCGCCCGGTACTTTGCCAACTGTGCCTCACCGTGCAGATATTCGGGCCCGTGTGTGCTGTCGACCTGGACGGTGTCCAACTGGGGCACGGGCCCCTCGGCGTAGGTCAGCGTCTGTCCAGAGCCGGGGAAGGCGCCTGCACTGAACGGGATGGCGAGGATAGCAATATTGTCCTGCTCGGACTTGCGCAGCAGGTGCTCCAGTTGCGCCTTCGCTACCTGCGTTCCACCGAACTGCATGCGCAGAGCCGCTTCGTGCACGATCCCGGTGTACCGGGCAGGGGTGGCGCCCTCAAGTACCTGCTGGCGTTCGATTCGGAATTCGAGTCGCATCGCGAGCTCGCGATCCGGTAGCTGTGGCACGGCGACGCCGAAAACGGCGAGGGCGTGATCGAAGGTCTGGAGCAGCCCAGGGATGTGGACTGCCAACGCGGTACGCAGATGTGGTGAGTGAGCCTCCAGCTCGGCGATGTCGAGCAACCCAGCAGGCAGGGAACCTCGGTAGCGGTCCCACCACCCCCGCTGGTTGGGCTCGGCCATCGCCGACAGGGCCTTGACGTACGCCTCGTCGGCGCACTCGCAGTTGCAGGCCAGGGTAAGCAGCCGGTCGATGCTGATGCCTCGGTAGCCCTGCTCCATCTGTGAGAGGCGGGACCGGTCGACGCGGAGTAACCCGGCCGCAGTCTCGGCGGACACGTCGGCAGAGAGCCGCATCCGCTTCAGTTCTGCTCCCAGTCGGCGCTGCCGCTCTGTCGGAGATGTTCTGACCCCCATGCGCCATCCTCCCTCAGGCTGTGCGTTCGCAGTCTGCCGCGCTGAGCCCCCGATGACCATCGAGCCCACACTTTCCCGACGCGGTGTAAAAATGTGCACCTGACGCTACAGTTGGTAACGCACCGCTCACGCAACGGGAGTTGAAGTGCATCGCCGCAGCATGCCTCGGGCCTCGGCGACGAGCCACGCTCCCCGGCCCCGCGTCAGCCATCCGTGCGCGTCGAACTCGCCGTAGTCACCTTCGACCTCAGGGAGTCCGCGATGTCTGTCCACCCCTTCACCGCCTGCCCGGTGTCCCCGCCCGAGCCCCCCGTCGGCGAGCCGCCCGCGCTCGACACGCTCGCGTGCAGCCTTACCGTGCCCGGGGAGCCGCTCGGTGCCCTGGTCGCGAGGGCCGGCGTACGGGCTGTCCTGCGCGCGTACCGGCTCGATCCCCTGGAGCCCGCCGCCGTGCAGGTGGCCGGGGAGCTGGTCGCCGCCGCCTGGATGTTGGACCCCGGGCGGAGTCTGTACCTGTCCGTCCGCTACCGCGACGACGTGCTCCGCCTCACCGCCTACGACGGGCACGCCCCCCACGCCCACCCGCGGCTGGCCGCCCACTGCGAGGCCCGGCGGCGGGCGGCGCTGCGGCTCATGGGCGCGGTGGTCCGGTCGTGCGGCGGGGCCTGGGGCTTCGGGGAGTCCCGCGAGCCCGGCGGCGGGACCCGGACCTGGGCGAGCCTGCCGAGGTCCGGGACCGCTGCGTACCTCGTGGACTGACCGACACGTGGCGGGCATCAAAAGGCCGTCAAGAAGACGGACGCTGACACCCATCCACCTGCGCCTTCGGCCAGAATCCGAAAGTTGTGCCAACGGGTCGGCAGGTGGGGGACGGGGATGTCGTTCGACGAGGAATGGGCTGCCGCAAAGGTGGCTATGCGGCTGAACCAGGCCCCCGCGCCGGGCGGAGGCGGCGGGAGCGCCGACCTCAGCGTCAGCCGTGACGATCTGGGCGCCATCGGCGGCGAGGCCTACCAGCTCCACGGCCGTCTGGCCAAGGACGGCCGCCACGCCGACCGGACCACGGCCGACGCGGCCACCGCCCTCGTAGGCGCCCACTTCGAGACGGGGGCGGCTCTGCGGCAGGTATGCGACACCTGGTCGCAGCAGGTCACCGCATTGCAGGCCGCCTGTGCTCAGATCTCCAACCACCTCGACTACTCCGCTGCGGCGCACCAGAAGGACGACGAAGACATCGCCGGGGCGCTGATGAGCGTCGCCGCACTCGACAAGCACTTCCGGTAGGTGTGGGGATCATGACGCTCGGATACGACGATGTACTGCATGCCCCGCTCGGCAAGCTCAAGGACGCGGCGACCGACTGGTCGCAGATGGTCGGCAAGCTGGAGGAACTCGCCACACTCGCCCGCGACGGGATGAAGGGCAAGGCGGACAAGGCGGACTGGGCGGGGGTCAACGCCTCCGTCACCCAGCCCTTCATCGGCAAGACCGCCAAGGAGTTCGACGACGCGGCCAAGGCGGCCAAGGGTGTTCAGCAGATCCTTGAGCAGGGACACACGACCTTCGAAAAGGCCAAGGCCGACCTCAAGCGCATCGTCGACGAGGAGGCGCCGGCCCGCCAGGTGACGGTCGGCGCGGACGGCTCCGTACGCGCGAGCAGCCCCATCTCGGACAGTGTCGGACGGACCGGCAGGCACGACCCGGACTACCAGGACCTGCTGCGCAAGGAGCTTTCCAACGTCAGCTACATCGCGAACCGGATCCGCGATGCCGTGGAGGACGCCAACGAAGCCGACCGGGACATCGCACGGACCCTGCGGGCCAACCTGGGCGACGATCCGCACAACTTCAGTGCCCCCAAGTACGCCAGTACGGATGCCATGAACGCCGACCGTGCCGTCACTCTCGCACGCAAGGGCGACGGGATGACCGACCAGGAACTGAAGGAGCTCCAGCAGCTCCTCCACGAACACCGCGCGTCGCCGGAGTTCACGACCGCCTTCTACGAGGGGCTGGGCGCCAAGCCGAGCCTCGCCTTCTTCGCCGACCTCACGATGAAGACCGAAGGCGACAGCAAGGTACGCACCGATTCCCTCAAGGCTCTCCAGCAGGACCTCGGCTTCTCCCTGGCCACGGCCACCGACCCGGACAATCCGACGCACCTGTCGGAGAAGTGGCAGACCGACCTGCGCAAGGCCGGCGCCGGCACGATCGACGTCTACCCGACCCGCAACGCCAGCTACAACCCGTACGGCTACCAGGTGCTCGGCAACATCCTGCGCTACGGCACGTACGACCACCGCTTCCTCACCCCGGTCGCCGAGCACGCGGCCCAGCTCCAGGCCCGCAACCCGGGCATCTGGAAGCACATGCCCCAGAACCAGCCGTACATCGGCATCAACCTGAACCCCGCCGGCACGGACGGCAGCTCCGGTTTCAACGCCATGACCGGCATCCTGGAGGCGTTGGGGCACAGCCCGGAGGCATCGAAGGACTTCTTCGACGGCACGATGACCCCGTACTCGTCGGACGGCGAGAAGATGGACCGGGCCTACTTCGACCGCGAATACAAGGGCGGCTTCAGCCACCGCCAGATGGCCGAGTTCAACCTCAGGGAAACCAGCGACGGCATCATCCTCGAAGGGCTGACGGGCCCGAAGGGGAAGACCGTCTACCCGGACTACTTCGAGATGCTCACCGACAAGGACCAGTGGTTCGACGACCGCTCGGCGACGCACCCGAAGATCGGCGACGAGGATGCCCAGGAGGCCTGGAAGAAGGCCGCCGAGAAGGCGACGGCGGCCGGCCCGGACGCACTCGGCCACGCCCTGGAGTCGGCGGTCTCGGGCCGCGCGTACGACGACGTCCGTACGGACGTGAAGCCGCTGCCTCACTCGGAGGAGCAGGCGGAGCTCATGCACCGGGTGGTGGAGAAGTTCGGCGGCCCGGGCAACGACCTCATCTCGGTCACCGGCGAGGACGACAAGAAGAAGTCCGGCGTCTTCATGCCGATGCGGGACAGCCTCGGGAACATGACGGCCGAGTACATGCGCGACTTCCAGAAGGCGATGGGGGCATCCCGCATCGAGACCTTCGGCGCGGACGCCGAACTGGGCGGCTTCGACGGTTCCACGATCCCGAACTTCCTCGGCAGCGTCGCCAAGGATCCTGATGCCTATGGCGCGATCGTCAACGCCCAGCAGGCCACGACGGCCGATCTCCTCGGAGAGGTGGCTAAGGACTACGCCGAAGGCGGCAAGCCCTACGGGGTCGCCGACGCCCGTCTGGATGTGGAAACCTTCGCCAAGCCCGGCGCCACCATCGCCGGCCTGGCCACCGAAGCCCGCGCAGAGGCCGTCTACGAGCAGAAGACCGCCGGGGATAGTGATTTCAACAAGGGCCTCCAGGACGGCACGAAGTGGACGGAGCGCGCCTTCGGCCTGGTGACCAAGCCGCTTGAGGCGTCCGTCGTGGGGGCTCCGGTTGCCTGGGTCATCGAGGACGTTAAGGAGAGCGTCATCAAGAACTACGAGCGCGACAGTGCGGCTGAGGCCGAGGCCACGGTTGATGCCTTCGTGATCGGGCAACGGGAAGCCGCCGGTAATGCGGCCAGAGAGGCGGCCGAGGTGGCAGCCAGGCAGGTGGGACTCTCCGAAGGGGACCAGAAGAAGTTCGGCGACAGTGCCTATGAGGCCGGTGTCGCCGGCTACGACGCGGGCGGACACGTCCAGCACGGCTTCCAGCCGCCGCAGAAGAAGGATGGCGGCAAGTAATGGTCAGGCAACGCAGTCGGCGCGGGCTCATCATTGCGGCCGCCGGGGCCGCAGCAGCACTGCTGGCGGGCGGGACTTGGTGGTGGGCCATCTCCGACTCCGTCCAGGTTCCGGACAGGACCTGTGGGGGTGTCTTCTCAGGGAAGACGGTCGTCGCGCTCCTTCCGTCGCAGGGCAAGGCCTACACGGAGCCCCCGAGGACCGCATTGGATCCTGGAAAGGCCACGGGCGGCATCTGGTGCTCCATGACCGCCGGAAACGGGTACGTCTCGGCTGAGTACAGTTGGGTCACTACGGAAGGGGCCGAAATTCGGGCCAGAGCAAATAATTCCATTCGCCTGGGGGACGCCAAGGGCTACGCGACACAGCGGGCCGCGAATCTCTACCTGCCCTGCCGCAGACCCTCGGACACGGAACGCTCCTGGCTGGAGGTGCGCATCGCACGCTTCCAGCCCGGACTCAAGTACGGCGACGGCCCCGAGCAGCAGCGGGAAGTCGCCTTGATGGCCGCACTCGTTGCCGAGGCCGCGCCCCACGTCACGCAGCAGCTGAAGTGCGAGGTCGCACCCCGCCTCCCTGCTGGCCCACCGGTCATCGGCGCGGACGCCAGCGGCTGACGAGTCGTCCTGCCGCTGTCGCGGACGCCGTGTACAGGGAGAGGACGGCTGGGGACAGCGAGTTCAACCAGGGCCTCCAGGACGGCGCCGAGTGGATCGATCGCGGCTTCGGCTTGGCGACCAAGCCGCTTGAGGCATCGGTCGTTGGCGCCCCGGTCGCCTGGGTGATCGAGGACGTCAAGGAGAGCGTCACCAAGCACTATGAGCGTGACAGCGCGGCGGATGCGGAGTCGAGCGTGAACGACATCCTGAGAGGGCAGCGGAAATCCACTGCCGACGCTGCCTATGAGGCGGCCGTGCTCGGGGCCAAGGAGGCCGGACTGTCCGAGGAGGAGCAGGAGAACTTCGGCGACACTGCCCGTGAGCGAGTCAAACTCGGATACGGCGATGGCCGCGACACGCAGAGCGGGTACCAGCCTCCTCAGCAGAAGAACGGGGGAAAGTCGTGACCAAGGGGCTGCGGCGGCGCGGCCGCCTCGTTGCGGCCGTCGGGGCCGCGGCGCTCCTGTTGGCGGGCGGGTCTTGGTGGTGGACGAACAGGGTTCCCGTCGTTCAGGTACCCGACCGGGTCTGTGGTGGCGTGCTCTCCGGGACGCCAGTCGCAGCGATCCTCCCGAAGAAGGGCGGGGAGTACGAAGGCACGTTCGTACAGCCCGTATACGATCCCGCGGAGCAGAAGTCGAAGACCTTGTGCTCCATGATGGCTGCGGACCGGTCCATCTCGGCCGCGTACTCGTGGACCACCTCGACACTGGCCTCGTCTGGCTACCTGGAGAGGAGGGGCGCCCCCCTGCGGTTGGGTGAGGCACCCGGATACACGGGTCCCCGAGAGGCGGCACTCCTCCTGGCCTGCTACAGCCCGTCGGATGTGCGATATCCCTGGCTTGAAGTCACCGTCACGCGTTACCGGGACCTGAACAGCGTCAAGAAGAAGGGTCAGCTCGAAGTCGACCCCCAGCGCGACCCGGTCCTGATGTCCGAACTCGCCGCCGACGCCGCGCGCTACCTCGCACGGGAGCTGAAGTGCGAGACGGCCTCCCGCTTGCCCGCCGGGCCCCCGGTCATGGGTGCGGGTGCGTCCGACTAGCTGGTCGGAGTGCGGGGAGTGCCGCGGCGGAGGCGGCCGCGGGAGGCTTCCACGATCGTGCCGAGGGCGAGGGACTGGGCCAGTACGCAGAGGATCAGCTCGGCGAGGAAGAGCCATGTCGCGGGCTGACCGTTCCCGAGGGCCGCGCCATGGATCAGCGTCACGAAGAGGAACAGCGGGAACGCGAACAGCGCGGGCAGTACCCATACGAAGCCGGGGTCCGGCGAGAACAGCGTGACGCCCGTCGCGACGGCCACGGCTGCGCCGACGAGGCCCAGGTAGATCGCCGAGGCCGGGTTCGCGAAGGTCAGGCGGACGAGCGTGCGGGCGGTCATCGGTTCCCCCAGGGTATGCGGACTCCCTCCATGGTCGGGGGCGTCCGGACTCTTGTCGTGAGTACGCCTACCCAGACCGTTGCCCCCGGGTCCGGCCCCTCCCCTGTCGGGGCCGGACCCGTGCGCGGGATCAGCCGAACTGGCCCGGCTGGTAGTCGCCCGCCGGCTGCTGGACGATCACGTTCATGCGGTTGTACGCGTTGATCAGTGCGATGAGGGTGACCAGTGCGGCCAACTGGTCCTCGTCGTAGTGCTTGGCGGCGTCGGCCCACGCCTCGTCCGTGACGCCGCCGGCCGCGTCGGCGATGCGGGTGCCCTGCTCGGTCAGTTCCAGGGCCGCCCGCTCGGCGTCGGTGAACACCTTCGCCTCGCGCCAGGCGGCGACCAGGTTCAGCCGCACCGGGTCCTCCCCGGCGTGCGAGGCGTCCTTGAAGTGCATGTCGGTGCAGAACCCGCAGCCGTTGATCTGGCTGGCCCGGAGCTTCACGAGCTCCTGCGTGGCGTGCGGCAGGGTCGAGTCCGAGATGACCTTGCCCGCGGAGTTGATGTAGCGGGCGAACTTGGTCGCGACCGCGTTGCCGTAGAAGTTGAGACGCGCTTCCATCGTGATCCCCTCGCTGTGCCGACGGTTACACAGCTCTGACGGAAAGCGCGGCCCGGATGTGACAGTCCCGCGGGGCGGGGTGACGTGACCTGTGTCACTCTCCCAGGAGGAGCTCCGCGATCTCCCGGGCCCGGTGGGCCGGCTCCGGGCCCGGGGTGAGGGCGGCCACCGTCGTCGCCCCCTCGGTCAGGATCAGGAGCCGGTCGGCGAGGGCGGGGTCGGCGGTCAGGCCGGCCAGCAGGGCGTGGAGTTCCGCCTTGTGGATGCGGACGATCTCCGGGGCCGCGGCCCCCAGCTCCCCGTACGCGTTGAGGAACGCGCAGCCCCGGAAGCCGGGCTCGGCGAACCAGTCCGCCAGCCAGTCGAAGACCGCGAGCACGCGTGCCCGCGGCTCGGCCGGGGCGAGGGCCGCGGTGCGCAGGGAGTCCAGCCAGCGCCGGTCGCGGCGTTCCAGGTAGGCCGTGACCAGCGTTTCCTTGGCCGGGAAGACCCGGTAGAGGCGCTTGAGGGGGACTCCCGACTCGGTGCGGATCCGGTCCATGCCGACGGCCTGGATGCCGTGCCGGTAGAACAGCTCCTCCGCCGTGTCCAAGAGCCGGGTGCGGGCCTCTTCGTCGTCCATGCGGGCAGCGTAGCCGAGATTCCCCTTGCGCGGAGAACGGTCGTTCTCTACTGTCGAGAACGACCGTTCTCGCAATCGAGAGGTGACCGTCATGACCGACACTCCCGCCGTACGCCCGCCCCTGCCGCCCTTCACCGAGGAGTCCGCACGTGCCAAGGTCCAGGCCGCCGAGGACGCCTGGAACAGCCGCGATCCCGAGCGCGTCGCCCTCGCGTACACGGAGGACTCGGTCTGGCGCAACCGCGACCGCTTCCTCACCGGCCGCGCCGAGATCCGTGCGTTCCTCGCCGACAAGTGGGAGCGCGAGCTCGACTACCGGCTCCGCAAGGAGCTGTGGGCCTTCACCCGCAACCGCATCTCGGTCCGCTTCGAGTACGAGTGGCACGACGCCGGCGGCCAGTGGTTCCGCAGCCATGGCAACGAGCAGTGGGAGTTCGACGGCAACGGCCTGATGAGGCGGCGCGAGGCGAGCATCAACGACGTCCCGATCACCGCCGGGGAGCGCCGCATCGCCTGAGCCGGCTCGCCGCGCGCGCCGGCGTCGCGGGTGTCGCCGGCGTCGCCGGTGGCACCGTCCCGCGGCGGGGTCAGGAGTGCTCGTGGTGGGCCTGGGTGATGAGGTCCGTGGCGACCTCCAGGGCCGCCAGGCGGGTCTCCTCCGGGTTGCCCTCGACGTGCTGGAGGAACATCATCCCGGCGTGCAGCGTGAACAGCGCGCTGACGCAGCGGACCTGGTCGGTCAGCGGGCCGTCCTGCGTGCGGAGCAGTTCCACCAGGGTGAAGAGCCGCTTCTTCACCGTCTCGCCGATGGTGAGCTCGCGCATCGTCGCCTGGTTCTCCTGCATGAAGCGGTACAGCGCGGCGCCGTCGGCCATCGCCTCGCTGTAGCGGCGCAGCACCTCGCGCTTGGTCTCCAGGGTGCGCGGCTGGCCCTCCGCCCACGTGATCAGCTCGTCGATGGGCCGCGTCAGGTCCTCGAAGATGCTGATGATGATGTCTTCCTTGGTCTTGAAGTGGTAGTACAGCGCCGCCTTCGTGACCTCCAGCCGCTCCGCGATCTCGCGCAGCGACGTCTTCTCGTACCCCTGCTCGGCGAAGAGCTCCAGTGCGACGTCCTGGATGCGCTGTCGCGTGTCGCCACGGCGCCGCTGCGGACTGCTGCTGGACATGGCTCTCCCCAATTACTTACTTGACGCCCGGCTAGTTGCGGGTCTACCGTCCCCATTGTAGTGAACTAGCCGGGCGGCAAGTAAGTTCCGGTGCGGGACGCAGTGCGAGCGGTAGGGCCAGGGGAGTGGACATGGTGGACAAAGTCAAGCCTGCGGGGACCTCGGAGGAGGTGAAGCCGCGCAGCGTGCGGGTCGTCCTCATGGCGCTCATGATCGCGATGCTCTTGGCCATGCTCGACAACATGATCATCGGTACCGCGATGCCCACGATCGTCGGCGAGCTCGGCGGTCTGGAGCACCTGTCGTGGGTGGTCACCGCCTACACGCTGGCCACCGCGGCCTCCACCCCCATCTGGGGCAAGATCGGCGACATGTACGGGCGGAAGGGCTCCTTCCTCACCTCGATCGTCATCTTCCTCATCGGCTCCGCGCTCAGCGGCATGGCCCAGGACATGGGCCAGCTGATCGGCTTCCGCGCGATCCAGGGCCTCGGCGCCGGCGGTCTGATGGTCGGCGTCATGGCGATCATCGGCGACCTGATCCCGCCCCGTGAGCGCGGCAAGTACCAGGGCATGATGGCCGGCGTGATGGCCCTCGCCGTGATCGGCGGCCCGCTGGTCGGCGGCACCATCACCGACCACATGGGCTGGCGCTGGTCCTTCTACATCAACCTGCCGCTCGGCGCGGTCGCGCTGGCCATGGTCACCGCCGTGCTGCACCTGCCGAAGAAGCGGTCGCAGGGCAGGATCGACTACCTCGGCGCCGCGCTGCTGACCGTCGCGATCACCTCCACCGTCCTCGTGACGACCTGGGGCGGCACCGAGTACGCGTGGGGCTCCGTCGAGATCCTCGCCCTCATCGTCGTCGGCGTCCTGTCGACCGCCGCGTTCCTCTACGCGGAGACCAAGGCCGCCGAGCCGGTCATGCCGCTGCACATCTTCCGCAGCCGCAACTTCACCCTCATGTCGGTGATCGGCTTCCTCGTCGGCTTCGCGATGTTCGGCGGCGTGCTCTACCTCCCGCTGTTCCAGCAGTCGGTGCAGGGCGCCTCCGCCACCAACTCGGGCCTGCTGCTCCTGCCCATGCTGCTCTCGATGATGGCCGTCTCGCTGATCGCGGGCCGCGTGACCACCAGCAGCGGCAAGTACAAGATCTTCCCGATCGCCGGCGGCGCGCTCATGGTCGTCGGGATGTTCCTGCTCGCGACCATGGACACCGGTACCACCCGCCTCGTGTCGGGCCTCTACATGGCCGTCCTCGGCGCCGGTCTCGGCTTCCTGATGCAGATCACCATGCTGGTCGCGCAGAACAGCGTCGAGATGAAGGACATGGGCGTCGCCTCCTCCTCGGCGACCCTCTTCCGCACGCTCGGCGGCTCCTTCGGCGTGGCCCTGATGGGCTCCCTCTTCACCACCCGGGTCACGGACACCATGGCCGAGCGCCTGGGCCCGGAGGCCGCCGGCGCCGCAGGCTCCGCCCAGCTGGACGCCGCGAGCCTGGCCAAGCTGCCCGAAGCGGTGCGCGACGCCTACCAGCACGCGGTGGCCGCCGGCACGCACTCCGCGTTCCTGCTCGGCGCGGCCATCGCCGTACTGGGCTTCGCCGCTGCCTGGTTCGTCAAGGAGGTCCCACTGCGTGGCGCGGGCCCGGCCGCCCCGGCCGGCTCCGCGGACGGCGGGAAGGCGGCTCCGGCCGCCCAGGAGTCGCTCGCGCACTGAACCCGAGTACGCCCCGCCGGAAGGCGGCACCACCGGGACGGCCGGGGGCGCCGCCTTCCGGCGCGTCCGGGCGCGGCTACCTGGGGTCGTCCGTCTCCCAGGGGTACGCGAAGGCGCCGGGGTGCAGGCCCCACGCGGTGAGCGCGGCGAGCAGGCCGGCCTCGTCCGCCGCCTCGGCGGACGCCACGAGCACCGCGCCGATGTCGTGGTCGAAGCCGTCGAGGCGTTCGCCGTCGTACTCCCGGTGCTCCAGGCCGAAGCGGCGGCCCGGGTCGCCGCGCACCCAGCCCTCGTCCCGCGCCCGCTGGTCGGCCGGGACCCGGGTGGGGGTCACGTCCACGAAGGCGCGGCGACCGGGGCGGGACGCCGGGACCTCCGTCACCAGTCTCCGGCCGAGGCGGAGCGCGGTCAGCTTGTCCACCGGCCAGTCGGGTCGGGCGTGCGAGGTGTCCGGTGAGTCCACGGGCGCCATTCTCGCCGAGCGTCCCGGCATTGAACCCCCGTGTGGGTGCGGCGACTTGGGATCCGGAACGGATGCTGTCGAAGACCTGTCCGTTTCGGGTGTGTTCGGGCGGGCAGGTTGCAACTCCATGCAGGACTAAAGTCCCATCGGTCCCAACAGTCCCATAACAGCGAATTTATGGGCTATTTGGCTGGAACTCCTCGGCGGTGACGAACGTCCTGATCCACAGAACGCTCACCAAGCGGATGGGGAGGGGACAGTTCATGAGTTTCCTGGCGCGCGCGAACACCAAGGGAGTCCGGACCGGTGCCGCCGTCGTGGCCTCGGCCGCCGCCGTGGCGGTCACCGTGTGGGGCGCGGCGGCCCTGTTCGGGCCGGACGGAACCGCTGCCTCCCAGCAGAACGCGGCCCGGCCGGGTGCCACCGGCGACTCCGGCCGCGGCGACGACGGCCGGCCCGGGCAGCAGCCGCAGGGGATACCCGACGGCATAGCCCATGCGTCCGAGAGCGGCGGCAACGCCGTCAACATCACCATCGACGACGGCCCCGACCCCCGCTGGACCCCGAAGGTGCTGGACGTCCTGCGGCGGCACGACGTCAAGGCGACCTTCTGCATGGTCGGGCCGCAGGCCAAGGCCCACCCCGACCTGGTGAAGAAGGTGGCCGCGGCCGGACACCGGCTCTGCGACCACACCATGAACCACGACACGGCCATGGACAAGAAGCCCGTCGCCTACCAGGAACAGCAGATCCTGGAGGCGAAGAAGCTGATCGAGGAAGCCGCGGGCGGCGGCGCGAAGGTCGAGTACTACCGGGCCCCCGGCGGCGCGTTCACCCCCGACAGCCGGCGCATCGCCGCCGCGCACGGCATGCGCCCGCTCGGCTGGAACGTCGACACCAAGGACTTCGACAAGCCGGGTACGGCCGCCATCGTGAACGCCGTCAAGCGCGAGATCGGCAACGGCCCCACCGTGCTCTTCCACGACGGCGGCGGCAACCGCGCCCAGACCGTCGATGCCCTGGACCAGGTGCTGACCTGGCTCAAGGAGCAGGGCCGGCCCACCGGCTTCCCCGTCCGCACCGCCCCCGACACCCGCGCCGCAGACGCGCCCGCCGCCCCCTGACACGCCGTCCGCCGCGCGAACGGGTGACGGTCGACGACGCGGACCCGCCCGCGTTGTTCCCTGGTCGGGCACGGACGAACGTACGCCCGACCAGGAGGATCCTGTGGCCATCGCCCCCGCCAGACTGTCCGACCCGGTGGTCGGCGCCCTCGTCGCCGCCGTCAACGCGCACGACAAGGACGCCTTCCTCGCGGTCCTGACCGCCGACGCGACCATGTCCGACGACGGCTCCGACCGCGACCTGGACGAATGGATCGACCGGGAGATCTTCGACTCCGGCGGCCACATGGACGTCCAGTCCGAGTCCGACGGCGGCCGCACCCTGCTCGTCAACTACCGCAACGACACCTGGGGCGAGATGCGCACCACCTGGCGCTTCGTGATCGCCCCCGGAGGCGGCCGGATCAGCCGCTTCGAGACCGGCCAGGCCTGAGCGGACCCTCGGGCGGACCCCTGCGAGGACCCCTGCGCAGACCCCGGGCGGGCGCTCCCGTACGGGTGAAAGCGCGCCCGGCGTCGTTCCGGCCCGCCGGAGGGTTCCGTTGGGCCGGGCATGAAGCGCACCCGCATCGCCGCTCTCGCCCTCGCCACCGCCTCCGCGGCCCTCGCGCCCCTCCTGGGCCAGGCCGCCACCGCCGCGGAGGGAACGGCGTACCTCCAGGACCCGGCCGGCGGCGAGAAGACCATGAAGTCGATGTGGACCAAGGACGAGATGCACAAGGTGGAGGCGCAGTTCCGCTTCCACCCCGGGGTCCAGTACCGGACGGTCACCCGCCCCGGCCCCGCGGCCGCGCCGGACTACCGGCACCAGGTCGGCGACCCCAAGACCCTGGCGTGGCTGCCCGGGTACGAGTTCGCCTGGTCGGTGTCGGACTCGACGGTGGTGAAGAAGGCGCTGACGGTGAAGGAGGGCGAGCACCCGATCGTCGTGCACGCCGTACTGCGCTCCGCCGACCGGGTCAAGGTCGCGGAGGTGCGCAGGGAACTGACCGGGAAGCCGGCGGCCGGGCGGGAGAAGGTCGCGGGCGGCAAGCGGATCGCGTGCGACACCGGGGAGTACACGGTGGAGTGGTCGGTCACGCGCTCGGGCTACGGAACGCTGGCCGGGACGCTGCGCTGGAACTCCAGCTGCGAGCAGTACCGGACGGCGTTCGCCGCGGACCACGGGCAGCAGCGCTGAGGGTCCGGGTGGAGGCCGGCCGCCCCGTGCACCTTGTGGGTGCTCGTCGGGCGACTGGGCCGAGGCCTTGGATCAAGTGCCGTAGGGGCCATGGTGCCGCACGGGGTGGTCTGCGGCAGGGGTCGAAGGTCCCGTGTCGGGGAAATTCTCAGTGCTTCTTGGCGGCCTGGGCGGCCTGTCCGGCGATGTCCTCCAGCACGCCCTTCGGATTGCCGGTCGGTTCCACGGCACGTCCGATGTTGCGCTTGATGGTGTCGCTGACCGTCAGCCAGGACGGATCGTTGACCGGGTAGAGCTGGGCGCCGCGCAGCGCGTTCAGGAACTGCGTGTCGTTCTTGTCCAGGCCGCCCCCGGCCGGGGTGCGCGAGGCGGTGACGGTGGACGGCAGCAGGTGGTAGCGGCCGGCGAAGTCCGACAGGTTCTTGTCCTGGTAGATGAACTCCAGGAACTTGCCGATCTCCGCGCGCTTGCCGTTCTGCTTGAAGGCCATCATCCAGTCGGCGACGCCGACGGTGGGCGGCGGCACACCGGTGCCGAGGTCGTCCGAGACGGGCATGGACGTGGTCGAGACGCTGATGCCCTTGGCGCGCGCCTCGTGGGCGAGCGAGGGATAGCCGTTGACCATGCCGACCTCCCCGCGCAGGAAGGCGGCGAAGGCGTCGGCGCGGTTCAGCTGGGACGGCGGGGTCGGGCCGGTGAACCCGGGCGCGACCATCTCCCTCTTGACCCAGTCCCAGGTCGCGATGTTCTGGTCGGAGGCCAGGCTGTAGTTGCCGCTGCTGTCGGCGTAGCCGCCGCCGTTGCTCAGCTCCCAGATCAACGCCTCGGCGTGCGCCTCCTCCGGGCCGAGCGGCAGGGCGTAGGGGTACTTCACGCCCTTGTCCTTGAGGGCCTTGGCGTCGGACTTGAGGTCGGACCAGGTCTTGGGCGGCTCCTTGATGCCGGCCTTGGCGAAGAGCGCGTCGTTGTAGAAGAGGAGACGGCTGCTCGCCACGAAGGGCAGGCCGTAGAGGGTGTTGCCGACGGAGCCGGCGTCGGCGAGCGGCTGGAGGAAATTCGCCTCGGCGGTGACCGAGAGGAGTTCGTCCGCGGGATACAGCTCCCCCTGGGCCGCGAAGTCCGAGTAGGACCCCATCAGCGCCACATCCGGCGCCTTGCCGGCCTTGACCATACGAGAGACCTCGCGGTCGATGTCGGCCCACGGCAGGAGCTTGACGTCGAGCTTGATTCCGGGGTTCGCCTCGGTGAAATCGGCCGCCATCTTCTCCCAGTAGGGCTTGGAACTGGTGGCCGGGCTGTCGCCGTATTCGGCGGCGACCAGATGCAGCGTACCGCTGTCACCTGCACTGTCTCCGGAGCCACCACATCCGGCCAGCGGTATCAGCAAACCGAGCACGGCCGTGGTGGCGGTCGTGCCGGAAATTCTTCGTCGCACGGGTGTATTCCCCTGATTTTCTTTTGGATCCAGTTATTGCTTATGAGTTGCTCCGGGCTGGGGTGTCCCTCGATGGCCCGTTGGCCGGAATTCTCTCCTGAGGGAGGGGTGGTTGATTCCATTGGGGGCGCACTTGTGGTCAATGCTCCAACTCGGGCTTTTCCCTGTGGTGTTTTCCGATATGTGATCCGAATACTGGACGCGCGTAGACATGCCGAAAAGCCCGTTTCCGGTCTCGGAACGGGCTCTACGGGTTCTTCGGGTGCGGGGTGCCGGTGTGGGCGCGGGCTAGTCGGCGAACTCGCCCGCGTACGGGTCGGGCTCGCCCGTCTCCGGGTTGCGGCCCTCCTGCCAGCGCCGCTGGGCCTTGCGCCAGTGCACGAAGCTGAGGTGGCCGCCGTCCCAGAAGGTGATGCTGACGGGGCTCACGTCGAACTCGTCGGAGCACAGCCGGTAGAGGAACTCGGCCATGCCGTACGGATACACCGCGAAGGAGTCGGCGGTGTGCCGCCCGCAGACCAGGACCGGCCACCGGTCCGGGTCGGGGTCGGAGGTGAGCCAGCACAGGATGTCCGACCCGCCGGTGACGCCCCAGGCGATGATCGACTCGGGGTCCACGTCGAAGGCGGACCGGCCGCCCTCCGCCTCCCAGGTCTGGCGGGCGTTGTCGGTCTCCTCGGCCATCCCCGCCGGGTCCCACTGGAGTCCGGGCTTGGGCAGCGGCAGCAGGATGCTGGCCTCGCCGTTGATGGAGCCCGCGCCGAAGCGGCCCATGAACGCGACGAAATCGGCCGGGAACCCGGTCCCCCAGACGGCCTCCACCGCCGGCCAGTCGATGTCCTCGTCGGCGCCGTGCGTCGCCGGCATGATCTGCTCCAGCGCCTTGATCCGCGCGTTCTCCGTCATGCCGCTCCCCTGATGCCCCAGCTCAACCGCCCCAACCTACTGCCAGCGAGGGGCCTGGCCTAGCGGGGAGTGAGACGCCCGGGTACGTCCACCTTGATGGTGGTTCCGGCCCGCAGGCCCCAGCCCGCCATGGCCCCGGCCGCCGACTCCAGGACGTGCCGGGAGCGCAGGCGCGGCAGCCCGAGCCGGCCCGGCGCCATGGTGACCACGGCGAGCACGCCGAGCTCGCGGTCCAGATAGGCCACGTCGATCGCGAACCGCATCCGGAAGGTGTGCACGCTCGCCGCGGGGGTCAGCAGCATCGCCCCGTCGATCCCGTCCCGCCCGAGCAGCCCGCGGGTCCGCGCCCCGTACGAGGCGGCGACCTCCAGCGGGATCTCCGCAGGGTCCGCGCCGACCCGCAGGGTGCCGTTGCCGTCACGCCAATTCGCCATGGCGGCCAGCCTAGACACCCCCAGGGGCGGTGTGCCGCTGCGCGGAGTTGCTCCCCGCCCCGCGCAGCCGCACCCGTCGGCGCTACCGTCGCCGCATGGGTGTCGCCCTGATCGTTCTTGCCGCCGGATACGGCGCCGCCGCGGGATCGCTGCTGCCGCGTGCCGCGTACCGGTTCTCCGTCGAGCCGGGGGAGCCCTGGCGCGACCGCTGCCCGCAGGGGCACCGGGTGCGCGGCTGGCTCGGGCCGGCCCGCTGCCGGGTTCCCGCGGAGGCCGTCCTGCGGGGCGCCGGCGGCCGGCCCCCCGAGTCTGCGGCGCCGCACGCCTACGGGAGGCGCGCCGTCCCCCTCGCCGCCCTCGTCGGGGCGCTCTGCGCCCTGCTCGCGGCCGCCGCCGGGGTGCGGCCCGAGGCGCTGGCCTTTGCGGGGCTCGCCCCGGTGGCCGTTCTGCTCTCGCTCGTGGACCGCGCCGTGCACCGGCTGCCGGACGTACTGACCCTGCCGCTCGCCGCCGCGGCCGCCGCCGGGCTCGGTGCGGCCGCCCTCCTGCCCCGCGCCGGAGGCGAATGGCGGCTCGCGCTGCTGGGCGGCGGCGCGCTCGGAGCGGCGTACCTGCTGCTCCATCTGATCAACCCCGCCGGAATGGGCTTCGGCGACGTCAAGCTGGCGCTCTCGCTGGGGGTCGCTCTTGGGTGGTACGGGTGGGGGGTATGGGCCGCCGGGGCCTTCCTCGGCCTGCTCTACGGGGCCCTGTACGGGCTGACCCTGCTGCTGCGCCGCTCCGACGAGCGGAATCAGAGCTACGCGTTCGGCCCTTTCATGGCGGCCGGAGCACTCACCGGAGTGCTGCTGGGTGGTTTCGGAGCGTAATCATCGTGCGCCAATGCACGCAGCATGCTTTACGAAGGGTTATGGTGGAACCCCCCCCTCGGGCCGGTCCGTATCCCCCCCACGGACCGGCCCGTTTTTTGTTTTCCGGCTTCTCGACCGCGCTGCGCGACAAAAGCGCAGGTCAGCCGCGCTGGGCCCAGATGTTGGTGCCGGGGGTGGACACGGCGAGGGAGTCGATCTCCTTCAACTCCTCCTCCCCGAGCGGCGCGGACGCCAGCGCGGCCACGTTCTCCTCCAGCTGCGGCACGCTCGACGCGCCGATCAGGGCCGAGGTCATGCGGTCGTCGCGCAGCACCCACTTGAGCGCCAGCTGGGCGAGGGACTGCCCGCGGCGGGCCGCGATCTCGTTCAGACCGGTCAGCCGGCGGAGCACCTCGTCCGAGAGCAGGTCCGGGTTCAGGGACTTGCCCTGAGCGGCCCGCGAGTCCGCCGGGATGCCCTTCAGGTACTTGCCGGTCAGCATCCCCTGCGCGAGCGGCGCGAAGGAGATGCATCCCATGCCGGAGTCCTCCAGGGCGTCCAGCAGCCCGTCCTCCTCCGTCCAGCGGTTGATCATGGAGTAGGAGGGCTGGTGGATGAGCGGGCGCACGCCCATTTCGCGCAGGATCCGTACGGCCTCGGTCGTCTGCTCCGCCGTGTAGGAGGAGACGCCCACGTACAGGGCCTTGCCCTGCTGGACCGCGGACGCGAGGGCGCCCATGGTCTCCTCCAGCGGGGTCTCCGGGTCGAAGCGGTGCGAGTAGAAGATGTCGACGTAGTCCACGCCCATCCGCTTGAGCGAGGCGTCGAGCGAGCTGAGCAGGTACTTGCGACTGCCCCACTCGCCGTACGGCCCGGGGTGCATCAGGTAGCCGGCCTTGGTCGACAGGATCAGCTCGTCCCGGTAGGACGCGAAGTCCTGCGAAAAGATCTTGCCGAAATTCAGCTCGGCCGAGCCGGGCGGCGGGCCGTAGTTGTTCGCCAGGTCGAAGTGGGTGATGCCGAGGTCGAAGGCCCGGCGGAGGATCGCCCGCTGGGACTCCAGGGACCTGTCGTCGCCGAAGTTGTGCCAGAGGCCGAGGGAGATGGCGGGGAGCTTGAGGCCGCTGTGGCCGGTGCGCCGGTACTCCATGGAGTCGTAGCGCGAGGGCTCTGCCCGATAGGGATTGGTATCAGTCACGTTGTCCTCCCTATCACGGAGTTGTGACAGACCGAGTTGGGTACCCGATCCCACCGCGCAGTAATGTGGCGGACTCGGGGGAGGGACCGCATTTCGCACGGGGGCAAGGCACGGAGGGGCTGGAAGATCGTGAAGTTGCGCGACCTGGTGTACAGGCTTTACGCACGCCGGGTGGAAGGCCGCCTCGACCATGACGCGGCGCCCAAGCACATCGGCGTCATCCTGGACGGGAACCGCCGTTGGGCGAAGGCGTCCGGAGGGACGACGGAGCAGGGCCACCAGGCCGGCGCCGACAAGATCTCCGAGATGCTGGGCTGGTGCACCGAGACGGACGTCGAGGTCGTCACCCTGTGGATGCTCTCCACGGACAACCTGGACCGGCCGGAGGTCGAGCTCCGCCCGCTGCTCAACATCATCGAGAACACCGTGCGGGGCCTCGCCGCGGACGGCCGCTGGCGCGTCCATCACGTCGGCAACCTCGACATCCTGCCCGCCCGGACGCAGAACGTGCTCAAGGAGGCCGAGCAGGCCACCCACGACGTCGACGGAATACTGGTCAACGTCGCCGTCGGCTACGGCGGCCGCCAGGAGATCGCCGACGCGGTGCGCTCGCTGCTGCTGGAGCACGCGCGCAAGGGCACCTCTTTCGAGGAGCTCGCCGAGATCCTCGACATCGACCACATCGCCGAGCACCTCTACACGCGCGGCCAGCCGGACCCGGACCTCGTCATCCGCACCAGCGGCGAACAGCGGCTGTCCGGATTCATGCTCTGGCAGAGCGCGCACAGCGAGTACTACTTCTGCGAAGTCTTCTGGCCGGCCTTCCGCAAGGTCGACTTCCTGCGGGCCCTGCGCGACTACGCGGCCCGTCACCGGCGCTACGGGACCTGAGTCACCGTAGGGGGTTTTTCGCCCCCCGGGTCCCGACGCCCCCTCCCCTCGAAGCCTTCACCAGGGATTCACCGAGCGTCCGTCATATGCCATGGCATGGCCTGGCTTGTTCGGGGAATATCCCTTTCAGGTCGACGCCCGATCCACGGGTGTCGAGTCTCAGCGGACGGCATGGGGTCGTCCGCCCGGGAGGCCCTTTGCACCAGGACGCACGTGCGGCTCGCACGGACGGAGTGGAGGGCCGGAAATCGGCCCTGGCATGGGTGCCGATGACCGGTCCGGTCTTCATGGCCCGACCTCTTCCGAGGGGGTACGTCCTTCCGTGGTGACCAGCACAAAGAGCCGCCTGCCCGACAGGCGGACCTACGTCCTCGACACCAGCGTCCTGCTGGCAGACCCCAATGCGATCTCCCGCTTCGACGAGCACGAGGTCGTGCTCCCGATCGTGGTGATCACCGAGCTGGAGGCAAAGAGGCACCATCCCGAACTCGGTTACTTCGCGCGCCAGGCCCTGCGCCTGCTCGACGACTTCCGGGTTCGCAACGGTCGCCTGGACGCCCCCATCCCGCTGGGCGATCTGGGCGGCACCCTGCGCGTCGAGCTCAACCACTCCGACACGAGCGTCCTGCCCGCCGGCTTCAGGTTGGGGGACAACGACTCGCGGATCCTCGCGGTCGCCCGCAACCTCCAGGCCGAGGGCTACGACGTCACGGTGGTCTCGAAGGATCTCCCACTGCGCATCAAGGCCTCCTCCGTGGGGCTGATCGCCGAGGAGTACCGCGCGGAGCTCGCGATCACCGATGCCGGCTGGACGGGCATGAGCGACCTCGCGCTCTCCGGGGAGCAGGTGGACCTCCTCTACTCGGAGGACCGTCTCTACGTGCCGGAGGCCGCGGAACTGCCCGTGCACACCGGACTGGTCCTGCAGTCCGAGCGCGGCAAGGCCCTCGGCCGGGTCACGGCGGACGGCAACGTCAGGCTCGTACGCGGCGACCGCGAGGCCTTCGGACTGCACGGCCGCAGCGCCGAGCAGCGGATCGCGCTGGACCTCCTCCTCGACCCCGAGATCGGGATCATCTCGATGGGCGGCCGGGCCGGCACCGGAAAGTCGGCGCTGGCGCTGTGCGCGGGACTGGAAGCGGTCCTGGAGCGCAGGCAGCACCAGAAGGTGATGGTCTTCCGGCCGCTGTACGCGGTGGGCGGCCAGGACCTCGGCTACCTGCCCGGGGACGCCTCCGAGAAGATGAGCCCCTGGGCGCAGGCGGTCTTCGACACCCTCTCGGCGGTCGCCGGGCGCGAGGTCATCGAGGAGGTGCTGAACCGCGGGATGCTGGAGGTCCTGCCGCTCACGCACATCCGCGGTCGTTCGCTGCACGACGCCTTCGTGATCGTGGACGAGGCGCAGTCGCTGGAGCGCAATGTCCTGCTGACCGTTCTGTCCCGGATCGGGGCCAATTCGCGGGTCGTTCTGACCCACGATGTCGCCCAGCGGGACAACCTGCGGGTCGGTCGGTACGACGGAGTGGTCGCCGTGGTCGAGAAGTTGAAGGGCCACCCGCTCTTCGCCCACATCACGCTGACGCGCTCGGAGCGCTCCCCGATCGCCGCGCTGGTGACCGAGATGCTAGAGAACCTCTGAGGGTCGTACCGGTCAAAACCCCCATAGCGGGAAGGTGAGTTGGCGCCGCCCGGCAAAGGCCCGAAAGCCTAGCCGGGCGGCGTCGTGTTGCACAGGACTTTTCTCGAATCGGCGGCGACATGCCAGGTGTGATCTTTCACACGCAGTGGAGAATTGCCTTGCGGTGTGGCGTTCCGGCAGAGTCTGGTTTCCGTCAGGCCCCGCATACGGCATACCTGTATCTCCCGTGAGGTACGCGCAGCACCACAACTCCACAGCCGTTCGCCGTATGCCGCCCGGAGCTACACGCGGCAGTCCCCGCAAGGGGGTTGCCCACGGGCCCGCGCCTCCAGTGACCGTAGAACCACGGAGGCCAGTGTCGAGGGCACTTTTGCGCCCGCGCGGTCACTGCGGACGCTGCTGGAAGGACACCGTGTGAGCCGGATCTCGGTCCGGGGGTTCGCCGTGGCTTCGGCCACCGCGGTCACCACCGTCGGCGCAGTCGTAGGCGTTGCCACCGGCGACCCCACGAACGATCTCGAGACGACCGCGTCCGGCGCGACTCTCCTTGCCGACATCCCGGTCGGCGACCAGGCAGAGGTCCAGAGCGCGTCCCTGACGCAGCAGGCCGATGCCATCGCCCACGCCGCGGATGCCGACACCAAGCGTTCCGTCGAGGAGGCCGCGCGCGTCCAGGCCGCCGAGGACGCCAAGGCCAAGAAGGCCGAGGCCGAGAAGGCCAAGGAGAAGGCCGACGCCGAGGCCGAGGCCAAGCTGAAGAAGGAACGCGAGGAGAAGGAGCAGGTCGCGAGCCGCTCCGCCGCCCGCGACGCCGGGGACTTCGCTCCCCAGAGCTCCTACACGGTCGCCCAGGTCAAGGCCATTGCCCAGCAGATGGTCCCGGCCGGGCAGTTCCAGTGCTTCTCGAACATCATCAACCAGGAATCCACCTGGAACTACAAGGCCGTCAACTCGTCCTCGGGCGCCTACGGTCTGGTCCAGGCGCTGCCCGGTTCGAAGATGGCCTCGGCCGGTGCGGACTGGCGTACCAACCCCGCCACGCAGATCAAGTGGGGCTTGAACTACATGGAAGACCGCTACGGCAGCCCCTGCAGCGCCTGGAGCTTCCACCAGGCCAACGGCTGGTACTAGGCGGCCCGCGCCACCGCGAGCGCCGCAGCACCGCACAACCCGGGGGAGCCCCGCACCGTTCTACGGTGCGGGGCTCCTCGCGTGTACGGTCTTCGAGGTGAGCCCGTAGACCGGGGGCGGGGGAAGGAAGCGACATGGCGATGAAGGAAGGCTGGCTCGGCCGGCTCGGGAACAAGCTGAACCGGATGGAGGCGCGGCTCAACGAGCGGCGCGCCGAGGTCGAAGCCGAGACCAGCGGCGACCTGCCGCATCCTGCCGGGCCCGGACGGGTACCGGCCGCCGAGGCGTCCGCCGTGCTGACCGTTCCCGCGCCGCCCACCGTCCCGCCCCGGGTTCCCGCGCCCCATGTCGCCGCCCCGGCCGTTCCCGTGCGCCCCGACCCGGCGAGCGTCGTCCCCTGGGGGATGCGCGTGGCCGCCGAGGCCAGTTGGCGGCTGCTGCTGCTCGCCGGGATGCTCTGGGTGCTGATGAAGGTGATCAGCGAAGTCCGCCTGGTCGTCCTCGCCTTCGCCGCCGCCATGCTCGTCACCGCGATGCTCCAGCCCTTCGTGGTCCGGCTGCGCAGACTGGGCCTGCCGCGCGGACTGGCCACGGCCGTCACGGCGATCCTCGGCTTCGTGGTCATCGGGCTCGTCGGCTGGTTCGTGGTCTGGCAGGTCATGGAGAACCTCGACGACCTCTCCGACCGGGTCCGCGACGGCATCAACGAGCTCAAGCTCTGGGCACTGGACAGTCCGTTCCACGTGACCGAGAAGCAGATCAACGACATCGCGAAGAACCTCAGCGAGACCATCGGCACCAATACCGAGCAGATCACCTCCGCCGGCCTGCAGGGCGTGACGGTGCTCGTCGAGGTCCTCACGGGCATCCTGCTCGCGATGTTCTCCACGCTCTTCCTGCTCTACGACGGCAAGCGCATCTGGAACTGGGCGCTGGGTCTGGTCCCCTCCGCCGCCCGGGCCGGTGTCGCCGGCGCTGGTCCGCGCGCCTGGCGCACCCTCACCGCCTACGTGCGCGGCACGGTGATCGTCGCCCTCATCGACGCCATCTTCATCGGCCTCGGCATCTACTTCCTGGACGTGCCGATGGCGGTGCCGCTGGCCGTCTTCATCTTCCTGTTCGCCTTCATCCCCCTGGTCGGCGCCGTGGTGTCGGGCGCCCTCGCGGTGGTCGTGGCGCTGGTGACCCAGGGCGTGTTCACCGCCCTGATG
Source organism: Streptomyces sp. NPDC091682 (assembly GCF_044756625.1). NCBI lineage: Bacteria > Bacillati > Actinomycetota > Actinomycetes > Kitasatosporales > Streptomycetaceae > Streptomyces > Streptomyces sp. NPDC091682. Next base: position 256,210 of record NZ_JBIVTH010000010.1, on the reverse strand, counting down.
GTGCTGCTGGTGGTACTGGCGGTGCAGCAGATCGAGGGCCACGTGCTCCAGCCCTTCATCCTCGGCCGGGCCGTCCGGGTACACCCGCTCGCGGTGGTGCTCTCGGTCGCCGCCGGCGGCATGATCGCGGGCATCGGCGGAGCGGTCGTCGCGGTGCCGCTGGTGGCCGTCACCAACACGGTGGTGGGCTACCTGAAGGCGTACTCGCGCGAGCAGCACCACCTCGGATCCGGAATGATCGGCCCGGCCCCGCACGGTTCGACGGCCCTGAGCGTGGCTCCCGAGGGCGAGGGGCACGTCACACCCTGACCGTCCCCCGGAACCAGATGTTCCGGCGATCGGGGCTGCGATGATCGAGTTCATTCGCGTGCCGATGGCGTCGCGGAGGCAACAGCGACACGGGGGAACAGGCGTGATCACCGATCCGGAGCTCGACGAGGAATGGAAGACCGAGGCCCTGGAGCCGGCCCGGTCGGCGGAGCGAGCCCCGGCGCGCGAGCGGGCGACGGGCGGTCCGGGCCCGCGGTCGTGGCTGTGGGCGCTCGGCGGCGCCGTGGTCGCGTCCGCGGTGTGGGTCGGCGGGCTGTACGCCTTCGGGGACCGGACGGCCGAGCCGGAGATCTCCTACCGGGAACCGAAGAACCTGTGCCAGGACTTCAAGGCCCGGGCGCTGAGCGGGATCACCGGTGACATGCAGAAGAAGAAGCCGGTGAACCTCGAGAGCGACCACCCGGCCGTGTACACGGCGCGGTGCGGCCTGGAGAACGCCTGGAAGGACGAGGTGGACCCGGACTTCAACGTGATCGCCCAGGTCGCCCTGCACAAGAAGACCGATCCCTCGGCCGAGTTCGACGCGCCGGACCTGCGCACCATCGCCTACGCCGGCGGCGTGCGCACGGCAGCGGTGCCGGACCTCGGGGAGCGCGCCGTGATGAACGTGATGTCCGGCGACACCTGGCTGGTCCTCAAAGTCCTGGACGGCGGAGCGGTGTTCACCCTCGAAGCGGGCGCGAACACCTTCGCGGAGACGAACGGTCGACCGGCCACCGACGTCGACGCGGTCCAGGCGGCGATGATCGAGGACGTGCGCGAGCTGCTGGCGGCGCTGAAGAAGTAGGGGGCGGGAATGATCACGGAGCCGGAGTTAGACGGGGAGTGGGAGCCGGCCGGGCCGGCCGAGGTCGTGCAGGACGCCGTGGTGCCCGGGGCACGGGCGCCGCGCCGGCCCTGGCAGTGGGTGGCGGCGGCGGTGGTGGCCACCTCCGCGCTGTGGGCGGGCGGACTGTACGCCTTCGGGGACCGGACGGCCGAGCCGGAGATCCGCTACCGGGTCACGGACGACCTGTGCGGCCAGTTCAAGGCCACGGCCCTGGAAGGATTGCTGGGCGACCTATCGAACGCCGAACCGGGGGCGGGCATCCGGCATCCGGCGCTGGACTGGGCGTCGTGCACCCGCAACAGCGACAGGCCCGCCTCCAGCGGGAGCTTCTACACGACGGCCGGGATCGAACTGCACAAGAAGGCCGATCCGGCGGCCGAGTTCGCGCTCGACACCCCTCTCAGCCGGCTGTTCGTCCACGACGGCGCGTGGGAGTCGGTGCCAGGTCTAGGGGAGGAGGCCCTGGTCACCCCTCCCGAGAACGGTGACAGCCTCCATCTGCAGGTCCGTGACGGCGGCGCGGTGTTCACGATCGTCGTGGCTATCTACGGCGGGTCGGGCGAGTCCGCCCCCCGGGTGGATCCGCTGCCGGACCCCAGCAGGGAGGACCTGGTGGCCGCGGCCGTCGAGGACGCCCGGGCGCTGATGGCCGCTCTGCGCAAGGGCTGACGACGCAGGGCCCCGCGACCGTTTCCGGTCGCGGGGCCCTGCGTCTTCGTACGGGGTGCCGTTACTCGCCGGCGAGGGCGGCCTCGGCGTCGAGGGTGACGGCGACGGCCTGGATCACGGAGGCGATCTTGAAGGCCTCCTGGATCGTCTCGCGGTCGACGCCCGCCTTGCGCAGGACCTGCTCGTGCGAGTCCAGGCACTGGCCGCAGCCGTTGATCGCGGAGACCGCGAGCGACCACAGCTCGAAGTCGATCTTCTCCACGCCCGGGTTGCCGATGACGTTCATCCGCAGGCCCGCGCGCAGCGTGCCGTACTCCGGGTCGGAGAGCAGGTGCCGGGTGCGGTAGAAGACGTTGTTCATCCCCATGACCGCGGCGGCGGACTTGGCGGCGGTGTACGCCTCCGGCGAGAGGTTCGCCTTCGCCTCGGGCTCCAGCTCACGCAGGACGATGGCCGAGCGGGCGGCGATCGCGCAGGACAGGACGGTGCCCCACAGCTGCTGCTGCGGGAGGTCGCTGTTGCCGATGACCGAACCGAGGTTCAGCTTCAGGTCCTTGGCGAAGTCCGGTATGGCCGACTTCAGGGAGTCGAGGGACATCCGTCACTCACCGGCCAGCAGCGCGCCGGCGTCGATGGTGCTGTCACCCTTGTTCCAGTTGCACGGGCACAGCTCGTCGGTCTGCAGGGCGTCGAGGACCCGCAGGACCTCCTTGGGGTTACGGCCCACGGAACCGGCGGTCACCATCGAGAACTGGATCTCGTTGTTCGGGTCCACGATGAACACGGCGCGCATCGGGAGGCCGTCCTCGCCCAGGATGCCCAGCTCGGCCGACAGCTCGCGCTTGATGTCGGACATCATCGGGAAGGGCAGGTCACGCAGGTCGGCGTGGTCCTTGCGCCAGGCGTGGTGCACGTACTCGGAGTCGAGCGAGAAGCCGAGGACCTGCGCGTCGCGGTCGGCGAACTCATCGTTCAGCTTGCCGAAGGCGGCGATCTCGGTCGGGCACACGAAGGTGAAGTCCAGCGGCCACGCGAAGACGACCTTCCACTTGCCCTCGTAGGTCTTGTGGTCGATCTGCGTGAACTCGGCTCCGGCCTCGAGCGAGACACAGGCGGTCAGGTCGAAGGCGGGGAACTTGTCACCAACAGTGAGCACGCGCTCTCCTAATGCAGTGGAAAATAGACCCTTTTGGGGGTTTTCCGATGGGGTTGGACGTATCTCACATGCTGACACACCTGCATTGATTACAGAAATAGCTACTCTTGTGCCGGGTGATCGGAGGTACCTATCAGTGGCTGTCAGTAGTAGGGGAGCGAAGCAACCGACGCTCGCACAGCTGCGCGCCTTCGCCGCGGTCGCCGAGCACCTGCACTTCCGGGACGCCGCCGCGGCCATCGGCATGAGCCAGCCCGCGCTCTCCGGAGCCGTCTCCGCCCTCGAGGAGGCCCTCGGGGTGCAGCTGCTGGAGCGCACCACCCGCAAGGTGCTGCTCTCCCCGGCGGGCGAGCGGATCGCGGCGCGGGTCCAGGTGGTCCTGGACGCCATGGGCGGGCTGCTGGAAGAGGCCGAGGCGGTACGGGCTCCCTTCACCGGGGTGCTGCGGCTCGGGGTGATCCCCACGGTGGCGCCGTACCTGCTGCCGACCGTGCTCGGGCTGTTCCACCGGCGCTACCCGCGGATGGACCTCCAGGTGCACGAGGAGCAGACCGCCTCGCTGCTGGAGGGCCTCGGCGGCGGGCGCCTGGACCTGCTCCTGCTGGCGGTGCCGCTCGGGGTCCCGGGCGTGACCGAACTACCGGTCTTCGACGAGGACTTCGTCCTGCTCGCACCCCGGGAGCACGCGCTGGCCGGGCGCCGGGACATCCCGCTGGAGGAACTGCGCGGACTGCAGCTGTTGCTGCTCGACGAGGGGCACTGCCTGCGGGACCAGGCCCTCGACATCTGCCGGGAAGCGGGCCGCACGACCGGGGCGGACGTCACGACGACCGCCGCCGGCCTGTCCACCCTCGTACAACTGGTCGCCGGGGGACTGGGGGTGACGCTGTTGCCGCGCACCGCGCTGCGGCTGGAGACCGCCCGCAACGAGTACCTGTCCACCGGGTACTTCGCCGAGCCCGCCCCCTCCCGGCGGATCGCCTTGGCCATGCGCACCGGGACCGCCCGGCAGGAGGAGTTCAGGGCGATCGCCGCCGCGCTGCGCGAAGCCGTGCGCCCGCTCCCGGTCTGGCCCACCGACTAGGTCCTGTCGTCAAAGTAGCGCCGGTCAGGCCCGCGGCGTCCGGTGCCGTGCATCGCAAGGCGGAGGGGCGCCCGAGTACTGGACGTACTTGGGTGCCCCGACAACGCGGCGAGGTGCGGTGCCGGACGCCGCGGGCCAGGCGGGACTTTGACGACAGGACCTAGGGGGGATGGTCGGGGGCCGTCCCGGGAACGGGCGGACGGGGTTCAGGAGGGCGCCGGGATCACTCCGTGCGCAGGCCGTCCGGGCGCATCAGCCGCAGCAGCGGCGGCAGGCTCAGCAGGGTCACGACGACCACCACTCCCGCGCCGGCCGCCGTCATCCCGAGCACCGACGCCCAGTCGATCCGGACGGGCTGGGCGGCCATGCCCATCAGGACGGCGCCCAGCCCCACGCCGACCCCGGCCGCCAGCACCAGGCCGAGCACGATCGGCACGGCCGTCTGCCACAGCACCGACAGGCTCAGCGTGGAGCGCTTGGTGCCGAAGGCGACCAGGGAGGAGAGCAGCCGCCGGCGCTCGCGCAACTGCTCCAGCTGGGAGACGAGCAGGCTCCCGCCGATCAGGACCAGTACGGCGGTGGCGCCGAAGAACAGCCCCGTGCGGATCGAGGAGTAGCCGGCGGCCTGCGCGGTGTGCCGCAGCGTCATCGCGGTGACGGACGGGTCCGCCTTGAACACGGCGTTGCGCGCCCGGTCCAGGGCGTCCGGACCGGACTCGTCGACCTGGACGAAGATCCACGCGTCCGGGAAGGCGCCGATCTCCTTCGGCGCGGCCGCCGGGGTCACCAGCAGGCCGCTGCGCAGGTGACCGGCGGGGTCCTCCCGGCTGGGGACCGTACGGGCGTCCGCCGGGACCTTCCACTTCGCCGGAGCGGGTTGGGCGGGCAGCCCGGATTCGGAATCGGACCCGTACCCCCTGACGTTGCCGACGAACAGCTCGTCACCGGGCTTCGCCGCGCCCCCGTCGGAGCGCTGCCAGGCCTGCGGGGCCGGTGCCGCGGAGCCGGTCAGTACGAAGGCGTCGCCGTCCTTGCAGGAGTCCAGCGACGCGACCTCGCTGAGCGCGTCACAGGTGCCGATGGTCACCGTGACCGTCTCCTGCGTCGCGGGCACCTGGCGGGCGGCCGACACGTTGGTCAGTGGAACGGCGCGGGTGACGCCCGGCACGGCGGAGATCCGCTGCGCGAGCTCGTCCATGCGCGTTTGCGTCTCGCGGTTCACCATGACGGCGACGGCGGCCCTGCCGGGGTCCTGGCCGGTCGGCTTGGTGTAGTCGCCCTCGACGCCCGCGAAGAGCATCTGGAGGGCGATGGCGCCCGCGACGGCCACGGCGATGCCGTTGACGAGGCGGGCGGCGGCGCCGCTGTTGACCTGGAGCCGGCGCACGGCCAGCTGCCAGGAGACCGGGCCGCCGGACGCCTTCGCGACGAACCGTTCCAGCAGCCAGGGCAGCAGTACGGTGATCCCGACCAGCAGCAGCACCACACCTGCGCTGACCTGCCACTGGTTGAACCTGCCGTGGCCGTTGCCGCGGCCGCGCAGGGGCACGAGCAGGCCGAGCCCGACCAGCGGGAGCAGCAGCCGCCACCAGACGCGGCGCCGGGAGGGCCGCGCCGTCCGGACGACGCCCAGCGGCTCGATGACCACGCTGCGCAGCGCGAACAGGGTCACGGCCACCGCCGCCGTGGGCACCGCGACGGCGACCAGGGCGGCGAGCCACGGCGCCGGGTCGAGGTCGGCGGGGAAGACGCTGCGCTGCTGGAGGTCGACGCTGCCGACCAGGGAGCGGCCGACGGCGAAGAAGCCGACGCCCAGCACCAGGCCGACCAGGGAGCCGGCCAGCGCCTCGCCGGCCGCGATCCGGCGCACCATCCGGCTGTCGGCGCCGACCAGCCGCAGTGCGGCGAGCCGCCGGTCGCGCCGGTCCCCGCCGAAGCGGACGGCGGTGGCGATGAAGACGGCGACGGGCATCAGCAGGGCGACGAAGGTCAGGACGACCATCAGCATGAGCACGGGGTCCAGGCCCTCGCGGCCCGCGTCGTAGCCGAAGTCGGTGACGCGCTCGACGCGGTAGTCCTCGGGGCCGCTCTTCTCCAGGGTGTCGCTGCCCAGGTAGAAGAACAGCTCGCCGGGGCCGACCAGGCCGGGGTCGCCGATGATCTCAACTACCCGCGCGTCGAGCCGCTCGCGCAGCAGGGCGCCGTCGGGGGACTTCAGCAACGCGTCGAGCGCGGGGGAGATGGCCATCTCGCCCGGGCCCGGGATCCGCTTCAGGCCGGGCGGCAGCGGGGCTCGGGGGCCCTCGGCCCGGAGCATGTGCCCCTCGATGTCCGTGCGCCGGTACGTCTGGTTGACGGGGGCGGTCAACAGGGTGTCGGGGCCGGGGGCGTCGGCCCGCTCGGAGTTCATCGTCGACCGTGCGTCGCCGCGCTCGTACCGCGCGGCGAGGGCGCCGGGGATGGCGGTGCTGATCAGCAGCAGTGCGACGCCGAGACCGACGCCGACGCCGGTGAGCAGGGTGCGGATCCACCCTTCGCGGCCGCCGCCGAAGGCGAAGCGGGCGCCCATGCCGAGGTCGCGGGTCCAGACCTGGAGCCGGCTCATACGATCCGCTCCATGTCGCGGGATTTGCCATCGCGTACGACGATCTCGCGGTCGGAGTAGGCGGCCACGCGGGTCTCGTGCGTCACGAGCACGACGGCGGCGTTCGCGGACCGGGCGGCCTCGGTGAGCAGCTGCATGACGAGTTCGCCGTTGAGGGAGTCGAGGGCTCCGGTGGGTTCGTCGGCGAAGATCACCCGGGGGTCGGTGACGAGGGCGCGGGCGACGGCCACGCGCTGTCCCTGGCCGCCGGATATCTCGCCGGGCCGCTTGGCGCCGAGGTCCTCCACCTGGAGCTGCTCCATCCGGTGCAGGGCGGTGCGCTCGGCCTCCTTGCGCTTGACGCCGGTCAGGCGCAGCGGGAGGGCGACGTTTTCCACGCAGGTCAGCTCCGGTACGAGCTGGCCGAACTGGAAGACGAAGCCGAACTCGGTGCGGCGCAGCTCGCTGCGCTCGGCGTCGCTCATGGAGGTAAGCTCGCGGCCGGCGTAGGCGATGGAGCCGGAGTCGGGCGCGACGATGCCCGCGAGGCAGTGCAGCAGGGTCGACTTGCCCGAGCCGGAGGGGCCCATGACGGCGACGACCTCACCGGGGTGGATGGAGAACTCGGCGCCGTCGAGGGCGTGGGTGGTCCCGTACGCCTTGCGCAGGTCGGTGGCCGCGAGCAGCGAGCCGGCCGGGGTCATCGGCGTACCTCCCGGGCGAGCTGGTCGAGGCGGGCCGCGGTGAGCTCCAGCCACCGCAGGTCCGCCTCCAGGTGGAAGAGGGCGTGGTCGCAGACGAGTTGGTCGGCGATGTCCCCCTTGCGCTTGCGCTGGGTCAGGATGCGCATGAGGCGCAGGTGCTCGGCGCGCTGGGTGTCGAGCAGCTCGTCGGCGCGGCGGCCGGTGAGCAGGGCGAGGACGACCTTCGTGTAGAGGGTCGAGTGGAGGTACGGCTCGGGCTTCTCGGGCTGGGCGAGCCAGGCCTCGACGTCGGTGATGCCGGCGTCGGTGATGGCGTACCGCTTGCGGTCGGGGCCGCCGCCGCTCTCGATCCCGTCGACCTCGACGAGGCCGTTCTTCAGGAGGCGGGACATGGTCGAGTAGACCTGCCCGTACGCGAGGGGGCGGTCGTGGCCGAACTTCTCGTCGAAGGTGCGCTTGAGGTCGTAGCCGTGGCGCGGGCCGGCCTCTAGGAGGCCCAGGAGGGTGTGACCGATGGACATCCCGTGACTCTACACCGCGTGTATACGCGGAGTGTATAGAGGGCGGGGAGGGGCGGAGGGGCCGGCCGCCGCCGCGTCCCGGAACGACGTACGCCCGTGGGGGCCGGAGTACCGGCCCCCACGGGCGTACGGGTCATTCTGCGGGCTTCGGAGGGCGTCCCCGGCGCGGAATGGGGCCGGGGGACGAAGGGAGGCGGCCGGCCTCGGCGAGGGCCCGGCGGAGCAGGAACTCGATCTGCGCGTTGGCGCTGCGCAGTTCCTCGCCGGCCCAGCGGGCCAGCGCGTCGTACACCTGCGGGTCGAGCCGTAGCAGCACCTGCTTGCGCGCCTGTCGGCCCGCCGGCTTCTCCTCGCCGCCGGGGGTCACTGGTAGAGGGTTCCCGTGTTGACCACCGGCTGGGCGGCGCGGTCGCCGCACAGGACGACCATCAGGTTCGAGACCATGGCCGCCTTGCGCTCCGGATCCAGGTCCACGATGTCCTGCTCCGCCAGCCGGGTCAGTGCCAGTTCGACCATGCCCACCGCGCCCTCCACGATCTGCTTGCGGGCCGCCACGACCGCGCCCGCCTGCTGGCGCTGGAGCATCGCGGAGGCGATCTCCGGAGCGTACGCGAGGTGCGTGAAGCGGGACTCGATGATGTGCACACCGGCCGCGTCGACGCGGTCGCGTAGTTCGACCGCCAGCTTCTCGGTGATCTCCTCGGCGTTCCCGCGCAGCGACAGGCCGCCCTCGTCGTGCGCGTCGTAGGGGTACTCGATGGCTATGTGCCGGACCGCCGCCTCGGCCTGGGTCTCGACGAACTCCGTGAAGTCCTCGACTTCGAAGGTGGCCCGGGCCGTGTCCTCGACCCGCCACACCACGACCGCCGCCAGCTCGATGGGGTTGCCGTAGGCGTCGTTGACCTTCAGGACGGCCGTCTCGTGGTTGCGCACCCGGGTCGAGATCCGCTCGCGGGAGGTCAGCGGGTTGGTCCAGCGCAGCCCGTCGGTGCGGATGGTGCCCCGGTAGCGGCCGAACAGTTGGACGACCCGGGCCTCGCCCGGCGCCACCGTGTTGAGCCCGCACATCGCGAACGTGGAGAAGAGGCTCAGGAGCACGCCGAGGGTGATCAGGGCCGCCTTCGCCGCCACGGCCGTCGCCACCGAGCCGGCCACGATCAGGCCGGCACTCACCAACAGGCCCAGCAGGCCGAGCAGTAGGGCCAGGCCGCCGCCGACGCTGCGCGCGGTGAACTCCCGTACTCCGTCAGGGGTGGCGTTTTCGTTCGTCATGGTTTGCCCCGTTTCTCAGCTCACGGCCGATCGGACTGTCTAGCAAAGTGATATCACTTTTTTGCGCTTCGGCAACCCTTCGGCTTAGGTGAGCGTCGGTTCCCATGACGCGGGTGCTGATTCTCACGTCCGAAATGACCGTAATTAGTCATGGTTGGCCAACTTTTGTCACAGCCTGCGGTGTTAGCTTTCTGAGCTGACGTCGGGGGGGAAATCGAGCGGAGCGGGAGCGATGGGCCGAGCAGAAGTGCGTAAGGCGCAGCAGCAGCGCGGTGCGCGGCGTGCGCCGAGCGGACGCGCGCAGGGCACCGAGGGAAGCGGAAGTACCGGAAAACGCACCGGCATACGCCGCTTCTTCACCTGGAAGAAGATCCTGGGCACGTTCTTCGGGCTGGCCCTGTTCGGCATGGGTGCACTGGTCGCCCTCTACATCTGGGTAGAAGAGCCGGACCCCAACAAACAGGCGCTCCAGCAGAGCAACGTCTACAAGTACTCAGACGGCACGATCATGGCCAGCAAGGGCAAGGTCAACCGCGAGATCCTGCCGATCGACAAGATCCCGATGGACGTTCAGGAGGCGTTCATTGCGATCGAGAACAAGTCCTTCCGCAGTGACCAGGGCGTGGACTTCAAGGGTCTGGCCCGCGGTCTGTGGAACACGGCGACCGGGCGCGGCAAGGCCGGTGGCTCCACGATCACCCAGCAGTACGTCAAGAACTACTACTTGACGCAGGACCAGACGGTGACCCGCAAGCTCAAGGAGCTGGTGATCTCCCTCAAGGTCGACCAGAGCAAGGAGAAGCCCGAGATCCTCGCGGGCTACCTGAACACCAGCTACTTCGGGCGCGGCGCGTACGGCATCCAGGCGGCCGCCCAGGCCTACTACGGCGTCGACGTCGGCCAGTTGACCCTGGAGCAGGGCGCGTACCTCGCCACCCTCGTCCAGGCCCCCAGCCAGTACGACTGGTCGACCGCCAGCGAGGAAACCAAGAAGCGGATCACGATCCGCTACAACGCCACCTTCGTGAACATGGTCGAGAACGGCAAGCTGGACGAGGCCAAGCGCAAGACGCTGAAGTTCGTCGAGCCGCAGCCGCCGCAGCCGGCGATGGGCATGGACGGCCAGAAGGGCTACCTGGTCCAGGCGGCCGAGGCCGAGCTCAACGCCCAGGGCGTCGAGCGGAAGCTGATCGAGGCCGGCGGCTGGACCTTCACGCTGAACATCGACGCCAAGAAGCAGGAGGCGCTGGAGAAGGCCGTCCAGGACGAGCTGGAGTCCAAGCTCGACCGCAAGGACACCAAGGGCAAGCCCCAGGACCAGAGCGTGCAGGCCGGTGCCACCTCCGTGGACCCGAAGACCGGTGCGATCGTCGCGATGTACGGCGGTACGAGCCTGAAGGAGCACTGGTCGAGCAACGCCCTGCGCAAGGACTACCAGCCGGGCTCGACCTTCAAGCCGATCGTGCTCGCCTCCGCCCTGGAGAACGGCGCGAAGACCCAGGACGACAAGCCGATCACGCCGAACGCGCTCTACGACGGCACCAGCAAGCGCGCGGTCGTCGGCAGCGACATCCACTTCGCCCCGCAGAACCAGGAGGACCGCAACTTCGGCACCCCGATGATGACGGTCCAGGAGGCGACCAACTTCTCGGTCAACTCCGTCTACGCGCAGATGATCGTGGACACCAAGCCGCGCAACGTGAAGAAGACGGCCCTGGCCCTCGGCATGAAGGACCGCGAGGGCTGGCCCGAGGACAAGCCGGCCATGTCGCTCGGCACCATGAGCGCCAACACCGTGGAGATGGCGGGCGTCTACGCCACCTTCGACAACCACGGCAAGAAGGTCACGCCGACCATCATCAAGAAGGCCGAGCACAAGGACCGCGAGGTCGAGCCGGCCCAGCCCATCGGCTCCCAGGCCATCAGCCGGCAGACCGCCGACACCGTCACCAAGGTGCTCACGGGCGTCGTCAACGACGAGGGCGCCTCCGGCAACAAGGTCCGCAGCAGCTCCTACGAGGCCGCCGGCAAGACCGGCACCACCGAGAACAACGTCTCCGGCTGGTTCTCCGGGTTCACCCCGGAGCTGGTCACCGTCGTCGCGATCTTCGGTGAGGAGCCCGGCACCGCCAAGCAGGTCACCCTGACCGGTACGGCCGGCCTCGGCCGACTGGGCGGCTCCAGCTTCCCGGCCTCGATCTGGAAGGCGTACACGCTCGCCGTCCTCAAGGGCAACGCGGGCAAGTTCCAGCTGAGCGAGGCGGAGATGGGCGCCGTGCAGACGCCGTCCCGCAGCGCCTCGCCGACGCCGTCGACGTCGCCGTCCTCCAGCGCTCCGGCGGCCAGCACCAGCCCGACGACGCCGACCCCGTCGACGTCCACGTCCCCGTCGCCCACCGCGACCAAGACGTCCCCGTCGCCCACGACGAGCACGTCCCCGTCGCCCACGGCGACCAAGACCGGCGGCCCCAAGCCGCCGGACCCGCCGCTGCTGCCCGAGAACTAGGCCCTGCCGGTAGACCACGCACCGCCGCCCCGCAGCCTTCCAAGGCTGCGGGGCGGCGGTCTTTTCGTTCTCGCGCGATCAGCGGCGCTCGGGCGTCGCCGGCAGCGACAGCTCGAACCAGACGACCTTTCCGCTGCTGAGTCGCGTCGCACCCCAGCGCCGGGCCATCCGGTTGACCAGGAACAGGCCGCGGCCGCCCTCGTCGGTGTCCCGCGCCCGCCGCTGGCGCGGCAGCTGCGGCGAGTCGTCGCCGACCTCGCAGCGCAGGACGTCCGTACGCAGCAGGCGCAGGGTCACGGGCCGCTCCGCGTACCGGACGGCATTGGTGACCACCTCGCTGACCAGCAGCTCCAGCGAGTCGCTCAGCTCCTCCAGGCCCCACCGGGTCAGGGCGCGGCGGGCGAACCGGCGGGCCCGCCCCGGGGCGGTCTCCTCCGGGTCCAGGAACCAGTAGGCGACGTCGCTGGGCGCGATGCCGTCGAACCGGGCCGCGAGCAGCGCGATGTCGTCGTCCCGGTCGCCCGGGCCGAGCATGTCCAGGACGTCGTCGCAGAGCGCCTCCAGCGGCGGCGGGTGGTCCAGGCCCGTCAGCTGGGCGGTGGTGGCCAGGCGCTCGCGGAGCTGCTCGATGCCGGTCCACACGTCCCGCAGGCGCGATTCCACCAGACCGTCGGTGTAGAGCAGCAGGGTGCCCCCGGCGGGCGCGTCCAGCTCCACGGCCTCGAAGTCGACGCCACCGACGCCGATGGGGGCGCCCGGGGGTACGCGGAGCACCTCCGCGCGGCCGCCCAGGTGCAGCAGCACCGGCGGCGGATGGCCCGCGTTGGCGATGGTGATCCGGTGCGCGACGGGATCGTAGACGGCGTACAGGCAGGTGGCCATGCGGTCGGAGCCGAGGCGCTGCGCCTGCTCGTCCAGGTGGTGCAGGACCTCCGCGGGCGGCAGGTCCAGCTGCGCGAGGGTCTGCGCGGTGGTGCGCAGCTGACCCATGATCGCGGCGGAGGTCATGGAGTGGCCCATGACGTCGCCGACGACGAGCGCGACCCGGCTGCCGGGCAGCGGTATGGCGTCGTACCAGTCGCCGCCGACCCGTGCCGTCTCGGCGGCGGGCAGGTAGCGGGAGGCCAGCCGCACCCCGGTGGGCTGCGGGAGGCCGTCGGGCAGCATGGTGCGCTGCAACTCGTCGGCGATGTACGCCTCACGGCCGTACAGGACCGCCTTGTCGATGCCGAGCGCGGTGTGCGTGGCCAGCTGGGCGGCGACCAGGAGGTCGTTCTGCTCGAACGCGGGACGCTCGGGGCTGCGCAGGAACACGGCGGCGCCGATCACCCGGCGGCGGCCGCGCAGCGGTGCGAGGACGGCCCGGTTGCCGCGCGGCAGCGGGTGCTCCACGCCGAGCAGCTCGGGCAGCGCGGCCCGGGCGGCGGCGGAGGACCCGAAGACGGGCCGTACGCCGCGCAGCACCTCGGCGAGCGCGCCGCCGGGCCGGATCTCGCACAGCTCGGCCGCGGGCAGGTCACCCTGCGGTCCGACCAGCGGCAACTGGCTGAAGTCGAGCTCGCCGGTGGCCCCCGCGGCCCCGGCGAGGTCCATCCCCGCGCCGATGGTGCTGCTGATGTCGGTCAGGTCGTCGATCGGTCGGAGCCGATCGGTGCGCCGGAGCCTTAATACGACCGGGCCGACGGGCCGCTCGTCGCCGACCGGGAGCGGGTCCCGCAGGTAGACGAGGATGGCGTCCGAGAAGGTCGGTACGGTCGCCCGGCACAGGCCGAGCACGATCTCGTCGAGGTCGATGCCGCGGGCGATCCGCCTCGTTGCGGCGCCGACGAAGCGCAGCCGGTCCCCCTCGCGGCGCGCGACGGTCACCTCTGCGACCGGTACGCCGCCCGCACCGCCCCCGTGGCGTCCGGCGCCGCCGTCACCGCTCGTGAGCGTGCCGGCCGCGGGGCCGATTCCGTCATCGGCCATGTCGTCACTCCCGCCGCGCGGGCGCGGGGCCTCGTCGGGACCACCGTGCCCGGCCGCGCCGATCGACGCGTCCAGGCCGCTCGCACCGGGCCGGGGGCGGGCCGCGCCCTGGCCGGGCTCGGCCGCGGCCGGCACCTCGCCGGGGACGGCCGCGTTGCGGCGGGGCCGGGGGAGCCCGGCGCTGCCGCCCGCGCCCGCCGCGGAGCGGGCCGCTCGCGCGTCGGAGGCGGCCGCGGCAGCCGTGCCGTCCGGCTCCGCCGCCGCGCCGGTGCCCGCGGCATGCGTGCGTACGGCCTCGGTGGCGGCGATGGGCGCCTTGCCGTGGCCGGCCTCGTCCGTACCTCCGCCGGAGGCGACGGGCTGCGGGCCCTCCTGGGAGGTGGGGTACTCCGTCACGCGTGGATTTCCGTCCGTTTGCGCTCGATGTGCGCTGCACTCAACTCGGTCAGTCGCGGTATACCCGCTCAGCGGCCGGGGCACCATCACCCCGAGGTTCCTGCCCCAAACTTCTCTCCCAACCTCCGGCCGGGAGGTGCCCCTGACGGACCCCCGCCCCCTCGTCGCCTCTCGTCGTGCGTCCGACCTCCGGTCAGATCCCGTGTGCGGAGCGGCACTTGCGCAACGGCGCAGCGGCCGCACCGTCCCGCGCGCGTGACCTCGTGGAGGACGATCCTACGTTTGAACCCTGGGGGCGCATCAAGGGTCTCATGAGGTCATATGCGCCGGGGTGGTGTCCCAGTCATCCGGAAGGGCCGGAATCCTCCAGGCTGGATCCGGCCGCCAGTTCTCCCAACCGCCGGAGAACGGGGCTCCCCATTCCTCGATCACCTCGACCGCCGCGCGGCCGGACTCGCGTACCCGGTCGGCCTGCTCACGGTCCATCAGACCGCACTGCTGGGCCTGGGCGAACTCGTCCTCGTCCAGCCACTTCCAACTGCGGTCCGGATGGACGGCGATGTCCAGGAAGTGGTCCACGGAGTCCACTCCGCCGGCCCAGCGCGAGCGCGGCTCCTCCAGGTTCACGTACCAGTTCTTGAACTGCCAGCCGGGGCCCCAGAACAGCCACACCGACCAGGGTTCCCCGGGCCGGGCCAGCTTCAGGACGCCGCTGCCGAACCAGCGCGACCGCGCGGTCGTCCGCGGTGCCGTGTAGCGGGTGGCGAGCGGCTCCGCGTGGACGGAGGTGCCGTCGGCGAGGACCGGCTTGACGCACTCGGTGCCGGGGGCCATCCACACCGCCAGCAGCTCGTCCGTGTCCTGTACCACGGTCACCGGGCGGCAGATGTGGACCGGGCCCTTCAGCCCGGGGGCGTGGTCGCGGTAGCGCCAGAGGACCTGCTCCCCGGGTGCCCAGCGCGGGCCCTGCGCGGGACTCCGCGGCGCGCTCGGCGCCGCGGAGTCCCGGGGCTTGAAAGTACCTGTCATGCGCAGATCTTAGGGCGGGGGTCCCCGCGCCCGCTGCGGCGCAGGTCACCGGGGGGGTTCGGCGGTGACGATCGACCGGATCCGGCCCCCGTCCGCGGGTGCGCCCGGACGGGTCAGGGACGCGTCATGCGCAGCACGTCGAGGGCCTCGTCGAGCTGCTCCAGGGTGAGGGCGCCGCGCTCCACGTAACCGGACTCCAGGACCACCTCCCTGATCGTCTTGCGCTCGGCGAGGGACCTCTTGGCGACCTTCGCGGCCTCCTCGTAGCCGATGTAGCGGTTGAGCGGGGTGACCACGGAGGGCGAGGACTCGGCGTATTCCCTGGCCCGGGCCTCGTTGGCGGTGATCCCGTCGATCGTGCGGTCGGCCAGCAGACGGCTCGCGCTGCCGAGCAACCGGATCGATTCGAGGAGGTTCCTGGCCATCACCGGGAGCATCACGTTGAGCTCGAAATTGCCGGCCGCGCCCGCCACGGCGACGGTCGCGTCGTTCCCCATGACCTGTGCGGCGACCATCAGAACGGCCTCCGGGACCACCGGATTGACCTTCCCGGGCATGATCGAGGAGCCCGGCTGGAGATCCGGGAGATTGATTTCGGCCAAACCGGTGCGCGGTCCGGAAGCCATCCAGCGGAGGTCGTTGGAGATCTTGGTGAGGGAGACGGCGATCGTGCGGAGCATTCCGGAGGTTTCCACGAGGGCGTCCCGGGCCCCCTGCGCCTCGAAGTGGTCGCGGGCCTCGGTCAGCGGCAGCCCGGTCGTGGCGGCGACTTCGGCGATCACCGCGGCGGAGAACCCGGGCGGGGTGTTGATGCCGGTGCCCACGGCGGTGCCGCCCAGCGGCAGCTCGGCCAATCGCGGCAGGGCCGCCCGCAGTCGCTCGATGCCGTAGCGGATCTGGGCGGCGTACCCGCCGAACTCCTGGCCGAGGGTGACCGGGGTGGCGTCCATCAGGTGGGTCCGCCCGGCCTTGACGACCTGGGCGAACGCGTCCGCCTTGCGCTCCAGCGCCGCCGCCAGGTGTTCCAGGGCCGGGATCAGCTCGCCGGTGACGGCGGCGGTGGCGGCGATGTGGATGGACGACGGGAACACGTCGTTGGAGCTCTGCGAGGCGTTGACGTGGTCGTTGGGGTGGACCTCGCGGCCCAGGCGCTCGGTGGCGAGGGTGGCGATCACCTCGTTGGCGTTCATGTTGGACGAGGTTCCGGAGCCGGTCTGGAAGACGTCCACCGGGAAGTGGTCGTCCCAGCGGCCGTCCGCGACCTCCGCGGCGGCGGAGCGGATCGCGTCGGCGAGGTCCTGGTCCACCACGCCGAGCTTCGCGTTCACCACGGCCGCGGCGGCCTTGATCCGGGCGAGCGCCTCGATGTGGGCGCGCTCCAACCGCTGCCCGGAGATGGGGAAGTTCTCCACCGCGCGCTGGGTCTGGGCCCGCCACTTGGCGTGCCGGGGTACCCGTACGTCGCCCATGGAGTCGTGCTCGGTCCGGAACGCGTCGGCCTGCTGGTCATCCGTCATTTCTATGGCCTCCTCAAAAACTTGAGCAATTGTCTTGTTCGAAGTGTTCCCAACTCCCCTACCGGCCAGTAAATACCGGGGGTAACACCCATATCCGGGGAGGCGTTCCATGGCACGTGTCCGTACGAGACCAATGCTCAGATCTACCTTCGCCGCCGTCCTGGCGATCGCGGCCGGCCTGGGGGGTGCCACCGCCGTCACCCCCATGGCCCAGGCGGCGCCCGCTTCGGGGGCCGTTGCAGTGCCGCTGTCGCCCGAGCTGGAGGCCGTCCGGGCCGCGGAGGCGACCAAGATCTACGGCGATCCTGCCGTACGTCCGCTGAACGAGCGCAAAACCGGCTTGATATCGCTGGGCGACAGCGAGATTTCGGGCGAAGGCGTCGGCACCTACGACCCCGCGACCAACACGCCGAACAACCAGTGCCACCGTTCGCCGGACGCGGCGATCCACCGCACCGGCATCCCGGCCGACCTGACCTTCAACGTCGCCTGTTCCGGCGGCTACACCGGCAACATCAGGATCGGCGGCACCAAGCAGTACGCCGACGAGCTGGTGCAGAGCGACAACCTGGCCGTCAAGGCGCGCAACACGAAGATCAAGATGGTCCTGCTGGTCGCCGGGGCCAACGACGACCTGCAGTTCGGCCCGGTCATGACCGACTGCGTGACCCGCTGGGTGCTCATCCAGGGCACCTGCGAGCCCAAGTACGGGCCCGGCTGGCCGGCGCGCGTCGACGGGCTGAAGCCCAAGGTGGAGGCCACGGTCGCGGACCTCAAGACCGTCATGCGCGACGCCGGTTACGCCGACTCCGACTACAAGCTCGTCGTGATGGGCTACCCCAGTCCCATCGGGCCCGACTTCTACGACAACCCGAACTTCCCCGGCAAGCTCCCCGGCGGCTGCGCCGGATACGACTCCGACGCCGCCTGGGGCCGCAACCACGCGGTGCCCGCCTTCGAGAAGGGCGTGCGCGCCGCGGCCCTCGCCTCCGGCGCGGTCTACCTGGACAACTCGCGGCTCTTCCACGGCCACGAGGTCTGCATGGAGGACACCTGGGCCCGCGGCCTCTATCTGGACCTCGGGGACCACTTTCCGTGGGACGAGAACACCGCCCGCCAGTCCTTCCACCCCAACTACCGCGGCCACGGCGCCTTCGCGTCCTGCCTGACCCAGCTCTACGACTCGGGTCTGCGCGAGGCCTCCTGCGCCGACCCCGCGAGCACCGGGACGCCCGTCCTGCAGGCCGGCGCCTGGGACGACAAGTTCAAGGCCCTCAAGAACGAAGCGACCGGCAACTGTCTGGACTCCTTCGGCGGCTCCAGCACCAACGAGACCAAGATCGCCGGATGGGACTGCCACGGCGGTCGCAACCAGGGCTGGTGGTACGACGGCGTCCGCAAGTCCGTCCACATCGAACTGACCCAGGACCGCTGCCTCGACGTCCCCGGCGCCCGCTACGGTTCCGGCACCGGCCTGATCATCTGGAACTGCCACGGCGGCGCGAACCAGCAGTTCGTCCGTGACGGCGCCACCTTCCGCCCCGCCGCCGCCCCGGGCATGTGCCTGACGGTGGCCGCCGCCCACGAGCCGCTGCGCCTGCAGACCTGCAACGGGTCGGCCGACCAGCGTTTCGTGTAACCGCCCCGCACCCGCGGCCCCCGTCACCCGCAGCCCCCGCACCCGCAGCCCCCCACACCCGGCCGGCGCACCCCGGCCGGGTGTTTCCCGTACCGGTCCCGCCGACGGGCCGCGCGTCAGATGCCCGCCAGCTGCTCCCGCACCTGCCCGGGCCGGTTGGTGATGATCGTGTCCACGCCGAGCCGGACGCACAGCTCCACGTCCTCGGGCTCGTCGACCGTCCACACCCGCACCCGCAGCCCCTTCGCCTTCAGCCGCGCCACCAGCCCCGGATCCTTGCGGACCAGATCGATGCCCGGCCCGGCGTGCCCCGCGAACGGCGGCCGGAGCGGCCGCAGCCGCCGCTCGATCAGGTAGACGGCGGGCAGGCCGGGCGCGAGCCGGTTCAGCCTGATCAGGGCGTTGCGCGAGAAGCTCATGACCTCGACCAGACCCGACGAGCCGTCGGCCAGACCGTGGTCCTTCAGGACCCGTACGAGTTCGGCCTCCAGCCGGCCGCCGGCGCGGGTGGGGTGCTTGGTCTCCACGGCCAGCCCGACGGGGCGGCCGGCGGCCAGCGCCTCCTTCAGCAGGTCCTCGAAGAGCAGCACCTGCGCCCCCCGGTGCTCCGCGCCCTTCCAGCCGCCGAAGTCGAGCGCGGACAGCTGTGCGTGGGTCATCTCGGAGACCACCCCGCGGCCGTCGGAGGTCCGCTTTACTCGCCGGTCGTGCACGCACACCAGCTTGTGGTCGGCGGTGAGGCGCACGTCGCATTCGAGCGCGTCGGCCCCGTCGGCGATGGCCTGCCGGTAGGCGGCGAGGGTGTGCTCGGGGTGCTCGTGGGAGGCCCCGCGGTGGGCGATGACCCGGACGGCGCGGGCGGTGGCGGGGAGCGCGGTGGCGGGGAGCATGGACTGCCGGTTCATGGGACAGACGTTATCCGGATGCGGTGACCGGCCCGGTGCCGCATGCTGCTCGGATGCCGGAACAGGAGATGTACGCCGTCCTGCGAAGGCGCGGTCCACCTGCCGGTCGGCGGCCCCGACGGGGTGCCGATCGCCCGGCTGCGCCGGATGTACGGGCTGACGATCGCCGAAGTGGCGGCCGCGGAAGACGGGGTACCGGGCCACCCCCGTTGAGGCCCGGTACCTGGTGGGCCCGACGCCGTGACTACGACGTCGGCCGCGGGGCCAAGGGCGCAGGCGACCCGTTCGACTACGGGAACAGCCTCGCCGGGCGCCCGCCGGCCTGCCATCTGCCGATGGGCGGAGATGCCTGAGGGCCCCTCCCCCGAACGGGGGAGGGGCCCTCAGGTCATCGCGGCCCCGGTCACCCCAGGGCGGAGTCCGCCGCCACGTGGAAGACCCGCGAGAGGCCCGCACGCACGGCCCCCCGCCTGGTCAGTACGGACCGGTCGACCCCTGCGAAGACGAGGGCGAGCGCGATGTCGGCCCCGAGGGCCCGGCCGGCCACGTTCACGTCGACGCGCTTCCACTTGGCGATGCCGGATTCCTTGACCTTGACGGTGACACCGCGGTCCTCGTTGTCCGCCTCGCGCATGAGGACGTACTCCCGGCGGTTGACCGCCCAGAGCCGGTACCGGTCGCCGGCGTGCTTCATGTGCAGGGCGCGGCCCCGATGCGTGGCTCCCCACCGGTTCCGCTTCAGGTACACCACGGCGTCCCCGATGCGCAACGTCGCCCCGTTCAGCGTCGGCCGCTGGGTTGTCGTCACGTGCATGCCGCGCGATTCGAAGACGGCCTCGGGGATGTGGTGACCGGCGACCTCGGTGGACCGGACATCGTCCCGCGCATGCGGCAACGAAGCCACGGTGATCTCACCCCACTCGGGGGACTTCCCCTCCCATTCGATCCGGCGGCGTTCGTCCTTCTCCCCGCCCTGCCATGCGCGCAGCACGAACGGGGCGCTCTGGGTGTGCACGTCCTGTCCTCCCGGTCGGCCGGGTGCCCGGTGGCGTCGCAACGCCCCGGGCTCCCGGCCGTCGCGCTACAGACCCGGACCGCGGACCGGGATGTGGGTGAAGGTCGGCTCCGGGGCCGGGTTCTGGAAGAAGTCGTTGCCCTTGTCGTCGACCACGATGAAGGCCGGGAAGTCCTCGACCTCGATCTTCCAGACCGCCTCCATGCCGAGCTCCTCGTACTCCAGGACCTCGACCTTCTTGATGCAGTCCTGGGCCAGGCGCGCCGCCGGCCCGCCGATCGAGCCCAGGTAGAAGCCGCCGTGCCGGCCGCACGCGTCCGTCACCTGCTGGGAGCGGTTGCCCTTGGCCAGCATGACCTTGGAGCCGCCCGCCGCCTGGAACTGCTCGACGTAGGAGTCCATGCGGCCGGCCGTGGTCGGGCCGAAGGAGCCCGACGCGTAGCCCTCGGGGGTCTTCGCGGGGCCGGCGTAGTACACCGGGTGGTCCTTCAGGTACTGCGGCATCTCGGCGCCCGAGTCCAGCAGCTCCTTGATCTTGGCGTGCGCGATGTCGCGCGCCACGACCAGCGGGCCGGTCAGCGACAGCCGGGTCTTGACCGGGTGCTCGGTGAGCGTCGCCAGGATGTCGTCCATCGGCTGGTTCAGGTCGATGGAGACGACGTCCGAGGCCTCGTTCAGGTGCTCGTCCGTGGTCTCTGGCAGGAAGCGCGCGGGGTCCCGCTCCAGCTGCTCCAGGAAGACGCCCTCGGCGGTGATCTTCGCGGTGGCCTGGCGGTCCGCCGAGCAGGACACGGCGATGGCGACCGGCAGGGACGCGCCGTGCCGGGGGAGGCGCACGACGCGGACGTCGTGGCAGAAGTACTTGCCGCCGAACTGCGCGCCGATGCCGATCTTCTGGGTCAGTTCGAAGACCTGCTGCTCCAGGGCCTCGTCGCGGAAGCCGTGGCCCAGCGGGGAACCCTCGCGGGGCAGCTCGTCCAGGTAGTGCGCCGAGGCGTACTTGGCGGTCTTCAGCGCGTGCTCGGCGGAGGTGCCGCCGACCACGATCGCCAGGTGGTAGGGCGGGCAGGCCGCCGTACCGAGCGAGCGGATCTTCTCCTCCAGGAACTTCATCATGGAGGCCTCGTTGAGGACCGCCTTGGTCTCCTGGTAGAGGAAGGACTTGTTGGCCGAGCCGCCGCCCTTGGCCATGAAGAGGAACTTGTACGCGCCGCCGTCGGTCGCGTACAGCTCGATCTGCGCGGGCAGGTTCGAGCCGGTGTTCTTCTCCTCCCACATGGTGAGGGGGGCCATCTGCGAGTAGCGCAGGTTCAGCCGCGTGTAGGCGTCGTAGATGCCGCGGGAGAGGGCGGCCTCGTCACCGCCCTCGGTGAGGACGTTCTGGCCGCGCTTGCCCATGACGATCGCCGTGCCCGTGTCCTGGCACATCGGCAGGACGCCGGCCGCCGCGATGTTCGCGTTCTTGAGGAGGTCGAGCGCGACGAACTTGTCGTTCGCGGAGGCCTCGGGGTCGTCGATGATGCGACGCAGCTGTGCGAGGTGCGCGGGGCGCAGGAAGTGCTGGATGTCGTGGATTGCCTCTTCGGCGAGCTTGCGCAGCGCCTCCGGCTCCACCTTGAGGAACGTACGGCCGTCCGCCTCGAAGGTGGACACGCCCTCGGCGGTCACCAGCCGGTACGGGGTGGTGTCCTCGCCCAGGGGCAGCAGGTCGGTGTACGCAAACTCTGGCATGACGGCAGTCATTCCTCACTCGGCAGACGGCGCTGACGACCAATTGGCAGCGCGGCTAACCAGCGTAGGACCTCTCCCCGGGGGCGTGTCTGTGAGGTAAGGCTCACTCGGCAGTATCGCGATCTATCGTGTCTGGCTATGCTGGGCGTCGTGGACCTGGAAAAGCACCCCGCCGCCCCCGCATCCGCTCCCGCGGGCGCCGCCCCCGCCGAGCTGCGCGCCTCCGACGCGGACCGGGACCGGATCGCGCAGATCCTCGGCGAGGCCCTCGCCGAGGGCCGACTGACGGCCGAGGAGCATTCCGACCGCCTGGACACGCTCTACGCGGTCAAGACCGTCGGCGAGCTGGAGGTGCTCGTACGGGATCTGCCCGCGCCCGGCGGCGCCCATGCCCCGTCCGCCTACGCGGCTCCCGCGACCGCCCCGGGCGGCCCCGCCGAGACCATAGTGGCCGTGTGCAGCAGCTCCGCCCGCAAGGGCCGCTGGCGGCCGGGCCCGCACACCCGCGCGATCTCGGTCATGGGCGACATCAACATCGACCTCACCGAGGCGGTCTTCGAACAGCAGGTCACCGAGATCAACGTGACCTGCGTCCTCGGCAACGTCGAGGTCCTGGTCCCGGAGAACGTCACCCTGCGCGGCTACGGCAGCGGAGTCCTCGGCAACTTCGAGGTGCGCGGCGAGGGGCGCGGCGAGAGCGATCCGCAGGCGCCGGTGGTGATCGTGCGGGGTTTCGCCCTGCTGGGCAACATCGAGGCGCGACCCAAGCTCGGTGCCCGACTGGTGGACCTGGCCCGCAAACTGCGCAAGCGCCTGGACGGCTGAGCCCACAGGGCCTGACGAGGCTGCGGATCCGACGGAATTCGGCCGACGGCCAGCCCGGTCACAGCACTAGGGTCCGGACCATGACGACGACCGAGTGGGAACTGCTCGACCAGGCGTACGCGACGCTGCGCGAGGCCGCCCTGGGGGTACCCGCCGATGGCTGGCACCGCCCGACCCCCTGCGCGCAATGGAACGTCACCCAGGTCCTCCAGCACGCCGCGGGCGACCAGTTGGCCTACGCCGCCCGGCTGACCGGTGGGCCCGGACCCGCCGAGGACCCCTTCGCCCCCTCCGGAGCCCTGGCCGGGACCCCGGCGGGCCTGCTGGACCCGGCGCTCGCGGCCGCGGCCGAGGCCTTTGCCGGGGTCACCCCCGGCGACGTCGAGGTGCCCGTGCCGCTGCCGCCCTTCTTCGTACCGGCCGAGACGGCCATCGGCGCCGCCGCCCTCGACGCCGCCGTGCACGCCTGGGACATTGCCGTCGCCACGGGCCGCCCGCCGGGCCTGACCGACGCGCTGGCCGCCGCCCTGCGCCCGGCCGCCGAGGTCCTCGTCGACCCCCTGCGCGGCTTCGCCTACGGTCCGGTCCGCTCCCTGGCGCCCGGCGCGGACGACGGCGCCGCGGCGCGCCTGCTGGCCTTCCTCGGGCGGGATCCCGACTGGGTCGCACCCGCGGGGTGACGGCCGCCCGGCGGGGTCTCGTTTCGGACGAACCCCCGGCGGCCCGTGGCGCGTGGTGCATAGGGGCGCCTACAGCGGGTAGGGACAGGTGCGTCGTCTCTCGCTCACGTATACGTCGTCAGGAGTAGACCGTGCCGCATCCGCCGCATCAGTCCTTGCAGGTAGCCGCCGTCCAGAGTCTTCCGGGGCGTGCGGCGGCCGTGCCGAAGCCGCGGGTGCCGGCGAGGGCGGAGGACGGCCCATGGCATGCGGAGGCGGTGTGCCGCCGTGACGAGGCGGGGCTCTTCTTCGCGCCGTCCAAGGAGCCGACCGCGGCCCGGCTCTCCCGCGAGGAGGCCGCCAAGCGCGTCTGCGCCCGCTGCCCGGTGATGGTCGCCTGCCGGGAGCACGCGCTGCTCCAGCCCGAGCCGTACGGGGTGTGGGGCGGGCTCACCGCGGCCGAGCGCCGCGTGGTGCTGGCGCGGATGCGGCGCAGGGCCGCCGAGCTGCGCCAGGCCCCGGGGGCCGGCCCGATCGCCGCGGCGGGCTGAACCGGTCGCGGGCCGCCGGTCGCGGGTCGCCCGTGGTCGACCTCCAGGACGCCGGACACCGGACGCAGGACGCCGGACGTGGGTGTGCGAGAGGGGCGGTCCCGCCGCACGCGGTGACCGCCCCTCTCGCTTCCTCACGCCGGTGGCTAGTGCGCGCGGTCGAAGTCGATCGCGCTGTACGCGCGCAGCTTCGACAGGCGGTGCGTGGAGTCGATCCGTCGGATCGTGCCCGACTTCGAGCGCATGACCAGCGAGGACGTCGTCGCGGTCTCCGAGCGGTAGTGCACGCCGCGCAGCAGTTCGCCGTCGGTGATGCCGGTGGCGACGAAGAAGACGTTCTCGCCGGACACCAGGTCGTTCGTGGTCAGGACGCGGTCGAGGTCGTGACCGGCGTCGAGCGCGCGCTGGCGCTCGGCCTCGTCCTTCGGCCAGAGCTTGCCCTGGATGGTGCCGCCGAGGCACTTTATGGCGCACGCCGAGATGATGCCCTCGGGGGTGCCGCCGATGCCGAGGAGCAGGTCGACGCCGGTGCCCTCGCGCACGGCCATGACCGAGCCCGCGACGTCGCCGTCGGAGATGAACTTGATCCGGGCGCCGGTCTCGCGGATCTCCTTGACGATGCCCTCGTGGCGGGGGCGGTCCAGGATGACCACGGTGACGTCCTCGACGGCCATGTTCTTGGCCTTGGCGACCCGGCGGATGTTCACCGAGACGGGCGCGTTGATGTCGACGAAGTCGGCGGCCTCGGGACCGGTGACCAGCTTCTCCATGTAGAACACCGCGGACGGGTCGAACATGGTGCCGCGGTCGGCGGCCGCCAGGACGGCGATGGCGTTCGGCATGCCCTTGGCGTTCAGGGTGGTGCCGTCGATCGGGTCCACGGCGATGTCGACCTCGGCGCCCGTGCCGTCGCCGACCCGCTCGCCGTTGAAGAGCATGGGGGCCTCGTCCTTCTCCCCCTCGCCGATGACGACGACGCCGTTCATCGAGACGGTGGAGATCAGGGTGCGCATCGCGTTGACCGCGGCACCGTCCGCGCCGATCTTGTCACCGCGTCCGACCCACCGGCCCGCGGCCATGGCTGCGGCCTCGGTGACCCGTACGAGTTCCAGTGCGAGGTTGCGGTCGGGGGCCTCCGGAGAGACTTCGAGCTGGGGCGGCAGGTTGTGCTCGGTCATCGGAGCGCACCTTTCTGTACGGCGACGGCCGGGAAGTGAGGGTGCTGGAACTCTATCGGTACGTCGACATATTGAGCAGGGCGGGTCACGTATGAGCGGCATATCGGTCAGTCGATTGTCCTGAGCGGACGTCTTGCGGTCCCCCAGGACTTCCCGGGCCTTCCGTGACCTTCCGGGATGTTCCGGGACTCTCCAGGGTCCGCCGACGCGCGCCGCACCGCGACCCCGGCGGTGATCGCCGCCCCGCGATGCGGGACGATGGGTCCCGTGGCAGGTATGAAAGGCAAGCAGACGGTCTGGGACATGGTCCGGTCGCTGGGGGTGATCGGCATCGTCGTCGCCGGGATCTACCTCTTCGTCCCGCATGACGAGGAGGCCGACCCGACGCGGACGGTCGACTACCGGGTGGAAACCGTGACGGCCCGGCGCGCGGCCCCGTATCCGGTGGCGGCCCCCGTCGGGCTCCCGGAGCAGTGGCGGGCGACCTCGGTGACGTACGAGCGCAAGAACGCCAGCGCCTGGCACCTGGGCTTCCTCGACCCGGAGCGGCAGTACGCGGCGGTGGAGCAGTCCACGGACACCTCGGCGAAGTACCTCGCCAAGGTCACCCAGCACGCGACGGCCACCGGGCAGACGCAGCAGGTCGGCGACCTGGCCTGGGAGCGCTGGGACGGCGAGAAGTACGACGCCCTCGTGCGGCAGGAGCAGGGCTACGTCACGGTGGTGACCGGCACGGCCTCCTTCGAGCAGCTCGGTGCGCTCGCGGCGGCGCTGGAGTTCAAGCAGGGCAAGTAGGCCGCGCAGGGCGAGCGGACCGCGCAGGGCGGTCGGGGCCGAGCGCCCCTGCACGGAACCCGTGCGGGGGCGGGGCCTCGCGGAACCTGTGCAGTACGTGCATGCGAGAAGGGCCGTGCGCCCCGGAATCCCGGGGCGCACGGCCCTTCTGCGCGTGCTGCGGCGGCGTCGGCGCCGATCAGACGGTGGTGATGACCTCGTCGAAGCCCAGGCGCGGGGAGCGGTCGAACCAGGCGCCCTCGGCGGCCGGCTTGCCGATGTTGATGACCATGATCGGGGTGTGGTCGGCGTCCAGGAACTCCTTCTGGATGCCGCCGAAGTCGGCGCCGGTCATCGGGCCCGCGGCCAGGCCGGCGGCGCGGATGCCGATGATGAAGTAGGCGGCCTGCAGCGCGGAGTTCAGCAGCGCGGACTGCTCGCGGACCGGGCGCTCGGCGAAGAACGCGTCCTTGGCCTGCGGGAAGTGCGGCAGCAGCTGCGGGAGCTCCTCGTGGAACTCGTTGTCCGCGGAGAGGATCGCGACCAGCGGGGCGGTGGCGGTCTTGGCGTCGTTGCCCTTGGCCATGTGCTGCACGAGGCGCTCGCGGGCCTCGGGGGAGCGGACCAGGGTGATGCGCAGCGGGGTCTGGTTGAAGGCGGTGGGACCGAACTTCACCAGGTCGTATATCGCCTGGACCTGCTCCTCGGTGACCGGCTCGTCGGTGAACGAGTTGGCCGTGCGGGCCTCGCGGAACAGCAGGTCCTGCGCGGCGGAGTCAAGAACGAGAGACATCGGAAAGCCTTCTTCCATACGGAGGTGAAGCGATGTCCCAGACTCTACGGCGAGGTAGATGAATTTTCAACTAAATCGGCGTCCGGGTGACCGGGCTCACTCTCCGGTCAGCCCCCGGTCAGACCCCGGGCCGCTCCTCCCCGGTCACTCCTCCTCGGCCGGCTCGCGTGCCGCCAGCGCCGAGTCCAGCCGGGCCCGGGCCCCCTCCAGCCAGTGCCGGCACACCTTCGCCAGCTCCTCGCCGCGCTCCCAGAGCGCGAGGGAGTCCTCCAACGAGGTCCCGCCGGCCTCCAGCTTGCGGACGACCTCGATGAGCTCGTCGCGGGCCTGCTCGTACCCCAGCGCCGTTCCGGCCTCTGTCATTCCCGTACTCCATCCTCTGTGTGTCGTACGACCGCGTGATTGCGGCCGTGTGTCGCTATTCCGAAGCGACCGTTGCGTCCTCGGGGGCCTCCGGACCTTCCGGGGCGTGCGGCGAGGGGACCTCCACGGAGAACGTGCCCTCCGCCACCCGCGCGCGCAGCACGTCGTGGGGAGCGACTTCCCGCGGCGAGCGCACCACGTGGCCGTCGGCCCGCTGCAGCACGGCGTACCCCCGCTCCAGGGTCGCCGCCGGGGACAGCGCCACCACCCGGGCGAGGGTGTGCGCCAGTTCCGAGTCGGCCCGGTCCAGCAAGTGCCCCAGCGTGCGCCGGGCCCGGGCCAGCAGGGCGTCCAGCTCGTCCTCGCGGATCTCCACCATCCGCTGGGGGTGCACGAAGACCGGCCGGGCCAGGGCGTGCGCGAGCCCCCGCTCCTCCCGGTCGAGCAGCCCGCTGACCGCGCGCAGCCCCCGCGCCTGCAGCTGTCGTACGCGCTCCAGCTCCTCGCCGACGTCCGGCACCACCTTCTTCGCCGCGTCCGTGGGCGTGGAGGCCCGTACGTCCGCGACCAGGTCCAGCAGCGGGGAGTCCGGCTCGTGGCCGATCGCCGAGACCACCGGGGTACGGGCCGCCGCGACCGTCCGGACCACCTCCTCGTCGGAGAAGGGCAGCAGGTCCTCCACGCTGCCGCCACCGCGCGCCACGATGATCACGTCGACCTCGTCCAGGGCGTCGAGCTCCTTGACCGCCTGGACCACCTGGGGCACCGCGTGCACCCCCTGGACGGCGACGTTGCGCACCTCGAAGCGGACCGCCGGCCAGCGGCGCCGGGCGTTCTCCAGGACGTCGCGCTCGGCCGCCGAGGCCCGCCCGACCACCAGCCCGATCAGTTGCGGCAGGAAGGGCAGCGGCTTCTTGCGCTCCGGCGCGAAGAGCCCCTCGGAGGCCAGGGACCGCTTGAGGCGTTCCAGCCGGGCGAGGAGTTCCCCGATGCCGACCGGCCGTATCTCCGTGGCCCGCAGGGACAGCTGCCCGCGCGGGGCGTACCACTCGGGCTTGGCCAGCAGGACGACCCGGGCACCCTCGGAGACCACGTCCGCGACCTCGTCGAAGACCTGGCGGAAGCAGGTCACGCTGACGGAGATGTCGTGCGAGGGGTCGCGCAGCGTCAGGAAGACCACCCCCGCTCCCGGCCGTCGCGAGAGCTGCGTGATCTGCCCCTCCACCCACACCTGGCCGAGCCGCTCGATCCAGCCCCCGATGAGCCGGGACACCTGACCTACCGGCAGCGGCGCCTCGGCCGACGTATTCAGAGCCATGTGCGCAGGCTATCCGGCGCCGCCGACAGTGCGTCAGGCTCTGGAGCCGACACCGGTGCCGGTGCCGGTGTCGTGGGGCGCTTCCCGGCGGCCGCGCTGGACGAGCAGCACGACCAGGCCGACCGCCAGCCACACCGCCCCCACCCGTTGCGCCGTCCAGGAGGCCTCGAAGATCACCGCGATGGTCACGGCCGCGCCCAGCACCGGCATCACCAGGTGCCCGAACCAGTTCGGCGGGCCCTCGCGCCGCTTGATCACGAACCAGCCCACCACCGAGGCGTGCAGCAGGGTGAAGGCCACCAGCGCCCCGACGTCCACCACCGACACCAGCTGGTCGAGCCCGTCGTCGCGCCGGGCCGCCCATACGGCCGCGACCAGGGTGATGGCGGCCGCCACCAGCAGCGCGGGTCGCGGGGTGCCGTCCGAGGCCCGGGCGAGCGCCCGGGGCAGCCGCCGCTCGCGGGCCATCGCGAAGACCAGCCGGCCGGCCGCCGCCTGCCCGGCCAGCGCCGCGAAGGCCGCCCCGATCGCCTTGCTGACCGCCACCAGGTCGTGCAGCCAGGAGCCGACCGCGGACTCCACCGCGTCGTAGAAGGCCGGTCCCTGCAGCTCCGGCTCGGCCGCCAGCTCCGCCGCGGACACGGGCACGAGCAGCGCCGCCAAATAGCTCTGGGCGATGAACAGCACCCCGGCCAGCGCCAGGCAGAACAGCACCGCCCGCGCCACCCGCTCCGATCCGCCCGTCACCTCCTCGGCGAAGGAGGCGATCGCGTCGAAGCCGAGGTAGGACAGGACCGCGACCGACACCGCGCCCAGCACCGCCGCCGTGCTGAAGCCGAGCGAGCCGTCGCCGGTCAGCGGGGACAACCAGCCGCGCCGCGCCCCGCCCCCGACCAGCACGGTCACCGCGGCGACCACGAAGACGAGCAGGACCACCAGCTCCATGGCCAGCACGGCGAAACCCACGCGGGCGGCCGCCCGTACGCCCCACAGGTTCAGCAGGGTGGTGATCACCACGGCCAGGGCCGTCCACACCCACCGGGAGACCTCCGGAACCAACGCGTTCATCGCGATCCCGGAGAAGAGGTACGCGACCGCCGGGATCAACAGGTAGTCGAGCATCGCCATCCACCCGGCGATCAGCCCGGCGCCCTCGCCGAGACCCTTCCGGGCGTACGTGAAGACCGACCCGGCCTGTGGGGCGACCCGCACCATCTGCGCGTAGCTGAAGGCCGTGAAGGACATCGCGACGGTCGCGCAGAGGTAGACGAGGGCGACGGCGCCGTGCGACTTCGCATCGAGCGTGCCGAACACCCCGACCGGGGCCATGGGGGCGATGAACAGCAGGCCGTAGACGACCAGATCCCGGAAGCCGAGGCTGCGCCGCAGCGCCGCGGGCGCCGCCGCGCCGGGATCCGTAACGGAAGCCATCCGTCCTCCGGGGTAGGGGCAGGTGTGCGGGGTACGGGCTGTCGGGCCAGTGTGTGCCGTACGGGGGACGCCCGGCCTCCTGGAGACCCCCGTACGATGGAGCACATGACTGCTCCCGCCCCCGCTCCTGCTTCCCGCCGTGTCCTGCTCGCCGCGCCCCGCGGCTACTGCGCGGGCGTGGACCGAGCCGTGATCGCCGTCGAGAAAGCCCTCGAGCAGTACGGTGCGCCGGTGTACGTCCGCCACGAGATCGTGCACAACAAGTACGTCGTCCAGACCCTGGAAAAGAAGGGGGCCATCTTCGTCGAGCGGACGGAGGAGGTGCCCGAGGGCTCCATCGTGATGTTCTCCGCACACGGCGTGGCGCCGGTGGTGCACGAGGAGGCGGCGCGCGGCAAGCTCGCGACGATCGACGCGACCTGTCCGCTGGTCACCAAGGTGCACAAGGAAGCCATCCGGTACGCGAACGAGGACTTCGACATCCTCCTCATCGGCCACGAGGGCCACGAGGAGGTCATCGGCACCTCCGGCGAGGCCCCGGACCACATCACGATCGTCGACGGCCCGCACGACGTGGAGAAGGTCACCGTCCGTGACGAGTCCAAGGTCGTCTGGCTCTCCCAGACCACCCTCTCGGTCGACGAGACGATGGAGACGGTCGACGCGCTGAAGACCAAGTTCCCGCTGCTGGTCTCGCCGCCGAGCGACGACATCTGCTACGCCACCTCGAACCGGCAGGCCGCCGTCAAGGTGATGGGCGCCGACTCCGACCTGGTCATCGTGGTCGGTTCGAAGAACTCCTCGAACTCGATCAGGCTCGTCGAGGTCGCCAAGGACGCCGGCGCCAAGGCCGCGTACCTGGTCGACTTCGCGAGCGAGATCGACGAGGCCTGGCTGGAGGGCGTCACCACGGTCGGCCTCACCTCGGGCGCCTCGGTGCCGGAGGTCCTGGTCGAAGAGGTCCTGGAGTGGCTGACGGTGCGCGGCTACGCGGACGTGGAGATCGTCAAGACCGCCGAGGAGTCGATCGTCTTCTCGCTGCCGAAGGAACTCCGCCGCGATCTGCGCGCCGAGGCCGCCGAACTGGTCGCCGACAAGTAACTCCTTTCGTACGGTATGTCCATGCAGATCTTCGGTGTGGACATCGGCGGAACCGGGATCAAGGGCGCTCCCGTGGACCTGGAGCGCGGCGACCTGGCTCAGGAGCGCCACAAAGTACTGACACCGCATCCGGCCACCCCCGAGGGGGTGGCCGAGTGCGTGGGCGAGGTGGTGCGCCACTTCGACTGGGACGGGCCGCTCGGGGTCACCTTCCCGGGCGTGGTCACGGGCGGCGTCATCCGTTCGGCGGCCAACATGGACAAGTCCTGGATCGGCGTCGACGCGGCGGCGCTGATCGCGCGCGAGCTGGGCGGAGCGCCGGTCACGGTGCTGAACGACGCGGACGCGGCGGGCGTCGCCGAGATGACGTACGGGGCCGGGCGCAGGCGGGGCGGCACCGTTCTCCTGCTCACCCTGGGGACGGGCATCGGGAGCGCCCTGTTCACGGACGGGCGGCTGGTCGCCAACTCGGAGCTCGGTCACCTGGAGCTGAAGGGCCACGACGCGGAGACCCGGGCGTCGGTGAAGGCGAAGGAGGACCACGACCTCACGTGGGAACGCTGGGCGCACCGCGTGCAGAAGTACCTCCAGCACGTGGAGATGCTGTTCTCCCCGGACCTCTTCATCATCGGTGGCGGAGTCAGCCGCAAGCCGGAGAAGTTCCTGCCGCTGATCGAGGGCGTGCGGGCCGAGATCGTCCCGGCGAAGCTGCAGAACAACGCGGGCATCGTGGGAGCGGCGATGGCGGCGAAGGATGCGAAGGCGACGGTGGCGAAGAAGGCGACGAAGGCGACGAAGGCGACGAAGGCTGTGGGCAGATAGAGGTCGGACCTACGGGGTGAGACGGCGGGGCGTCCGCCGCCTGCCGATCAGTACGGCCTTGCGCACGACGGCGATCAGCGCGGCGACCAGCGTCCCGGCGTACAGCCAGCCGGCGTGCAGGGACAGCGCGGACACCAGCCCCATCAGCTGCCCGCCGATGCCGCCGGAGCCGCCCGAGATGGGCCACACTCCGGCGGCGAAGGCGATGGGCACGCTGATCGGTGCGGTGATCAGGTCGGCGGGCCGGACCCAGAGCGCGGTGGCGGCCGCGACGGGCAGGAAGAGCAGTCCGTAGACGAAGAGCGAGGAACCGAACAGCAGCCAGCAGATCCCGCCCACCAGCACCATGGCGGTGCAAGCGAACAGCCCGCCACCGAGCCCGGTCAGCCGGGGCCGGGGCATCCGCCGCGCGAGCGAGGACTGCCGCGGACCGCCGCCGGCCT
The DNA here is from genome assembly GCF_044756625.1 of Streptomyces sp. NPDC091682. NCBI lineage: Bacteria > Bacillati > Actinomycetota > Actinomycetes > Kitasatosporales > Streptomycetaceae > Streptomyces > Streptomyces sp. NPDC091682. The sequence continues at coordinate 224,097 of NZ_JBIVTH010000010.1, read as the reverse complement.
GGGCGGGCACCGAGGCGGGCCGGGGCCCCTGGCGCTGGGCCGGAGGTCGCTGCTGGTGAGGGGCCGATCGCGTGCTGTATTGCTCCACCCCACCAAACTAGGCGGGGAGCGGGCCGGATCGGGCCCCGGACACGCGTACATCCACCCCCGCTCATCGGAAAGTAAACTGTCCGGTGGCCCACTCCCGGGCCGCCGCCCCCTCCAGCTACGGGAAGTCGCCAACGTGTCGCTCACGATCGGAATCGTCGGCCTGCCGAATGTCGGCAAGTCGACCCTGTTCAACGCCCTGACCAAGAACGACGTGCTGGCGGCCAACTACCCGTTCGCCACCATCGAGCCGAACGTCGGCGTCGTCGGTGTCCCGGACCCGCGCCTGGCCGTCCTCGCGGGCATCTTCGGCTCGGCGAAGGTCCTCCCGGCGACCGTCGACTTCGTCGACATCGCGGGCATCGTGCGCGGCGCCTCGGAGGGTGAGGGCCTGGGCAACAAGTTCCTGGCGAACATCCGCGAGTCGGACGCCATCTGCCAGGTCATCCGCGCCTTCAAGGACGAGAACGTCGTCCACGTCGACGGCAAGGTCTCGCCGAAGGACGACATCGAGACGATCAACACCGAGCTGATCCTCGCCGACCTCCAGTCGATCGAGAAGGCCGAACCGCGCCTGACGAAGGAGTCCCGCCTCCAGAAGGAGAAGGTCGCGGTCCTCGCGGCCGTCGTCGAGGCCAAGAAGATCCTCGAAGCGGGCGACACCCTCTTCTCCAAGGGCATCACCAAGGGCACGGAGCAGGGCGACCTCCTCCACGAGCTCCACCTGCTCACGACGAAGCCCTTCCTCTACGTCTTCAACGTGGACGAGGACGAGCTGACGGACGACGCCTTCAAGGCCGAGCAGAGCGCGCTCGTCGCCCCGGCCGAGGCGATCTTCCTCAACGCCAAGCTGGAGCAGGACCTCTCCGAGCTCGACGACGAGGAAGCCCTGGAGCTCCTCCAGTCGGTCGGCCAGGACGAGCCCGGCCTCGCCACCCTCGGCCGCGTCGGCTTCGACACCCTGGGCCTGCAGACGTACCTGACGGCCGGCCCGAAGGAAACCCGCGCCTGGACGATCAAGAAGGGCGCCACGGCTCCCGAGGCGGCCGGCGTGATCCACACCGACTTCCAGCGCGGCTTCATCAAGGCCGAGGTCATCTCCTTCGCGGACCTCGTCGACTGCGGCTCGGTCGCCGAGGCCCGCGCCAAGGGCAAGGCCCGCATGGAGGGCAAGGAGTACGTCATGCAGGACGGCGACGTGGTCGAGTTCCGCTTCAACGTCTGATGGGTCCCATAACACGGCACTGCTGATCTGGCAAACATGCAGGTCAGATGGGGTCCACCCCCTCCGGGGTGGGCCCCTAGTTTTTTCCCGTGCTGACTTGGTGCTGACCTGGAAGCACCTCTGAACACCCCTGATCACCCGTCCCGTGCTGACTTGGTGCTGACTTCTGCCGTTAGCGTCGGCAGCCCTGGAAAAGGGAACTCAGCTGACGGAAGCTGGTCGATGCAGCGCCGGACAAGGAAGGGCACCTCCTCGGGAGCTTGGTCCAGCGAGAAGGTGCCCTTGGTCTGTCCCTTGCCGAGCTTTTGATCGCTTCCGCAACGCGCTACGGGCAGAGGAGGACGTGCGTTGTTCTCTTGGCCATGGGCCGATCGGCCCAGCTATGGCCGGACGGCCCGAACGACGAGCGTGCCGATGTGGTCAGCCTCGGGTGCGTCGAGAACCTCGGCGCGGACATCGGTGAACCCGGCTGCGCGGAGGAAGTCCGCCCAGGTTTCGGGGGTGTAGCTGTACCGGTAGGTGAACATCGCCGGTCCGGCGAAGCCGCCCTTGTACATCCCCTGCGGCCCATACGCGCCCGGGATCGCAGGCGGCTGGGAGAAGGCGAACACGCCGCCCGGGTTCAGGGTGCCGGCCACGAGCGGAAAGAGCCGCTCGGGGGCAGCGAACCAGGCAGCGCCGAAGATTGAATAGACCGCGTCGTAGGTGGCCTCTCCGCCAGCGAGGTGAGCCAGGATCTCCGCACACACGAACTCGGCGCCGAGGTGGCCGTACCGGTCGGCGCTCTTGGCGATAGCCACAGGGGACAGGTCGACGGCGGTGACCTTCACACCCTGCTCGGCAAGGTACGCGGCAGCACGGCCGGTACCGCTGCCGATCTCCAGGGCGGTCGCCGGATTCCCGAGGATCTTCAGGCCCGGGTCGGCGGGGTGATCTTTGTACTGGGTCCAGCGGAGCACCGGATCGCCGTTGGAGGGGTCTTTCCACGCGCTCTCGGCGAAGGCGTCCCAGAGGGCCGTCTCGTGCTCATAGTTGTGCGGTGCGGTCATGCTGGTGTCCTTCGTGGAAATGAGTGCGGGGCCCCGCCGGTCGCGCTGGCGAGGCCCACACCCTAGGGCGGATCGGTCGGGGCGGCGGGTGAGATCAGCCGCCTGTCAGTCGTCAGTGGGAGTCGGGCACCTTCGAGTCGCACGGAGAGCAGTTGGCGCCGTCCTTGGCCCACAGCTCCGTGTCCGGCGAGAACCCGCAGGAGCGGAGGAAGTCCGCGGTGCGGATGACCAGGCCATCCGTCCGGCGCTTGATGAAGGGGGCGTGGTGCTTGTACCGGCCCCCGTTGTAGAGGTCGCAGAACGCGAAGTAGACGGGCGTGTCGAGGATGACCTGGTGTACGCCCTTGTCGACGACCTTGCCGACGCCGATGTGCACGTCCGGGTGCTCCATCGACGCGATCATGTACATCACGGCGTTGCCGAGGATGCGCTCGGCCGTCTCGCGGGTGTCGACCTCGTCGCGCAGCAGGAGTTCCACCTCGCGGTCCCAGATGGACATCCCGTCGTCCAGGATGTTCACGGTGAGGTGCTCGATCCGGTCCTGAACCGCGTTCAGCAGTTCCTTCGGGTCGCGCGAGCGGGTAGTGGTGTTCGGCTTCTCGATCATGATGGTCATGCGGTGGTGCTCCTCTCGATCGGTTCGAGTGGTGCAGGGTGTGGTGCGGCCCGCCCCGGCCTCGGGGCCAACGGCGGGAGTCTGGGGAGTCAGGCGGTGGCGAGTTCGCGCGCCCCGCGCTGGGTGAGGAGGTCGCAGACAGCCAGCGCGGCCGTCGTGGCGTCGTCGCCGGTAATGCGGGCGTCGATCGTGACGCTCCCGTCCGGGCTGAACGCGCGGGCGCGAACGGTGTACGTGCTGCCCTCGTCGTGGTGGTTGGTGGTGCAGTAGCCCGCCAGCGGGGCGTTACAGAAGCCGCCCATCTGACGGAGGACCAACCGCTCGGCCTCGGCCTCGACCTCGGTGTCCGCGTGGTGGAGCTTGAAGACCCGCTTGCGGGTTTCCATGTCGTCCTCGCGGGTCTGGAGGGCGATGATCGCGGCGCCGAGCGGGGGACAGATGATCTCGGGATGGATGCGGTGGTCGATCCGGTGGGACTGGCCGAGGCGCTCCATCGAGCAGGTCGCAACGATCAGGCCGTCCACTTCGCCCTGTTCCATGGCGCGCAGGCGGCTGTTGATGGGGCCACGCATGGCAACAACCTCGACATCGGGTCGGATGTGCTTGAGGGCTACGGTGCGCCGCACGGAGGAGGTGCCGATGCGTGCACCTGGCGGCAGAGTCAAGAGGTTCAGGCCGGGTTCGCGGGTCACGAGGGAGTCGCGGCGGTCGTCTCGCGGGAGGTAGGCGGCCATGACGGTGCCGGCGGTGTCGTGGGTGGGCGCGTCTTTGAGGCAGTGCACCGCGACGTCGATCTCGCCGGAGAGCAGGGCAGCCTCGATCTCCTCGGAGAAGCCGCCGTCCGCCTCCAGGGGTGCGCGGTTCCGTTCCCGGTCGCCTCCCGCACCATGGAAGGGGCGTAAGAGCATGGGAGTGGGGCCGAGCTTGGCCATCAGGGGCGCGGTCTGCATGAGGGACATCAGGGACGCGCGAGCGCCGATGCGCAGTGGCTCCACCGGGTTTCTCCTTTGGTGACATTCTGTCGGAAACTGCATGGTTCTGGTGCAAGTAGGCTTGGGGCCCAACAAGCCTGCCAATGCGAGGAGTTGAGCCGGATGAGCGATGTGCTTCGAATCGGTTCCAGAGCGAGCAAGCTGGCCCGAACGCAGGTCACAGAGTGGCTCGCCCCGATCGCCGAGCAGTTCCCCGGCGTGACGTTCAAGCGAGAGATCATCCTCGAAGGTGGAGATCAAGATCGCGTGACCCCGACGCTCGCCGAAGTCGCCAAGACGACCGGCGGGAGCGCCTTCTCCACCAACCAGGAGGCAGCCCTCGTAACTGGGCAGGTCGACGTGATTGTGCACTCGCTCAAGGACCTCCCCACCTCGGTGCATGAAGGCACGCTCCTGTTGACGACTCCCGGCCCGCGCGAAGATGTGCGGGACGTGCTTTGCGGCTCGACGCTGGACGACCTCCCGAAGGGGGCCCGTGTCGGAACTGGTGCTCCGCGCCGGATTGCCCAACTGCTTGTGCTGCGGCCCGACCTGGACGTGGTGCCGATCCGTGGAAACGTTCCCGGGCGGCTTGCCCGGACGACGAAGGGCGCCCTCGATGCCGTGGTGCTGGCGGCAGCGGGTCTGAACCGGCTCGCTCTGACCCCCGAAGTGCACGAGGTTCTCGACCCCGCTGTCTTCCCTCCGTCCCCAGGGCAAGGCGCGCTCGGCATCCAGGTTCGTGCCGGCTCCAAGGCCGCCAGCCTCTTGGCGTGGACCGGGGACGCGCATGTCGACGCATGTGTGCGTACCGAGCGGGCGCTCTTGGCCGAACTTCATGGAGGCTGCTCCGTCCCGGTTGGCGCCTGGGGGCGGATCGGTCCTGACGGACTTCTGCACCTCTTCGCCGCCGTGACTTCCTTGGATGGCGCACAGCAGGTCACGGCATCTGGGGAGGGGCCGATCGACGACCCTGAGAAGTTGGGCGCATGTGTCGCGGCCGACCTCCTCGCGCAGGGTGCGGCCAGCATCCTGGAGTCGATCAGGAAGCCCTGAGTTCGCGGGCGATCTCAAGGGCGCCGTACGTGATGACTCGGCTGGCGCCCGCGCGCTTCAGGACGGTGTACGCCTCGATCAGCCCCTTCATGTCCCGCTCGCCGTCCTCGCGGCGATCGGTCAGGCGCAGGTATTCGCCCGACACGGAAAAGGGGACCAGGGGGACGGGGACCTTGTCCTTGAGGTGGACAAGGGTGTCGACGGTGTGGAGGGCTGGCTCGGTGAGGATCATGTCCGCGCCCTCGTCGACCATCTCGCGGGCCACGTGAACGGCCTGCTCGGGCCGACCTGGGTTGATCTGGAATGCGCGGGCTCCCGAGCGCGGAGTGGCCCCCATGGAGACCCTGTACCCCTCGTACAGGGATGACTCGAAGATCAGGTGCGGCATGATTCCCACACGGTTGTGACCTGCCGCGTCGAGAGCCTCGCGGACGGCACGGACGGACCCAGGGATCATCGCCGCCGGGCCTACGATGTCCGCCCCCACATCGGCCTGCATTACCGCCTGGGCCGCCAGGACCTCGACCGTCTCCTCCAGGTCTATGTTGCCGCGCTCGTTGGCGAGCCAGCACTCGCCGGAGTCGTTGTGCGAGCAGACACACGTCTCCGTCATCACGAGCATGCCTGGAACGGCCTTCTTTGCCGCACTGATGGAGCGGGCCATCAGGCTGGTGGGGGACGTGCCCTGGGATGCGCGGGGGTCCCTGACCCTGGAACCCGCGAAGATTTTTACCGACTTCACGCCGAGGGACTCAAGAGCCCTAACGGCTCCGGGCACCTCCCGCACGGTCAGCGTGGGCATCGGGCGCGGCCTCGTGTCGTCGTCCTCGCGCATAAGAAAGACCATGGCCAGGTCCGCGGAGGTTAGGCCGGGACCGTCAAGGAAGCTCCGAACGGCTAAGCGGTGGGCGCGCATTGCTCCTCCTGCATGGTCAAAGACGGTTGACTGCGTGGGGGGCCTTGGAAGCCCGCCCCGGCTGGATCACTCATGCCGTGGGGGAAGTACGGATCTGAGTGCGAGACACAGCCGAGGCGGGCGGTCGGCGGGGGTGTTGCGCTACGCGATGAGCAGCGAGTAGCCGTCGAGCGGCTCGGCTACTCCGTGGCCGTTCTCGTCGCCGTCCGGCTCCGTGGCGATCTCGGTGTCACTCGTGGTGACCGTGGGCTTGGCGGTCTCGGTATCGGTGGTCGCGGCCATTGCGCGCCCCCTTCTCTTGTCGGTCCCGGCCCGGTCGGGCGCGGGAAACTGGTGTCAGTCGTCATTGACCGGTCGTGCCGGCGAGGGCCAAGGCGACCACCGCAGCACTGACGGCCGCGATGTAGAGCAGGACGGCGAGGCGCTGACGCATGAGTCACCGACCGTCTGCCTGTCGGAGGACCTCGGGAGCGACGATCCATTCCATGCCCCCACCCTCGGGCCGCAGGAAGACTGCGCAGGGCATGATCCGTCGCGTGTAGGGGTCCTCGTATGGGCCGATGAACTGCACAATCGCCTCGCAATCCCTGCCGGGGTCGAAGATCCGGGCGCCCTCATGCAGCCAGTCGGGAAGATCCCGGTGGGCCGTGGGGCGAGGCCGGGCCTTCACGTGCGACTCTCCTGGCCGAGGTCGAAATCGGCCCCGAGCATGAACCTCTTCAGGCCGTGGGCCGCCCGCAAACGCAAGGGCCTGCTGGGCGCTCCGGGCTGAACTTCGGGTTCGGCGTGGGTGCGTCCAGCGGCGCGAGGGTTATGGCGGGGCAGTTCGGAGGCGGTGGTCACGGGTCGCTCCTCTCCGGCGGGCGCAGCGGGCCGCAGGGCGGCAGGATGGACTGCGGCCCGCTGCAAGGGGGAACCGCCCGAGGTCCTCGTTGCCCCGGTCGGCTGTGATTAGTAAACGACCGTCAGGCGTGACGAAACAGGAAAGGTTGCCCGCCGTGGCAACGCGCGCAAGCGGAAAACTTTACGCGCGCTTTGCAACTCAGCTAGGCCGGAGAGTGAGTGCGGGGCTACTTTCGGTGCATGGGCGAGAACGCTGTCTTACGCGCGCGGATGGCCGATCTTGGCTTCAAGCAGGACGAGTTGGCACGTCAGATGAACGACGCCCTCTTGAAGATCACCGGTCGGCCCGGCGATGTCTCGGCGCGAACGGTACGGAACCTGATCAGCGGAGCAACTAAGCGCCCGATCGGTCGTACACGCGCCGCGCTTGAGCAGGTGTTCCAATGCCCGATCACGGAATTAGGCTTCGTATCAACCGCAACCGCTGCACCACCGGAGGACCCCGTGCTCCGCCGTTCGTTCTGCAACCTCACTGCCGGCGTGCTCGTCAGCCCCCTCTCCGGGCCTGCCGCGAGACGGACGGTGGGGATGTCGGATGTACTCCGGCTGCGTGACGGTATGGCCGCCCTGACGGAGCTTGACCAGTCTCGGGGTGGGCATTCCGCGCTGGAGAAGGCCGCACTCGCGGGGGCGGCAGAAGCGATCGGTTTGCAACAGAACGCCGCGTCGCAGACCGTTCGGCAGCGCCTGCTGTCACTGGGCGCGCACTACACAGCATCGGCAGCCTGGTCCTGCATTGATGCCAGGCAATTGGACCGAGCCCGGTCTCACCTGGCCGAGGCCCTCCGCATGGCGGGCATGGCACAAGACCCCGTGGCACAGCTCCGGGTGTGGAACTCAACTGCGATGCTCGCGCATCAGCGGCACGAGTACGGCGAAGGCATCGCTGCCTCTCAAGCTGCACAGGCCACTACCGCGGCTCGCCGCGACCCGATGTTCTCCTCTCTGGCCCACGCGCGTACCGCGATTGGGCATGCTTCATGCGGTGACAGCAAGCCTGCACTGCGCTCGCTGGGGTACGCGGAGGCCGCCCTTGCGAAAGCCGATCCAGGCACACCGCGCCCCCCGTGGATTGGCTTTTACGGCCGCGCCGAACTTGCCGCGCTTACCGCGATCGTTCACGAACTGCTAGGTGCGCCTGCGGATGCAGAGGCCGCATCGCATCGAGCCCTCGCCTCCCTGCCCAAGGAGCTGCGGCGAAACCGTTCGATGACGATGGTCCGGCTCGCTGTCGCCCAGCTCCGCCAGGGCGAGGTGGAACAGGCGTGCGCTACGACCGGGAACGCCTTCGACTTGATGGCCGGAGACCCCCTCCCCGGGCGCCTGCGGACGATGCTGGGGGACTTCCACCGCAACCTGTTCACGGTTGCCCCCTCGGCCGAGGTTGCTCGAGAGTGGGCAGATCGCTACCGCACTGAATGGAGAACTTCGTGACCACCGAGATAAGGCACTACGGGCACGGTGACCTCGGCGACATCCGGCAGACCCTTCTAGACGTACACGAGGACGCATATGCCGACCGTCGGCATGAGGAGTTCGTGCAGCGGTTCCCGTGGTTCGTGGATCACTGGGGTGGAAACCCCGGCTTCTCCTGCGTGATCGCCTGGGAGGGGGAGGTGCCGGTTGGATTCTCTTACGGAGCGCCCGCTGTGCCGGGTAGGGAATGGTGGCAGGGGCATCTTTCCGCTCCTCCGGGAAACACGGCCACTTTCTCTGTGTCAGAACTGATGGTGCGTCCGAAGTGGCGGAAGACCGGACTCGGCCCCAGCTTGCATGACGCGCTCCTTGGCGGGCGGGAAGAGGCTTGGGCGGTCCTCACTGTGGACACAAAGCGCCCGAGGCTCCAGGCGATGTATGAGGGTTGGGGATACCGGAAGGTCGGGGAGAACCAGCCGTTCCCGGACTCACCGGTCTACGCGGTGATGATGAAGGGGCTCGCCGCAACCGGCGAGTAGACGGCGAGGCGCGCAAACGCACACCTGCGTCAGGATGCCGGGCTGAGGACGACGAGGAGGGGACCGGCCGCACCATTCCAACCACGTCCTGCCTTGACCGCCTCCTTGCCGCCGCCTGCTATCCCGTTGCAGAGCGGAGCAAGGAACGTCTCGCGGAAGTGCGTCTGAGCACCTTCGTTCATGCCGCTTGCTGAGACAGCGACGCCGACCTTTCGGTTCAAGACGGATGCAGCCTCCGTGAAGTCCTCGCCGGTCCAATCGTCCACGTGCTCAGCAAGGAGTGCCCAGGTCATCTTGAAGGTCATGCAGTCATTCTACCTGCGGAAACGCCAGAAGGGCCCTCGCATGAGGGCCCAACTGGCCTAAAGGCCAGGGTAGTTGCCTGCGTCGGTAGGCGGTCAAGGTTAGATCGGCTTGTTCAACATGACGGCCAGGACCTTGATCAAGCGCTTGAGAGTCCCAGCGCTGTAGGCCGAGAGGTCGGACAACACCCGAACCTGTGCTGCCGTCTCCGCGTCGGTCGGTGCGGGCAGGGCAAGATAGGCGAGGCTCAGGTCGATTCGTCCGTCGAGATAGTCGATCGCGAACCCGGCTTCGTCGTGCAGGCTGTCAAGCGTCAGCTCCTCCTCATGGTGCGCGACCTCGGTTCCTGAGTAGGGCCGGGCAACGACTATGCCGTCTGAGCGGCGCTCGTAGAAGGTCAGCGTCGCGTCGTCCCAGAACTCGAAGTCTTCCGGGTTCATGCCGACGGGCGGGTTCACGGAAGGCTGGGGCGGTTCAGCCGGCGGCTCCTCGGGCAGGGCTTCGCTCATGCTGCGGTGTCCAATTCGTCGTAGCTGTCGATGTACTCGCCGCCGTTGAGGTGCGCCGCGAGCTTGCCCACCCCACGCTCCAGGCGGTAGCGGACGGCCCGGTCAGTAACCGTCTCGCGGGCTGCGATCCGCTGGTCGTCCCAGTCGAGGGCGAAGCGCATGAACAGTGCTCGTCTCTCGGCGAGGGACAGCGGGGCCGCCTTCCACCCCCGCCGGATGTCCGCGAGGTGGGCGAACAGGGTTCCCGCGGCTTTCCTGTCCACCGTGCCCCGCGGCATGTCCGCATCGGGGGCCTGCGGGTTGCGGATGCCATACGCGGCTTCCGCGTCCCACACGGCGGGAAGCAGGTGTTCGACGAGGCGTCGCTCGTATCCGCTCACACGCGCCCCCTCTCGGCTGCTTCGCAGGCCGCTTCGTAGGAGGTGTGGCGGATGCGCCGCTTGGCCTCCGTCTTCACGCGGTCGACCAGATCGAGGACCAGGCGGTGATAGAGCACGCCCAGGCCCAGCGAGGGGTCTGCCAGGCACTCGTTCACCATGGCGGGCTTCGTAGCCAGGATGATCAACGCTTCCTGCCGGGCGTCCTCGTATTCCATGGTCAGGGTGTCCTCATAGCCGTCCGCGATTCGGCGGGCGGCGCGGCCCGCAAGGGCCACGACCGCGGGCAGGTCGAGGATTCGCCAGTCGGCGACGGATGAGGTGCTCACCTGACGACCTCCTTGACTGGCACTTCGCCGTCCTTGGTGATGAGGACCATCAGGCCGGGGGCACCACGCGAACCCTTCCTGTGCCGCCACCACGTCGACTCCGACTCCATCGCCGGCACCTGCGCGAAAGTGCGCGGGCCATCCGTGTCAATGAACTCGTGGTGCAGGTGACCGGCCAGCAGGAGATCGGCGGTGTGCATGGCGCTCGTCTTGTCGAATGCCTGGCCCCGCCACCAGTCGAAGTGCTTGCCGGCCTTCCACTGATGGCCGTGCGCGTGTGCGACGACTGTGCCCGAGCAGTCGACGACGACCGTCAGCTCGTCCGTTTCGGGTACGTACACCTCTACGTGTGCGAACTCCTCGCCCGCGAGCGTGAGGGCTTCACTGACGGAGATCAGGGCGTCGGTGTCGTGGCTGTCGTCGTAGCGGGTGATGCCCTTGCCGAACCGGACGGCCTCGCCGTGGTTTCCGGGGACGGCGGCGACGGTCAGGCGGGATGCCTCGGGAGCGAACTTGATGATCGCGTGTGCCATGAGGCGCCGGGTAAGGCGGATCTGCTCCGTGAGGGTCAGGCCCGTACGCCACGCGTTCGCGCCGCCCTGGCTCTGGAATCCCTCGATGTGATCACCGAGCCACGCGAGGTGAACATGCTCGATCTTGAAGCGGGTCCGGTACACGTCGAGGAGATCCGCGGCCTTGTCGATGCACTGCATCGCCCGCAGGAGCGTGCCCTCGTAGCCGTCGCCGTCGATCTTCCCGAACTGCATGTCGCCCAGCGCGACGATCAGCGTGTGCTCACCCTCCATGTGCAGGGGCACCCAGCCCGGCGCCTCGTCGAACACCTTCAGCAGCTCGTCGATACTCGGTCGCTCAGCATTTGCCAGCGCCTTGCGGCGATCGAAGGAGAACCGGGCGGAGACTCCCGGCTCACCGTTGGCCATGGTCCACTCCGAGGATCGGAAGCCCGTGACCTCCCACTCGGCAGGGTCGAGTTGGTGTGCGCGGAGTACGTCGGCCGCCGTCGACTCGGGGTCGATGCCCTCGGGGCCCCGGACGGTCACCTCGGCCGCGTCGCCAGTGATCTTGATCTGACGGGTGAAATCCCTGTCGGGGTCGGTCTGCCGTACCGCGACGGCCGGTGCGGTCGGTGTGGCAAGCAGGTCGTTCAGCAGTTCTGTCTGGTTCAAACTTTACACTCCATCGCGAAGGGATCGGCGGTACGTGCGGATGGTTGACGCGCTCACGGTGTGCCCGTGCCGGCGCAGGACCAGCGCCAGGCGCTCGGCCGATGAGCCGTCCAGTAGCCGGATGAGGACGGTCTCGCGCACATCCGGTTCCAGCTCCCCGTACAAGCGGGTCAGGGTCGGACCTGGGCTGCCGGGCAGAGGCTCGCTCACTGTTCCTCCCGGTCGATCTGCTCAATGGCGGCCACGGCGAGCGAGGCGAGCTGGACCAGGCCCTCGCGGATCTCGGCTGGGGAGCGTCCGCCGAATGCGGCGAAGGCGACCTGTACGGCCAGGCCGTCGACACCGAGCCGTCCCTGACTTGCGCGGGCCCGGTTGATCTCGCGCCAGTCGGCGCCGCGCTGGTGGTAGATGTTCACGGCGCTGTCTGGGTATTTGCCGCCGACCAGGTGTGCGGGAAGGTCGGGTGTCGCCCGCGCCCCGGCCCGCACTTCGGCCAGGATGCCGGTCAGCGGATCGGTCTTGCGGCCTGTTGCCTTCCTCGCGGTCGTCTCGCTCACTGTTCGTCCTCCTTGATCAGGTTGAGCAGGGCTTCGGCGCCCTCCTGCATGTAGGTCTCGGTCACGTCGCCAGCCCGAAGGCGCATGCCTTTCGCGGAGCGCAGGGCGCGGCAAATCCGGGCGGTGAACTCCGCGCCGGCATCATCGGGATCACCCCAGACGCGGACCCTGTTGAAGCCCGCCAGCATCCGCCGATGGCGTCCCTGCCAGATGGAGGCACCGGGAATCGCGACCGCGTGCAGCCCGAGCTTCTCCAGGATGATCCGGTCGAGTTCACCCTCGGTCACCTCGATCACGCCGTCGGCTTTGTGGACGGAGGCGACCCCGTACATGCGAGGCAGATCGTCCTTGACCGTGGCGTACTTGCCGTGGCCCAAGGCGCGGTGGTCGTGCTCTTGCAGGCAGCGGAAGCGGATCGTCAGCGGGTTGTTCTTGCGGTCGAGGTACGGGATGGCCAGCATCCCCTTGTACTTCTCGTGGCCGGGGTAGGGGTGGCTACCCACGACGCCAAGCCGGTACGTAGCCGCCTCCGCGCGGCCGATTCCCCGGCCGAGGAGATACCGTGCGGCGTCCGCCGTAAGCGCTCCCTGATACGCCGCGGTCGCTTCCTCCAGCATCTCGCGTTGCGAGGGAGACAGAGGCCGCAAGGGCTCGCGCTCCGACAAAATCAGTGCCTTCCTTTTCCATGATCAGAGTGAATGAGTCGCCGCCCCTCCCGCAGGAGTGGCACTTCCAGACCTGCCGGTCCGTGTTCCACGAGAAGGACGGGGTCTGGTCGTCGTGGAGCGGGCACTCGGCCATGCCGGATGCGCGCTGGTCGTTGAAGTCGACTTCGTAGTAGGCGAGTACCGATTCGAGCGTTGGCTTCTCGCGCTCCTGGTCGTCGCTGTCGATCCGGCTGAACCTCATGGCACACGCCTGCCGACGAACCAGCCCTTGTCATCGTCGTACCCGAGTTCGTCGAGGCCCTGACCGGCGGCCGTGCTCAGGTCGAAACGGCCCAGCTCGACGACCAGCCGGTTGCGTTCTGCTTCCTCCTCGAACGTCACCGTGATCACTCGGCATTCAGCCCGAGATACGCCTCGACCGTGGTCAGGACGAACGCCTTGCGCCAGCCCTTGCCCCGGCGCTTGACGATGACGATCGACTCGACCTGGTCCGGGCTGATGCCGCGGTGCTTCGCGAAGTTGAGCCGCTCGCGCTCGGCCTCGTCGAGGAATGGGCCGGGCTCGAAGCGGGCGTTCTTCGTCTCGATGACGATGAAGAGGCCGCCGTCCTCGCGGATGACGAGATCCCCTTCATCCTCGGCGCCGGTCAGTCGCAGCCGCTCGGCGTCCTCGCCGACGGACCGCAGGCCCGCAAGGAGTTCCGTCTCCCAGGCGGCGCCCTTGCGCCGGTTGGCCTTGTTTCGCTCTGCAATCGTGGTCAATCTTTACACTCCTTGCTTCTGGAGGACTGCGGTCGGCGACCAGGGCTGCGCCGACACCGAGGCAGGGGCAAGGCGTTCGAGCTTCGAGAAACGGGTCAGCTCGGGGTGACAGCGCATAGACGCGTACCGCTTCGCGGTCGGGTCAGAGGGCCCCATCCTTTGCTTGACCACGGCGACCCGGTACTCGTGCGAGGTCGGGTCGAGCGCCACGGACAGGCTCAGCTCGGGCTTCTCGCTCAAGCCGCCCTTGATCTGATCTCGGGACGGCGGTGCCCACGGGTCGCTCTTGGCCTCCCACGACTTGTCGGAGGCGTGATGCAGGACGATCACGGTCGCACCGGTCGCGCGGGCCAGTTCAGTGAGGCCGCTCATGACGGCCATCTGCTCGACGTAGTCACTCTCCGCCGAGTCGAAATCCATCAAGTTGTCGAAGACAAACAATTGGGGATAGGCGTCCCACAGCTCTACGAAAGCCTCCAGTTCCTCGTCGACGTTCTTCCAGGTGATCGGCGAGCCGAAGGCGAAGGTGATGTTCGACTCCGCAAGGGCATCCAGATACTCCTGGCGGTGCCGTCCGCCCGCGGCCATACCGGCTTCGACCATCTCCGTGGTGTCGCCGGACGCCATCGACGCCAGACGCGAGCTTGCCGTGAAGGGGGACATGTCCGCCGAGAAATACAAGGTCGGCAAGTTCATCATCGCCGCCCAGAACAAGGCGAATCCGCTCTTCTGGGTGCCGGAGCGGCCCGCGATCATGATGACCTCGCCGTGCCGTGGGCGGCACCCCATGGCATACAGGGCGTCGAAGGCTTCGACCCTCGGCAATTCCTTGCCGGACTCGGCGTGCAGCGCGAGCGATCTAGCGGGGGTCAGCACTGCTGTCTCCTCTCTTGAGCAGTACGGATGAGGCAGCGGGCTCCTTCCGGGCCCGCGGGGGCGGGGGCCAGCCTTGATGCCGGCCCCCGGCTCCCCACGTCGATCAGTCGAAGTCGGGGGCTTCGGTGACGGCCGCCTCGACTGCGGCTTCACGCTGTTCGGCGTACTTGATAACGGCCTGCCGTACGCTCGCGTCCGCCACCGGCCGCCACACCCAAGCCGGGTAGGACCCCGGCCGCTTGGGCGGGATCTGGGCGAGGGTCACAATGGTCGCGCTGCCCACGAGCGGGGCCAGGTCGCGGGCGAGGAGGGTCTGCTCAATGCGCATCCCCTTGTTGATCTCAGGGTTGAGGGCCTCCAGCGCCGCGCGGTCCTTGAAGACCGTCACCGTGCAGAGCGCGCTGTCCTTCGGGCCGTTCGGAGTGGGGCGCTGGGCCTCGTAGGAGTTGACCTCAATGAGCAGGGCGGGGGCGTCCTTCACGTCAGCGGGCTTCAGCCAGCCGCCACCAGCGGTCGCGATCTCGACGAGGTTCAGGGGCACTCGGTTTCTCCTTCAATTCGGAAATGGGGGGTCGGCTCGGAGAGCCGCCGTGTGATCGCTGCGCCCCGTACGGAGACAGCAAAGATGAGGACAAGGGCGACGACAGGCACGCCTACTGCTCCTTCAGCGCCCGGCCTCGGGACTTGTAGGCGGCCATCACGGCGGGGTCGCCGAACATCGACTGGTTCGCCGCCCAGAGCAACTGAAGGTCGGCGATAGTCCCCTGCTTCTCGATCTCCCCGAGAATCCAGGCGGACCCGCTGTCGGTCTTGGTTCCGGGCTGAACTGCCGATGCGGCTGCCCAGGGATCGTCCTCCGGGGCCTGGGCAGGAGAGTCCTCCGGAATGATCCGGGCATCGAGAAGTGCGGCGATGTTGCCCTTCCCGTGGGCGAGGTTCGTCGCGTTGACGACGAGGTCACTCAGCGAGAGGTCGGTTACATCTTTACTCTCGAACCCGAAATAATCACAGATCAGCACGCGAACCTGCTTCACGGAGCCGCGGAAGACGGCCCAGGTGTCCTCGTAGCTTTTGCCGTATTTGATGGTGACGCCGATCGTGCCGTCCGCGTATGACGCGACGGGGTCTGCCTGGTCTGCCTTCACTTCAACTCCTTCATCTGGTTACAACTTAACACTTGCGCCGACGTTATGCATCTCCCGGCTTCGTGACGCCGGTCACCCAGGGGCGCATGGCGCCCTTCACGCTCCGCATGGCACGGATCTCGCGGGCGAGCCGGGCTGCGGCCCATCCGATCTCAAGGTCCACCCAGTGGAGGGTGCACTCGGCCGAGCCTGACGGGAGGCTGATGATGACGCCCCACTTCCGCGACACCTGGGGGAGCGGGTTGTACGCCGCCGCGGCCTCGTCCGCCGGCACCGGCCGCTTCTTCCAGGCGGCGAACGCCTTCTTGTCCGCAGTGTCAACCGGGAACCGGCTGAAGTCGTACAGCTCCCCATGCGCGTAGACGGCAAGCTGTGTTGCCATCTTCAGGGCGCCGTACTCGATGCTGCCCGTCTTCAGATCGCCGATGAAGTGGCCTTCGATCGGCTCGCCGTCCGGGCCTGGGCCGCTGTAATCGAGCAGCCGATCGAACGTGCCGCCCGTGCCCAGCTCGGGCACGACGACGAACTTCTCCACGGCCTTCACGTCGAACGCGACGGTGGTTCCCATGTAGGCGGCTATGTCGAGCTTGTCGTTCACAGTGGTGCCGGCGGGCAGGGGGTCGCCTCGGTCGGCGTACTCCGACAGCGTGTGAAGGTGGGTCCCCTTCTCGCGCTTGGCGTTGGCGCCGGAGATGTCCATGGCCTGGTCGGCCAGGGCGTTCAGCCGGCGCTTGTCGCTGGCGTCCTCGGGATCGAGCTGCCGCACCACGTCCAGCAGGGACG
Source organism: Streptomyces sp. NPDC091682 (assembly GCF_044756625.1). NCBI lineage: Bacteria > Bacillati > Actinomycetota > Actinomycetes > Kitasatosporales > Streptomycetaceae > Streptomyces > Streptomyces sp. NPDC091682. The sequence continues at coordinate 207,824 of NZ_JBIVTH010000010.1, read as the reverse complement.
GGCGCTTCGCCGCGCCAACCAGGGTCATCCGGGACTTCCAGCCGGACAGGGCCGTCTTGTCCTCAATGCAGTCGATGTACGTAGTGGTCCGGGTGAGGGGAACGGGCTTGCCGCCCTGCTTGGGGACGACGAGGGGGCGGTCCCAGCCGTCCCGGGGGACGGTCTGGGCGGGCGTCAGGTCAACAATCTTCAAGCGGCGGACTCCATGTCTTGTGGCGGGATGACCTCGGTAAACGGGTCGTCGGGATCGGTGGGAACGAGCCAAAGGCGGACCGTTCCGTCTTCGAGAAGCTCCGGCTCGTGCTCCTCATCGGGCAGCGGCTCCAGGCCGCACAGGCGTACTGCGCTGACGGCTTCCAGCATGTCGGCCGCCGGGGTCTCCGGGCGGACGATCAGTGCACAGTTCCACTCGGCGGGGTTGCCGACGAGGCGGATGGTGTGCGGAAGCGTCAACGAGTCGACACCGATCATGAACAGAGGCCCCCCTACGTGTAAACATTGAACTACTCGGTCCGTTCTACGTGGACCGTGAAGGTGGTGTCAACCTGCATAAATCCCCCCGCAGGTGATCACTACGACATGCCTGACTCGCCAGGGTTGCCGATGGTTGTACGAATCCGAACGTGGCCTACCGAACGGCCTTGAACACTAGCGCGTCGCAGGTCAGGGGCGCTATGGGCATAAACGGAAGCACCCCCGCCGGGGTTCGGTGGGGGTGCATGCGAACGCACGTTCGAGTATCATTCGAGCATCAGTCGCGGGCCTGATTACCGGTCTTCTCCTTGGGTGCGCGGATGAGGTCAGAGTCCTGCTCCTCGCGGGGCACGAGGAAGAAGCCGTCGGAGGTGTCGGGGTCGTAATGGACGACAAGGCCGTCTTCGGTGAGGTCCTTCTTCCAGCTCGCGAGGCGCTGCTTGTCGCGGTCCGAGACTGGACGTGCGGGGGTGTCGCCACGTGAGAGAGCGTCGTTTTCGGCGCGCAGGCGCGCTTCAGCCCGCAGCATGATCGCCGGGTATTTGTGCCTGTGCTCCGGCTTGACCTTCCAGGGGATCAGGTCGTCGGCGCGGAGATTGCGCCGGTCAAGGCCTCTGCGGCGGCGGAAGGCCGCCCACATGGGGATGCTGGTCTCCTCGTTGTAGACCTCGCGGTAGTACTTCTGCATCTGCGTGTAGGTCCAGCCGTCCCTAAACCAGCCGAGGACCTCCGACTCATTCCGGATCTTGCTGCCCGCCATGGCGTCCCCTTCACGTGACCCCCGCCTTCTTCTGTTCGAGTAAAGGTTGACCCGGAGAAGGCGATCATGTCAAGCTGTGACCGACGCACAGCGTCCTTGTTACACAACATCTGTACATAGGTGACCCCGGCGGTGCGCTAACACCCCGGGGTCCGGCACCAGGAGCTAGCACTCCCCATGCAGATCCATCGTATCCCGACGCATGAGCGGGACTTCGTGATCATCGCCAATCGGGCGATCCAGGACCCGCGCATCAGCCATACAGCTCGCGGCATCCTCGCACTCGTCCTCTCTCTGCCCAGTGGGGTGAAGGAGAACGTCCGGACCCTCTCGGACAACTACCCGCAGGGCCGGTCCGCGGTGGCGAAGGCCGTGACCGAGCTGCGCGAGTTCGGGTATTGGGTGACGAAGACCGGCCGCGACGAGGAGTCGAACCAGATCGTCTCGTCCGTGGACGTGTACGAGCTGCCGAACCTGGCCTCGTCCCCGGTTCCCACCCGCCCGGTCACCAGTCCCTCGGCCACCGCCGCCACGGGCACGTCCCCTAACGGGGAAAAGGACTCTTTCAAGGACGGGCGAAAGAACCCTCCCAACCCTCCCGCCGCCGAGCCTGCACCGTCCGAGCACGGCGCCGGCACGGAGAGGGAGGGCGAGAGCCAGAAAGACAGCAGGCAGGAGACCGAGGCCGCCCGCCTTCTCCGCCGGTTCGCCGCGATCGACCCCCGGCTCAAGCTCACCGAGCGCCAGATCGGCAAGCTCGTTCCGTCCCTCGCCGACTGGCTGGACCGCGGGGCGACCATCGCGGAGATCACCGACGCCGTCACGCAGGGCCTGCCCCGGAAGCTCTACAGCGCCTCGAAGCTGATCGAGGACCGCCTCGACCGTAAGCGTCCCGAGCGCAAGCGCCAGTGGCGCACCTACACCGACTGCGCCACGAGCGGCTGCGGCCGCCTTTTGCCCGCAGGCCAGGACTTCGGCATCTGCGGCGTCTGCTCCGGCGTCGAGCCGAGCGACTTCGCCCGCGAGCTGCTTGCCGCATCCCAGCCCGAGGCCGAACAGGCCCAGCCCGGCGAGAACGCCTTCGTGGCCAACTACCGCGAGCGCGCCGCCGAGGCCCGCGCGGCCATGGCCCGGCCGTCCCACGCCTGACGGCCCTCGCACCCCTCCTGCTGCACTGCCCTTGAAAGGCACCCCCATGTCTCAGCCTGCCCGTATGCCCTGGTACGCCCACGTCCTCGGCGGCCTGGTGCTCGCCGTCGCCCTCGCAATGTCCGCCCCCGGCGAGTACCAGCTCGCCCGCACCGCCGGATGGGGCGAATGGGTCGCGGCCGGAATGCCGGTCTGCATGTCCGTCTACGCCTGCTTCGCCGTCTGGTTCGTCGAGACCAGGAGGAAGGGCGAGAAGGGCCGCGGTACCGCAGTCGTCGGCACGGTCGGCGCCCTGGGCATGACCGTGGTCGGCCAGATCATCGCCCACTGGATTGCCGCGGGATACATGCAGTCGTCCATGGCGCTCACCGCCGCCGTCTCCTGTGTTCCCGGCATTGTCGCTGGCCACGTCGCCCACATGATCATCCGTGCCGCGAGGATGGTGCCGGCGGAAGCCAGGCTGGTCGTTGAGGACCAGGAGCAGCACCTCGGCGAGAACGCCGAGCCGGTTCAGCCGACGCTCGACGGCAAGGAGCTGCCAGTCGACGAGGTGGCGAAGGCCCGCAGCAGGCGCCGTCCTGGCCGTCCGACCCCCAGCCTGGATGAAATCAAGGAGGCGGCGAGGAAGCTGATGACCCAGGGCCGCGAACTCAACGGGCCCAACCTTGCCGAGGTCATGGGGCGAGACCGCCGTACCGGCAGCCGCTACCTCGCCAGGCTCAACGAAGCGACCGCCTGACGACTGCGACCCCGTCCCCTCGGTGAGGGACAATCTCTGCCCAGAGAGACACGCTTACCGAGGGGCAGCGGAGAATGGACCTGACGATCACGATGCGCGTATGCGACATCTGCAAGAGCGGGGACCGACCCACCTCTCGCTACACGCTCACTCCTGAAGAGGGAGAGCCCCGCGCGAAGGATCTGTGCGACGAGCACGCGGCGCCGGTGAGGGCTGTCTTCGGCAAGGACATCACGGCCGACAAGACCGGCGAGCCTACCCCCCTGGAAGCCGCTCTCACTCAGACGAAAGCGGCCATCGCAGAGGAGCTGAAGCAGCACGGCACTCCCGCCCAGAAGGCGCAGACGGCCCCCGCCGGGGCGGAGCCGTCCGCGGCGAAGCCGCCGGCAAGGAAGGCTTCGGCCAGGAAGGCGTCGCCGGGGAAGGCCGCAGCGAAGAAGGCGGATGCTGCGCCTGCTTCCCGGCGCTCCCGGCGCACCCCGGTCATGACCATGGAGCAGATCGAGGCCATGAAGAAGGCCAGCCAGTCCTGAGACGACGAAAGGCGCCCCTCCGCCGACCGCAAGGTCAGCAGAGGGGCGCCGGGCTACTCGGTGTCGTCGGTGTCGGGTGCCTCCACGATGCCCAGGGCGGTCGCAACCTGGACGATCACGGCAACCTCGGGCCTGTCCGCGTAGACGATGGCCGCAATGGACACACCCACGCCCAGAGCTGCGAGTAGAGCCCCCGCTCGCGAGCGGTAGCGGACGGGCAGCAGGCTGGTAAGGGTGATCGGCTTGGAGCCGGGCATCAGCATCTTGCTCATCAGCGGCCCGCCGGGGCCATCAGGCGGGACCAGGTCGTCGGGCCCGGGTATCCGTCTGCGTCGGAACCGCTCCAGCCCTGCGCCCGCTGGAACGCAGCGGTGGCCGAGCGGTCGACCTCGGTGAAGCGCGGTCCAGGGCCCTCCTTGTAGAAGTGACCGAAACCGTGGGCCACCAGGCGCTGGCCGAGCACGGTCACCGCGGGGTGGGTCTTGCCCAGGACGAACGCGCTGCGGCCCGGGAACGGCGTGCTGTCCCCGCTGTCGTGGCCGGAGCCGCTGACCGGCATGCCCGCCTGCACCCAGGCGTAGAGCCGCGGACCGGGGCACTCGGTGGCGAACCCATCCTTGTGGCCCTTCTTGGCCAGAGTCCGGCCGGTACGCCGGCACGCCTCTTCGTACAGGGCTCGGGCCGAGCGCAGGGCCGCCTCCGAGGGGGCCTGGTCGCCGCCGATCGCGATCTGCACGCCAAGCCCACTTACGTTGTGCCCCGGGCAGTGCGCGCCCTGAAGGGTCCAGCCGCGGCCTTCGAAGACGGTTCCGCCCTGGTCGATGACGAAGTTGTAGCCGATGCCAGCCCAACCCTGGGCGCGGTGGGTCCGCTCGATCGCCTGCGGGACCGCGATGCCCGTCCGGGTGACAGGGTCGCCGCCGTCGTAGTGGATGAAGTACTCGGTGCGCTGGCCGAGGCTGACGTAGCCGGGGGTGTCGTTCCACGGCTTCGCGCCCCAGGACGCGCGGGAAACAATGTTGATGCTCAGGGCTGTACTCCTATGGATATGGAAAAGGCCCCGTCCCGGATCGGGAGGGGCCTGCAAGAAAGGTGTTAGGTCAGCCGGTCTGGGGGGCTGACGCAAGGTGGTGGTCGAGGCGCTCGGACACGGCAAGCCGTTCGGTGCGCTCGTGGGCCAGGTCGGCACGGAGGTCGCGAATGTCCCGGCTGTGCCGGGCCTGTCCCGCAAGGACCTGGTCGAGTCCCGCGATCACCCTGTCCAGGTCGTCTCGCAGGTTCGTCGTGTGATCGTTGGAGACTTGCTCGCGGGCTTCCTGCGCGTGTTCGCGGACCTCGGCAAGCGCTGTCCCCTGGCGCCGGACAAGCTCAACCAGGACGCCCACCAGAGCTGCTGTGACCACTCCGCCGGCGGAGACAAGTGCTACCTGAACGGCCGGGTCAAAACTCATCGGGCCATGTCCCTGACGAGCTGTTCCAGGCGCTCGATCCGCTTGGCCTGTTCCTGCACTACGGGTAGGAGCGCCACGCCGATGAGGTCGTATCGCACGCTGTCAATCTGTCCCTCCTCGTCATGGAGGACGATCTCGGGCAGCGTCTCGTTGACCTCTTCGGCGATCAGGCCGAACTCGTCCCGGCGCCCCTCGACGGTCTCGCCCTCGTCGTTGACGGTGGGCTTGCGGTCGTAGATGCGCGGGCGCAGGGACAGAACTGCCTCCGGGGCAATGTCGATGTCCCGGATGTTCTCCTTGAACCGCCGCGCGCTGGTGTTGCGGCAGAAGTTGTGGTTTCCATCGACCCACACCGCGTACCAGGTGGCGCCCGTGGGGGAATAGCTGTGAGGGCGGTCCGAGCCGTTCGCGCGGTGGATCGTGCCTCCGGAGTCGAGGTATTGGCCGTGCCAGTGGTCGGTGGGCGGGAACTGGCCCGGCTTGCCCTGGATGTCGTTCCAGTTGTGCGCGTGGCCGGCGGGCGGATACGTCGAAGGCGTCCCGCTGATGTCTGCCCAGGCGTGGCCATGGGCGGTCGGGACGAAACTCGTCGGCTGGCCGGTGACCTGGGACCAGTCGTGCGTGTGTGCCGCGGGGGGCAGGGTCGAAGGTCGGTCGCTGATCTGGGACCAGGTGTGCGTGTGCGTGGACGGGGCGAAAGTCGCGGGCTTACCGGAGAGGTTTGCCCAGTCCACTGTCGAGAACAGCGGCTTCCAGGCGGAGCCGCTCCAGTACTCCCAGGCGTCCGTGGAGTCGTTGTAGCCGAGCTGTCCCACGCGCGGCGACGTGGGACGAGTTGCGGTGATCCACGCGCCGACCCGGTGTCCCACGAACGGCCGGGTCGTAGCGATGTCCCCGGAGTTGATTCCGGTGACGCTCGCACCGACCGTGATCGACGCAAGAGGCAGCTCGTAGATGCCCGTGTCCGTCTGCACGAGGGCAGCCGGGGTGGTGGACCCCGCGGTGCCGGCCTTCACTGCCAGGGTGATCGAGTTGGTTGCCGGGTCGAGCCTGAGGACCACGCGGTCTACTCGGACCTGGGCGCTGGAGGCCGCGAGGGTCACGTTCTCCGTGGCCGTCGACTGCACCATGTGCCCCCGCAGGAAGGCGAGGCCCGGCCCGACGGTAACCGTCATGCCGGTCCCGGTGCTGACGGCGAACCCCGAAGCGCCGAGAGAGCCCGCAATCCCCGAGTCCTGAAACTCGCGGAACATCTGGCTGAACTGCGTCTCCGTGACGGCCTGGTTGTCAAAGGGGTACGACGTGATTGCCAAAGGTGAAGCTCCTTAAATGGCCGCGCCTGCGTCTTCGATGACGAGCGTCGACAGGCCGCCCGGTATGTAGCGGACCATGCCGTAGGTCGCAGCGGCTCTGCGGGTGTTGAGCGTGATGCCGACCGTGATCGGTCCGGCAGGGGGATTGTTGATGTAGCAGTTGATGTCCAGGCCGTTCGACGTGTTCGAGTCGTCGTCGAAGGTCGTGCTGTATGCGTCCCCGACGAGGGTGCTTGAAGTCGTGACGGTTGTCCCCGAAGCCCATCGGACGGTTGTGTACGCGCCCTGCTTCGCGTAACGAGCGGTCGCGCTGTCGCCCGCGTTGTCGGTGTCGACGGACGCAATCCTGAGGGCGACCTTGTAGCAGCGGCCCGCCTCGGCCGTGAACTGCTGGGTGTATACGAGGGTGGCGGAATCGGCGACATAGGCCGAGAGGGCGAGGTTCTGGATGGCTATAACGCCCTTTGCAGCCTTCTCGTTGTGGGCCGATGTGCGCCATGCCGTCCAGCCGCCTGCATCGTTTCCCGATCGGGTCCACTCCTCGGTGACCGTCGGACTCAGGCGTAGCCAGGTTTGATGGGCGAAGGTGGAACCCACGGGGTGGACGGTTCGAAGCACGCCGTACCGGCCGCCGGAGCCGAAAGCCCAGCCGCCCGTGATCGCCTGCGTCTCGTTCATGGTGAGCGTCGACGAGCCGAACGGGTAGGCGTTCGGCAGCGAGGCGGAAGTGAAGTCCGCCGGCGCCAGGTTGGTGTCGAAGCCGACTTGGCGCCAGGCACTCCAGCCCGTAGATCGGTTACCGCCACGCACCCACATCTCGTGTGAGGTGGCGCTTGCGTGCACACGGCGCCAGGTTTGGGACGCATCGCTGCCCTCCCAGACTCGGGTGGTCACGTAGCCGTACTTGCCACCGAAGTCCCATCCGCCTGCCGTGGCGGCGCTGCCGGTCAGGTAGAACTCGGTGGTCTCTCCCTGTGGGTAGTCGACAGGCTGCGTCGCCTGCGTAATGCCGGTCGGCAGGATGACGCGGGGGCCGGGAGGGGTGGCCTCTGCCGTGCGCTCGAGCGAGGAGACGCGGGACTCCAAGTCTTTCCTGTTGGAGGCGGCAGCCGCTTCGGGAGAGAGCGGGGTCGGGTCGCCCAGGACGGCGCCGAGCCTGTAGCCGTCAGAGTCGACCTTCAGCACCATGCCTGTGACGACGGCCGTCATCTCCGCATCGCCGACGAGCACGGAGACCTTGTCTCCGAGGAACCAGTCGCGACCGAAGTCGAGTGCGCTGTCTTCCATTGGTACGGCCTGTGCAGCCCGGAGGGTTGCGCCGCCATCAGCAAGGGCTTCCGTACCCTTCTGGGTCAGCGCGGCCATGTCGGTAGAGGACCGCTCGTCGATGAAGGACTCGATGCGGCGTCCCCAGTCGGTCTCGGCCGCGATGGAGTCCGCGCTGTCGACACCGACGAACAGACGGTTCGAGCCGTCGCCGTCTCCACCGACAATCACCCGCGTTCTCTGGGGTGTCGAGACGGAGACCCGCTGGCCTGCAAGGGTGTTGTTCACGACGCCGAGGCGGGCTTCCTTCGTGCGGTCGGCGACCGCGTATGTCTCGAAGACGAGGTTCGCGCCTCGTTGGACGATGCGGAAGCCGAGACCCGCAGGCTCGGCCAACTCCTTGCACAGCTCCCCTAGCTGCTGGAAGCGGGCAGACTTGCTGAGGATCGAGCCCCCGGCGCCGTTCGCTCCCATGATCAGCTCTGGCCTGCGCCGGTTGATCGGGGCTCCCGGTCCGCAGTTCGCATTGACGTACGCGTGCATGAGTGTCTCGGCCCTGTCGGTGCGCTCATCGAACGCGAAGCCCTGCGTGGCGGCGTCCCCGTTGCCGGGATCGGGCCAGGCGAGCATGTCGGACAGGATGACCGTGTCGTCCACGCCCTCGACCTTCAGCGTGCCGAGCGGGTCGGTGGCGGTGGATGCGTTCTCCGTCCTGGTGACCGGTCCCGAGAACAGGACATCGGAGGGGCCGGTCACGATGATGCCCGCCCCGGGCGTCGAGAGGACCGTCGCAAGCGGGTGCTCGGCGTTGATGCTGAGCTTCCACGTGCCGACGTTGTTGTGTATGTCCTCCGCTTCCAGGGTCAGGAGATCCGCGGGAATGGCGCCGACCCGGGTCAGGGCCTTGTCCCGCACCTCAACGAGGAGGTCCTCGGCTCTCACTAGATCACCACCCACTTCCGGGGACGCCAGGAGCACACGATCCGGGAGTCGGCCGTGATGTTCAGCAGGGAGGCCGTTGCCGTCGAGGTGCCCGGCGGTACAGACCAGAAGCTAGGAGCGGGCGCGAGGTAGCGATACCAGTTCGCTCCAGTCACGCCGTCACGAACGATGCCGGTCCCCATGTCGATGATCAGCTTCTTGCCGGCGACGATCGTTCCCGTCCAGTGCAGAACCTCGCCCGTGGGGCTGATCGCCTTGAAGTTGTCGCCTGGCCCCGTCACCTCCCAGACGGGATAGGAGGGAACGTCACCCTCGTTGGAGAGCTGCACTTCACCGATCGCCTGTGACGAAGCGAGCGGCATCGACGACAGGGACGACAGGAATGCGCCCGCCGGAGCGCCGCCGATCGAGACTGTCTGTGCGGCCTCGGCCATGAAGTAGGGGCTGGGTGCCCGCAGCGTGATCACGGTCTGCACGTCCCGTTCACCGGAGCCCGGGTCGATGTCCCCTCCGCCCGTCCAGTGGACGAGGGTGGACCAGCGCGCACCTTCGGCGTCGATGTAGGTCAGGGTGCACCCCGCGGAAAGGGCGCGAGCGAGCCGGTTGAGCAGCTCTGCGAGGTGCACCCTGTTCCGACCCACGATGTCGAGAGGGATGTCGATGTCACGGGGAAGGACCCGCCGCCCGCGGTAGGCGGCGCCGTCCCCCGCGCCCTCAAGCCACTGCACTGAGAGTTGGGGCAGGCCCAGGCCGGTTATCCCGGCGAGGGCCTGGAACCCGAACCCGCCCTTCTCGTACCCGTTCAGGTCCAGCCTGTCTGAGGCTGAAGCCAGTTCGAGCTTCACCAGCCGACCATCCTCGCCCGCGAGGCAGCCGCGAACAGCTCCTCCTCGGACGAGAGGGAGCTGCTGGCTGAACCCGCGTAGTAGTTCAAGACCTTCGTTACGGACCGGCCAGAGTCGGCCGCCGCCAGGCCGCCGGAGACAGCGGCCGTGACCTCGCGGGATGTCCCGGAGGCCGCGCTCATAGCGAGCGCGTTGGAAGCGCGCTTGACGCGCTCTTGCTCGTCCTGGACGCCGAGGCCGAAGCCCTTGCCGACGAAGGAGCCGAGCTTCCTGAACAGCCGCGAGGGCGAGTGGATGTCGAGGGCCTGCTTGATTGCCCTGACCATCGCGTCCGCGATCTTGAGCATCTGGGCCTCGATCGCGCCCTGCTGTGCCTCAAGGCCCTTCACCAGGCCCTCGGCCGCCTTCACCCCCGCGTCGTACATGTGGTGCGACGCGGTAGCCCCGGCCTTCCCGGCGTACTTCTCCAGCTCCTTCTGCAAGGCGTTGATCTCGGCGACGCCGGATGCGCCGGCGTTGGCGATGGCCTCGCCCGCAGCGAGCCCGGCCTCGGGGCCAGCCATGGCGATCTGGTCGAAGCTCTCGGCGTTCAGGCCAAGGGCCTTCAGCTTCTTGAGCACGTCGGCGAACTTCTTCGCGCGCTCGACCGCGTTCTTCAGCCCCGTGGAGATGCCGGTGAACGAGGCGTCGTCGACCTTCGTGACATCGCCCGTGCTGATGACCTTGTCCGCGATCGACTGCGCGTAGCGGCTCGCCTCCTCGCGGAGCTTGTCGAGCTTCGCCTGCGCTGCTTCGAGTCGCTTCGACCCGGCCTCCCACTGCGCGGCCAGCTTGAGAAGGGCCGCACGGTCCCGGTTGATCCGGTCCTTCAGGCCCTTCGACGCGGTGGCCGGGATCTTCGCAGTCAGCTCGTTGAGGGACTGCTTCACCTTGTCGTACTGGGACTCCAAGCCCTTGACCAGACCTTGGATGATGAGCCGACCCGCGTCGTAGAGGAGAACGGCGTCCTTGGGCGCCGGACCCTTCCAATCCTTGATCTTGCTCGTGAGGTCGCCGAGTGTGCTCTTGACGGAACCGATCATGCTCTTGAGTCCGTCAATCAGGCCGGTGATGATTTTCCGTCCCGCGTCCATCAGAAGGGACTTCGCGTCGCTGAATATCTGCTTCACGTTCTGCGGCAGCTCGCTGACAGACCGGACGCAGTCGGCCACCTTTTGAGAGAAGATCCGCTTGACTGCCTCCCATGCCTCACCGGCCGCGGACTTGATGTTTGTCCACGTGTCGGAGAAGAACTTCTGGATTGACCGCAGGGCTGCTCCGGGCGTCTCCTTCAAAGCCGTCATAAAGCTTGAGAAGTTTGCCCGTATAGAGTTCCAGAGACCTGTGGCGGAAGTCTTTAGTCCGTTCCAGATGTTGTCCCAGAGGGACTTGACTCCGGTCAGGATCTTCTTTCCGACGCCCAGGATTCCGATGTTCATGAAAACCATGAACAGGCCCTTGATTGTGTCCCACAGTCCTGACAGGAACGACTTGATGCCGTTCCAGAGCTGCTTCAGACCCTCGTCGAACATGCTCCAGTCGCCAGTGATGGAACCGACGAAGATTCCGATGATCACCTTGAAGTAGCCGACGATCATGTCCCAGACGCCCTTGAAGACGTTCCAGAGCCCGGTGAAGACATCAGCCACGCCGTTGATCGCTCCGACCAGGGAGCCGAGGAACAGGCCAGCGATGAACTCGATGGCCGGCGCGAGCACTGGCATCAGGAAGTTCACGACCTGGAGCAGGGCGTTCAGGAAGGGCTGGATGGCCTCCATTACCGCGGAGAAGGCTTCCGAAATCAGAGGCAGGTATTCGGCGGCCAGCGACTGCACCACAGGAATCAGAGGGAGAATCGCAGCCGTCAAAATCTGCATCAGAATTTCGATTACCGGCTGTAGCGCAGCCGACATTGCGGCGAGCGCTTCCGAAATTAGTGGAATAATCGGGGCGAGTCCAGCGACCAGCGCCTCGATAAGCGGCGCGCAGGCTTCGACCACCGTCATGATGAGCGGAGCAAGCGCGGCGACAATTCCCATCAAGCCCTCGCCCAGCAAGCCGATCAGGGGCTCGATTGCGGGGACCAGAATTGAAAATGCCTCAGAAAGCGGCGTAAGAACAGCAGCCACCAGCGGGCCGAGCGCCGAAAGGAGAGAAGAGACCAGTGTGAGAATTGCGCCGAAGGCAACCCCGAGGGGAGCCATCGCGGGGGCGAGGGCGGTTACCGCGGTCTGGATGCCGTTGAAAAGGGCGTAGACCCCAGCGAATACCTCGGGCTGGTTCAGCGCCCCGGCAATGGCGCCCAAGGCCGTGCCGAGGATGGTGCCGACCTGGGGAAGGATCTGCGTTAGCAGGCCGACGAACTGGCCGAAGAAGGCTTTCACCTCGGCGCCGCCCTGCGACGCCATGTTGGACATCGCTTCGTGGGCTGCCGTGAACAGGCCGATCAGCTTGGCCTGTACCCCGCTGCTGTCGACGGCCTCATGGACTCCGGCAAGGGTCTGCCGGATCATGCCGAGGGTGGAGCCGCCCGCGGCGGTGGCTGCGCGGGAGATGCCGGCGAAGATGCCGCCGGTCTCCATGAGGACGCCGCCGAGATCCTTGAGCGCCTGGACGCCTGCGTCGATCTCCTCGCGGAGCCCGGACTCACCCTTCTGGTTCAGCCAATCCGAAGCCTTCGCGGCAACGTCCACGAACCACTGCGCGAGCTGCGGGAGGTAGCCCGCGCCGACTTCGCCGAGAACCTTGATGATGTTGGCGAAGGAGCCGGTGCCCGTGGTGGCGATGTCGATCGACTTCGAGAGGTCGTCGAACATGCCGCCCAGAGCGGGGGCGAGAGCAGACTTCATTGAGGAGGCAAAGCCCCCGAAGAACTGGCCGAGCTGGGTCGAGGTCTGAGCGAATCCGTCACGAAGCTGCGGAAGCAGGCCGTCGATCAGGTCCTTGATCGGAGCCTTGGCCTCTGCCCAAAAGTTGGTGCTGATCAGGTCCTGGAGGGCAGAGAGCTGCCCCTTGACCTGTGGCAGGACCTTGTTGAAGTCCTTGAAGGCGGCGACCGTGGCACCAACGCCGATCGCCATGCCGCCGAGAATTCCCGGCAGTGCAAGGGACGTTGCCCCGATCTGCGCCAGCGAGGCGGACATCGTGAAGAGGTTCGAGGCCGCGGAGATGCCCCAGCCGGCAAGGCCCGCTATCGCCGTCGCCAGGGTGCCGATGATCGGCGCCGACCGGTCGAGGTTACGGACCATGTTGCCCAGGCGTTCGAACATGTCGCCCAGGACCCGGGCCCCGGAGAGGGCCTTCAGCATCGCGGCGGCCGTGGCCGCAGCGGAGGCGTTGACCTTCGGAATCAGGTCGACCACACGGTTCCTCGTGAGAACCGCCATGTGCGCGATCGTGGCCATAACACCCGTACGCGACAGCTCGGGTTCGATCTCCGCCTTCAAGCCGTCGATACGGTCCTGGAGGTCATCGATGTCCCGCTGGACCTTGCGCGTCGCGAGTGCGTCCAGCTCGGGCGTGATCTGCGCCCGCAGGTTCCGCATCTGCTCGAAGGCCGCTTCGAGCTGCCGCTTCGTCTGCGCGACCTTCTGCTCGTCCAGCTTCGGGCGGACCTGAATCTCGTCCAGCAGAGCCTGAATGCCGTCGGCTGCCTGCTGTGCCGCTGCCCGGTCCGCAGTGACCTTGGCCAGGATCTCCTGATCGAGGATCGCCTTCATCTGCGCCTGGGCGGTCAGGAGGGACCTCTTGTCCACCTTGACCTTGATCTCTTCCCGGCCCAGTTCACCGAGCTGGTCTTCGATCTGCTTCAGCGCGCCCTCGACTGAGGACATCGACTTCTTGTCGACGGAGAGATCAAGCGTCAGGTGCTTCTCAAGGCGGGCCCGCGCCTTCTGGAGCGACTTCTCGTCCATCTTGACCGAGAGGTCGATCTCCTTGAACTTGGCCAGCTCGGCGTCGATCCGCGCGATAGCGGCCTTCACCGAGCTCGAAGACCGGGGGTCGACCTTCAGCTCCAGGCGGAGCGCCTTCTCCAGCTCCCGGCGCGCGGCTTCCAGCGATGCGCGGTCCGTCTTGACCTTGATCTCGACGGCCCGGAGGTCGGACAGCTCGCGGTCGATCTGGCTGATGGCGGCCTGTACCGAGGACTGCGAGTCCTTGTCGACCCGGAGCGTGATGTGCTGGATCTCGTCTAGGCGCTCCTCGAACATGTCCACGGCCGCGGTCAGGTCGTCGGTGTTGATCCCGATCTCGATGTCGGTTTCGCCGAGTGCTTCGATCGCCGACCGCACCTTGCCCACGGCCGCCATGACCGACCCCTGGGAGTCGAGGTTGACGCCGAGGTGCAGGTCGGACAGCTCGCTCTGCGCTTCCTGCCGGGCCTGCTTCGCGGCCTGCACGACCTGTCGGCCGGTCGCACTGAAGACGATCTTGTGCTGGCTGGCACGGGCCTGGTACTCGCGGGCGGCCTTCGTGACCTCGGTGGCCATGCCGGCAAGGTCGAGCTTGGTGTAGAAGCGGATCTTGCGGCTGTCTGTCTTCTTGTTGTCGCCGTTAATCGCCCGGACCGCTTCGAGAACGTCCTTGCGCGCGCCGGTTGCATCGGCCTTGGTGCGGATGGTGACCGCGAGATCGTGCTCGATCTTTTCGAGCTTCTTCTTCAGGTCTTCCTTGAAACCGGACGTATCCGGCATGACCTTGACCGCGACACGGCCGACGATCTGAGCATCCGACACCGGCTACCTCCGCTGGAAATGCTTGTAGATATCCGCGACCGAGCGGGGCCTCTTCGGTTTCTGTTTCTCGGCCTTCTTCGCCTGCGGTCTCGGATAGTGCGGAATCTTCGGGGCTTTGCCCTTGCCCCACTGGCCGGTTGCGCGAGTATTTTGATTCAGTGCGTCAAAGAGGTCGGCGGAAAGGTGCCGGTCCTGGCCCCAGCCGAAATGCTCACGGCCGCCAGACGCGAGAGCTACCGTGAGGGATGTGTCGGGAAGCCTCTGCACGAGCAGAAGGACGAGTGCAGGGGAGGGCCCCCGGCCTGCTATCACGTCGCGCAGGTCAATGCCGAAGTGGAACAGCAGGTCGGGGTAGAGGCCCTCCCCGTATTCGTCGATCAGTCCTGCGAGGCCGAGGCTTCCCCCGCCTGGGTGCTCTCGCCGTAGTGGCCGAAGATTTCAGCGAGGATGGCGAGGTCGCCGTCCACCTCATTCAGGAGGTTCTGGGCCGCCTTTTCGGAAGCTGCGATTGTGAGGATCGCCTTGGACAGAAGCGCTGCCTGGTCGGACTCTTCCTTGCCCATCTCCTCCTGGAGCGCCATCAGTGCATCGCGCCGGGCCTTCGGCAGGCGAAGAGGGTTGAGAAGGCGGACGGTGTCGTCGCCGACCTGAATGTCAGTGCTGCCGTACTTGCGCTCCGCGGCAGCGCGGATGTCATCGAGAGAGTAAGAAGCCATGGGGTTGCGGACCTCCGGATAGAAAGCAGAACAGGGAAGCGGACCGGCGGCTGAAAGCCCGGCGCAGACGGGTCCGAAGGCATCTGCGCCGGGAGTTGGGGTTCGGTCAGGTAGCGGTGCCGGCGACCCACGCGGTCGCGTTCCACCACGCCTTGGAGCCGTCGCCGAGGATCAGGTGCTGACCGGTGGTCCACTTGGTGGCGGGCGTCGCGGTGACTCCCGCCAGGGCGGCAAGGTTGGCCGGGACGGTGGCGCCGTTAGGGGTGAAGGACCCCGGGGTGCCGGCCGTCGCACCGGTCGCCAGGACGCCGCCCAGTGGTGTGATGGCGTACGTCCACACATTGGTGTTATGGACCATCGGCTTAACGCCGATCGGAAGTCCGGCCAGGCTCTCCGTGTCCGAGATCGCCATGTCGTCCGCACGGTAGATTTCGGCGCGGGGAGCGTAGAAGGCGAAATGATTGTCGCCGTCAACGAATACCGCGAGAAATGCTGACTGGGTGGGTTCCGGATTGGTAGGAACGCCGACCGAACCGTCCGGAAGGATGGGCGCATTGGCGCCGAAGTAGAGCTTCAGCCCGGCAGTGTCAAACTGCTGCAAAGTGAACGTCATGGTCTCGGTTCGGGCAGAGTACTTCGTTCGGAGGGACTTGTTCTGGAGGCTTCCGATGGTGGTTGCCTCGCCGCCTTCGGAGGTAATGCCGAAGATGTCCTCAAGGGAGGTATGACCGATGTTCTGCCATGGGCTGAGGGGTGTCAGAAGGTCCGATGGCATCGTGGTGCCAACCGGGGCCGTCAGGTAATTGCCACTTCCTACAACGAGGGTGGCCAGGTCATTGATTGCCAAGAGGCTGCATCCTTGCTCGCGCATGCAAAAGGCCCGGCTCCCCGCGAAGGGAATCCGGGCCTCGTGCGGTAGGGACTTTTAAGGGGTGTAAGGGCGAGTCCGCGGCTTGCGGATCTGCACGTCGTAGATCGACTCGTAGCGCCAAACCCCGGTTGGGAGGTCGGCGTACTGGACGGGCCCTGTTGCCGTGGCCCAGTCCGTTGCCCGTCGCGGCGCAGAGTTCAGATCGACGCGAATGATGTGGCCGCGGCGCGGATATACCTTCTGGTTCAGCCAGGCGTTCCGGAGGACAACGCGGACGGCCTCGGAGAGGATCGCTGCTTCCTCGTCCCCATTCGGGTCCGGGACAAAGCAGTTGATGACAACGCGCGCTGCGTCGGTGAAGCGGGTGTCGCCCTGCCATTCACCCCACGTCGGATCGCGGCGGACGAGGACGAGCGGAAACTGCTCGTGGAGGTCGACCAGGGACTTCACCCGGATGCCGGGCAGGCCCTCGCGCAGCACGGCGAGGAGCAGGTCCTCGACGGGCGACAGCTCGGCCAGGGCCTTGATGTGGTCGGGAAGTCCTGCCATCAGTCGAGGTGCACCTTCCCCTTCCTCTTCTTGGGGAGGTTCGCGGCACGGGCCAGGATGAACAGGCCCTCCGCGGCCGGGATGATGTCGAGGTAGGTCTGACCGTCCTTGCCCTTGCGGACGATGAACTGCTCGGCGCGGCCGTACTCGATCGACAGGGCAGCCTTCTTGCCGCGCTCGTCGTCCAGGACCACGTACTTGTCCACGTCGCCGTCCACCACGTCGATCGACGCATGGCCTTCCTGCCGGTGCTGGAGAAGCAGGGCCTCGGCGCGCGCAGCGATCTCGAACCGCGCCTCATCGAGTGCGTCCTGTACGCCGGGCAAGGTGGCGATGTACTTCTCCAGCTTGAAGCGGCCTACCTTGTTTTCGATCTTCGCCATCAGGGCCGCTCCCTGATGTCGATCGACCAGTGCCGTGTGCGGCGGTCGCCGTGGTGGTAGGCGGGCGGCGACACGATGTCCCACGTGCGGCCCTGGTACTCGACGCGGGACCACAGGGTCACGCCCTCGATGTGCGGGTCGACAACCATGCGGACGACGTTGATCTGTTGCTGGCCAGGCACCTCGGCCTTGCCGGAGCGCTGCGGAATGAATGCGGCCTTGACGGTGACGGCACTGTCCTCGTCCACCGCGATCACCCTGTTGCCCCGGTTGTCGACGACCTCTGTAGTCCGCCACACGCGTGCGCTCTGGCCGCGCCTTCGCTGCACGCTCACCAGGGGCCCTCGTTCCCGAAGAGAGGGAAGGGCGAGGCGGGGGAGTAGTCGACGGGTACGAGACCGCTGGTATTGGCCTGCTGGGGCTTCGTGCCCCAGGCGAAGACGGCCACGCTGGTGATGCCGCGCTTGCGGCCGGCAAGTTCTTCCAGGAGGCGTATCTCCTCGCGGGTGAAGTAGACGCTGCCAGCGTCACGGCCGTGGGCGTCTGACCAGGCGAGCGTCTCGTCGCCCGCTCTCGACTGCGTGTAGCCGTTCGGGTTCCGCAGGTACCTGGCCGCGGACTTCAGGACCAGCGTCCGGACCAGTCGCGGCGCTGTAGCCTCGGGCCACTCCCGGCCGTAAGTGGCCGCCAGGTCCGATGCATCTTCCAGCGCACCGGCCGCGATGCGCAGCTCGTCGGCGTCCAGATCCCAGTCGAGACGGCCTTTGAGCTCGTCCAGGGTGGCGTACTTCAGGCTTCCTCCTTCCGCCGGGAACGGGAGGCAGCCATGCACCCATGGGTTACATGTTTACACAGCTGCCTGTTTTCAGGCGTTGGCAGGATCGGCCTCGGCCTTGTAGCCGGTCGGGGTCCATACCTTCGCGTCGCTGATGCCGGTGATGGTGGCCAGCTCGGATGCGGCTGCCGGGTAGTCGGACTTGGCGTCGAGGTGGAGCTTGATGCCGCGCACGAAGTGCTCGCCGGAGCTGATGACTTCCTTGTTGTTGGCGTTGTCCCAGCCGACAAGGATGTCCGTCACGCTCCGGAAGCCCGCGTAGGTGTTCACGACCGATCGGTCCTGCATGTACGTCGGGTCGTAGTCACGCACCCAGCGGGCCGCAATGCCTTCGAAGGACTGCGTGGCACCGAACGGAACCGACTGTGGAACAGCCGGCGCGCCGGTCACGAAGACGAACGCCGAAGAAGCGAAGGCGTAGGCGCAGTCGGCCGGGATGGTCTGGTCGACCACGATCCGGAAGCCGTACCGGTCGCCCAGGGTGGCGGTCCGGAGTGCCGACTCGGCCGCGCCGTCGCCGACGTTCTGCGCGAGGTTCATCTTGTCGTCGTTCAGGAGCGCGGACTCGAACTCAGTACCCACCAGAAGGTAGCGGTCGCCGTCGGGCACGTTGAACTTGTTGAGGACCCGGCGGGCCTCGATCAGTGCACCGCGAAGGTTCGCCTGGGCGTTGCCGATGGTGACGGCGTACGACTGGCCGGTCAGGGTGTTGACGGCCCGGCGCTGAAGTCCGCGGGCAACGGCCTTGACCTGCGGACGCAGGAGCTTGGACCAGCCGTCGAGGTCGAAATCGTACTGCTCGTCGGTGACCTTGACGGCGGAGTAAACGTTTCCGCCGAAGCTCACGGCGATCTTGCGCTCGGAGTAGACATCGAACTCGATCGGCGAGGACCGGTCGTTTCGGAAGGCGTACTCACGGAAGGGCAGGATGCCTTCCACGGTCATGTTGACCGTGTCGTTCTCGGCGCCCTTGAACTGGTCGATGCCCTCCCGGCGGAAGAGCCGGGGGACGATCAGCTCCTGTTCGAGCATGCCGACTGCGGTTGCGGCGAGCTTCTGCGGCTTGACTACCTGGTGCTGAGGGGTGGGCAAGGGGTGCTACCTCCGGGGCATAAGAAGTCCCCCGGCCGGTCAGCACGGGGGTTGAGGAAGGGGGATCACCCGAGCCGCTAAAAGCGCCGGGTTCGCCGCGCGAGCTTGCGCGGGTCCATCTCTCCGTCGTCCTCATCGGACGGGTTGAGGCCACCGCCCAGGGAAGGCGGAGTCTCGGGGGCGAAGAGCGCCTGAAGGGCCTTCGCGTCGGCTTCAAGCTCCTCGGGAGTCGCACCGCGAAGTCGTCCCGCCAGAGCCTCCGGGAGGTCGAACTTTCGGGCCACGGTGGCCACGACGAGCGAGTGCTCCAGCTCGGCGTTCTTCGCCTTCACGTCGGCGAGCGCGGCCTCGAATTCCTCCGGAGTCTTCGCGCCGGAGAGCTTCGTCTCGGCCTCGCGCAGACGCGTGCGGTATCCGGCAGACTCACCGCGGGCCCTGGCCAGCTCCTTGCGGGCCCAGTCGGGCAGGTCGTCTTCGGGGCTGGGCTGTCCGCCGGCACCGGCCTTGTCATCCGGCTTCTGCTCCTCGTCCGGCTTCTGGCCGGGCTGGGTCTCGCCGGTCGGAGGGGTCTCGTCGGGCTTCTCTTCGGGCACTTCACGCCTCCGGGGTCGTGTCGGCAGCGGTCTGCGCCTCCTGGGCTGCCGCTCGCTGCTTGCTGCGGATGAACCGGCGCCAGACGCTCACCGCGTCCTTGCCGGTGTGGCCCTTCGTGACCTGTGGCCACAGGGCCTCGTACTGCCGCGACAGGGCGGTCAGCTCGCTCGACTGGTACTGACCCCGGTTCCAGACCGGCATCGCGTAGCAGTGGCAGTTGTCGTGGTATCGGTCACCGTCGTTGAAGGTGGCCGACTCGCGGGTCTTGTAGACCGGGCCCCGGCTGATCAACATGGCGCACCAGCCGCACGGGGTGCCTGTGCGAGACAGGCGTACGTAGCCGAGCGCCCGCCGGTCGCGGGTCATGTGGTTCCAATTCGTTGAGCGGGCACCGTTCATCGCGATCCGTGCGGCGGCTGCCGCCTGTTGCGAGCCCGCCTGACGGTGGGCCTCGTCGGGATCGGCGTCTTCGAGGGTCAGACGGCGGTCAAGGTTCGTGGGGCCGAGGGCATCGAGAACGAGCCGAAGTTCCTCCTCAGCCTGACGCTCGATCCGTTCCTCGGCCTCCCGGAGCTGGTCCAGCTCCTCTACAAGGATTCGGTCCCAGTCCTGATCGTTGTCTTCGCCGTCCCCCTGGTCACGGTGCTCGTCAAGGGCCTCGTCGTCCTGGTCCTGATACTCATCGTCGTCCGGCCCCGGGGGGTGGCCCCGGGTCTGACCGTGGGCCCGCGCGGGCCGGGTCTCTTCTGCAGCGCCGGCAGGCAGCGCGCTCTCACCGTCCGCGGGTGGGGGTTCATCCAGCGGTCTGCCGGGCGGCTCGTACGTACCCGCCAGTGCTGCGAACTCCCGTCGCAGGTCAGCGAGCGTTACGTAGGTTGGCTCTGGGTGGTACGGGTCGGCAACGGTCGCTCCGGTCTGAAGGGCGCGTGCCAGCCTGAAGTAGGCCCGCGCGAGGTCGCGGGACTGGCGCCGCCGCCCCATGACGAGCGTGATGGCGCGCCGCAGCCAGGCACCAGCCGTAGCCGTTCGCCGGTCAGCCGGAACGTCCGCCCACAGCGCCAGCGCCTCCGCGGTGGTCTGCGCTCCGATCTGGGTCAGGGCAATGTGGAAGGCCGCCGAGACCTCGTCGGTCTCGGCCTGCCTCTTCGTGCGCGTCACGCTGCCGCCGGGAGCGGTTCCGCAGTGATTGGTTCAGGAGTCGCCCGTGTGAGCGCGGAGGCGAGCTGGCCGACGGAGTCTTCCTCGTCCGCGAGGTCATCCCATTCATCCAGCTCGGTCTGCGTGACGTTCGGAACCCGCTTCCACAAGCCCTTCGCCGGAATGCCGAGCTGCTCGCGCAGCTTGCCCAGTGCGTCAGCAGACTGGGCGAGAGAGCGCTGTTCCATGTCGCGCCAGATCACCTCGCCCGTGAAGTCCTCCGCGCCGAGGGCGCCTTCCAGCTCGGCGGCCAAGCGGAAGACTCTCTCCCACGCCTCGCCGAAGGCTGTACGGAACTCCTGGATCATGCGGCTCAGGCTGATTTCGGCGGCCTGGAGGGCCTCGGCGCTAAGGTTCGCGATCTGGCCCAGCATCGCGTGGGGCGGTACCTGCGCGATGGCGCTCAGGTGCCGGACGCTCATGTCGATCGAGTCGATGAACCCCTGCAACGGAGTCTCGTCCAGGCTGCCGAATCGAACATCCGGGTCCTCGGCGAACAGGAACCGCTTGGCGTTGTGGTTGATCGGCAGAGGGATGGGGTTGCCCTGCTCGTCATAGACGACCTCGCCTGTCTCCGGGTCGCGCTGTACCGGTGGCGCCATGCCCGTGACGGTCCGCACCTTCGTGCTGCCGTAGGACTGCGCGAGCAACAGGTCGAACACGGTCTGGTTGATCCGGTTCTGGAGCGGGATCATCGGCTCCACCAGACCGACCGTGCGGCCTTCAAGGTCAACCGACGCGGCGAACCGCGTCACGGGGCACTCGGCCGCACCGTGGCGCTTGCCCTTGCCGACCGTGACGCTGTCGCTGTCATCCAGGCCCTTGAAGGTCACCGCGTACTCGAGGCGGCCATCCCACATCCGGGCCCTGCCGGCCTTCTCGCCGACAGGCCAGGTGACCACGGTGAGGGCCGCGTGGGGGGTGTCGTCATTGGCCGGGTCCTCGTAGAGGGCGCTGGTCCTGAGCGCGGACAGGCCCTTCGTGAGGACCACGCCCTTCACCCGCTCGGTCAGGGTGAAGCTGTGCCCGTACGTCAGCGCGCCCTTGTAGACGGCCGACTGCCGGGCGTCGAGACGGGACCGCTGCCAGTGCCGCCACTGCGGGGAAGCAAGATCCGTTGCCGTGCCGCGGCCCACCTCGCTACCCGCACGGTAGCCGTCCACATAGAGCGCCTGGCTCGGAGTGTTGACCAGCAGCGGGGCCCAGTTCGAGACGGCCCGCTTCGCCAGGAGGCGGTACTCGTCGTCGGCCTGCGCCGGCATGTACGGATCGTCGTGCCGCCCGTGAAAGTAGTCGTCGATCCGAGTCAGCCGGGCCTTGTCCCGGCCCAGGGTGGCAAGGAGCTGCACCGCGAGGGCGGCAGGCGTGTACTCAGCCATGGTTCACCACCCTTGTTCAATGTTTACATCGCTACAGGAAGAAGCCTCGACCAGTCCGCTTGCGGACCCGCTTGCCGCGGGCTCGGAGGTCGACGAGGGCTTCGTGCGCCAACATGAGTGCCGCGTAGGCGTCGACCTTTTTGGGTGACTCCCGGCTCTCCTTGCCGAAGCTGACGCCGTAGTTGTTCACCCGGCGCCGGGCGTTCAGCACGTGCCGGCGGAGCTTGAGGTCCCCGTCGTGACGGAGCTTGCCGTCGAAGATCGAGCGCATCAGGCGCTCATGGGCCATCGTCGAAGACTTCAGCGACGACCGCATGTCCCAGCCGATCCGGTCCTTACCGAGTGGCGACCGCACCGCCAGGCCCTCGCCGTACTGCTCATCCCACTCGGAGATGTACGACTCCCAGAGAGCCACGTCGGCGTAGTAGCCCTGCACCGAGAACATGCGGAAGGCGTCGTGCACAGCCGAGTCGACCTCGATGCGCGGCACTTCCCAGTTCTTTCCGGACGGGCCGTCCGGCTTTTCCCACAGACCGACCAGAAAGGCCGCCATGTCGGAGACGCGGAGAGCGACCAGCGAGGTCGCGTCGTCGGACTTGCCGCCGTCGAAGCCGAGGACGATCTCGTCTCCGGGGTTCAGCATGAGCGAGCTGTCCCCCAAGGGGTCCCACTGCGCCGGGCCGTAGACCGCATCCTCTTCGGCGACGATCTGATTCAGGTACATGCGCCGCGAGCGCGCGGCCGAGATCGTCAGGTTCAGAACGGACTTGATGATCGACTCGACCTTGAGCCACACCGCGTCCCCGCGGATCTTCGGGATGACGATCCGCAGGGCCTCGGCCGTGAGCGGGGTCTTCGGGTGTGCCTCGATCGAGTCGTACATCGCGCTGACGTCGGCCGCCAGGCCCGCCCGGACCTTCTCGTACGCTTCGCGCATTCGCTCGGCGACGCTGTCCTCACCAGGCATGAAGGCGTTGGTGATGCTCAAATAGCGAGAATCCATCTTCGTGGCATTGCCGTCGATGGTCTCGTACATCTTGTGGCCGCCGTTGCCCAAGATCCAGTGGTGGGTTTCGTTGAGCAGGGTGAAGGTGGTCCGCTTGCCCTCGATCGCGCGGTACGAGCTGGTCACGGCCTGAAGGCGCTTGCGCCCCCGGTCGGCGCGGATCAGCTCGGCGCCCATCTTGATGCCGTACGTCGAGATCAGCTTCTCGGACATCAGGACCGGCAGGTAGCCCATGGTGTTCGTCGTCTGCTCCTGGCTGACGGCGGTCACCTGCACCCATGCCTGGGGGTGTGCCTTGGCCACCGGCTCGCCGTTCTCGTCCCAGTGGGAGAAGCGCGACGGCCCGACAAACTCCACGAGCGAGATCACTGCGAGGAGCGGGTCCTTACCCCAGCCCTTGAGCCGCTGGAGGACGCCCGTGCGGTAGATGAACTCGGCTTCCTCGTCGATGGCGTACCACCACAGGAGGAAACGGAGCTGCTCTCTGGTGAACTTCCAAGGCACGCGCCTGTCGTCGGTGGAGCCTTCGCCGTCCAGGTACTCGGCGCACCATCCGGCGATCTGCCAGCCGAGCGTGCGCGCTGGCAGCTTCCACTGTCCGAACGCGTCCTTCTGCCAGGTCGGCCCGTGGAACTCGGGCTCCAGGGCCTCGATCTCTTCGAGGGTGAGGTCTGCCGTTGCGGCCATGGCTCACCCCCCGAGATCAGGCTTCGAGGCCGAGATCCTTCTTGTAGTCAGCGATTGCGAGGACCGCAGCGGATTGCTCCTCGAGCACGGGCTCGTGCAGCTCGATGCGGACGCGGCGCCGGTCGCCCTCAGCGACGAGGAGTCGCTCGAAGGCGGAGTAGATCGTCTGGAGCATCTGCCCCGACCGCTTCCCCGACTTCTTGTAGAAGGAGAGGTCTTCGCAGAGGGAGAAGGCGAGCGCCCAG
Organism: Streptomyces sp. NPDC091682; assembly: GCF_044756625.1. Classification (NCBI taxonomy): domain Bacteria; kingdom Bacillati; phylum Actinomycetota; class Actinomycetes; order Kitasatosporales; family Streptomycetaceae; genus Streptomyces; species Streptomyces sp. NPDC091682. The sequence continues at coordinate 184,023 of NZ_JBIVTH010000010.1, read as the reverse complement.
TCGGAGTCCTGGTAGAAGTCCGCTTGGCCGCTCGTCTTCAGGGAGTCCCACAGGCGCTTGGCGATGGGGTGCCAGGTGCGGTCGGCGTTCGGCACCTTCGTGGGCCGGGCGACGCCGCGCGTCACGGGCTGCGCGTCGCCGCCCTTGCGCTCGCGGGGGCGGGCCAGATCGGCTTCACGGTTGGGTACGGGGCCGGGCACTGGCTCACCTCCTTGATCAGATCAGAACGCGCCGCCGGTCAGAAAGTGCGTCCACAGCCAGGTGCAGAAGGCGAGGAGCACGAAGCGGCGCAGCCGCACCGAGCCCGTGACGGCAGGCCGAGGTTCATCGTGTCGTCCGATGCCGAACCACTTCCAGACGTGCTCGGAGAAGGTGTCTCCTCGGTCGTCTCGGGCAAGGGCTACTCCTTCGATCACAGCGAAGGCTCCGAGCCACCCGACCCAGAGCCACGACCAGATGTTCATGCAGGTCGAGAGGGACTTGAACCCCCAGCCGCCGGCTTTGGAGACCGGCGCTCTACCAGTTGAGCTATCGACCCTTGCGGCTCACAGCAGGCCGGGATGCCCCTCGGTCCTACGGAACCGCCGCTCTATGCGCTTGCGCTTCGCGGCCAGCGCGAGCGCGCCTTCGCGCGAGGATTTGGCCTGGTGATGCCACCCGCAGAGCGATCTCAGGTTGGCGTCTCGGTGGTCGTCACCAGGCACGATGTGGTCCACGTCCGTGGCAGGCTCCTCGCAGCGCTTCCCGTACTGATCACGGGCAGTGCAGCGGTGTCCGTCGCGCCGCAGAATGCGGATTCGGGTTCGCGGCCAGTCCGCCGGCAGCCTCTCCCGTCGATCGGAGCCGTGCCAGTTCGGCATCTACACCCCCAGGTCGAGGAGAGCCTTGAAGGCCGTGGTCGCCTGCTGGGGGACGACGCCGTTCCCGAGGATCTGGAGCTGCTGCCCGCGCGTCAGGCCCGGGACGCCGGTCACATGGCCGTGGGGGAGACCCATCAGCCACTCGACCCACTCAGCCGTAACCCTGGGGCCGCCCTTACGGCCGACCTCAGCAGGTGGGGGAGCTGCGCGGCCGGTCACGTCTTCCCACCGTCGAATGGAGGGGAGGTACTCACCCCACCAGTGGGAAGGGGAGCGCAGGCCGTCGATCGAGGACTCGGGTTGCCGGCCTTCCCGGATCGCCTCCGAGTAGGGGAGGAGGTAGCAGACCTCGTCGTCGAGTGTGGGGCCGTGACCGCCCGCTCGGCGTTCGTCAGGGTGCCGGGCACCGCCGTTACTGCCCAGGTTCGCGGTCGGTGTCTTCAGGGGTCGCAATACAGAACCAGCGGTCACGGAGGTGAGGAGCTTGAGCTGCGGTAGCTCGTACGCACACCCACCGCGCGCTGTACCCGATCTGGGCCAGGTCACCGAGGACAACTTCGAGCCCGCGCGTCCGGATATTCGAGACGTTTTCCAGGAAGACGAGCTTCGGTCGAATGACGCGAATTGCGTCAACGACATTGACCCAGACTCCAGAACGAGCGCCTCGAATTCCAACCCGATTCCCCGCAATACTGATGTCCTGGCAGGGGAATCCCGCCGTGATTACGTCGACCAGGCCGACAAGCTCGGTCCAGTCGATCTCGCAGATATCGCCGAGGTTCGGAGCTTCCGGATACCTCTCGGTGAGCACTGCACTTGGGCCTGGCGCGGTCTCGGCGACGTACGCCACACGACCACTGACTAGGGGAGCCACAGCCATACCCAGCCCGCCGTAGCCAGCGCAGAGTTCGAGGATCTTCAATCTGACCCCCCGCGCGAAATGCGTAATTGCGCATACGCGTCTTCCTGCTGGTGGCCCCTTCGGGGCCCAAGGCGTCTTTATGCTGGCGAGCCCTTTAGGGCTCAAGCCTCGCAAGCCTTGCGACTTACGTACTTACATATATAAGTCGCTAGTTGATCTTGATTCCGGAAAGGCGAACCCTTGTGACCCCAGTCACACTTCGGCGGCGCCCGCAGGGCGGCGGCGGTAGAGCAGCGGCGAAGGAAATGATGCCGCCCGGAAGGCGGACATGGTGAAGACGGCATGCTGCTGTGGCGGCCGTAGGCCGCGCCTTCGTGAAGCCAGGCATGCAAGCAACGGCGGAGCCTGCCGCGTTGGCAAGGCTCCGCCTCGAACTACGCCTTCGTGGCGATTCTGTCTAGGACATCCTGTGCGGGCAGCACTTCGCCGATCATGCCGTTCCAGGTGAACTGCCGGCGCCCGCGGCTGTGCTCGCGGACCCATGCCAGGTCTGCCGGGGCTGACCGCCTACCAGCCCCTTGCCGCAGTCGCTTGACGCGCGGGAACGGTGAACGGTGTTGCTCCGGTGGTTCTCGATACACGGAAGCCGCGGAAGTCGTTGCCCGCTCCGGTACCGCGCTGCCTCTGGGCCTGGCGATCGAGGCTATGGGCGGGGCCGGCTTGAGTGGGTTGTGCCCGCGCCTACAGCACCCCGAAGAACATCCCCCCGATCCCAATTTCCCATTCCCACGCCTCCCTCAACACCGGCTCCACCTCCGGGTCCGGATCCATTTTCGGCTCCGGCTTGGTCAGGAAAGTGCGGATTGCCCGGTCGATGCCAACACCACTCGGAACGTGCCTTCCGGCCTGTGAGAAGGCCGCCCACACGTCGGACTCGGGGGCGTCGGCGATGGCCTTCGCGAGGCACACGAACAGGTCCTGATCCATGTCGGTCCGGATCGGGTCGCGTTCGATGGCAAACGCACACATGCGCTTGGCCAGTTTCGGGAACGCGGAGATTTTGTCGCTGGAGGCGAGCTCGCTCAGCGCGGTGACGAATTGCTCCTTGGACAGCTTCTTGCTGCCCTTGCCGTAAGGCTCCAGCTCCAGCCAGAAGGACATGAAGCTGCTCTTCAGATTTCCGACGCGGATTTCATGGAACCTGTCAGACCCCTCGGTCAGGTCAGGCTGCTCGAATGCTTTGCCGACGCGATCGGCCATGTCTTCGTAGTCGGACCAGCCCACCACACCGTCGTTGTCCTTGTCGGTGGCATCGAAGATCTTCTCAAACCGGGCGGTGATGGTATCCGCGGCCATCAGGTGGTCCTCTCATAGCTGGGCAGTGCGGCGAAGTGCCGGTGACAGGTCGTATCTGCCAGACCTACCCGTCCACGTATACACGGACAACGATCATGGTGGCGAGCCCCACCGGCCCACTCGTCCGAGTGACGCTCCTTCGCACCTAGGGGGCCACTTGCCCACAGTTGACCTGCGTTCGGGGGCGTTCTCGTGCATGGCTTGACATGCGTAGGTGCAGGTGGCGCCGCGTATTCCGGCCGCTGGTCGACCCTGGAACCGTGGCGGAATCCGAGCTGCTAAGACGTGGCGGCCGGGAAAGCCACGCCGGCTGGGTCATACCCCCACCCCCCGGGCCATCCATCGCCAATCCGGACATGCTGTGCACTCATTCGCGGATCACCCCGATATTCCCAACTGTGGATATCTGCTCTGTCTTTTCTCATAACCATTCATGAGCGCTAGATCGGAAGCTACGGGATAGAACCTCTCGTAGAGGCTCAGACGCGCCTGCATGCGGCACACCAGGGCAGAGCGGATGCACACGCACACGCGTAAGAGGCTAAGGACTCCAGCGCTGCCGAGCGGTCGGGGTTGCGGCGCCCCACGGACAGCGTGTTAAGGTGTAGCCACATCGCACCGAACGAACCGGCAACGGGGCAGGCGGAACGACACGCAAGGCCGGTAAATCCGCAGCTCGCAAAGGGAGTTGCGGAATGATCCGGAGATAGTGTTAAGATGTAGCCACATCGAACGGATCGAGTCCGGGAGATCGCAAGGCCAGGGGTCCTGGCGGTGGGACATGGGAGTGCCTACCGCTGACCAGGCCAAATGCGAAACTCCACACGATGGATGGTGTAAAGTTGGAACCAACGCCGAGCCAAACGGTTCGGTGAAACTCTCCGGCTAGTGTAAACTTTGAACACGTCGGGTTCCGAAAGGTAAGGCCACATGAGCGAGTTCGTCTTCTCCGACTGGGAGCGGGAGAACGGCAAGGCCGTAGGGCTCAAGCGGGCGGACGGTGACTTCCGGTGCTACCAGTGCGTCGACTTCAGCTTCTACCAGCGCGGGGTCGCCGCCCAGGATGCAGGGGAGAGGTGCACCTACTGCGCCGGCTCCGTGTTCCTCACGGTCGAGGACATCGCTGCGATCGAGCGCCCCAAGCGTCATGTCAGCCTTGCGAAGAGTGAAATCCAGCGCTTCCCCCTGCTGGACATCGCCCACAACTTGGGTCTCCGGTGCGAGGAGCTGGCCATAGCTCTCGATCGAGCGAACCGCGTCATCGCTCAGCAGGCTGCCGAGATCGACCGCCTGAACGGCGTCGAGCCCAAGACGGAAGAGGAGATGGAGGTCGCCTTCATCCCGGTCGGCCTTGATGTCCGAGTGTAAACATTGACCCTGTCAAGGCGAAACGCCCTGCGGTCCCACCGTGCCCCCGGTCTGGATGCGGTGGGGGGTGTCGGCGGGAGGTTCGGTGCCTCCCCCCTGACGAGCCAGCCCGTCAGTCCATCCCTGAATGCGAGGACACATGATCAGCTACCTGTGCGACGACGACACCTTGCGGGAGTACGCCGACAAGCTCTTGGAGCGGCCGACGAACTTTGGGGGCGATGACCGGTACTACCGGACGCACGCCCCAGTGATCGGCAAGGCGGACCAGGCCGACGACCTGCTGGCCGAGTCCAACTACGACAGCGCGCTTGACCTCCTTCGAGCCGCCGCTGATGAGGGACGCAACGACACCGAGGTTTCGGACGAGCATGTTCTCGACGCCGCTATACGGCACTGGGGCTGGGGCCAGTGCTCCCAGGTCTTCGTACAGGTCTACGCCGACGACGTGATGCTCTGCCGGAAGTGCGACAGCATTGCGGACTGGGCCGTCAGCCGGAAGAAGCACGGCCGCCGTCGCTTCCTGTGCGCCTCCTGCAAGAGCGACTGGGAGTGGGACACCGAGCAGTACGGCCTTCCCGCCCTGGCCCCGATCAAGTACCGCCCGAAATTCACCGCGGCCTGGCGCGAGGCGTGCTCGATCCTCTCCGCCCTGGAGTGCTACCCGATCCTCGACGACTCGGACTACTCCGAGCGCGAGTGGGAGCGCTGGCAGTCCAACGTGAACGAGGCCCTGGAACACGCCCAGCGCGAGTACGAGGACGACACCGAGGCGGAGTCGGCCGAGATCGCCGACTCCTGCCACGACGAGATCGGCGACCTGTACGGCCACGAGCCGGACAGCGGAGTGAACTGGCAGCGCGTCGAGGACATCTACCGCGAGGCCCGCGACGCCTACTTCACCGCACTCGCGAACGAGCACCTGAACGCCCCGATCGCGGGCCAGCTCGCCTTCGCCTGACTGGCAGGGGATATCCATGCCTGCCGGCCACGAGCCCGAGTGGGTCGATGGGCTCCGTCGAGCCCTAGACGACCACCCAGCAAAGATCCGTATCTCGTTCGACAGCACCACGGGCTACCTCGCCCTTGACCTCCTGGTCGTCACACGAGTCCGACGCAACGAGGGGACGGGTACCGCGATCATGCGGGCCCTGATAGCCGCCGCTGACCTGTACAGCGCGCCGATGGCTCTTACCCCGGCCGCCGACTTCGGGGGCAGCGTGCCGCGCCTGAGGACCTTCTACCGACGCTTCGGCTTCATCGGTAACCGAGGCCGAGGCAAGGACTACGCGACCAGCCACGCCATGATCCGGCGCCCCCATTCCTGACCAAAGGCGAAACGTCCCTTCGGGGCGTCAGCGGCAGGCGGACCCTGCCCTCTGACGAGCCAACCAGCGTCAGCACCAACCACCGAAGTACGAGGACGCATGAACACCCCCATCGAATCCGCGGTGGACTCCGCCGCCGGCACCCTGCTGACCCACAGCGCGACCTACTGCCTCGCCCTCGGCTATGACCGCGAAGAGTTCCGGCTCATGGCCCGCAAGGCGGAGGACAACGGGCTCCCGCACATGGCCGAGGAATACCACCAGCAGGCCGACCTTGCGGCCGGACTGCACCACGCGGTCAGTTGGCGCTTCTGCGAGGACACCGAACTGATCCGAACCCACTGGGAGCACCTCCTCGCCGCCGTCGTGCGCCGGGAGGCGTACGAGCTGGTCGAAGCAGACCGAGCCAAGAAGCACCTCGCGGACAGCCCGGACGACGCGGCATGGGGTGACATCTGGCAGTGGGAGCACAAGCGCGCCGACCGGAACGCAACGAACTTGGCCTACCTGAAGACCAAGCTCACCGCCGTGCGTGACGCCTTCCGTACCCCCTCCGCCTGACCCCTCCTAGCTCGGGCCTCTCCGCACACAGGGAGAGCGGGGAGGCCCCTTCGGAAAGTGGCCCCAACCATGATCAAGCCCGACGATGAAATTGCCTTCCGCGCCCCCGACTGCGGCGCACACTCTCTCGTCCTTCGATTCGGCGACGTACTGGTCGCAGGACTCTTCGTGCCCTTCGCTCTCGAACCCCTTGCCGAGCTGACCCTGACGTACGACCTGCCGACCTTCGAGGAGCGCGAGGCGCAGGCGAAGGCCCAGATCGACGACCTCGCCATCGCCCACATCCTCGGCGGCTGGGACCCGATCACGGTCTGACCCTTCCCCGGATGCAAAGGCGAAACCTCCCGAAGGGAGGTCAGCGGGAGGCGGTCCCTCCCCTCTGACGATGCCAGCCCGCATCAAACCCCCGAAAGGCTCTGACATGGCTACCCCCATGCCCGAAGACGGCAAGCTCGCCAAGATCCGCGCCATCCTGGCGAAGGCTGAGGACCCGGCGACCAGCCCCGAGGAGGCGGACGCCTACTTCGCGAAGGCCGCCGAACTGATGGCGAAGTACGGCATCGAGAAGGCCATGCTCGCCGACGCGGACCCGTCGCAGGACCGTCCCGGAGACCGCATCATCAAGATCACGGGCACGTACGCCAACGACCGGGAACTTCTTCTCGGCTACATCATGGACGCGCTCGGCTGCAAGGGGATCAACCTGCGCAACGGCGAGGCGCACCTCTTCGGCTACGAATCCCAACTCGAACGCGTCGAGATGCTGTTCACCTCGCTTCAGCTTCAGGCATTCAACGCAATGCGGCATGGCCGCCCTCGTCCCGGCGAGAAGACGATCACTTACCGAAAGTCGTTCCTTGCGGGCTTCATGGTCACGGTCTATGCCCGGCTGAAGGAGATCGAGGCCCGAGCCCGCCAGGAGGCCGCGCCCAGCGCGACCGGCCGGAGCGCCGAACTGGTCCTCGCAGACCGCAAGGCCGTCACCCTGGCTCGCTTTGCCCAGGCGTATCCGAACTCGCGGAACGGCGGGGGTGTCCGTCGAGGCGGCTCCGGCAAGGCCGCCGGAGAGTCCGCAGGCCGACGAGCCGACCTCGGACAAACCCGCGTCGCCGGTCGCCGGGCTATATCCGCCTGACCCACCTTCCCCCGGGGCGCCCCTGCACACAGGGAGGGCAGAGGCGCCCCCAACCGCACCAAGGAGCAGTGCACATGATGCCGTCCATCCAGAACGCCCAGTCGATCGGCTTCGACAGGATCAAGAACCTCGTCGCCGAGGTGCTCAAGACCGCTCGCGAAGTCAACGAATGGCGCAACGACTACGACCCCGGCTCGCAGGAGTGGTACACGCTCCTCAACCTCGCCGAGACCTCCGAGAACCTGGCCCTGTCCCTCCCCGTCGAGATGCTCCCGGACTCCGAATGGCGCCACGTCAGCCCCTCCGAGTACGCGGCCGTCGACGAGATCCTCGCGATCCTCGAAGAGGTCAGCGCGAAGTGAAGCCGCTTCGAGCCGTCCCCGCGGTCCTGCTCGCCGCCCTGGTCCTGATCCTCGCCGGAGCGATGACCACAACCCACGAGCCGTCCGCCACCTTCAACCAGCGAATGATCGCCGAACGCCGCGACTACTTGGGCGACGTGGATGGACACCCGGACTGCTGGTCCCTGGTCGACGCCACCCCATACGTCCTGTGCCGCGATGGCTTCTCGATCTCGTCCTGACGCACGCGACCCCTCCTCACAGGGAGCGAGGAGGGGCCACCCCGAAAGGCTACCCGTGATCACCATCATCTGCGCCGAGTGCGGCAGGGCCCCCTTCGGCGCTACGGCCCAGGGCCTCTTCCGCTGCGACTCCTGCGCCTTCGAGATCAGCACCCGCGATCTCGTCCTCGACCCATGCGAAGCCTGGGCCGTCGACTCCGCCGGCACGCTCGGTTACCTCCCCGCACCCGACAACGCCTGACCCCCACCCCTCGCCCGAAAGGCAGGACACATGACCACCCCGTTCCTTTCCACCTTCCTGCGCGACAACAAGCGCAACCGCGACGGTCTCAAGGCCGCCTGGGTCCGGAAGCTCGAACTCGGATACACCACCCGCACCGAGCCGGTCACCGAACCCGACGGCTGCACCCGCACCCGGTGCGCCGGAGTCCACGAGGGCTACCCGGGTAGCGAACACCGCTGGGCCCTGCACTGCCTGCTGTGCGGCGTCGACATCGAGGTCTTCTACAGCCACATGCGGGAGCGCACCGGCAAGAACCCGGCCCCGCCCCGCCGCCACAAGGGATGCGAATTCTCCGGAGCCAGCCGCGCCAAGAAGCGTGCCGCCCGATATCTCGAACTCGGCCTCGCCATACCTGCATGGGATCTGGACGCCCGCGCAGCACTCATCGCCTGACTTGCTTCCCGAGAGGACCCATTACATGAACACCCGCACGATCCGCGTTCAGTTCAACGCTGAAGAGGTCTTCCTCCACACCGTTCTTGTTGACATCGAGATCGACGCCGATCAGGCCGACGAACTCCTCGAAGACGAGGACGTGCTGACTGCCTGGCTGGATTCCAACGTGAGCACCTGGGCCGACAAGCTCGTCCGGGCCAGGGGGGAGTACGCCGAATCCTCCGTCACCGAAATCATCGGCGCGCACGAACTCTGACCTACTCCAGCCCCCTGTAAGGACCGACATGACGAACGTGCTCGACACCACCGAAGACGGCCGCTACCGCGTCCGCCTGGTTCACGACGACCACGCCCCCAACCCTCGTCGCGACCGCGACACCCAGGTCCACGTGATCACCATCGACACCCACCTCGGCCAATACATGCCCGTCGACCGTGACGGCGGACCGCTTGCCGAAGCCTGGCACCGTCTGTGCTGGAACCGGTGGAAGGGCGTGGAGATCTTCACCCGCTACGTCTCCATCTTCCACGGCGGCATCGTCCTGGAGTCCGCGCCCGACAAGGGCGCCCGCTCCCTCTGGTACATGACCGGCGAGGAAATGGTTGCTCTCGACGCCGGGCTCCTCTCCGAGGGCTACATCGAAGCCGAGATGGAGGAGTACGAAGCCTGGGCCGAAGGCGACACGTGGGCCTGGGTCATCGAGGAGCGCGTCGGCTGGACCCGCGACTCCAACCCCGACGAATCCATGCAGACCTGGGACGAAGTCGACTCCTGCTTCGGCTTCTACGGCGGCGCTTTCGCCCGAGCGCAGGCCCGCAACGCCCTCCGCGTTTATGCGAGCCAGTCCGCCGACATCGCCACCTGATCCAACACGGGCCGCTCCTGTCCACACAGGGAGAGGGCAGGGGCGGCCCCCCTTCAGCACACGAAAGAGAGCACAACATGAGCACGCTGAACCTGTCCTTCGGCTCCGTCACCGTCGAGCGAGTCGAAGCCTCAAAGCCCTGGGTCACCGGGTACAGGCTGACTGGACCCCGGGTCCGTGGGACGGTTGAGATCGCCCCCGAATTTCATGAGCTGCGAGTCTCCGACTCCGAGCGGGCGTGGGAGTTCCTCCCCACAGCCTTCACGGTCGCCTACGGCCGCAGCACGTGGAATCGCTCCGGGGCATCCGGGACACTGGAAGTCTGCGGCTCCCGCCTGGCCGAGTACACCGTCGTACGCCCCGGTCAGACTGACTGGGACATACATGTCCGCCGCATGCAGACCGGCATAGGCGACTACCAGGCACCCGAGGGAGCCACCGTCCGGACCGGCGAGATCGTCCGGGCTCTCACCGAGATGCACCGGCGGGACGCTCAACTCGTCCATGAGAAGGCCGTCGAGTTCCTCCGCAGCCGCCGGAGCGACCGCCTGACGGCGATCGAGCGCGAGGCACGCGAGGTTGAGATCCAGCTCCGCACCCTCCAGAGCCGACACGCCAAGTTGCGGATGCGCGAGTCGTTGATGGCTGGGGAATGGGCTTTCGAGACCGCGATTGAGGAGGCCGCCCCGAAGGCCGGCGGAACGTGGACGCTCGGCCCGGCCGTACCCGCCTTCGGCGCCGTGGCTCAGTGATGCACGGCCTCCGTAAGCGTCCGGAAGGCCGCCTCCAGTGCACCCAGTGCCGGGCGGCCTTCCGGGACCGCGAGAGCGCGGACCGCTCCCGCTTTCACTGCCCCGGCGGACACCTTGCTCACGGACTGCTCAGCCAGCGAGAGCACGTCATCCATCCAACCTGGAGCCGCGACCACACCTGCGAAGGCTGGGGCTGTGAGGAGCCCGACCCCGAGCACTGGCACGGTCCCGACCCCTACTGCGACGAGCCCACCTGCCCGCTCTGCCTGCACGACTGCGACTGCGACGTGTGCGAGGGCCGAGAGCAGGCGCCGGGCTTGAACCGACTCAACGACAGCCACGAAGGATGAACACCATGAACACTCCGATCACCGAACTCGCGCCCGCCGGCACCGCGGAATCCGGTAGCGAGCCCGCGCTGCTCGTCGGCCTCGCGGGCGCGGCACGCTCGGGGAAGGACACAGCTGCCGAAGCACTCCTCAGCTCGGGATGGCAGCGAAAGGCGTTCGCGGACAAGGTCAAGGAGATGCTGTACGCCCTCGACCCGATCATGTTGGAGAAGGAGTGCGCCGAGGGTGTGACCAGCCTCCGATACGAAGTAGACGGCTACGGGTGGGAGACCACGAAGGACGTCTATCCCGAGGTGCGTCAGTACCTCCAGAGGCTCGGAACGGAGGGCGGCCGGGCAGCCCTCGGGGAGAACGTGTGGGTCCACGCGCTCCTTCGCGACTGCGAGACCTGGGGCCCCACCGTCGTCACGGACGTGCGCTTTCCGAACGAGGCCGACGCGATCCGTTCGCGCGGGGGCCTGGTGCTCCTCGTCGAGCGGGCCGGGCAAGACCACATTGCCCATGCCGGGCACGCCAGCGAGAACGCCCTCGCCGGATACGAGTTCGACGGGGTGATCCGCAACGACGGCACGGTGTGGGACCTCTACGTGAGCGTGAGGGAGGTCATCATGGCGGCAGGTGTAAACATGGAACATCTTTGTTAAGGTGTAGCCATGAGATTGACTCCCCGAAAGGAAGAGGTCGAAGCCATCAAGGCGCTTCTGGAGGACCCGACCTTCGAGAGCGCCGACCAGATGGCTAAGGCCGTTTACAAGACAGCTGCCGAACTCCTCCAGATGCGGGACCTGTTCGCTCTCGTCCACACCTGGAAGGACGGCCACCGCGGCCTCAACTTCGGCCCCTTTGGCTCCGAGGCCGAGATCAAGACCTTCGCTTCGAAGATGGCCTTCGGCGGGACCGGCCGGGTGGTCAAGCTCTACAGCCCCGGTGCCATGCTCGCCAACGTGGACGGCAAGAAGGGGTGGAAGGGGTACTGCTTCCACGCCGACTGCGGGCATGCCCCCTTCACCCACTCCCTTGCCGGCGCCGCCCGAGGTGCCTGCCAGATCCCCACATGCCCATGCGGCAAGTTCCAGCAGAAGTGACCCCAGATAGGGATGCCCATGACCAGCGCCAACCGGGACGACATCCTCCGCGCCCCGAGCATCACCGAGGCCGAGGTCGCTGAATTGCGCGCACTACGCGGTGACACGGCGCGGGTGACGAATGCCTTCCTCATCCGCCTTGCCGCCCACATCGCGAGGGCCGAGGCCGAAGGTGTCATCAACCCCGCCCGGCACTTCGCCCAGTACCTCGGAGTTCAGCGTCCCGCCGTCCTCACCTACATGCGGATGGTCCGAAACCGGAGCCTCACGCCACCCCGCTACTGAACACCCGAAGGAGCCAGACCATGAAGACCGTCGAATTCCACACCTGCGAGTGCTCCGACAAGCGGGGCTTCGCCAACGAACGAGCAGCCGAAAAGGCGCTCGGTCGCGCCCAGGCCAAGCGGGACCGCACTGCCGAACGCCGAGGGCAGCGCCGTGCCATCGACCGCGAGAACCGCACCTACCAGTGCGACTTCGGCATGTGGCACCTCACGAAACAGTCCCGCCGCTCCTACGGGGAGCAGACCGCACTTTACGCGGCCTAACTGTAAACATGTAGCCGAAAGGGGCTGTGTGACGGCAGGAGGAAGCAACCGGCTGCTGACGCCGGCAGAAGTGGCTGACTGGCTCAAGGTCAGCGACATCACCGTCAGGAACAAATACCGATCTTGGGGTCTCAAGCCTCAGAAGGTCGGACGACTCCTGCGGTTCCGCGAGCGCGACATCGTCGCGTACCTCGAAGACCACTACGGGTGACGGCTCCGCCCGTTCCCAACTGAGGAGAGGAGCCAGATGGCTACCGTTTTCCAGCCGTGCAAGGAGGAGGAGCAGGACCGCTTCTTCCCCTGCGAGAAGGCGCGCTGCGGCCACAAGTGGACCGTACGGTACCGAGAGCCGGGCGGGCGGACCGCGAGGCAGCGGGAGAGGAGCTTCGCCAAGAAGACCGGTCCCGACGGCGCCGACGCCTTCGCCACGAAGGTTGAGAACGACAAGGGGATGGGGGTCTACCTCGATCCCGCACGGGGAGCGATAACCCTTCGCTCGTGGGTCAAGGAGTGGCTGGAGCGGCAGGTCCTCAGCGAAGGCACCATGCGGAACTACACGGGCTTCGCGAAGAACCACCTCGTCCCCCACCTCGGCCGCAAAACGCTGGCCGGGCTCGCCAAGGCCGACTTCGAGAAGTTCGTAGCCGCTCTCCACCGATCGGGCGAGGGCATGGCGGCCTCGACGATCAACGACCGCATGAAGTTCGTGACGGCGATGATCGAGGCGGCCGTTACAGACAAGCGCATCGCCGCCAACCCGGCTGTCGGCGTCAAGATCGACCGCGTCAGCTCGCTCGCCGTCGACGAGGACGAGATCCCGACGCTCGGCGAGGTCGAGCTGCTCGCGAAGCACATCTCGCCGCAGTACCGCCTCACGATCTACTTGCAGTCAGGGGCGGGGCTGCGAATCAGCGAAACCCTGGCCTTTGCGAGTGAGTGCCGGCGGCCCGAGTTCATCCGGGTGCGGTGGCAGGTGAGCGCCAAGGCCAACCGCGGCGAATCCCGCACCACGTTCGTCCCCCTCAAGCACCGTGCCGAGGGGGAATACAGGGACATCCCCACTGCCCCCTTCCTCGAGGAGGAGATCGACACTCATGCGGGTGAGTGGGGTGGAGTGCCGGTCGTCTTCCAGGATCAGGCGGGGGACAGCCGACAGCTCGACGTCTTCTTCGCCCCGCGCGAGCGAGGCAAGGGGGTCATGCCCACGGCCACGACCTACGGCTACCACTTCCGCAAGGCGTGCAAGGCCGCCGGACTGGTGGATGCGAACGGCAAACCGAAGTACACCCCACACTCACTGCGGCACTTCTTCGCCTCGACCGCACTCGCAAACGGCATCCCGATCCACGAGGTCAGCAGGTGGCTCGGCCACAAGTCGATCAAGACGACGGTCGACGTCTATGGCCACCTCGTCCCAGGGGCTTGGCACCGATGCCGCGAGGTGATGCAGAATGCCATGAGGCCGGTGCCCGTGTCGGTGTCGACCGAGGCGCCGAGCGTGGCGGCGGGGTACGAGGAAGTTGTGTAGGTGCTGACCTTGTTTTCCCGTGCTGATTCCGTGCTGACTTGGCCCGCTCAGAACCACGTTTTCGCAGGTGAGAGCCCTGCACTGCACGTTCCGCTTCAACGTGTAGTCGTTCTCTTACTGCACGTGAGGCATTGGGTCAAACGCGCAGCTCAGAAGGGGTCGGACTCTGTCGAGTTCGACCCCTTCGCCGTCACCGTGCTGGATGGGTGCTGGATATTCTGACGTATGGTCAGCGGTGGTCAGGTGTCGTAAACGGTGGACCGGTGTCACACGTGAACGACCCCGACCACCAGTTCCCCGTTGCCGATCGTGTAGACGACGCGGTAGTCGCCAATCCGTAGCCGCCGGCGGTCTGGCTGGGACACGAGTGCGGTGGTGTTGAAGCCGAGCGGATCGCTTTCCAGCTCGGTCAGCTTGGCCAGGATGCGCAGCGCCATCTCGCGCGGGATCTTCCGAAGCTCGGCCTGCGCCTCGGGGCGGAAGACGGTTCGGTACTCACTCACCGCGCGCCAGCGTCTCCCTCATGATGTCCTCGATCGGGATGCCGGGTGCGGGGTTGGCCATGCGCTCGTCGATGATCCGATTGATCTCGCGCTCTTCCCACTCCTGGTACTTGCGCAGTACCTCGATGGAGACGACGGCGGCGACTTCCTTGCCGCGGCGCGTGATCACGGTGGGCACGTCGTCGCGATCGGCGCGCTCCACGACCTCCGCCAAATGCGCACGCACGTCGCGGATGGACTCTATGGGCAGCGGCTGTGTCATGCACCCAAGGGTACCGAGTGTCCCATGTGTACACAACAGATAGGGGTGGAGGGTGGGCCTCCTCCGTTGCAGCTGCGCGTGCTGCACGTTGGATAGTTTCATCAAGCGTGCAGGTCAGAAGGGGTCGGACTCCAGGGAGTCCGACCCCTTCTGTATTCCCGTGCTGACTTGGTGCTGACCTGGGGGCGCCTCGCGGTAGGCGCCAATGAGCGCGCCGGTGAGCGTGCGGGTGCAGATTGTTACTTTCATTGGGCGCTTGATATCCTGCGTCCAATGAAAGTATCGCCAAGCCTGCTCCCCATCCTCCGGTCTCGCATGCAAGGCGAGCTCCTCGCGCTGGTGCTCCTGCACCCGGACCGCGAGTACAGCATCACTGAGCTCGCGGCCGAGGTCGGCGTGACGCCCACTGCTGTCCTGCGGGAGGTTGACCGGTTGGCAGGCGGTGGAATCCTGGCCGATCGGCGAGTGGGGCGCAGTCGCCTCGTCAAGGCCCGCACGGATACTCCGCTGTACCGTCCGCTGAGCGAGCTCATGGCCGTCTCCTTCGGCCCCGTGCCCGTGCTCACCGATGCGCTCGCCGGACTCGAAGGCGTGGAGCGCGCCTATATCTATGGCTCGTGGGCCGCTCGGTACAACGGTGAGCCGGGGCTGCCGCCTGCCGATGTGGATGTCCTCGTTGTGGGTGCCCCCGATGCCGACGCGCTCTTCGACCTGGCCGAGGAGGCTTCACGGCGCTTGCGTCGTGAGGTCAACGTTCATCGGGTCTCCGTCGAGTCGTGGGAGGCCCGTACGGACGATCCGTTCCTCACCAGCGTTCGCGAACGTCCTCTGGTACAGCTGAATCCCGACTTGGAGGCGCAATGACGCGCTGGAATCAAGGGCGGTCGACGGTTGACGCGCTCATCGCCGGTGGCGGACTTGAGCGAGTCCCCGCTTCTCGGGAGGCGGCCGAAGCGGAACTGGTCCGGGCGCGTACCCATGTCGGCTCCGCGCGGCAGTTGGCGGCCACGGACCCGGAGGGTGCGTACACGCTGGCCTACGACGCCGCGCGTAGAGCGCTAGCCGCGGTATTGCAGAACCAGGGACTGCGTGCGACCAGTCGTGGCGGCCATACCGTCATCTACGAGGCTGTGCGGGCGCAGCTCGACCCGCCACTCGGTTCCATGCTGCGTCCTTTCAACCGCATGCGAGCCCGGCGAAACGAAGTCGAGTACCGGTCGTCGGAGGCCCCCGCCGTGACGCCGGAGGAGGTCACGGCCGACTTGGCGAAGGTGGAGGTGCTCGTCGAGCTCGCGGAGAAGGCGATCCCGAACATGCCGCGTTACTGAAGGTGGCGACTGCCTTGCCCCGGCGCGTGATCACCGCGGGCACATTGTCGCGATCGGCCCGCTCCACGACCTCCGCCAGGGTGGCGTGAGTTTGTCGAGGTCCACGCTGATCTCGAAGGGCACCGGGCGCTGGAAGATGCCGGCGGGTGCGTGGACCACGGGTGCCCCGCCCTCGTCCTCGATGCACCAGTAGTGCGGGGTACCGGCCTCCGCGTACTTGCGGAGCTTTACTGTGCGATCGCGATGGGCGGACTCGGGTGAGACCGTCTCCACGACGAGCTTCACGTCCTCCAGGTCGTACCAGGTGCGGTCGGGGTCATAGGCCAGGTTCGTCAGCAGGAGGTCCGGCTCGGGCCGGTTGCGGGCATCGAGGCGACCTCGAAGGTGTCCGACGCCTGCGCCATGAGGGTGGCGGTCAGGGCGGTGACGAGGCGGCCGTGCCAGGACCGCTGGGGCGACGTCATGAAGACGAGGGCTCCGTCGATCAGCTCGGTGTGGCGGGGTGCCTCGGGGAGGTGATCGAGGTCCTCCGCGAACCAGCCTTCCGCGCGCGGCGGGCGCATCCAGTCGGGGAGCGCGGTCATTGGGCAACCCTAGCGATTGCGGCCGTCACGAGGGGGGTGTGCAGCTGATCCACAATGGGCGCATGGACGTCGTCGGGATGCTCGAAAGAGACGGGGGAGCGCCCGAACTGGATCCTGTGCGCCTCTTGATTGAAGACCGTGCCCACTGAACGGAACATCCGCACCAGCTTCGCCTTCTACCCGCCCAAGGGAGATGGTGGAGCGTGGCGTGCCACTGCCGAGGCTTTGGAGACGGCTCTGAGGGAGGCCTTCCCCGATTCCGGGGTGGAGTATCGAATCTCCGGGATCCACGGTATGCCGGTCCTTGATTTCGAGATCGAGCTGGTGTCGGGCGTATGGATCGACGGGACGGCGTCGATGCCCAAGCCCGACCATGCCTACATCACATTGACCGATGTGACCGCGGACGAAGCCGCTGTCTTCGCGCGGTGGCTCCGGGACTTCTTCGCGCCTGCACCCCACCTCGTCCGGTTCGCGAGCAGCCTTGCCGTGGCGAACGGAGAGCAGGATCCCTGGCCACTGCCGGCCGAGGGCGGCGAGGAGGAGCTCGCGGCGGGGCTGCGCAGGCACCTCGCCTCCGTCGAGACCCTGTAGGTCGGTCCGCAGAGAGTCCGTGGGGCACCCGTAAGCGACCGTCGGAGCCCAATGTAGCCAACGCGGAGATGCCTGTTCAGGGTGTTGAATGCGACTCCGCCGCAGGTCAGGACCAGGCTTCAGGCATTCCGCTTCAACGTCTGAGCGGATGAAGTAACACCACGTCACTGACATGTCAAACATGCAGGTCAGAAGGGGTCGACTCCTCCAGGGGTCGGCCCCTTCGTGTTTCCCGTGCTGGGATGGTGCTGGGAAATCTGGCTAGCCGTCAGCCATTTGACCCGCCCGATGGACGTCGAGAGTGGTACGTTATTAGGTACCACTTGAGGGGAGAGGTCGGCCATGTCCATAACCGCGAGCGAAGCCCGCAAGGAACTCTTTCCGCTGATCAAGAAGGTCAACGAGAATCACGAGGCCATCGAGATCGTCTCCAAGCACGGCAACGCCGTGCTCGTCTCGGCCGAGGACTACGCGGCGCTGCGCGAGGGCTCGTACCTGCTGCGCTCCCCGGCGAACGCCCGCCGGCTGCTCAAGGCGTACGAGAACGCCCTGGCGAGCATCAACGTGTCGGAGCGCGAGCTGATTGATCCGGACTCGGCGGACGCGGGTGCGGGTGCCGCGTGAGGCTTGTCTTTGAGGATCAGGGCTGGGAGGACTACACGTCCTGGCTCAAGAACGACCGCAAGATGCTCGCCCGGATCAACAAGCTCATCGAGGACGTCAGGCGTGACCCGTTCTCAGGGATCGGCAAGCCCGAACCCTTGAAGTACCACCTGCCCGGCGCGTGGTCGCGGCGAATCGACGACGAGCACCGCCTCGTCTACCTGGTGACGGAGAAGGAGGTCATCATCCTCGCGGCTCGGTATCACTACTGACCGCCCGTGCTGGGATGGTGCTGGGAGAGGCCCCTCCGAAACGACGTTTCCGCAGGTCGCAGCTCTGCGCTCGAGTTCCGCTTCAACGTGTAGTCGTCTCATTGCTGCAAGTTAGTCGGTTTCGCCAAGCATGCAGGTAGGAAGGGGTCGAACTCTGTCGAGTCCGACCCCTTCTGTACTCCCGTACTGACTTGGTGCTGACTTTCAGCTGCTTCGGGGTGGCGTGAGTTTGTCGAGGTCCGTGCTGATCTCGAAGGGCACCGGGCGCTGGAAGATGCCGGCGGGTGCGTGGACCACGGGTGCCCCGCCCTCGTCCTCGATGCACCAGTAGTGCGGGGTACCGGCCTCCGCGTACTTGCGGAGCTTTACTGTGCGATCGCGATGGGCGGACTCGGGTGAGACCGTCTCCACGACGAGCTTCACGTCCTCCAGGTCGTACCAGGTGCGGTCGGGGTCATAGGCCAGGTTCGTCAGCAGGAGGTCCGGCTCGAGCCGGTTGCGGGCATCGAGGCGGATCGTCATCTCACGCTCGACCTCGAAGCCGTCCGGCGCCTGCGCCATGAGGGTGGTGGTCAGAGCGGTGACGAGGCGACCATGCCAGGACCGCTGGGGCGACAGCATGAATACGAGGGCTCCGTCGATCAGCTCGGTGTGGCGGGGTGCCTCGGGGAGGCGGTCGAGGTCCTCGAAGCTGCCTCCTTGCTGGTGCCCGAGGATGCCGCCACGGACCGGGACATCTCCGTATCCGACGTCTGGGACCACCTGGCGCGCGAAGAGTGGGAAGCGGCGCTCGACCTGCTCCAAGAGCTGGGCGACGGATGGGCGGCGCCGGCGGGATTCCGGGCACCCCACCTCGTCCGGTTCGCGAGCAGCCTTGCCGTGGCGAACGGAGAGCAGGATCCCTGGCCACTGCCGTCCGAGGGTGGCGAGGAAGAGCTCGCGACGGAGCTGCGCCGGCACCTCGACTCCGTCGAGACCCCGTAGGCCAGTCCGCATGACACCCGTGAGCGACCGTCGGGACCCGATGCGCGCCAACGGAGAAGCACCTGGTCGGGGCAGTCTGCTGGGCTCCGCCGCAGGCATTCCGCTTCGACGTCCGATGCGTTCGGCGAAAGGTCGCCTGACCTGCGGTGGAGCGGCTGCGTCTTCTCGCCGATTTGTGGCTGGGCATCGGCGGACCGGCGGGTTCGGAACGCTTGCCGGTGCCGCCGAGGCCCATGGGGGTTGTGCGGCAGGTCGGGGCGGCGCAGCGATGGTTGGCTTCGACCAGGAGGTCTCTGCTCAACTGGCGGGCATGCGCGGCAGGTTGCTCGCGCGCTAGGACACGGAGTCTGCAGGTCGGTCGAGAGACGGGTTCGGGGGCGAGGAGCGGGACCAGCCGTTGGCGAAGTCGCATTGGAGGTCCGTCCAGCGGCGAAGCTCGACGGGGGTGTAGGCGGGGTGGTCGCGGAGGTGGGCCAGGGCATTGACCCACTGGTCCCAGAGGCCGTCGGGCTGGGTGAAGCGGTCGGCGTGGTTGGTGCCGAGGTGGGCGTCGAGGCGGAGGAGGGCGCCCAAGGCGGCGGGCTGGTCGTAGCGGAGGTCGGTGCGGGGAAGGTAGTGGTCGAGGTAGGCGGTGAGGATCTCGGCGTCCGCGTGGGTGCCGAAGCGGGCCAGGGCGAAGCAGTAGGCGCTGCCGGAGAAGCAGAACTCGCTGGCCAGGAGCAGGTCGCCGATGCGTTCACGGAACGTGGCGCGTCGGCCTACGCCGATCAGCCAGGCGGCGGTGAGGCGTGAGCGCCACTCGTAGCCGAGAAGGGCCTCCAGCTCAACATCGGTGATCGTGGCCGAGTCGTCGATGAGGTGACGGGCGAAATGTTCGGCGTGAGGCCACTCGGGTCGCAGGAATCGACCACTTTTCAGGACGAGGTAGCGGGCGTGGCTTGAGTCCTTCCTCGCCGCGTAGCGCTCGATCACGTAGCCGTAGCCGATCTCCTCGGGGTGCTGGAACGGCATCGGTCACCTCTCTGGGTACAGGTCGGTACGGTCGATCCAGGTGGGGGCGACGAAGATGTTGTCGCCGACAGGGGCTTCGGAGGCCTCCAGAAGCGACCACGTGCGGGCCTCGTCGACCAGGTGCTCCCAGGGCGCGGTCCAGTCGAGTTCCCAGTCCAGGCCGGTGCCAGAGATGCCGTACGTGCGGCCGGCGTCCACCCGCCAGAACTGGGAGTAGAGGATCGCCTGGGCGTGGTCGGCCAGCGGAACTGGACCCCGTCGTCCTCCCAGAAGCAGACGGGGCAGATCTCGTAGGAGCCGGGCATGGCGTCGAGCACGCGGTGCCCGCAGCAGGGACAGGGGTAGCGGTCGCTCACCCGCGCAGTCTCGTTGGAGGTCCGGCCGGTGCGCCACGGGTTTCTCCGCCCCGGTACCCCTGGCCGGTCCGTAGCAGCCGGGCCTCCGGGCACTCGTCTGGTCCCGGCGGACACCGGCGGAGAAACGGCTACTCAAGGGGCCGTGGGCAACCGTGCGGACACGGCCGCTTCGGGTGGGGTGCGTGGGGGCTTCCCGCCCGTCGCGCGTTGCCCGCTGCCGCACCGGCTGTTGGGCAGTGGCGCGCGGGCGGGCGCATCCGGTGGGGGAGGCCTAGCCTGGGCGGGGCGCGGAACGCGGGGCGCGGGGCGCGGGTGCGGCGGGCGGAGGGGTGGGCGTGGGGCCGGGTGAGCGGGGGGAATGGCCGGGTCGGAGCCTGCTCGGGGTGCTGTCCGCGCCCGCGCGGGCGGAATTG
This sequence comes from Streptomyces sp. NPDC091682, assembly GCF_044756625.1. Classification (NCBI taxonomy): domain Bacteria; kingdom Bacillati; phylum Actinomycetota; class Actinomycetes; order Kitasatosporales; family Streptomycetaceae; genus Streptomyces; species Streptomyces sp. NPDC091682. The sequence continues at coordinate 163,252 of NZ_JBIVTH010000010.1, read as the reverse complement.
CTCGGGTTGGGTACGGAGTTGACGCTCGGCTCCGGCGGCGTGCTGCTCACCGAAGGCGCCACCGATCGGCATCTGTACGTGATTCTCCGCGGGTTCGCCAAGGTCACCGCGACCGTCGAGAACGGGCAGGAGTCGCTGCTCGCCGTCCGGGTCGGCGGGGACAGCGTGGGTGAGATGGCCGCCCTCGACGGTGCGCCGCGGTCGGCCGGGGTGGTGGCCTGCGGGCCGTTGCGGGCGCGGGTGATCGGGCCCGGGGCCCTGCACGGGCTCATGGTGCGGCGGCCCGAGGTGGCGGTGGCGCTGACCCGGATCGTGGCCGACCGGCTGCGCTGGGCCAACCGGCGGCGGCTGGAGTTCCGCGGGTATCCGGTCAAGGTGCGCCTCGCGCGGCTCCTGGTGGAGCTCGCCGTGGCCTACGGGCGGCCCGGGGCGGCGGGCGGTCACGTGATCGGCTTCCAGCTCACCCAGCCCGAACTCGCCGCGCTCACCGGCGCCGCGGAGACCACCGTGCACAAGGGATTGCGCGAGCTGCGGGACGAGGGGCTGCTCGGCACCGGATACCGGACGACCACCGTGCACGACCTGGCCCGGCTGGCCCGGGTGGCCGAACTCGCCGGGCCCGTGGCGCCGCCCGCGCCGCGCCGGCCCCCGGGGTCAGCCGAGCAGCGGCCGTAACAGCAGGCAGAAGCCGGCGGTGGTACCCATCACCGCGGTGCACACCACGGCGGTGGTGACGCAGCGGTACTTCCGCAGGGCCACGTCGGAGAGGAAGCGGATCATCGCGTGCAACTGCCGCTCGTCCTCGGCGGCGTTGGTGGGCGGCGACGGATCCGAGGCGGCGGCCAGCCAGACGAAGCTGTAGTCGTTGGGGCCGGTGGGCCGCCAGACGCGCGGCCGGATCGCCAGTGCGAGCGAGGCCGCACCGCCGAAGAGACCGCAGGCGAAGAGGACCAGCAGCACCCCCGCCAGAGCACCGACCGGGCCGCCGCGCCGCCAGCCGTCGAGCGCCGCCTCGCTCCATGCGCCCGCCGTCCCCACGAGTGCCGCCTGCACGGCGGAGAGGATGCCGGCCTTGGCGTCGGCGTGTTGGTGCGTCGTCTGCAGGACGGTCAGCATCGTGCGCGGGGCGAGGCCGGGCGCACCCTGGACGGGGGCGGGCACCGCCGTGCGTGCGGTGGGCGGGCTGGATGTCACGGAACCTCCAACGCGGTTCGGATGGAATTCCATTGAGCCGCCCGCCCGCCGGACGAACCAGGCACTTCTACGGGATCGGACGGCTGCGCCCGATCCCGTATGTCCGCCCACGGCGGTCGCGGTGGCCGGTCACCGTCGGATCCGGCCGGGACCTGCCCTTTCGGCGTTGCGGGACGGCGGTGGGAGGATGCGGGGAAACGGAGAGAGAGGCCGGGGCCGGATGGGGCGCAGGGAGCGGGAGGCGGTCGCCGGAGGAGAGCGGCTGTACGCGGCCGCGCAGGCGGTGGCCGGTGACCACCGGCAGGCCGTCGACGCGGTTCGGGAGGCCCTGAAGCCGATCCACGACGCGGCGGCGGAGCAGGCTCTGGCGACCATCCCGGTGGCCCGGCTGAAGGAGGTCACCGAGGGCCGCCTCCGACTCGGGGAGGTCGAACGGAGCGGGCTGCGCTCGGTCGGGCAGGTGCTCGACGCCGGGTCGTACCGGCTGCGCCAGATTCCCGGCGTGGGCCAGCGGACCGCCGAGCAGGTCATCGCGGCGGCACGCCAGATCTCCGATGCCGTCCGGGAGACCATCGCCGTCCACATCGACGTGGACCGGCCGGAGCCCCGGACCACCGCGCTCGTCACGGCCCTGCACGTCCTGGTGGAGGCGGGCCCCGACGTGCAGCGCGCCCTCGACGCGGCCGTGGTGCTCGTGGAGCGGCTGGGCCCGCTGCTCGCCGAGGCCAAGCCGGCCGCCGGGCGGTTGCGGATGTTGCTGGTGGGGCAGGCCAAGCGGGACCGGGTGCTCGGCGCCGTCGCCGAGGTCCGCGGCCTGACCGAGGAGGCGGTGCAGGGGGCGGTGCCCGAGCTGCTCGCGCAGGCTTCGGTGGACCTGCTGCGCGGCCCCTCGACCGAAGTGGCGGCCTGGGTCGACTTCGAGCTGCGGTCCGCCGAGTACTACAGCCTCCTCGCGGAGATCTCCAGCCGCAGCCCCGACGCGGCCGCCGCCGAAGGGTTCCTGCCCGACGAGGTGGCCGAGCGGGTCCGCCGCCAGCTGCTCGACGACACGCACCGCAGGGTGTCGCTCCGCGGCTACCAGTCCTTCGGGGCGCGGTTCGCCCTGGCGCAACGCAAGGTGATCCTCGGGGACGAGATGGGGCTCGGAAAGACCATCCAGGCCATCGCCGCCCTGTCCCACCTCGCCGCCGAAGGGCAGAGCCACTTCGTGGTCGTCTGCCCGGCCAGCGTCCTGATCAACTGGGCGCGGGAGATCGAGGCCCGCAGCAAGCTGCGCGCGATGTGCCTGCACGGCCCGGACCGGCAGGAGGCGTTCGCCGACTGGAAGGGACGGGGCGGGGTCGCGGTGACCACCTTCGACGCCCTACGCGGATTTCCCGCGCCCGGCGGCGGCGAGATCGGGATGCTGGTCGTGGACGAGGCGCACTACGTGAAGAACCCGAAGACCCGGCGGGCCCAGGCGGTCACCGAATGGTCCGGGCGCTGCGACCGCGTCCTGTTCATGACCGGGACGCCGATGGAGAACCGGGTCTCCGAGTTCCGCAGCCTGGTGCACATCCTCCAGCCCGACCTGGCCGCGGCCGTCGGTGACCGGGACGGCGTGGCCGGCTCCAAAGCCTTCCGGAAGGCCGTCGCCCCGGTCTACCTGCGCCGCAACCAGCAGGACGTGCTGACCGAACTGCCCGCACTGCAGCACACGGACGAGTGGGAGGAGCTGAGCGCCTCCGACGAGTCCGCCTACCGCGAGGCCGTGCGCTCCGGCAACTTCATGGCGATGCGCAGGGCTGCGTACGCGCACCCCGAGGGGTCGGCGAAGCTCAACCGGCTGCGCGAGATCGTCGAGGACGCCGCCGAGAACGGTCTGAAGGTGGTGGTGTTCTCCAACTTCCGGCAGGTCCTGGGGGTGGTGAAGGATTCCCTGGAGGCCGCGCCGGGTCCCGGCGGTGGCCGGGTGTTCGGTCCGCTCTCGGGGAGCGTGCCGCCCGCCCGCCGCCAGCAGGTGGTGGACGAGTTCGCCGCCGCGCCGGGTCACGCGGTGCTGGTGGCGCAGATCGAGGCGGCGGGAGTGGGGCTCAACGTGCAGGCCGCCTCCGTAGTGATCATCTGTGAGCCCCAGGTCAAGCCGACCATCGAGAACCAGGCCGTGGCGCGGGCCCACCGGATGGGGCAGGTGCGCCCGGTCCGGGTGCACCGGCTGCTCGCCCCGCGCGGAGTGGACGAGCGGATGGTGCGGATCCTGAAGAACAAGAGCCGCCTGTTCGACGCGTACGCGCGGCGCAGCGCCGTCGCCGAGTCCACACCGGACGCGGTCGACGTGTCGGACGTCGCGATGGCCCGCCAGATCGTCGAGGAGGAGCAGGCGCGGCTGGGCACGATCGGCCGGTAGGACGCCGGACCGGAGCGACCGGAGCGACCAGTGTGACCAGCGTGCCCGGCGTGCCCGGCGTGCCCGGCGTGAGATTGTCTTGCGGTGCAAGGAAGTTGCTGACTATCTTGTACCGCATGACAAAGGAGCCGACCGCGCCCGCCGACCAACGGCGCAGCCAGCTCCTGCGCGGAGTGCTCGACCTCTGCCTGCTGTCCCTCATCGCCGAACGGCCCAGGTACGGCTTCGAGTTCGCCCAGGCGCTCGCCGATGCCGGCCTCGACCTCGTCAGCGAAGGCAGCATCTATCCGCTGCTCGCACGGATGGAACGGGCGGGGCTCATCTCCTCGTACCGTGCCCCGTCCCCCAGCGGCGGCGCCCCGCGCAAGTACTACCGACCGACCGGGGCCGGGCACGCCGAGCTGGCCGGGGGGCGGGCCGACTGGCAGGCCTTCGCCGGGCCCATCGGCCGGATCCTGAGCACCGGTACGCACTCCACGGGGGAAGACGCGCCATGACGAACGAGCAGATACTCGCGGCCTGCCGCAGCAACTGGGAGTACCGCGGCGTCAGTGACGCCGCCGCGCGGGAGATGCTCGACGAGCTCTCCGCGCACCTGGAGGACGCGGAAGCCGCCGGGCGCACCGCGCAGGACGTCGTCGGCCCGGACGTACGTGCCTTCGCCGCGGCCTGGGCGCGCGAGCGCGCCCCGTTCGCCCAGCGGGCCCTGCGCACGGCGGCCATGGCCTGCTTCATCCTCGGCGTCCTGCCGGTCCTCTCGCACCTGGTCCGGTGGACCCTCCAACTGCCCGTGACCGCCGACTACCTCGCCTTCTGGGTGGCCATGGGCTCGATCACCGTCGCCTGGGAGCTGCGCCGGGGCCGCATGCGCACGCACCAGCATTGGCTGCTCTTCTTTGCCGTCGGCCTGCCCGTGACGCTCCTCACCAAGTGGCTGAGCGGAGACGGGGTGCTGTTCACGCTCCCGCTGTGGGGCGCGATGCTCCTGCTGCTGCCCGGGCTGCCGTACGCATTCGCCGACTTCCGGTCCCACCGCAAGGCCAAGAACGCATCAACTCAGCCGTTCTGAAGACGATGTGACGATGCGTCCGGGCCCGGCGGCCGTTCCGTGCGCCGATCCGCCGGGACCGGGGCCGCCACCGCCATCGCCGTCACCCGCACCCGCTCCCGCACCCTCAGCAGCACCCGCACCGGCACCCGCACCGGCGCCGGTCACAGGCCGCGGACCGCGGCGACCGTGAACGTGGTCGGGGTGCCCGAGCCCGGGGACATGGGGCCGCCCTTGTCGAACTGGGAGCGGACCACCAGCGTGCGGCCCGGGGTGTGCGCGAGGGTCGTGGGGATCTGCAGGGACGGGTCCGCGATCGTGCGCGTCAGGCGGGCGCGGGTGCCGTCCGCGCAGACCTGCCAGCGGGTCAGCGTGTTGGTGACGTTGTGCGCCACGCGCAGGGTGCCGTCGGGGGAGAGGTCGAGGCCGTCGGCCGCCTTCAGGTCGCCGCCGCCGAGGTCGACGCGGCGGACGGCACCGGTGCGCAGGTCCACGCGGTAGAGGTCGCCCTCCGGCATGTCGACGGTGAGGAGGTAGCGGCCCGCCCGGTCGGCAACGATGCCGTTGAGGCTGAAGCCGCCCGCCGGCCGGGGGCGCAGGGCCCCGGAGAGGTCGTAGGCCTCGGTCAGGGTGCCGCTCCCGGCGGCCAACTGCTCGGGGGTCACCCGGTAGATCACGCCGCGGATGCTGTCCGTGAGGTAGGCGGTGCCGTCCGGGGTCAGGGCCAGGTCGTTGACGAAGCGGGCGGGGGCTCCTGCGCCCCGGGCCACCTCGAAGTGGGCCAGCCGGGACCCGCTGGTGGTGTCGTAGACCGCCACGCCCGTGGTGGAGTCGGTGACCCACAGGCGGCCGAGCGCGTCGACGCGCAGGCCGTTCGCCGTGCGGCGGCCGTCGGTTCCGGAGGGCAGGAACACCTCGGCCTCGGACCGGCCGGGGCGGGCCCGGTAGACGGTGCCGTCCGCGTACGAGCCGACGTAGACGGTGCGGGTGCGGGGGTCGGTGGCGATGCCCTCCGGGTAGACCTTCGCGCCGGGCAGGGTGAAGGCCGTGGATATCCGGGCGTCGCCCGCCGGGGCGTGCGCCTGCGCCGGGGCCGCTCCCAGCGTGAGGGTCACGGCCAGGGCGGCGAGAAGAGACGACTTCGTCTTCATGAATGTCCTCTAGTGAGAAGGTGAGATCGAATCTATGTGAGAGCTCTAATGCTTGCAAGGGTGGCCGTAAGATGCGGACATGACCTCCATGGCCCCCGAGGAGCGGATCGGCTCTCACCTCAAGCGTGCTGAGCAGGCGCTTCTCGCGGCGAAGAACACGGCGTGCAAGCCGGCCGCAGTAACGGTTCCGCAATACGCTGCGCTGCTCTGGCTGGCCGAGAAGCCCGGCATCTCCGCCGCTGCGCTCGCCCGCCTGTGCGGGGTGACGCCGCCGACCATGAACACCGTGCTGAAGAACCTCCAGGAGCGCGGGCTCATCGAGCGGACCCCCCACGAATGGCACCGCAACGTGTTGGAGACCCGGCTCACCGACGAGGGGCGCACGGCGATGGAGCTGGCGGACTCCGGCGCGGTGCGGGTGGAGCGGGCGCTCGCCGCCGCATTCACCCGTGAGGAGCGGGAGGTGCTGATCCAGCTGCTCGGGCGGTGTGCGGAGGTGCTCGAAGCCCAGCGCTGAGACGGCCGGCCCGCCGAGACCCACGGCAGGATTTTGCTCCGTCTTGGAACTGTGTTGGGGTTCCTCACATCAGAACAATGGGGGCGCCTTGCCGGTCGGGCCGGATCGGGGAGCGGTGTCCGGCGCGTGCGATCGCAAGGCCGCGGAGGGAGTCGACGCGGAGCGTCGGCGACCGACGAGAACGCGGTGGGCACGCGTGCCGGGCGTCGCGAGCCCGGCCCGGCCGGCAGGACGCCTCCTCGGGGATGCCAGCCGTTCTGCCCTCGGGGGCAGCATGACCGTTCGGAGCGAAGTCCGTGCACCAGTACCCGCAGCGCCCGCGGCCTGACGAGCAGCCGTCGTACCAGGAGTACCCGCCCCAGGAGCCGTACCAGGGGCACCAGGACTTCCCCGGATACCCGGGCCCGGCGCAGCAGCACCCGCCGTACGGCGAGCAGCCCGCCTCCGTCCGGACCCCGCAGCCGAAGCGCTCCCGGCGCCGAATATGGATCGGCGCGGCCCTCGCCCTCGCGCTCCTGCTCGGCGGCGGCGGGTTCGCCTCCTGGAAGCTCGACTGGTTCGCCGGCAACGGCGAGGAGGTGAGCTTCGGGAAGGGCACCCCGCCCCCGGCCACGGGCAAGACGGACCCCAGCGCCCCGGCGACCGCCGCCACGCCCTCGGGCGACCCGGACGTGGCCCTGCCGACCGGCCCCAAGTCCGGCTTCAAGCAGACCACCAAGCTCGACGACGGCACGATCATCGCCAAGACCCGCCTCGCCGGCGCGAAGTCCGGCTTCGAGGGCGACGTATGGGTGTGGGCGCCCAAGGAGTACGACGACCCCAAGTACGCCAAGAGCGGCTTCCCGGTCCTTATCGCGCTCCCCGGCGGCAACGGCTTCCCGGACAACTACTGGTCCGACCGCAGCCTCGGCCTCCAGAAGGCCATCAGCGACGGCGCCAAGGCGGGCACCAGCCTGCCGTTCGTCGTGATCATGCCGGTGCTCAACCCGGACGCCAAGTACTACTACGACGGCTCCGACATCCCCGGCCAGGCCAAGATGGGCACGTGGATCGCCGAGGACGTACCGGACTTCGTCAAGGCCAACTTCCGTACGTACAAGTCCCGTGACGGCTGGGCCTTCATGGGCTCCTCCTCCGGCGCCTTCGTCGGCATGAAGACCGTCCTGCAGCACCCGGACCGGTTCAAGGCCGTGATCGCCAGCGGCGGCGAGATCGTTCCGGACTCCCCGCTCTGGAAGGGCCACCAGGTCGAGATGGACGCGAACAACCCGGAGAAGCTCGCCCAGAAGCTGATTGATAGCAAGGGCCCCGAGGTCTACATCAACTTCCAGATCGGCACCAAGGAGAGCGGGAAGGAGCGGATGACGAAGTTCCAGCAGCAGTACGGCAAGGGGCCCGTCAAGATGACCATCCGCGACATCCAGAACGGCGAGCACAACGGCTGGCACTACGTCCGGGGCATGAAGGAAGGCTCCCTGGAGTGGGTCAGCAAGGTCCTGAAGGGGCCGAAGCCCGAAGCCGGCTGACCTGCCCGGCCGCGCCGCAGACGCGCGTCCCGGCCGGCCGCGTGGCGCTCGCCACGTCACCCCCGTCCCAGGCAACCCATCCCGTCGTTCATACCTCTGTAAAGGGTGTAAGGGGGACCGATCGGTCCGACCCGCGCTCCTGGTGGGCGCCGGAGAAGGAACGGGACAAGAAACCGTGCAGCAAGACCAGCAAGGCGACGGCAGCCCCATGACCGAGGGCGGCCGTCGCCCCCATCGCCTGCGCATGATCCTGATCAGCGGCGGGCTCGCGCTCACCCTCGCCGCAGGCGGAACCGCCGCGTACAAGTTCGGCCTCTTCTCGGACATAGGGGATCCGGTCTCCTTCGGCCAGGCCCAGGAGAAGGCCGGCGCGACCGCCGAGCTGCCGCCCGAGGTGCAGATGCCGACCGGGCCGAAGGCCTCGTTCGTCCGCACCTCCCGGCTGCCGGACGGAACGCAGATCGGCCGCACCACCCTCACCGGCAAGAAGTCCGGCTTCACGGGTGACGTGTGGGTGTGGGTGCCCAAGGAGTACGACGACCCGCGGTACGCCAAGAGCGGCTTCCCGGTCCTGATCTCCCTGCCGGGCGGTCGCGGCTACCCCACCAACTACTGGGGTACGGGTCCCGGCCTCGGCCTCCAGAAAGCCGTCAGCGACGGCGCCAAGGCCGGCACCAGCCTGCCCTTCATCCTGATCATGCCGGTGCACAACGCGGACACCAAGCACCACTTCGACGCCTCCGACATCCCCGGCCAGCCCAAGATGGGCACCTGGATGGTCGAAGACATCCCGGATTTCACGAAGGCCAATTTCCGGACCTTCACCTCACGCGACGGCTGGGCCTTCATGGGCTCCTCCGCGGGCGGATTCGGCGCCTTCAAGCACGTCCTCAAGCACCCCGACCGGTTCAAGGCGGCCATCGCGAGCGGGGTCGACATCGTCCCCGACTCCCCGCTGTGGCAGGGGAACACGCAGGCCATGGACGCCGACAACCCGGAGAAGCTCGCCGCGAAGCTGATCGCGGCGGGCGGTCCGGACGTCTACATCAACTTCCAGATCGGCACCGCGGAGAGCGGCCGCGACAAGGCCGAGAAGTTCATGAACGACTTCGGGAAGGGCCCCGTGCACACCTCGCTCCAGGTGATCCAGGATGGTGAGCACAACGGAAAGTCGTACGTGCGCGGTATGAGGGAGGGCGCTCTGGAGTGGATCAGCAAGGTGATGAAGGCACCGACACCCGACCCCGGCGTGCGATGAGCACGGTGGTGAAGGGGGCGTCGGCGGCCGCCGCGGCGGGGGTCGCGGCGGTGTTCGCCGTCGCGTTCCTCAAGGTGCCCGGCGAGCGGCTGGTGTTCCCCTTCCCCACCGTCGGAGTACTCATGGCGGGCGGCGAGCACTGGTGCACGGCGAGCGTCGTCGACAGCCCCGGGGGCAACGTCGTCGCCACCGCCGCGCACTGCGTGGCCCCCGCGGGCGAGGACGGGCAGCCGGGCGAGGTGGCCCATGACGGGCTGGCCATCGGCGAGCTCTCCTTCGCCCCGGCCTTCTCCGGCGAGGGCGCCGGCACCCGGCCGCTGGGCGTGTGGAAGGTCAAGTCGATCCACGTGGACGACCGCTGGACGAAATGGGGCGAGGACACCGCCGACTTCGCCTTCCTCACCATCGAGCCGGACGAGGACGGGCGCAGCATCCAGGACGCGGTCGGCGGCGGCGCCGAGGCCCCGAAGCCCGAGTGGACCTCGGGGTACGAGCGGGAGGTGACCGTCGTCGGCTACCCGGAGTCCGAGCACAACCCGCAGAACAAGCCGGTCTCCTGCACCACCCGGACCCGCCACGACGAGGACGACCCCGACATGCTCTACATGAGCTGCGCCGGGTTCTGGACGGGGACCAGCGGCAGCCCCTGGATCGCGGACCGGGGCGGGCCGGACCGGGCCGGTCGGCTGATCGGGGTGCTGAGCGGCGGGGACACGGACGTGGACTCCACGGCCGCGCTGTTCGACGAGCACGCGAAGGCCCTGTACGAGGCGGCCGCGCGGGGCTGAGCCCGCCCGCCCGGGCCGGCACTGCTGCCGCTACTTCTTCCGCTCGGTACTGACGATCACGCCCACCGCCGCCACGACGATCGCACCGCCGACCAGGATCTGCCAGGTCAGGGCCTCGTCGAGGATCAGCGTGCCGAGCGCCACGGCGACGACCGGATTGACGTACGCGTACGTGGACACCAGCGACAGCGGCGCGGCCTGGAGCAGCCACACGTACGCCGTGAAACCGACGAGCGAACCGACGACGGTCAGATACCCGAGGGCCCACCAGGAGGCGGTGGAGAACGCCGTCGGGTCCAGGCCGCGCTGCTCGCCGCGCAGCAGGCCGACGACCACGGCGGCGGCCCCGCCCACGAACATCTGGTAGGCGCTGCCCGTGAGGGGGTTGTCCGGCAGCTTCAGCCGCGGCGCCGAGAACGAGCCCAGCGACCACAGGACCGAAGCCGCCAGGACCATCAGCACCCCCGACAGCCGCACCGAGCCGCTGAGCCCCGGGCTGGTCAGCACCGCGAGCCCGGAGAGGCCCACCAGCACCCCGGCCAGGGTGCGCAGCGGGGGCCGGTCCCCGCTGCTAGCCCGGAGCACCACCACCCACATCGGCACCGCCGCCACCAGCAGCGCGGCGAGGCCCGACGGCACCGAGGTCTCGGCGAGGACCACCAGGCCGTTCCCGCCGAGGATCAGCAGCAGCCCGACCAGGGCCGCCGAGGCGAGCTGTGCGCGGGTGGCCCGCAGAGCGGCCGGACCGTACCGCCAGGCGACGACGGCGGACAGCAGCAGACCGGCGGTGATGAACCGGGCTCCGGCGGAGAGGAAGGGCGGCATGGTCTCGACGACGACCCGGATGCCGAGGTAGGTCGAGCCCCAGACCACGTAGACGAGGGCGAGGGCGGCCCAGACCGCGCCCGAGATCCTGCCGAGGGGGGCGGTGGCCGGCCCGGCGGCCTTGCCGTCGACCGTTGTGGAGGTGCTCATGCCCGGATCCTAAGGTCGTTGGCCCATGCACGCTTCCGGATATCTCAACCCTTGAGCAGGTCGTTCAGCTCGCCGTAGGGGAGGGAGTGCGCGAGTGCTCCGTAGCTACCCCCCGAGACCAGCTCCTCGGCGGCGCGGCGGACGACGGCGTACGCGGCTTCGGCGACCCAGGAGCCGAGGCTGACGCGGGAGACGCCGAGGGCGCCGAAGGCGGCGACGGTCGGGGCGCCCGGGCCCAGCAGGATGTTGAGGGGCGCGTCGATGCCCTTGGCGAGTTCGGCGACGGTGTCCGGGTCGAGGACGCCGGGCACGAAGACGCCGGTGGCTCCCGCCCGCAGGTACGCGGCGGCGCGGGCGAGGGTGTCGTCCAGGCGGGTGGCGTCCTCGCCGAAGCCCCGCAGGTAGGTGTCGATGCGGGCGTTGACGTAGAGCGGGACCCCGGCGGCGTCGGCCGCGGCGCGGGCCGCGGCCAGGCGCTCGACCTGCTCGGCGGGGTCGCGGTGGCCGTCCTCGATGTTGATGCCGACCGCGCCGGCGGCGAGGACCCCGGTCACGGTCTCGCCCACGGCGGCCGCGTCGGCGCCGAAGCCGCCCTCGATGTCGGCCGTGACGGGCACGGGGACGGCGGCGACCACGCGGGCGATGAGGTCGAGGGCCCGGTCCCGGGCGAGCGCGTCGCCGTCGGGGGACCCGAGGGACCAGGCGACGCCTGCGCTGGTGGTGGCGACGGCGGGGGCGCCGGCGGCCGCGACGATGCGGGCGCTGGCCACGTCCCAGGCGTTGGCGAGGGCGAGCGGGGCGGCGGGGGTGTGCAGGGCCGCGAACGCGGCGGCCTTGGCGGCGAGATCAACATGGGTGGTCATGCGCTCAGTTCACCAGACCGGACGCGTCCGGGCTCGCGGAATTCCGACATGGGCGTGGGCGTGGGCGGGCGGCGTGGCGCGGATGCCGCGCTGCCGCGCCAACTGGCCGCCGGCCCTCCGCCCGTGCACAGTCCGCTGCCTGCCTGCCTGCCTGCCTGCCTGCCCGTCGCCGGCCTGCCTGCCCGTCGCCGGCGCGCCCGTCCGTCTATCCGCCCGCGCCGCACAGAGGGAGCACGGCGGTGCGGCCCTGCAGGGGATCCCCGGGGGCCGACGGGCCCACCGCGGCCCAACAGGCCGCGGCGGTCGGCTCCACGGAGAGCCCGCGGCGGGCCAGGTCCCGCTGGGCCTCGTGCAGCCGGTCGTCCGGGACGGTCAGGACGGTGCCGCCGGACTTGCGGACCGCCGCCAGGATCTGGCGGGCGCGGGGCGGCGCCGGGATCGCGATCCCCTCGGCCAGGGTCGGCCGCTGTTCCACCGGAGCGGCTTCCTCGGCGCCGGCCGCGAAGGCCTGCGCCACCGGGGCCACCGCCTCCGCCTGGACCGCGATCAGGGCCGGCGGCCTGACCCCGCGCCGGGCCAGTTCCTCCACGGCCAGGGCGGCCCCGAGCAGCAAGGTGCCGTTGCCCACGGGGACCACCAGGGCCTCCGGGAGCCGGCCGCCCAGCTCCTCCCACACCTCGTACACGTACGTCTTGGTCCCGTGCAGGAAGTACGGGTTGAACACGTGGCTCGCGTAGAAGACCCCGGGTGCGTCCGCCGTCGCCCGGGCGGCCTCGGCGGCGTCCTCGCGGCCACCGGGGATCACCCGGACGGCTGCGCCGTGCGCCCGCATCCGTTCCGTCTTCTTCTCCGAGGTGCCTTCGGGCACGAAGATCTCGCAGTTCAGTCCGGCCCGCGCGCAGTACGCGGCCACCGCCGTCCCGGCGTTGCCGCTGCTGTCCGCCACCACCCGCTGCGGTGCGAGCCGGCGGGCGAGCTCCACGAGCATCACCGCGCCCCGGTCCTTGAAGGACCGCGTGGGCATCAGGAAGTCGAGTTTGGCGTGGATCCGCTCCGCCAGCGGGACCAGCGGGGTGTGCCCCTCGGCCAGCGATACGGAGAACGCTCCCGGCAGCGGCAGCACGGACCCGTACCGCCACAGCGAATTCGGTCCCGCGGCCGGTTCCAGTACCGCGGCCGGGTCCGGCGTGAAGTCGAGGTCCCAGGGTCCGCCGCAGACCGGGCACGCCCAGGGGGCGGTGCGGACGTCCGCGCGGGTGCCGTCCTCGGAACAGATGTAGCCGGGGAGTGCATGCGTCATGTGAGGAACACCTTTGCTCGGTCATGGCCGGTGTACAGCAAGGATGTTACGTGCCGATGATCATGATCGGGGTGAGTGTTGCGCGGCGCCGAGCGGGAGCCGCGGGCACCGGCGGGGCCGTGCGGGGCGGCGGGGGCGACCGTCCTGCCGGGCGCCCCGCTGCGTACTATTTCGCGCATCCGTTCGCGCATTCGTTCGCGCCTTCCGCGGCGCGCCCCGCGATGCCGCCCCGCGATGCCGTCCTGCGACGCCGCCCTGCGATGGAGTCCGCCCCGTGAGCACCCCGCCGAGTCCTCCTCCCGGACCGGGCCACTCCTGGCCCCCGCCGCCCCCGTGGCAGGGCTGGGGTCCGCCCCCCGGTTACGGGCAGCAGCCGCCGGCGCTCAACGGCTTCGCCCTGGCCTCGCTGCTGTCCGGGCTGCTGTGCTTCCCGCCGCTCGGCATGGCCTTCGGCATCGCGGCCCTCGTGCAGATCGCGAAGCGGGGGGACCGGGGCAAGGCCCTGGCGATCGTGGGCCTGGTGGTGTCGGTGGTGATGACCGGCGCTCTGGTCCTCACCGCCGGGCGGGTCCTGAGCGCCGCCGACGACCGGTTCCCGGCGCTGAGCGAGTACGCCGACGTCGAGGGCGACCTCACGGACCTGGGCGATCTGCGGGCGGGCGACTGCTTCAACGTTTCCGGCGGGGACCTGATCGACGAGCGGCCGGTGACGTACCGGATCGACTGCGCGCGCGTGCACCACGGTGAGGTCACCGCGGCCAAGACGCTGGACGTGCCGGACGCCCCCGAATCGCGCGAGGCCGACCGCGCCTCCGAGGACGCGTGCTGGAAGGCCCAGGACGACTACGCGATGGACACCTGGGCGCTGCCCGAGTACGCGGAGATGTTCTACTACGCCCCCTCGCGCCGGTCCTGGCGCGAGGGGGACCGGACGCTGCTCTGCGTGATCGGTACGACCGAGGAGGAGTGGCGGGGCAGTCTGCGCAAGGACGCCGGGATGCTGGCGCCCGAGCAGGTGGCCTTCCTCCGGGCCGCCAACAGCGCCGAGTTTGTCATGAGCCGGCCCCCGGACGGCGAGGTGGAGGACGTGCTGCCCGAGTACCGGGCGTGGGCGCGCGAGGTGCACGCGGCGCTGGGCGCCGAGGCGAAACTCCTCCAGGGGGACGCGGCCCGGGCGGGGCTGGAGAAGGCCGTTCCGGCGCAGCTGGGGGAAGTGGAGGCGGCGCGCGTGCAGTGGCAGCGCGCCTCGCAGGCCAGGACGCCGGAGGAGTTCGACCAGCAGTGGGACCGGGCCCTGGCCGCGATGTCCTTGGAGACGGAGCGGGCGCTGCGCGGTGCGTACGGGCTTTCGACGGTGATTCCGCAGTGGATGCGGGACAGCAAGAGCGACCCGGAGGGTTCGGACGGCGGGACCGGCGGGGGGCCCTCGTCCGAGTCGGTGTGACGTTGCACAGGTAACGCAGGGTAACGGGTTTGAGTGACCTGGCTTCATCACTTCGAGTGAAACTCTGGCCCTTGCTTGCGGTCTTCAACCGTCGGTTGCCAGGGTGTAGCTGTCTGTCAACCTGATGGGAGTGGCCAGTGACTTTCGGTGAGCAGCCGGCCTATCTGCGCGTGGCCGGGGATCTGCGACGGAAGATCGTCGACGGTTCTCTGCCCCCGCACGCCCGGCTCCCCTCTCAGGCACGCATCCGCGAGGAGTACGGGGTCTCCGACACCGTGGCCCTGGAGGCGCGCAAGGTCCTCATGGCGGAGGGGCTGGTCGAGGGCCGGTCCGGATCCGGCACGTACGTGCGGGAGCAGCCGGTCCCGCGGCGGGTCGCCCGCGCCGGCTACCGCACGGGCGGTGCCTCGACGCCGTTCCGGCAGGAGCAGGCCGACGCCGAGGCGCGCGGCACGTGGGAGTCGAGCAGCGAGCAGACGGGCGCGCCCGCGGAGATCGCGAAGCGGCTCGGCATCGAGCCGGGCGAGCGCGTGATGCGCACGCGGTACGTCTTCCGCGACGCGGGCGAGACGATGATGCTGTCGACCTCATGGGAGCCGCTGGCCGTGACCGGCCGGACCCCCGTGATGCTGCCGGAGGAAGGGCCGCTGGGCGGCTCCGGGGTGGTCGACCGGATGGCCGCGATCGACGTCGTCGTGGACAACGTGGTCGAGGAGGTCGGCGCACGGCCCGGTCTGGCGGAGGAGATCCTGCTCCTCGGCGGGGTGCCGGGACACGTGGTGCTGGTGATCGGCCGCACCTACTACGCCTCCGGCCGCGCCGTGGAGACGGCCGACGTGGTGGTCCCGGCGGACCGGTACCGCCTGGCGTACCACCTCCCGGTGCGGTAGCGGCCCCCGCTGTCGTGCGAACCCCCGGGCGCCGCCCGGGGGTTCGCACGCGCCCGCCGCAACGCCCGCGACCCGGCGGATTTCGGCGCGATGGTGAACGCCCGCGCCCACCCGCCCCCGGCGTCCCCGGACCGTTCGGTCCGCATGTCGGGACCACCGCCTCCGGCGCCCCGGCCGGCGGCGCGCCGGACGCTCCGCCACCCCCCTCGGCGCCACCTGCGCGGATGGCGGCCGAGCGGCGGCGCTGCGGTCCCGCCTGGGCCTCCCGCACGCCCCGTTCGGACCGGCGCGCACGGCCCGCTCGTACGCATGGCCGGATGCGTACGCCTGTGAGGTACCTCTTCGTGAAAAACCGTATCCGCTCCGTAAAGGTCGGGCGTAAGCTCGGGCATATGCGCAATGCGGTTTCCCGGACAGGTACGTCGGCGGAGGGTGAAACGCAATGAACGACAGCGGTGCCCTGCTTCCGTGGTTGGTCATACGCGAGGACGACAACGGCAACCGCTACCGGGTGGGTCGGTACGCCACCCGGGCCGAAGCCCAGAAGGTTGCCGGCCGCTGGGAGCTGCCGGGCGGGAAGGCCGAACCGGGTGAGTCCGTCCCCGACGCGCTGGTGCGCGAACTGCGCGAGGAGCTCGGCGTGGAGGCCGAGCCGCTGGAGCGGATCCCGGGCGAGTGGCCGCTGCGTCCCGGGCTCGTCCTGCACGTGTGGACGGCCCGGCTGCTCTCCGGAGTGCCCGCCCCGCTGGAGGACCACGACGAGCTGCGCTGGCTCGGGCCGGAGGAGCTGGAATCGGTGGACTGGCTGGACCAGGACCGGCCCGCGGTGGCCGAGGCCGGACGCAGGCTGCGCCACGGCGCCGGCGGGGGCGCGTGACGCTCGCGGTCTAGGCCGTCTGCGCCACAGTGCGCCGGTGGGCGGGGATCGAGTGGTACGACGCCCCGAATATCGGGTATGTCGCTATTAATCCCTATCTCGTCCCCCTTTCGTCCCAGACGAACCGGACTGGGGTCGCTGTTGGCCCGGGAAGTGATCGGCGTGATCGACACAGACGGTGAGTGCGCCGAGTGGGCCTTTCCCGCCGAGCCCGGTGCCGTCCGCACCGCCCGCCACGCCGTCCGCGGCACCTTGCACGACTGGGGCCTGGAGGCCGTGGGCGATGTGACCGTCCTGCTGGTCAGCGAGCTCGTCACCAATTCCCTCCGGTACGCCTCCGGCCCCATCGGAGTCCGCTTGGAACGGCGCAATCCAGCCGCCGGCGGCCCCGCGGGCGGCCCCGCACTGCTCGTGGAGGTTTCGGATCCGCTTCCGGATCCACCCCGCGAACGGGTCGCCGACCACGACGACGAGGGGGGCCGTGGCCTGCACCTCGTCGCCGCCTCCTCGCAGCGCTGGGGGACCCGGCACGGGAAATCGGGCAAGACTGTGTGGTTCGAATTGGCTCTTCCTGGTGAGTAACAAGGAGAACGGTGGCGTGTGACCTTTCGAGAACGCCTCCCGGCGGCAGCTGGGAGAAGGTGCTCGGGAGGGATCGCGCGAGATGGCTCGAAATCATCGAGACCGTGCTGTGATCGTGAACGCCGTGCCGTCCGGGGCCGTGGTGCTGAATACTTCGGTCATGGCCGGTCCGGTTGCGGTGAGCTGGAGGGGACGGTCGCGTGAGCGAGATACCTGCGCAGGCACATCAGACCGACGTGCCGCGAGAGACATGGCACGACGCCCTGTGGCACAGCAGTCCGCCTGGCTCGATATATGACTACATAAAGGTTGCATCCTTCTCGATCGGACCCGACGGGCTCATCGATCAGTGGAGCCTGCGCGCCGAGGAACTGTTCGGGCTGGGCGCCTCCCAGGTCGTGGGCCGCGACCCGGTCGACGCCTTCATGCCGCCCGAGCTGCGTCCTGACGCGCACCGCAAGGTCGCCGAGATCCTCGACGGCAAGGAATGGACGGGCCTGATCCCCTTCCGGATCCCGGGCGGCAACGGCGCGCACGGCGTGGCCGAGATCTATGTGATGCCCACCCAGACCGAGACCTCCGAGCGGGCCGCGCTGTGTGTCGTCGTCGACGTACGCGCGCTGCGCCGGATCGAATCCGACCTCGCGGCGTCACAAGCGATATTCGGCCAATCCCCCTTCGGGTTCCTGCTCTTCGGCACCGACCTCACCGTGCAGCGGGCCAACCGCCGCTTCGCCACCGTCTTCGGGGGCGCCGTCGAGGAGCACCGCGGCCGGACCGTGCACGACTACTTGCCGGCGCACGAGGCCGACCGGATGACCGAAGCCCTGCGCCGGGTACTGGACACCGGGGACTCGGTCACCGATCTGCGGATCACCGGCGCCACCCCGCGCAGCCGGGAGAACCGCCACTGGTCCATCAACCTCTACCGCGTCCACGGCGGCAGCGGCCGCCCCATCGGTGTCGCCGGGATCGGCACCGACGTCACCCGTCGCCACCTCGCCGCCCGCGAGGCCGCCGGGGTCCGGCGCAATCTGGCCCTCCTCAACGAGGCCGGGCACCGCATCGGCAACTCCCTCGACCTGGAGACCACCGCCCGCGAACTCCTCGACGTCACCGTCCCCGGCTTCTGCGACCTGGCCGCCGTCGACCTCTACCAGGGCCTGCTGCTCGGCGACGACGACCGGCCGGCCCGGCCGCAGGGCCCGGGCGTGCCCAGCCTGCCCGGCCAGGGCCCGGCGCGGACGCCCTCGGCCGCCCTGCGCCGGGTGGCCTTCGCCTCCGCCGTCTCCGACGCCCCGCTGTCGGGACCCGGCGCCCTGGTCTCCGTCGGCGACGTCCACCGCTACCCGGCCGCGTCGCCGGGCGCGCTGGCCCTGCGTACGGCGCGACCGCGGCTGATCGAGGGCGGCGGACCGGAAGACCTCGTCCAGTCCACACTGGTCGTGCCGATGGTCGCCCACGACACGGTCGTCGGGCTCGCGCAGTTCTCCCGCACCAAGGGCAGCGAACCCTTCGGCGAACGGGACCGGGCGGTGGCCGGCGAACTGGCCGCACGGGCCGCCGTGTGCATCGACAACGCCCGCCTCTACCGGCGCGAGCACGAGCGGGCGCTGATCCTGCAGCGCAGCCTGCTGCCCCCCGGTGACCCGGAGGCGGCCGGCCTCGACATCGCCTGCCGGTACTTGCCCGGCAACGCGGCCACCGAGGTCGGCGGGGACTGGTTCGACGTCATCGAGCTCCCCGGGCACCGCACCGCGCTGGTCGTCGGCGACGTCATGGGCCGCGGCCTTCGGGCCGCCGTGGCCATGGGAGAACTGCGGACCGCCGTACGGACCCTCGCCCTGCTGGACCTCGAACCGGCGGAGGTACTGACCGCGCTCGACGAGATCGCCCGCGGCCTCGGCGCCCCCGGCGGCTCCCAACAGGCCTCCCGGGCGGCCCTGCACTCGCGGGACGCGGACCGCTCCGAGGTGTACCTGGCCACCTGCGTGTACGCGGTCTACGACCCGGTGACGCGGCGCTGCACGATCGCCAACGCGGGCCACATGCCGCCCGTACTGGTCGAACCCCCGGACGAGGCCGGCGTCCCGCGGCCCGCACTGCTCCTGGAGGTGCCGCCCGGGATGCCGCTGGGCGTGGGCGGCGAACCCTTCGAGGAGGTCGAGGTCGACCTGCCGGAGGGCGCCCTGTTGGCCCTCTACACGGACGGGCTCGTGGAATCCCGCGACCATCCCCTGGAAGAAGGGCTGCGCGGACTGCGAGCGGCCCTCGCCGATCCGGTCCGGCCGCTGGAGGACGTCTGCGACCACGTGCTGAACACCCTCGACACCCGGCACGGCGAGGACGACATCGCCCTGCTCATGGCACGGGTGCAGGGCCTGCCGCTGGACGCGGTCGGCGACTGGCAACTGCCCCGCGAGGCCCGCTCGGTGGGCCGGGCCCGCGAACTGGCCCGGGCCAAACTCCCGGCCTGGGGCCTGGAGGGCCTGCTGGACACGACCGAACTGCTGGTCAGCGAACTGGTCACCAACGCCCTGCGGTACGGGGAGGGCGAGATCCGGCTGCGACTGCTGCTGGACCGCACGCTGGTCTGCGAGGTCTGGGACGCGAACCTGGTCCAGCCCCGCCGCCGGCGCGCCCGCGACACCGACGAGGGCGGCCGCGGCCTCCAGCTGGTCGGCCTGCTGTCGGCGGGCTGGGGCACGCGCCGCACCCACCGCGGCAAGACGGTCTGGTTCGAACTCCCGCTGCCCGGCGCGGCGTCGGAGGCCGTCACCGAACTGTCGGCGGAGCAGCTGCTGAGCATGTACGGATAACGAGTGGCGGCCCCGTACCGCGACGGGGCAGGGTGCGGGGCGATGAGCGACGAAGACGAGATGTTCTACGCCCCCCACGACTGTCTTGAGGGTCTGCTGCAACGCGGCCGGGGCCTGGGCGCCGCGAGGGCGCTGCGGGACCCGGCGGCGGCCGCGCCGTTCGTGTACGACGGGATCCGCCGGGACTGGCGGTGGGACGGGATCGACGAACGCTCCCTCTACCTGGCCCGCCTGGTCCGGGACCTGGAACTGTCCCCGACGCCGATCGTGGACCAGCTGGCGGGGGACGAGGACGCATGCCTGCGGGCCGCCCGCGTGCTGGAACTGCTCGCGCTCTCGGGTTCGGTCGAGGCCCGGGACGGGCTCCGGGCCCACATCCGGGAGGGCGAGCACTGGGCCGACGTACTGGAGTCGGTCGCGGACCGCTGGCCGGCCGACTGGTGGGAGGACCTGGGCGAGGTCGCCCGGGCCCGCACGGGCGGTCAGGCGGAGCCGCCGTGGCCCCGCGAGCCCTGGATCCGGTTCGGCATAGCGACGCGGGGCGTCCCGGCATGGTCGCGCCGGGGCCCGGACGACCGCAGCGACGGAGAACTGCTCTCGCTGCTGGCCGACGTCCGCGCCAGCGACCGGGCGAAGGCGGACGCACTGCGCGAGCTGGCCGACCGGCCGGCCACGGAGGACCTGATCCCGTTCGTGCCGCTGCTCGGCGCCTCCCCCGGCGGACGGCCGCTCGCGCCGCTGCGCCGGGCGGTCGAACGCCTCGGAACCCGGGCCGTGCCCGCCGCCCGCGGGTGGGCGGCGGACGACCGGGAGTGGCTGGCGGAACTCGGGGTGGACGTGCTGGCCGACCACGGGGAGGCCGAGGCACTGCCCGCCCTCGTCCGCCGGCTCGCGGACCAGTGGGAGGTACGCGCCTGGTGCGGCCCCGTCCTGACGGCCGGGCGGCTGGCCCGCTTCGGGCCCGCCGCCGCCCCGGCCGTGCCCCACCTGAGGCTCTATTGGCTGCGCAACCCGCACTCCAGCGAACGGCCCGGCTACCTGGAGGCGCTCGCCGCCATCGACCCGTCCGGCCTGGACTACGTGCACACCGAATCCCTCTGGGACTGCCAACAGCAGGCGCGCCTGCTGGGCACCGCGCACGCTCCGGACGTTCCGGAGGTGCGCGAGCGGCTGGCCGCGCTGCGCGACGACCCGATGGAGGACCCGGAGGTCCGGGCGGCCGCGGCGGAGCGGGCGGCGGGATTCCCGGCTTAGCCGGCCCCGGCGACCCTAGGCGGCCTCGCGGGATTTGAGGGCGGCGAGCCGGGCCTCGATCTCCGAGGTCTTGCCCAGGTCGTCCAGGGCTTCGAACTGGGTGTCCAGGGAGGACGCGGCGAGCTCCTGCCTGCCCAGCGCCCGCGCCTCCTCCCGCCGCACCTTGTCCTCGAAGCGCGCCAGGTCGCTCGTCGGGTCCATGACGTCGATGTTCTTCACCGCGTCCAGCATCGTGTTCTGCGCCTGGGCCGTCTTCGCCCGGGCCACCAGCTCGTCACGCTTCGCCTGCAGCTCCGTCAGCTTGTTCCGCATCGCGTCCAGGCCCGACTTGAGCTTGTCGACGACCTCCGTCTGGGCGGCGATCGTCGGCTCCGCCACGGTCGCCTCCTTCTCGGACTGGATCTGCCGGCCCAGCGCCACCTTCGCGAGGTTGTCGAACGTATCGGCCTCCGCCGTCGCCCCCGACGCCCGCAGCTCGTCCGCCTTCTTGCTCGCCGCCAGGGCCTTGCCGCCCCACTCGGCGGCCGCCTCCACGTCCTCCTTGTGGTCCGCCTCCAGCATCCGCAGGTTGCCGATCGTCGTCGCGACCGCCTGTTCCGCCTCCGAGATGTTGTTCGTGTAGTCGCGGATCAGCTGGTCCAGCATCTTCTGCGGGTCCTCCGCCTGGTCCAGCAGCGCGTTGATGTTCGCCTTGGCGAGCTGGGTGACGCGGCCGAGGATGGTCTGCTTGCTCATGGTGGGTCCCTCCTGGTCAGGGCCGATGTGTGTGCCGTTCAGAAGCGGCCGCCGCCGCCCATGCGGCCGCGCGTCCCGCCGCCGCCGAAGGAGCCGGGACCGCTGCCGCCCCCGCCGCCCCCGAAACCGCCGCCGAAGCCCCCGCCCCGGCCGCCCCGCAGGATCTCGCCGAGGATGATCCCGCCGAGTACCGCGCCGCCCTGGCCGCCGCCATGCCGCCGACCCGCGTACGGGTCCTGGTACGCCCGTACGTCCTGCTCCGCCAGCTGCTGCGCCTGCCGCGCCAGCCCGTCCGCCCGCTGGGCCTCCGCCAGCGCCCCCGCCGGGTCGGCCGCCGCCACCGACACCGCCCGCTCCAGGTGCCGGCCCGCTTCCGCCAGCCGGGTGCGGGCCTGGCTGCCCACCGCGCCCCGGGTGGTGGTGACGTAGTCCGTCGCCGCACCGATCGAGCTGCGCGCCGCCAGCAGGGCCTGGTCGAGCAGGGCCACCGCCCGCTGCCGCCCCGATTCCCGTTCCCGCGCCCCGGCCAGCGCCTCGTCGAGGGCCGCGTCGGCCTCCTCGATCCGGCGCAGGGCGTCGATCGGGTCGTACCGGCCGGCCGCCTCCTGCTGCCGTACGTCGGCCAGTACGGCCTCCGCCCGGCCGATCCGTCCGCGCAGGTCCGCCGTCGAGGTGCCCTCCGCGGTTCCGGTGAGCAGCCCGCGGGCGTCCGCGAGGTCGGTGTCCGTCTCGGTCAGCGCGCCCGGCAGCTTCCCGGCCGCCTCCGCCAGTTCCTGCGCCCGCCGCTCGACCGCGTCCATCAGGGTGGCCGCCTGGTCCACCGCGCCCTCGGCGGACCGTACGTGCACGGCCGCCGTGCCGTTCTCGCCGGCGTCGACGGCCGCGTGGGCCAGGCCCAGGTTGGTCGCCGCGAACAGCAGCCGGTCCTTGGCCTGTTCGGCGTTGGAGGCGACGGGCGCGGACGCCGAATCCGCGTACCGCCGGGCCAGCGCGGTCAGCGTCGCCTCGGCGGTGGTGGTGCGTCCGGTCAGCTCCAGGTAGCGCTCCTCCACGGACGCCAGGACCTGCGGGGCGTTCTTCTCCAGGTCCCGCAGCCGGTCGAAGTCCGCCGACTCGGCGTCGAGGCGCCGGTTCGCCCCGGTGCACCGGGCGACGATCTCGTCCAGCATCCGGCGCCGGGTCGCGTCGTCCTCCGGGTAGGCGTCGTCGAGCTGCTGGCGCAGCCGGAAGGCGTGCGTCAGCTCGTCCTTGGCGTACGCGACGGCCGCGACGAACGGGCGGGCCGCCTCCTCGCCGAACTGGGCGGACGCGAAACCGAGTTCCTCGGTGCTGGTGCGGACCGCGTCGTCGGTCTCCACCAGCAGGGCCTTGGCCGTGGCGTCCAGCTCCGGCAGCGGGAGCCGGTCGGGCGCCCCTTCGGGCCAGCCCGGCCCGGTCGTCGTACCGCGCCCGCCGGCGGCCGCGTCCTTGCGCTTGCGGCGGGTGTACGCGTACGCGGCGAGCGCCCCGGCCGCGCCGACGGCGACCACCGGGAGCACGAAGTCCCCGGCCCCGCTCTCGCCGCTCCCCGTGCCGCCGGGGTTCGCCGGGCCGGGGGTGATGGTGGGCACCGGGACCGGCTGACCACCGAGGACGGCGTTGTAGCCGTTGGCCGCGCCGATGGCGGCGCCCGCCCAGTCGTTCTGCTTCAGGGCGGGCTCGATGGCGGTCTGCGCGACCGTGGCCAGCTGCTGCTCGGTGAAACCGGAGTCGACATCGGCCGAATAGGCGTACTGGCGGTCCCCGGTCGCCACGGCCAGCAGGACGTCGTTCTGGCCGAGGCCGTTGCGCTGCGCGGTGGCGTCGGCCCAGCTCTGGGCGGAGCGGCCGGAGAAGTCCCGTACGTAGACGACGAAGAGCTGGATCTTCCGGTCGGCGTACAGCTCGTCGAGCGCGGCGGTGACGGCGCCCTGCCGGTCGCCCAGGGCACCCACGAGGTCGGTGATCTGCCCCTGCTGGGACAGGGCGACGGGATCCTCGGCCCGCGCGGGCGTCGCCCCGGCCGCACCCCAGCCGCTGATCGCGAGCAGCCCGGCCGCCAGGGCGAGCCCGGCCCGTACGGACCTCCTGCGGCGGGGCCTGCTTCTCGGCGGAATCACAATTGGGAGGTTATGGGGGGTTTCCCGGACCCGCATGCGGAGTCGTTCCGGTGACCGTCCCGCTCCCGCCTCGTTGGCAGGGCATGAAGAAGATCATCTCCGCCGCCGCGCTCGCCGTGGCCGCGCTCGCCCTCGCCACGCCCGCCCACGCCGACAGCAACTTCGGCGGCGGGGTCAACGCGGCCAACAACTGGAACTTCACCGCGGCCGCCGTCTGCCTCCAGGAGGTGGCCGTGGTCCCGGTGGCGGGAGACTGGGTGGGCGACCACACCAACAACTGCTCCAACGGCAACGTCATCGACCACTCCGGGCGCTGACCCCGCCGGGGGACGCCGCCGCCCGCACCCACGACGGCACGATCGCCGTGGGCGCGGGCGGCGGGACGTCCGGGATGTCCGGCACGTCCGGGACTACCGGGGGTCGGCGGACCGGCGGGCGATCTTGTTGCCCAGCCACACCAGCGGGTCGTACTTGCGGTCCACCGCCCGCTCCTTCAGCGGGATCAGCGCATTGTCGGTGATCTTGATGCCCTCCGGGCAGACCTCCGTACAGCACTTGGTGATGTTGCAGTAGCCGAGCCCGTGCTCCTCCTGCGCGGTGCGCTTGCGGTCCAGGCCCGCCCCCTGCGCCGCGTCCAGCGGGTGCATGTCCAGCTCCGCCACCCGCATCAGGAAGCGCGGGCCGGCGAAGGCGCCCTTGTTCTCCTCGTGGTCGCGCACCACGTGACAGGTGTCCTGGCACAAGAAGCACTCGATGCACTTCCTGAACTCCTGCGAGCGCTCCACGTCGATCTGCTGCATCCGGTACGCGCCCGGGGCCACCCCCTCCGGCGGTACGAAGGCCGGGACCTCCCGCGCCTTCGCGTAGTTGAAGGACACGTCCGTCACCAGGTCCCGGACGATCGGGAAGGCGCGCAGCGGGGTGACGGTGATCGTCTCGGACCGCTCGAAGGTCGACATGCGCGTCATGCACATCAGCCGCGGCCGGCCGTTGACCTCCGCACTGCACGAGCCGCACTTGCCCGCCTTGCAGTTCCAGCGCACCGCCAGGTCCGAGGCCTGGGTGGCCTGGAGCCGGTGGACGATGTCCAGGACCACCTCCCCGTCGTGCACCTCGACGGTGAAGTCCCGCAGTTCCCCGCCCTCCGCGTTGCCCCGCCAGATCCGGAAGCTCGCGTCGTACGCACTCATTGGTACAGCTCCTCTTCGGCGAGGTACTTGACCAGCTCTTCCTTCTCGAAGAGCGCGAGCAGGTCGGGACGGATGGGCTCGGTACGGGTCCGTTCGAGGGCGATCTTGTCGGCGGCCGGATCCGCCGGCACCGGGTCGACCGGCCGGCACAGCAGGTTCACCGGGCGCCAGCTGCGCTCCATCGACGGACAGTCCTCGCGGGTGTGCCCGCCCCGGCTCTCGGTGCGCTCCAGGGCCGCGCGGGCCACGCACTCGCTGACCAGCAGCATGTTCCGCAGGTCCAGGGCGAGGTGCCAGCCGGGGTTGAACTGCCGGTGCCCCTCGACACCGGCCCGGGAGGCCCGTACGCGCAGGGTCGCGAGCTTCTCCAACGCCTCGGTCATCTCGCCCGCGCGCCGGATGATGCCGACGAGGTCGTTCATCGTCGTCTGCAGTTCCTGGTGGAGCGTGTACGGGTTCTCCGCGCCCTCGGCGGCGTGGAAGGGGGCCAGCGCCTCCGTCGCCGCCGCGTCGACCTCCGACTGGGCGACCGCCGGGCGTCCGGCGGCGGCGGCGTACTGCGCCGCGTGCAGCCCGGCCCGCCGTCCGA
The DNA here is from genome assembly GCF_044756625.1 of Streptomyces sp. NPDC091682. NCBI lineage: Bacteria > Bacillati > Actinomycetota > Actinomycetes > Kitasatosporales > Streptomycetaceae > Streptomyces > Streptomyces sp. NPDC091682. The sequence continues at coordinate 137,728 of NZ_JBIVTH010000010.1, read as the reverse complement.
AGACCAGCAGGTCGGAGAGGGAGTTGCCGCCGAGCCGGTTCGAGCCGTGCATCCCGCCCGCGACCTCGCCCGCCGCGAACAGCCCCGGCACCCCGACGGTGGCGGCGGACTCCGAGTCGACCGCGATCCCGCCCATCACGTAGTGGCAGGTCGGACCCACCTCCATCGGCTCCGCCGTGATGTCCACGTCCGCCAGCTCCTTGAACTGGTGGTACATCGACGGCAGCCGCCGCTTGATCCGCTCGGCCGGCATCCGGGTGGACACGTCGAGGAAGACCCCGCCGTGCGGTGAGCCGCGGCCCGCCTTCACCTCGGAGTTGATGGCCCGCGCCACCTCGTCGCGCGGCAGCAGCTCGGGCGGGCGCCGGTTGTGGTCCGGGTCCTCGTACCAGCGGTCGCCCTCCGCCTCCGACTCGGCGTACTTCTCCTTGAAGACGTCGGGGACGTAGTCGAACATGAACCGCTTGCCCTCGGAGTTGCGCAGCACTCCGCCGTCACCGCGCACGGACTCGGTGACGAGGATGCCCTTGACCGACGGCGGCCAGACCATGCCGGTCGGGTGGAACTGCACGAACTCCATGTTGAGCAGGGGCGCGCCCGCGAGCAGGGCCAGCGCGTGGCCGTCGCCCGTGTACTCCCAGGAGTTGGAGGTGGTCTTGAAGGACTTGCCGATCCCGCCCGTGGCCAGGACGACCGCCGGGGCCTCCAACACGAAGAACCGGCCGGACTCGCGCTCGTAGCAGAAGGCCCCCGAGACCCTCTCCCCGTCCTTCGGACCGTGATCCTTCAGAACCCTGGTGACCGTGCACTCCTGGAAGACCTTGAGCCGGGCCTCGTAGTCCCCGCACTCCTTGAAGTCCTCCTGCTGGAGGGCGACGATCTTCTGCTGGAGGGTGCGGATCAGTTCCAGGCCGGTACGGTCGCCGACGTGCGCGAGGCGCGGGTACTCGTGCCCGCCGAAGTTGCGCTGGGAGATCTTCCCGTCGGGCGTCCGGTCGAAGAGCGCGCCCCAGGTCTCCAGCTCCCAGACCCGGTCGGGGGCCTCCTTCGCGTGGAGTTCCGCCATCCGCCACTGGTTGAGGAACTTGCCCCCGCGCATGGTGTCGCGGAAGTGCACCTGCCAGTTGTCGCCCTCGTTGACGTTGCCCATGGAGGCAGCGATCCCGCCCTCCGCCATCACCGTATGGGCCTTGCCGAACAGGGACTTGCAGATCACGGCCGTACGGGCGCCGCGCTCACGGGCCTCGATCGCGGCCCGCAGCCCGGCGCCCCCGGCGCCGACCACGACCACGTCCCACTGCTGCCGTTCCACTTGAGCCATCTCAAAAGATCCTCGGGTCGGTGAAGGCGCCGCTGGCCAGCAGGTACACGTAGAAGTCGCACAGGGCCACGCTGATCAGGGAGGCCCACGCCAGTTGCATGTGGCGGGCGTTGAGCCGGCTGATCCAGCCCCAGAGCCGGTAGCGCACCGGGTGCTTCGAGAAGTGCTTGAGCCGGCCGCCCATGATGTGCCGGCAGGAGTGGCAGGACAGGGTGTAGGCCCAGATCAGCGTGATGTTGACCAGGAACAGCAGGGTCCCGAGGCCCATGTGGCCCCAGTCGTAGTGCTCGTCGCGGAAGGTCAGCACCGTGTCGTACGTGAGGATGCCCGCGACCGGGACCGCCGCGTAGAAGAAGTACCGGTGCGCGTTCTGGAGGATCAGCGGGAAGCGGGTTTCGCCGGTGTACCTCGTGTGCGGTTCGGCGACCGCACAGGCGGGCGGCGAGGCCCAGAAGCCCCGGTAGTAGGCCTTGCGGTAGTAGTAGCAGGTCAGCCGGAAGCCGAGCGGGAAGATCAGGATCAGCAGGGCGGGGGAGAGGCCCCACCAGCTGCCGAAGACCTCCCAGTTGGGCCCGCCCTTCATCGGGACGCAGTTCTCCGCGAGACACGGGGAGTAGAAGGGGGAGACGTACGGGGCCGCGTAGTAGTCGGCGTTCGCGAAGGCCCGCCAGGTCGAATAGACGATGAAGGCGAACAGCCCGGCCGCGGTGCCGGCGGGGGCCAGCCACCACCGGTCGGTCCGCAGGTGCCGGGCCGCGATCGCGGCCCGTGAGGCGTCGTGGACGCCGCCGGGCCGCTGCTGGGGTCGTTCCGTGCCTGTGGCCAAAGAAGACTCCGGGAGGAGTGGTGAAGGGTGCCCCGTCCGGCCCGGACGCGAACGGCCGGACCGGACGGGGCGCGGGTGGATGCGGGTCCGGGACAGGCTGCCTCAGGGGGCGCGGCGGTCGCGGGCGCCCAGGCCCTCGTCGTCGGAGTCCGTCCACAGGGAGCTGTCGTACGGGGTGTCCGGGACCGTCACCATCCGGGACGGGTCCGGACCCGTCGCCGTCGTCGACGGCTTCTGCCGGGCGGCCTGCTGCTCCAGCCGCTCGACCTTGCGCGTCAGCTCGTCCAGGTTGCGCCGTACGGCACTCAGATCGTCTTGCAGGGACATGACTTGCCCTCACTTCCGCCAGGTGCGGTGGCAACGCTCATGTGCGCCTGCGAGTGTCGCGCTTCCCGTCCCCCGTTGTGAAGGGACGTGCAGCGATTGCGGGCGCGCAGGCGTGAACCGTGCGCCCCTCCCTGCCCCCATTCTCATCCCTCTCCCGGGGGAACGCCTCCTGCGGCGCAAGCGGGATTGGTCCGCACGGGTGGGGTTCGCGGCGTGGCGAGAGGCGGCTGCGAGGGGTGCGGCGGACCGTCTATTTCAGTGGGTTCCGGCAACCGGTGTGATCAGCTCCATATACCGCCGAACGTGATCATGCTTCCCCCACGCCCCGCCCCGGAGGTACCACCCATGTCCCAGAGAAGGCGCAGGTCCTTGGCGCTCCTGACCTCGGGAGTCCTCGCACTGCCGCTGCTCACGGGCTGCGGCGCGGGTGACGACGAGGGCGGCCAGGCCGCCGCGGAACAGGACATCGCCACGACCACCCGCGACAAGGTCGCGGACGGGGGCGTGTTGCGCTGGGCGGTCGACGCGCTGCCGGACACCTTCAACACCTTCCAGGCCGACGCGGACGCCACCACCAACAGGATCGCCGGCGCCGTGCTGCCGCAGCTGTTCGTGCTGGACGCCAAGGGGCGGCCGGTGGTCAACCCGGACTACCTGGAGAAGGCCGAGGTCATCGAGCGGGAGCCGAAGCAGGTCGTCCAGTACAAGCTGAACCAGAAGGCGGTGTGGAGCGACGGGCGCGAGATCGGCGCCGCCGACTTCGTGGCGCAGTGGCGGGCCCTGAACGGCAAGGACTCGGCGTACTGGACGGCGCGCAACGCCGGCTACGACCGGATCGAGAAGATCGAGAAGGGCAAGACCGACCTGGAGGTCAGGGTCACCTTCAACAAGCCGTACGCCGACTGGCGCTCCCTCTTCACCCCGCTCTACCCCAAGCAGGTCACCGGCACCCCGGAGGCCTTCAACGAGGGCGTCCGCGGCGCCCTGAAGATCACCGCCGGACCCTTCGGGCTGAGCACGATCGACAAGAAGGCCGGGACCGCCGCCCTGACCCGCAACGCGCGCTGGTGGGGCCGTCCGGCCAAGCTGGACACGCTGGTCCTGACGGCGGTCCCGCGGGCCGAGCGCCCGGCGGCGCTGGCCGCCGGGAAGCTCGATCTGGCGGAGATCGACCGGGCCGGGGCCGACCGGATCGCACTGGCCCGCCGGGACGCGGCCGCCAAGAACGGCCCGGGCACGGGCGGCGCCCCGGCCCACGGCCCGGAGGCCGCGCTGACGCCGGCGCAGGCCACGCTGTCCTGGGCGACCGCCTTCGGGGCGGACGAGGACAAGGCCGCGGCGGAGACGGAGAGCCGCCAGAAGCACCTCGCCTCGGTCAAGCAGTACGCGGCCGAGCAGACGGCGCTGAAGGCCTTCACCGTGCGGAAGTCCCTGGAGCCGGCCTACACGCAGCTCGCGATGAACGGGGCCTCCGGCCCGTTGGCGGACGAGCGGGTGCGCCGGGCGGTGGCCCGGGCCCTGGACCGCAAGGCGCTGGCCGAAGTCGTGCTGGCGCCGCTCGGCCTGCCCGCGAAGCCGGTCGGCAGCCACCTGGCCCTGGCGGGGCAACGGGCGTACGCCGACAACAGCGACGCGCTCGGCGGCCTGGACCCCCGGGCGGCCCAGGCCCTGTTCGCGGACGCGGGCTGGCGCAAGGGCGGCAAGATCACCGAGCCCGCGGGCGCCAAGGCCGGCCCGGAGAGCGCGCCGCAGGACGACTCGAAGACCCCGTCGGGCCCGGGCACCGGGAACGACGGGCTCTACATCGTGGGCCAGGACGACGGGGCGGGCGGCGAGCCGCGGCCGGCGACCGCCGACCGCCCGAAGAGCGACACCGGTCCGGCGCAGGCCCAGGACGGGCCGTCCCCGGTGCTCGCCCCCGCCCCCTTCGGGGCCCAGCAGCAGGCGTCCCTGCTCGCCCAGGCGGCCCGGGTCGCCCGCACCGCCCGGGCGGAGGACGCCGACGACGGCAAGGGGGCCCCGGCCCGCGACGGAGACGGGGCCGACCCCGCCAAGGCCTCCCCGGCCCCGGCCCCCGCCAAGCAGCCCGTCCGCACCTCCGGCAACATGCTCGCCAAGGACGGCAAGGCGCTCAGCCTGCGCTTCGTCCTCCCGGCGGGCCCCGGCTCGGAGTCCTTGCGCGCGGTCGGCGAGCGGATCGCCGGGATGCTCCGCAAGGTCGGCGTGAACACCGAGACGATCAAGGTGGCCGACGCCAGCTTCTTCAAGGACCACATCGCCTCCGGCCAGTACGACCTGGCCCTGTACTCCTGGCCCGCGACGGCCTACCCGGCCACCGACGCCCGGCCCATCTTCGCCAAGCCGGAGCCGGCCGCGGACGGCTCGCTCCTCGTCGAACAGAACTACACGCGGGTCGGCACCGACCACATCGACCAGCTCTTCGACCAGGCGGTCGGTGAACTGGACGAGGAGCAGTCCCGTGAGCTGATGCGCAAGGCGGACGCCCGGATCTGGGCCGCCGCCGGCTCCATCCCCCTCTTCCAGCGCCCGGAGCTGGTGGCGGTCAAGCCGAGCCTCGCCAACGCCGGCGCCTTCGGCCTCGGCGCCCCCCGCTACCAGGACATCGGCTGGAAGAAGGCCCTGACCGCGAAGGACAAGAAGAAGTAGCGCGGGAGAAGAAGTGGTGAAAAAGCGGTGCCTGTCTGGTTGACCGCGGGGTCACAAGCTCAGATGTGACTCAAGTCCCTTGCCCGCCGGATCCCCCGGCGGGCAAGGTCGTGCGTACCCGTTGACCCGTGTGTTCACCAGCAGGAACGGCGGTCGAGGCACCCCACGCAGCGCTCGGCCGCACTCATTCATCCGGCCTCTTGACAGACCCCCCGGCGGGCGGTTCCCGCCGCGCGACGTACCATGGGGTAAGGCCGTGGCAGGTTTTCGCCCGGCCGAGGCGCGCGTGCCGGACCGTACGCGACGCCATCCACGATCCCGGGAGAAGCGCCGAAGTGCCCACGCGCCACGACATCCGTAACGTCGCCATCGTCGCCCACGTCGACCATGGCAAGACGACCATCGTCGATGCCATGCTCAAGCAGGCCGGTGCCTTCGCCGCCCACCAGCAGCTCGACGACCGCATGATGGACTCGAACGACCTGGAGCGTGAGAAGGGCATCACGATCCTCGCCAAGAACACGGCGGTGAAGTATCACCCCAAGGACGGCGGGGCCCCGATCACGATCAACATCATCGACACCCCCGGCCACGCCGACTTCGGTGGTGAGGTCGAGCGCGGTCTGTCGATGGTGGACGCCGTCGTTCTGCTGGTGGACGCCTCCGAGGGTCCGCTGCCCCAGACCCGCTTCGTCCTGCGCAAGGCCCTGCAGGCGAACATGCCGGTCATCCTCTGCATCAACAAGACGGACCGCCCGGACTCCCGGATCGACGAGGTCGTCAACGACACCTACGACCTGTTCCTGGACCTGGACGCCACCGAGGACCAGATCGAGTTCCCGATCGTCTACGCCTGCGGCCGTGACGGCATCGCCTCGCTGACCAAGCCGGAGGACGGCACCGTCCCCGCGGACAGCGACAGCCTGGAGCCGTTCTTCTCCACGATCCTGGAGCACGTCCCGGCCCCGACGTTCGACGAAGAGGCCCCGCTGCAGGCCCACGTCACCAACCTCGACGCCGACAACTTCCTCGGCCGCATCGCGCTGCTCCGCGTCGAGCAGGGCGAGCTGCGCAAGGGCCAGACGGTCGCGTGGATCAAGCGCGACGGCTCGATCTCCAACGTGCGCATCACCGAGCTGATGATGACCGAGGCGCTCACCCGCAAGCCGGCCGAGGTGGCGGGCCCGGGTGACATCTGCGCGGTCGCCGGTATCCCCGACATCATGATCGGTGAGACCCTGGCCGACCCGGAGAACCCGATCGCGCTCCCGCTGATCTCGGTCGACGAGCCGGCGATCTCCATGACCATCGGTACGAACACCTCCCCGATGGTCGGCCGCGGCGGCACCGGCAAGGGCGCGGACGCCAAGTCCGCGGTCAAGGACCGCAAGGTCACCGCCCGCCAGGTCAAGGACCGCCTGGACCGCGAGCTGATCGGTAACGTCTCGCTCCGCGTCCTCGAGACCGAGCGTCCGGACGCCTGGGAGGTCCAGGGCCGCGGTGAGCTCGCGCTCGCCATTCTGGTCGAGCAGATGCGCCGCGAGGGCTTCGAGCTCACCATCGGCAAGCCGCAGGTCGTCACGCAGGAGATCGACGGCAAGGTGCACGAGCCGGTCGAGCGCATGACGGTCGACGTCCCCGAGGAGCACATGGGCGCGGTCACGCAGCTCATGGGCGTCCGCAAGGGCCGCATGGACAACATGTCGAACCACGGCTCCGGCTGGGTCCGCATGGAGTTCGTCGTCCCGTCGCGCGGCCTCATCGGCTTCCGTACGGAGTTCCTGACGAACACCCGCGGTACGGGCATCGCCCACTCGATCCACGAGGGCCACGAGCCGTGGTTCGGCCAGCTGGTGACCCGTAACAACGGCTCCCTGGTCGCCGACCGCTCCGGTGCGGTCACGCCGTTCGCCATGATCAACCTGCAGGAGCGCGGCGTCCTGTTCACCGAGCCCGGTACCGAGGTGTACGAGGGCATGATCGTCGGCGAGAACTCGCGCTCCGACGACATGGACGTGAACATCACCAAGGAGAAGAAGCTCACCAACATGCGTGCGGCTTCCGCGGACAACACGGAGAACGTGATCCCGCCGCGCAAGCTGTCGCTGGAGCAGTCCCTGGAGTTCTGCCGCGACGACGAGTGCGTCGAGGTGACCCCCGAGGCCGTCCGCATCCGCAAGGTCGTCCTGGACCAGAAGGAGCGCTCGCGCACCGCGTCGCGCGCCAAGTCCGCCAAGTAGGCCAAGTAGCAACAGCCGTACGGCCGTTCGCCCGGGTTTGCTCGGGCCGCGGCCACGGCGGGCACAGCCGGCCGCAGGGCCCTGGTCGTGCAACAGCCCCTCCCTTCACGGAGTCCGTGAAGGGAGGGGCTGTTCGCTTGTGTCAAGCGGATTTTTGCGTTCAGGTGTCCGCATACCGACCGTGACGCTCCGGAAGATGAGCCAACCGTCCGTTTCGCACGTGTCTGTCTCCTATCCGTTTGTCCGGATTTCGGGTTTCTGACGCGGATCGATGTTGTGAAAACGAGACCACTTAAGTGTGGTTTACGGCCTGACCGTCCCTGAGGATGGCTCCATTGAGCTCGGGTCAATGGGTCACGCGATGTGGGGATCGCGCCGACTCACGAGCACACTATGGGCACGGAAATGCTCGCCGTCAGGGGTGTCGGCGAGGTTTTTTTGCCCCTCAAGTCGATCAGTGGACTCATGAGGAGGAAACCCATGCGCGGTGCCAAGAGCGCCAAGTGGGTCGTGGGCGCGGTTGTCGTCGCCCTGGCCGCTACCGCCTGTGGCGGCGGTGACGGTGACAAGGACAAGGGCAGCGCCGACGGTGGCGTGTTCCGGCTCGGTAGCACGGAGCCGGACACCATCGACCCGGGGCGTGCCCACGAGTCCACCGGCGTCCTGCTGGCCAACGCCCTGTTCACCGGCCTGTACGGCAACACGCCGGACGGCCTGGCCGAGCCCGCGCTCGCCGAGTCGGCGACGTCGGACGAGGGTTGCCTGTCCTGGACCTTCAAGATCAAGCCGGACACCAAGTTCTCCAACGGCGAGGTCGTCGACGCCGAGTCGTTCGCCCGTGGTTGGGCCCGTGCCGCGCACAAGGCCGCCGCGTCCGACGTGGCGTACCACTTCGCCGGCATCAAGGGTTACGAGCAGCTGCAGGACGGCTCCGCCAAGACCTTCTCCGGTGTCACCACGCCGGACCCGACCACCATCAAGGTGGACCTGGCCAAGGCGGACTGCGAGTTCGTCCTGAAGACGGCGCACAACGCCTACAGCCCGGTCCCGAAGGTCGCCAAGGTCGGCGAAGAGGACAAGGCGTTCGGCGAGGCCCCCATCGGTAACGGTCCGTTCAAGATGGACGGCACGTGGGAGCACAACAAGGCGATCAACCTCGTCCGTAACGACACCTACGGGCTGGAGAAGGCGTCCCTGGGCAAGGTCCAGGTCACCCTCCTCAACGACAAGACCGCGCACCAGCTCGAGTACGACGGCTTCCAGGCCGGCACCTTCGACTACGCGCACATCCCGACGCCGATGCTGAAGACGGCCGAGGCGAAGTACAAGGCGCAGAACAAGTGGTTCGCCAAGGACACCAACGGCATGAACTTCGTTCTGCCGATCGGTGACAACGGGCCGACGAACAACAAGGACGCCCGTCTGGCGATCTCCTACGCGATCGACCGTCAGGCCATCGCCAAGGGTGTCTTCCAGGGCTTCCAGACCCCGTCGACCACCATCGTGCCGCCGTCGTTCCCGAAGGCGTACCAGAAGGACCTGTGCACCTCCTGCATCAAGCAGGACGTCGCCAAGGCCAAGGAGCACGCCGAAAAGGGCGGCCTGAAGCCGGGTACCGAGATCAAGTTCAGCTTCAACACCGGTGCGGGCCACGAAGAGTGGGTCCAGGCCATCGCGAAGCAGCTCGAGGACGTCCTCGGCGTCAAGGTCAAGCTGGACGGCAAGGACTTCCCGGGCATGCTCAAGGAGCAGCAGGGCACCGGCGCCACGGGCATCTACCGCTTCGCGTGGGGCGCGGACTACCCGACCCCGGAGAACTTCCTGTTCCCGCTGCTGCACTCGGCCTCGATGAACAAGGACGCCGAGGGCAACGTGGCCGGTGACAACCGCGTCCGTTACAACAACCCCGAGTTCGACAAGCTGATCGACACGGCCCGCGCCACCAAGGACGAGGCCGCTCGCATCGCGATGTACAAGCAGGCCGAGAAGATGGCCATGGAGGACATGGCCCTCATCCCGACCTTCAACCGTTCCCAGTTCCGCCTGATGGCGACGGACAAGTTCAACGGTCTGGACGACATCAACTTCAACGAGGACCCGATCCTCGAGAAGATCTCGCTCAAGAAGTAATCGGTTCGGACGGTATATCCGTCAGGAGCGAACGCGCCGCGGCCCCCGGGTGACCGGTGGGCCGCGGCCTCGCTCGGCAGGCCGTTCTTACTTCGGCACCCCTCACATCCGCGGGCAATCCCCGCAGGCCGAGAGCCGACCCGTTCCTTGGGTCGGAGGCCGCTGCTCCCAGAAGCGGCCAGGTAGAGAGGCAAAACATGGGAAGGTACGTCGCCCGTCGCCTCGGGCAGATGGTCATAGTCCTCATCGGCGCGACCATGGTTCTGTTCGCGTGTCTGTTCGTTCTCCCCGGTGATCCCGTGGGTTCGATCGCGGGCAGCGACAAGGCACGTGACCCTGCAGTGGTCGCGGAACTCAAGGAGCGTTACGGGCTCGACAAGTCGCTGCCCGAGCAGTACGTGAACTATGTCGCGAAGGTCGCGACCGGAGACCTCGGTGAGGACTTCATCCAGCGGCGCGAGGTTTCCGAAATCCTCGGCCCGAAGCTGCAGAACACCGCGAAGCTGGCCCTGCTGGCCATCGTTCTCGTCACGGCGTTCGGTATGGGCGTGGGCATCATCTCCGCGCTCTACAGATACAGCATGCTGGACATGACCACGACATTTTTTACGACGATGGCGGTCGGTTTCCCGACCTTCGTCATCGGCATGCTGCTCAAGAAGTACTTTGCCGTGGAACTCCAGTGGTTCCCGCCGATCGGCGGTGACCAGCTCAACGGCATGATCCTTCCTGCAGTGACCCTCGCCATCACCGACATCGCCTTCGTCGCCCGCCTGACCCGCGGCACGATGCTCGAGGTGCTGCGCGCGGACTACGTGAAGACGGCCGTGGCCAAGGGCCTTCCGCGCCGGCGCGTGCTGTTCAAGCACGTCCTGCGCAACTCGTCCATCCCCGTGGTCACCTACCTGGGCATCTCCTTCGGCGGACTCCTCGGCGGTGCGCTCATCACCGAGGCGATCTTCAACTGGGACGGTGTCGGTCTGGCACTGGTTCAGGCGATTCAGCAGCAGAACAACCCGATCGTGATCGGCGTCGTGACGTACAGCGTCGCCATCTTCGTCGTCCTCAGCCTCATCGTGGACCTGCTGTACGCGGCCCTCGACCCGCGTATCCGCCTCAGCTGACCGCCCCCAAGGAGGATTTCCTCATGTCTGAGCTCGCAACGAGCCCGGCGATCGGGGACGAGAACCCCGTGTCGTCCGCTTCGGCCAAGGCCGAACCCGCCCCCAAACAACTGAGCCAGTGGGGCGAGATCCGCCACCGCTTCGTTCAGAACAAGCTGGCCGTCGTCGGCCTCGTGATCATTTGCCTGCTGTTCCTGACCGCCATCTTCGGGGACATGCTCGCCCCGTTCGACCCCGGCGCGCAGGACCTGGAGAACACCCTCGCGGCGCCCAACGGAACCCACTGGATGGGTACCGACGCCCTGGGCCGCGACCAGTTCTCGCGCCTCATAGCCGGTACCCGCGTGGCCATGTTCGTCGGCCTCGCCTCGATCTTCTTCGCGGTGCTGATCGGTGTCATCCTCGGCGCCATCGCCGGCTACTTCCCCGGCTTCGCCGACACCCTGGTCATGCGCATCGCGGACGTCTTCCTCGCGTTCCCGCTGATGATCGGTGCCATCGTCATCATCCTGGTCACCGGACGCGGCATCACCCCGGTGATCATCTCGCTCGCCATCTTCTCGTGGGCCACCGTGGCCAGGCTCCTGCGCAGCTCGATCCTGTCCGTGCGCGAGATGGACTACGTCCATGCGGCCAAGGCGCTGGGCGCCAGCGGCTGGCGCGTCGTCCGCACGCACATCCTGCCCAACTCGCTGACCGCCGTGCTGGTCTACGCGACCTTCAACGTCGGCACCACGATCGTCGGCGTAGCGGCGCTCTCCTTCCTCGGCGCCGGCGTTCCCGTCGACGTCCCCGAGTGGGGCAACATGCTCGCGGCCGGCCAGGGCTTCATCGGCGTCAGCGACTACCTGTGGTACTTCCCCAGCCTCTTCGTCGTCGTCACCGTGCTCGGCTTCGCCTTCGTCGGCGACGGCCTGCGCGACGCGCTCGACCCGAAGCTCCGGTAGGGCCGCCCGATGCCCCGAGACAACATCAGCAAGCAGGACGAAGGTGGCGGCGTGACCACGTCGGAGATTCTCAGCGTTGCGGAGACGGGCGGCGGATCCGCCGTGCCGCTGCTGGAGGTGGACAACCTCCAGGTCGAGTTCAAGACGCGTGACGGGGTCGCCAAGGCCGTCAACGGCGTGAGCTACAGCGTCAGCGCCGGCGAGACCCTCGCCGTGCTCGGCGAGTCCGGCTCCGGCAAGTCCGTCACCGCGCAGGCGATCATGGGCATTCTCGACAGCCCGCCCGGACGGGTCGCCGGTGGCGAGGTGCGCTTCCACGGCAAGGACATCCTCAAGATGTCCGACGAGGAGCGCCGCAAGCTCCGCGGCGACAAGATGGCGATGATCTTCCAGGACGCGCTGTCCTCCCTGAACCCGGTCTACTCGGTGGGCGACCAGCTCGGCGAGATGTTCCGGGTCCACCGGGGCATGTCCAAGAAGGACTCGAAGCGCAAGGCCGTCGAGCTCATGGATCGCGTGAAGATCCCCGCCGCCAAGGCGCGCGTGGGTGACTACCCGCACCAGTTCTCCGGCGGCATGCGCCAGCGCATCATGATCGCCATGGCGCTGGCCCTGGAGCCCGACCTGATCATCGCGGACGAGCCGACCACGGCCCTCGACGTGACGGTCCAGGCACAGGTCATGGACCTGCTCGCGGAGCTCCAGAGCGAGATGAACATGGGCCTGATCCTGATCACCCACGACCTCGGCGTCGTCGCCGACGTCGCGGACAAGATCGCGGTCATGTACGCGGGCCGGATCGTCGAGACCGCTCCGGTCCACGAGATCTACAAGCGCCCCTCCCACCCGTACACCCGCGGCCTGCTGGACTCGATCCCGCGCCTGGACCAGAAGGGCCAGGAGCTCTACGCGATCAAGGGTCTGCCGCCCAACCTGCTCCGCATCCCGACGGGTTGCGCCTTCAGCCCCCGCTGCCCCAAGGCGCAGGACATCTGCCGCACCGAGATCCCGGTGCTGCACCCGGTCACCGAGCAGGACGGCACCGAACTGCCCGGCCGCGGCAGCGCGTGCCACTTCTGGAAGGACCAGATCCATGGCTGAGCTCACCAAGAACGCCACCGAGCGCGAGCCGATCCTCCAGGTCCGTAACCTGGTCAAGCACTTCCCGCTGACCCAGGGAATCCTGTTCAAGAAGCAGGTCGGCGCGGTCAAGGCGGTCGACGGGGTCTCCTTCGACCTCTACCAGGGCGAGACCCTCGGCATCGTCGGCGAGTCCGGCTGTGGCAAGTCCACGGTCGCCAAGCTCCTGATGAACCTGGAGCGGGCGACCGCCGGCGAGGTCTTCTACAAGGGCCAGGACATCAGCAAGCTGTCCGGCCGTGCCCTGAAGGCCGTGCGCCGCAACATCCAGATGGTCTTCCAGGACCCGTACACGTCGCTGAACCCGCGCATGACGGTCGGCGACATCATCGGGGAGCCCTTCGAGATCCACCCCGAGGTGGCTCCCAAGGGCAACCGCCGGCAGAAGGTCCAGGAGCTCCTGGACGTCGTCGGTCTGAACCCGGAGTACATCAACCGGTACCCGCACCAGTTCTCCGGCGGCCAGCGCCAGCGCATCGGCATCGCCCGCGGCCTCGCCCTGCAACCGGAGATCATCATCTGCGACGAGCCGGTCTCCGCGCTCGACGTGTCGGTGCAGGCCCAGGTCATCAACCTGATGGAGAAGCTGCAGGACGAGTTCAACCTCTCCTACCTCTTCATCGCGCACGACCTCTCGATCGTCCGGCACATCTCGGACCGCGTGGGCGTCATGTACCTGGGCAAGATGGCCGAGATCGGCTCCGACGCCGAGATCTACGAGCACCCGACCCACCCGTACACCCAGGCGCTGCTCTCCGCCGTCCCGGTCCCGGACCCGGACGCGCGCGAGGGCCGCGAGCGGATCATCCTTACCGGCGACGTCCCGTCCCCGGCCAACCCGCCGTCGGGCTGCCGCTTCCGCACCCGCTGCTGGAAGGCCCAGGACAAGTGCTCCACCGAGGAGCCGCTGCTGGCGATCCCGGAGCGCTTCAAGGGCGTGAACACCCTGGCCGCGCACGAGTCCGCGTGCCACTTCGCCGAGGAGAAGGCCATCCTGGCCGTCTGACCGACGCGTTGCTCGCGAACGGCTGGTCCCCGGTGCCCCACGGCGCCGGCGACCAGCCGTTTTCGTCGCCGGTCCGGGGTCCTCGGGAAACCGCTTGCGCCCCCGGAGCCGTGGACGGAGAGTGACGGCATGATCCTCACCGTACGGCCCGCCGGGCCCGGGGACGCGTCCGACATCTGCGCCCTGCTCAATGCCGTCGACCTGATCGAGATCGGTCGCCCGGAGACCGATCTGGGCACCGTCGAGTCCGACCTCAACGCCCCCGACGTGGACCTGTCCACCGATTCCTGGCTCGCCTTCCAGGACGGAAGGCTCGTCGCCTACGCCCTGGTCTGGGCGGACTCCGGCCCGGGGCGCGTCGACGGTGACCACTACGTGCTGCCCGGGCACCACGAGGCGGCCGACCTGCTGCTCCAGCGCATGGAGGCCCGGGCCCGGGAGCTGACCGGCGGTCAGGGAGTCCTGAGGCTCCAGCTCAACGTGGAGCCCACCCTCGACCTGGCCCTCCTCGCCGGGCGCGGCTACCGCACCATCCGCCGCTACCAGGTCATGACCCGCTCCCTGTCCCCGGCAGCCGACCCGGCGCCGCCCCCGCCGGCCGGACTCACCCTGCGGCACTGCGCCGACGACGAGGGCGACCGCCACCGGGCCCACGCCCTGATCGAGCGGACCTTCGCCGCGCACTTCGGCCATGTGGACCGCCCGTACGAGACCTGGCTGGACCACATGGACGGCCGGGGGCTCGACTGGTCGCTGGTGTGGATCGCGAGCCTGCCCGGCCACGGCGACGCGGCCGTGCTGCTCACCCGGGACGACCGTACGAGCATGGCCTGGGTCAGCCACATCGGCGTGGCCGAGGAGGTGCGCGGCCGGGGCGTCGGCGGTTTCCTGCTCCGCCACTGCTTCGCCGTCTACGCGGAGCGCGGCCGGGACTGCGTGGGCCTCGGCGTGGACACCCGCAACGAGACCGGCGCGCTCGCGCTGTACGAGGCGCACGGCATGGGCCTGCACTACGCGGTCGACTCGTGGGAGCTTTCCTTGCACCCCCAGGGGTGACAGGGGCGTGACGCGCGGGTGCAATCGGTCCAACCGGGAGTGTGCAGGGCTCCACATAGGGTGACATAGGCCCCTAAGCGAGTCTTGGGACCCCTAGGAGGCACTCCATGCGCGGAGCCACCCACGCCAAGTGGGCCGCTGGTGCGGTGGCCGTCGCCCTCGTGGCGACGGCCTGCGGCGGCGGTAGCGACAGCGGCGGAGGCGGCGAGGCGGGAATCGTCAGCTCCTCCTGGGGCGACCCGCAGAACCCGCTGGAGCCCGCCAACACCAACGAGGTGCAGGGCGGCAAGGTGCTCGACATGCTCTTCCGGGGCCTCAAGCGCTACGACCCGAAGACGGGCGAGGCCCTCGACATGGTCGCCGAGAAGATCGAGACGACGGACAGTCAGAACTTCACCATCACGCTGAAGGACGGCTGGAAGTTCAGCAACGACGAGCCGGTCACCGCGCAGTCCTTCGTCGACGCCTGGAACTACGGCGCGGACGTGCGCAACAAGCAGAACAACTCGCCGTTCTTCTCCGACATCGTCGGATACGCGGACGTCCACCCCGCCTCCGGCGAGCCCAAGGCCAAGACGATGTCCGGACTGGTCGTCAAGGACGACAAGACCTTCACCGTCGCCTTGAAGAACAAGTTCTCCACCTGGCCCGAGACCCTCGGCTACCAGGCCTTCTCCCCGCTGCCCAAGGCCTTCTTCACCGACCACGCCGGCTGGCTGGACAAGCCGATCGGCAACGGCCCGTACACGGTGGACTCGTACACCAAGGGCACCGGCATGAAGCTCCGCAAGTGGGACACCTACCCCGGTCCGGACAAGGCGCAGAACGGCGGTGTGGACCTGAAGGTCTACACCGACAACAACACCGCCTACACCGACCTGATCTCCGGCAACCTCGACCTCGTCGACGACATCCCGGCGCAGCAACTCAAGAACGTCAAGAACGACCTGGGGGACCGGTACATCAACCAGCCGGCCCTCATCATCCAGACGCTCACCTTCCCGCTGTACGACCCGCAGTGGAGCAAGGAGGGCATGGAGAACGTCCGGATCGGCATCTCCCGGGCCATCAACCGCGACGAGATCACCAAGCAGATCTTCCGGGAGACCCGCACCCCGGCCAAGGACTGGACCTCCCCGGCCCTCGGCGAGAAGGGCGGCTTCTCCTCCACCGTCTGCGGCGACGCCTGCGTCTACGACCCGGTCGCGGCCAAGAAGCTGATCACGGACGCCGGCGGGCTCCCCGGCGGCAAGGTCACGCTGACCTCCAACGTGGACACCGGCTCGCACCGCGACTGGATGGACGCCGTCTGCAACAGCATCAACAACGCACTGGGCGAGGGCCCGGTGTGCACGGTCAACCCGATCGGCACCTTCGCCGACTTCCGCAACCAGCAGAGCAGCTTCAAGCTGACCGGCCCCTTCCGCTCGGGCTGGCAGGCCGACTACCCCCTGATCCAGAACTTCCTCCAGCCCCTCTACTACACCGGAGCCTCCTCCAACTACGGGAAGTTCAGCAACGCGGACTTCGACAAGCTCGTCGACGAGGCCAACCAGGAGAGCGACCCGACCAAGGCCATCGCGAAGTTCCAGGACTCCGAGAAGATCCTTGCCGCGCAGATGCCGGCCATCCCGCTCTGGTACCAGAACGGCAGCGCGGGCTACGCCGAGCGGCTCTCGGACGTGTCGTTCAACCAGTTCAGCGTCCCCGTGTACGACCAGATCAAGGTCGGCTGACCCGCGTTTCGGATCGATCCTGGAGCAGTCCATGGGACGTTATGTGATCCGGCGGCTGCTCCAGATGATCCCGGTGTTCATCGGCAGCACGTTCCTGATCTTCTTCATGGTGTACGCGCTCGGTGACCCGGTCGCGGCCCTCTTCGGCGACAAGGCGCCCGACCCCGCCACCGCCGCGCGCATCCGCAAGGACCTCTACCTCGACCGCCCCCTGTGGGAGCAGTACGTCCACTACATGGGCCAGATCTTCAAGGGCGACTTCGGCACGGCCTTCAACGGCCAGCCGGTCACCGAGCTGATGGCCAGCGCCTTCCCCGTCACCCTGCGCCTGACCCTGGTCGCGATCTTCTTCGAGATCGTCATCGGCATCACCCTCGGCGTGATCAGCGGCCTGCGCCGCGGCAAGTCCGTCGACACCACCGTGCTGGTGCTCACCCTCGTCGTCATCTCCGTACCGACGTTCGTGACGGGCTATCTGCTCCAGTACCTCTTCGGCGTCAAATGGGGCTGGGTGCGGCCCACCGTCTCCCCGGACGCCCCCCTGAACGAGCTGATCCTGCCCGGCATCGTGCTCGCGCTGGTCTCCCTCGCCTACGTCACCCGGCTCTCGCGCACCTCCATCGCCGAGAACGTCAAGGCCGACTACGTGCGCACCGCCGTCGCCAAGGGCCTGCCGCGCCGTCGGGTCGTCACCCGCCACCTGCTGCGCAACTCGCTCATCCCCGTCGTCACCTTCATCGGCACCGACATCGGCGCCCTGATGGGCGGCGCCATCGTCACCGAGCGGATCTTCAACATCCACGGCGTCGGATACCAGCTCTACCAGGGGATCCTGCGCAACAACTCCCCGACGGTGGTCGGCTTCGTGACCATCCTCGTCATCGTCTTCCTGCTGGCGAACCTGCTCGTCGACCTGCTCTACGCGGTCCTGGACCCGAGGATCCGTTATGCCTGACCCCGAGCGTCCCGAAGGGCCCGGCGGCTACGACCCCGTCGGTCCCCGCCCGCACGAGGCGGTCTCGCCGACGGGTCAGGGGGGACCCATAGATCTTGCCATCGAGGCGGCCGAGAGCGTCGAGGGCATCGAGTGGACCGGCCCGCCGGGCGGGACCGGCCCCGGCGAGCTGTACCCGTCAGCCGCCTCCGGCGGACGGGCCCGCTCGCTGTGGTCCGACGCCTGGCACCAGTTGCGTCGCAACCCCGTCTTCATCATCTCCTCGCTGATGATCCTCTTCCTCGTGATCATCTCGATCTGGCCGCAGCTCATCGCGAGCGGCGACCCGCTGCAGTGCGACCTGTCCAAGTCGCAGCAGGGCTCCTCCCCGGGCCACCCGTTCGGATACGACACCCAGGGCTGCGACGTGTACACCCGTACCGTCTACGGGGCCCGCGCCTCCATCACCGTGGGCGTCTGCGCCACCCTCGGAGCCGCCCTGCTCGGCTCGCTGCTCGGCGGGCTCGCCGGGTTCTTCGGCGGCTGGGGCGACGCGCTGCTCTCCCGGGTCGCCGACATCTTCTTCGGCATCCCCGTCGTCCTCGGCGGCCTGGTCTTCCTGTCCGTGGTCACCAGCACCACCGTCTGGCCGGTGGTCGGCTTCATCGTGCTCCTCGGCTGGCCGCAGATCGCCCGCATCGGCCGCGGCTCCGTCATCACCGCCAAACAGAACGACTACGTCCAGGCCGCCCGGGCCCTCGGCGCAGGCAACGGCCGGATGATGCTCCGGCACGTGGCGCCCAACGCCATCGCCCCCGTCATCGTCGTCGCCACCATCGCGCTCGGCACCTACATCGCCCTGGAGGCCACCCTGTCCTTCCTCGGCGTCGGCCTGCGCCCGCCCACCGTCTCCTGGGGCATCGACATCTCCAACGCGGCCTCGCAGATCCGCAACGCCCCGCACATGCTGCTCTGGCCGGCCGGCGCGCTGAGCCTGACCGTGCTCGCCTTCATCATGCTCGGCGACGCGGTGCGCGACGCCCTCGACCCCAAGCTGCGCTGAGGAGCCCCGCACATGCTGCTCGAAGTCCGCGACCTGCACGTGGAATTCAAGACGCGCGACGGAGTCGCCAAGGCCGTCAACGGCGTCAACTACTCGGTGGCCGAGGGCGAGACGCTCGCCGTGCTCGGCGAGTCGGGTTCCGGCAAGTCGGTCACCGCACAGGCCGTGATGGGCATCCTCGACATGCCGCCGGGCCGGATCGCGGGCGGCGAGATCCTCTTCAAGGGCAAGGACCTGCTCACGATGAAGGAGGAGGAACGGAGGAGGATCCGGGGCGCCGAGATGGCGATGATCTTCCAGGACGCCCTGTCCTCCCTGAACCCCGTCCTGAGCGTGGGCGCGCAGCTCGGCGAGATGTACGAGGTGCACCGCGGGATGTCCCGCAAGGACGCCAAGGGCAAGGCCGTCGAGCTGATGGACCGGGTCAGGATCCCGGCGGCGAAGGAGCGGGTGGGGGACTACCCGCACCAGTTCTCGGGCGGCATGCGCCAGCGCATCATGATCGCGATGGCGCTGGCCCTGGAGCCCTCACTGATCATCGCGGACGAGCCGACGACGGCCCTCGACGTCACCGTCCAGGCCCAAGTGATGGACCTGCTGGCCGAGCTCCAGCGCGAGCTGAACATGGGCCTGATCCTGATCACCCACGACCTGGGGGTGGTCGCCGACGTGGCCGACAAGATCGCGGTCATGTACGCGGGCCGGATCGTCGAGGCGGCTCCGGTCCACGAGATCTACAAAGCGCCCGCGCACCCGTACACGCGCGGCCTGCTGGACTCCATCCCGCGCCTGGACCAGAAGGGCCAGGAGCTGTACGCCATCAAGGGCCTGCCGCCGAACCTTGTGGCCATCCCGCCCGGCTGCGCCTTCAATCCGCGCTGCCCGATGGCGCAGGCGGTGTGCCGCACCGACGTCCCGCCGCTGTACCGGGTGACCGAGTCCCCGGTGGAGCGCACCAGCGCCTGCCACTTCTGGAAGGAATGCCTCCATGGCTGAGTCCCTGCTGGAAGTGAAGGGCCTGGTCAAGCACTACCCGCTGACCCGGGGCATCGTCTTCCGCAAGCAGGTCGGCGCGGTCAAGGCGGTCGACGGGGTCTCCTTCGACCTGCGCGCCGGTGAGACGCTCGGCATCGTGGGCGAGTCCGGCTGCGGGAAGTCCACCGTGGCCAAGATGCTGGTCCACCTGGAGCGGCCGACGGCCGGCGCGATCTCGTACAAGGGCGAGGACATCACCAAGCTGTCGGGGCGTGCCCTGAAGGCCGTGCGCCGCAACATCCAGATGGTCTTCCAGGACCCGTACACGTCGCTGAACCCGCGCATGACGGTCGGCGACATCATCGGGGAGCCCTTCGAGATCCACCCCGAGGTGGCTCCCAAGGGCAACCGCCGGCAGAAGGTCCAGGAGCTCCTGGACGTCGTCGGTCTGAACCCGGAGTACATCAACCGGTACCCGCACCAGTTCTCCGGCGGCCAGCGCCAGCGCATCGGCATCGCCCGCGGCCTCGCCCTGCAACCGGAGATCATCGTCGCCGACGAGCCCGTCTCCGCGCTGGACGTCTCCGTCCAGGCCCAGGTGATCAACCTGTTGGACCGGCTGCAGAGCGACTTCGACCTGTCCTACGTCTTCATCGCGCACGACCTCTCGATCGTCCGGCACATCTCCGACCGGGTCGGCGTCATGTACCTGGGCCGGATCGTCGAGATCGGCACCGACAGCCAGATCTACGACCACCCGACCCACCCGTACACCCAGGCGCTGCTCTCCGCCGTCCCGGTCCCGGATCCGGAGGCCCGCGCCCACCGCGAGCGGATCATCCTCACCGGCGACGTCCCGTCCCCGGCCAACCCGCCCTCGGGCTGCCCCTTCCGCACCCGCTGCTGGAAGGCCGAGCCGCGCTGTACGGCGGAGGTCCCGCTGCTCGCGGTCCCGCAGGTCTTCCCCTCGGGCCCGGCGGCACACCCGTCGGCCTGCCACTTCGCGGCGGAGAAACGGGTGGTCCCGCCGGCGGACACGCCGCCCCCGTCAGCGCCGCCACCTCCTGCGTCATCCCCGCCGCCGACGGATCCGCTGACGAAGGAGTAGGCGCTGACCGATCATTTCCGGCCACCCCTGTACGCCAGGTGGGGAAACGGCTGGCGCTACGGCAACTCCGTTTACGTGGGGGCAACTTGACCGTTTCTGCCCCGAGATCTGGGGCATGCAACCTGGATGTCGTGCGGCCGTGCGGGTGCCGACAGCCGGCCGGGGAGGCGTACGGCCTCGCCGGCCGGCCTCCCCGTGACCCCACTCATGCGCGGCATGCGCCCCTCGTGCTGCCGGATTTCGATCGATGCGCTGGTACGGATAGTTATGATCCGTAGCGCACGGTGGGTATGAGTCCTGCCGAGCACGAATACGCGTACCGATGTCCGCTCGACGTGGAGGTGAAACGCCGTGGCACTCTCGATCTCCGCCGTGGTGCTGCTGGCGATCATCGTCTTCCTGCTGGTCCGAAGGGCGGGCCTGAAGGCGGGACATGCGGTGGTCTGCGTACTGCTCGGCTTCTACCTGGCGAGTTCCACCATCGCCCCGACCCTCAGCCAGCTCACCTCGAACGTGGCGAGCATGATCAGTGGCCTCAAGTTCTAGGTCCTGCCTCGTAGGCTAGGCCCCATGAACGGTCTTCCCGCCCGTCGTCTGCTCCTCGTGCACGCGCACCCCGACGACGAGTCGATCAACAACGGTGTCACCATGGCCAAGTACGCGGCCGAGGGCGCCCACGTCGCGTTGGTGACCTGCACCCTGGGCGAGGAGGGTGAGGTCATCCCGCCCGGGCTCGCCCACCTGGCGGCCGACCGCGACGACACCCTCGGCGCGCACCGCGTTGGCGAGCTCGCCGCGGCCATGGCGGAACTGGGCGTCCACGACCACCGGTTCCTCGGCGGCCCCGGCCGCTTCCGGGACTCCGGGATGATGGGCGCCCCGCAGAACCACCGCCCGGAGGCCTTCTGGGTGGCCGACGTGGACGAGGCCGCCGCGTACCTCGTGGAGGTCATCCGGGAGCTGCGGCCACAGGTGCTCGTCACCTACGACCCGGACGGCGGATACGGGCACCCCGACCACATCCAGGCCCACCGGGTGGCCATGCGCGCAGCCGAACTGGCCGCGGAGACCGCGTACCGGCGCGACCTCGGCGAGCCCCACGCGGTCGGGAAGATCTACTGGAACCGCGTCCCGCGCTCGGTGGTCGAGGAGGGCTTCGCCCTGCTGCGCGCCGCCGGGGGCGAACTGCCCTTCCCCGCGGTGGGCTCGCCCGGTGACGTGCCCGGGGTCGTCGCCGACGAGCGGATCACCGCCGAGATCGACGCCAAGGACACCCTCGTGGCGGCGAAGGCGGCCGCCATGCGGGCCCACGCCACCCAGATCGCCGTGGACGGGCCCTTCTTCGCCCTCTCCAACGACCTGGCACAGCCGCTGTTCACCCGCGAGTACTACGAACTCGTCGCAGGCCAGCCGGGCGCCCCGGCGGGCGAGCGCGAACACGACCTCTTCGCGGGGGTGGAGGCATGAGCGGCACGGTCACGGCCGGCCGGATCGCCGGCTGCCTGGGCATGGTGATCGCGGGCGCGCTGACCGGCGCGGCCGGCTGGCTGGTGGTCGACCTCTGGTTCCCCGGCGGTCTGCTGCTCGCCCTGCTGGCCGTCTTCGGGCTGTTCCTCGGGGGGCGGATCGCCCTCGGGACCGGCTACGGGCTGGGCGGCGCCGTGGTCGGCTGGTTCCTCTCGTACGTGATGCTCAGCCTTCCGCGCCCCGAGGGGGACTTCCTCCTCGGTTCGTCCGGAATCGGCGTGTACGTCTATCTTTTGGGTGGAACCGTTCTCGCTGTGATGTGTGCCACGATGCGCGGTTCGCTGGATCGGCCGGTTTCGGCCGCCCGGCCTGCCAAGTGACGTGGTGTCGGACCTCGTAGGGAGGTTCGCCGCGGGGCGCGCGCGGATGCTCCCGGGCACTTCAGAGGGGTTTGACGGGCGCTATCAGGAACCCCTGATTCCCGCCAGTCAGTTGCGTGCGGGCGGCGGCCAGTATGGTGGACGGGCCGCCGAGCTGCCCGCGCACGGTACGACGGGCGGCGGAGCCAACCGGGAGAACCTGCCTTGAGTCGTGAAACCGACAGTTCGTCCTCCGGGCCCAAGGGGCACGGTGGAGCCGCCTACCCCTCGGGTACACCGCCGTACGGAACCGGCCAGTACCCGTCCACGGACGCTGCGGCGACCGCTCCGGAGGAGAACGCTGTGACCTCGAAGCCGTCCACGCCCGATTCCGACGGGCCCAAGACCGAGACCACCCTGACGACCCGGATCCGGATCAACATCCCGGGTTCGCGGCCGATCCCGCCGGTGGTCGTGCGCAAGGCGATGGGCCCCGGCTCCGGCTCGGCCGGCGCCGGCGAGCAGACCGGGCCGGAGGCGAAGCCCGAGCAGGCCTCCCCGCCGCCGCTCGCGCAGCGGCGCGGGCCGCAGCCGACCCGCATCGAGGCCGCCCCGGAGCCGGCCGGCGCCCCGGCGCCCGCGCCCGCCCCGGCGTCAGCCGACGCCGAGGAGCCGGCCAGCAACTGGTTCGCCCCCCGCAAGCCGGCCGCCCCGGGCCCGGCACCCGCACCGGCCCCCGCCGCGGCCCAGATGCCGCCGGCCGCCGCCGCCCCGCCGCTCGCGCAGCGGCCGCTGCCCACCCGGACGCCGTCCCCGACGCCGACCCCGACGCCCACTCCGCCGGTCATGCCGGGCGGGGGCTTCCCGCCGCCGCAGCGCACCCAGGCCCCACCGGTGCCCGGACCGGACGCCGCCTTCGCGCCGCCGCGCACCCCGCCGCCGCCCGTGACGGACTACAGCCAGGGCTTCGCCCAGGCCTCTGCGCCCCCGGCCCCGATGCCCGGCGGCCCGGGCGTCGGGACGACCCAGGGCTTCCCCGCGTACGGGGACGGCCAGGGCGACACCGGCCCCGTCACCGAGGCGTTCCCGGCCTACGGCAGCGGCCCCGCCGGACCCACCGGCGGCCCCGGCTTCGGCAGCGGCCCCGTCGGCGGTCCGGCCGCCGCGGCCGCCTTCGACGACGCTCCGCAGTGGCCCGGCCCCGACCTGGACGGCCCGCTGCCGACCCCGGTACCGGCCCCCGCGCCGGCCACCCCCCGCCCCGCGGCCGCGCAGCCCAAGGCCACCGACAAGCCCGCCAAGAAGGGCCGCTCCAAGCTGGTCCTGCTCGGCGGCGGTGTCATCGCCCTCATCGGCGTGGCCTACGGCGCCGGGCTGCTCCTGAACCACTCCGACGTCCCCAAGGGCACCACCGTCCTCCGCGTCGACATCAGCGGCAGCCGCGACGAGGCCGTCTCCAAGCTCCAGACCGCCTTCGGCAGCCGTGCAACGGCCCCGATCCAGCTCAGCGTCGGCGGCAAGACGGTCGAGCTGAAGCCCGAGAAGGCCGGTCTGACGCTCGACGCCCAGACCACCGTCCGCAACGCCGCCGGCAGCGACTACAACCCGATCACGGTCATCGGCTCGCTCCTCGGCAACGAGCGGGTCGCCGACCCCGTGATGCCGACCGACGAGGAGAAGCTCCGGGTCGCGCTGCAGGAACTCGCGGGCACCTCCGGTACGGCCACCGAGGGCACGATCAAGTTCGACACCGGCAAGGCCGTCGCCGTCCCCGGCACCCCCGGCACCACCCTCGACGTGGACGCCTCCGTCCAGCTGGTGGTCAAGACCTTCAAGGAGCAGGTCGCCACCGGCAAGGCGGCCGTGGCGGAACTGCCTACCACCACCAAGGCGCCGGCCATCGGCCAGGCCGAACTGGACCGGGCCATGAAGGAGTTCGCCGAGCCCGCGATGTCCGCGAACGCCACCGTCAAGGTGGGCACCAAGTCCATCGCCTTCGGAGCCAGGTCCCTGCCCAAGATCCTCAGCATGCAGCCCGTCGACGGCCGCCTGGTCGAGAAGTTCGACCTGGAGGCGCTCAAGGCGACCTACGGGAACACCTTCGACGGCATCCTGATCACCCGCGGCACCGGCGAGAAGACGGCCGTCACCCCGCAGGACATCGCCGGCGCCCTCGGCAAGGCGCTGCGCGGCAAGACCGCGGCCGAACGCACCACGGTCGTCGACACCAACCCGAACTAGCCGTCCCTCCGGACCTTGCCGGGTCCCTTGCGGATCGGCCGACCGGTGCCCCCGCCCGCATCACGGGCGGGGGCACCGTCACGTCCACCGCATGACATCTGTCATCCGGCACGCACGACGCCCGACACTGCCGCGCGGGACCCCGTACGGGCGAACCTCTTTCCATGACGACGACGACCGCGACACGCATCGCGAAGCCCACCACCGACAGCGCGGTCAGCTTCGAGAACGTGACCAAGAACTACGGCACGGTCCGGGCGGTCGACGGCCTCACCCTCACGCTCCACCCGGGCGAGACCGTCGCGCTCCTCGGCCCCAACGGCGCCGGCAAGTCCTCCACCCTCGACCTCCTCCTCGGCCTGCGCCCCGCCGACTCCGGCTCCGTCCGGATCTTCGGCACCACCCCGCGCGAGGCCGTCGCCGCCGGCCGGGTCGGCGCGATGCTGCAGAGCGGCGGCCTGATGGAGGAGGTGACCGTGCGGGAGGTCGTCGCCCTCGGCTGCGCCCTGCACCCGCGGCCGCACCCGGTCGACCAGGTGCTCTCCCGGGCCGGCATCGACAAGATCGCCGACCGCCGGGTCGACAAGCTCTCCGGCGGCCAGGAGCAGCGCGTGCGCTTCGCGCTCGCCACGGCCGGCCACAACGACCTGATCGTGCTCGACGAGCCGACCACCGGCATGGACGTCACCGCCCGCCAGGCCTTCTGGGCCACCATGCGGGAACAGGCCGACCAGGGCCGCACCGTCCTCTTCGCCACCCACTACCTGGAAGAGGCCGACGCGATCGCCGACCGGGTCCTGGTGCTCAGCAAGGGCCGGCTGCTCGCGGACGGCACCGCCGCCGAGATCAAGGCCAAGGCCGGGGCCCGGAAGATCTCCTTCGACCTGCCCGGCGCCGCCGGCACCGACATCGAGCGCCTGCGCGCCCTGCCCTTCCTGACGGCCTTCGAGCACCACGGCGACACCGTACGCATCCAGTCCCGCGACGCCGATGCCACCGTCCACGCCGTCTACGCGCTCGGGCTGTACCCCCGCAATCTGGAGGTCGCGGGCCTCGGCCTGGAACAGGCCTTCATCGCCCTCACCGAGGCCGAGGAGGCCACCCAGTGAACGCCCTCATCAAGCTGGAGATCGTCCGCGCCCTGCGGAACAAGAAGTACCTCTTCTTCACGATCCTTTACCCGGCCGCCCTGTTCCTGATGCTCGGCGGCACCCTCGACGGCACCACCAAGGTCATGGGCACCGAACTGACCATGCCCGCCTTCTACATGGTCGCCATGGCCTCCTTCGGCGCCCTGACCGCCGTCCTGATGGGCAACAGCGAACGCATCGCCAAGGAACGGGAGAAGGGCTGGGTCCGCCAGCTGCGCCTCACCGCCCTCCCCGGCCGCGGCTACGTCCTCGCCAAGACGGCGGGCGCCGGAGTGCTCTCGCTCCCCGCCATCCTGGTCGTCTTCGCGGTGGCGGCCGCCGTGAAGGGCGTACGGTTCGACGCCTGGCAGTGGCTCGCCCTCACCGGCTCGATCTGGGCCGGCAGTCTGGTCTTCGCCGCCCTCGGCGTCGCCCTCGGCTACCTGGCCAGCGGGGACAACGTCCGCCCCATCACGATGCTCGTCTACTTCGCCCTGTCGATCCTCGGCGGCCTGTGGATGCCCACCGCGAACTTCCCGCAGTGGCTCC
Source organism: Streptomyces sp. NPDC091682 (assembly GCF_044756625.1). Taxonomy (NCBI): domain Bacteria; kingdom Bacillati; phylum Actinomycetota; class Actinomycetes; order Kitasatosporales; family Streptomycetaceae; genus Streptomyces; species Streptomyces sp. NPDC091682. The sequence goes on along the minus strand of NZ_JBIVTH010000010.1, from coordinate 111,382 downwards.
AGAACATCTGCGAGTGGCTCCCCACCCACGCCTACGCGGGCCTGGGCCAGGCCATCGAGCTCGGCGGCGCGCCCCGGGCCGGGGACGTGGTGCTCCTCGCGGTGTACTTCGTACTGTTCACCGGTGCGGCCGCCTGGTTGTACCGCAAGGACTCACTGAAGGCATGAAACCCGTGGCGCTGACGAAGGAAGACGACGACCGGGACTTCTCGGAACTCGCCAAGCGGCCCGAGAACCGCCACCAGAAGATGGTGAAGGTGCTCTGGATCAGCGTCTGGCTGTTCTACCTGAGCGCCCCCGTCGCCGACCTGGCCGGCGGCGGGCACAGCCCCGGGGCCCGGGTGCTCGGCGGCCTGGGCCTCGCCGTCTTCGTCGTCTGGTACCTGGTGCTGGTCTTCCACACCGTCCCCCCGCTGCCGGTCCGCCGGGTGCTGTTCTCCCTGACGGTGCTCTCCGCCGTGGCCGTGGTCCTGTCGCTGGCGCTGGGCCGCGAATGGCTCGTCCTCTTCGTCTACGTGTCCATCTCCTCCGGAGCCGCGCTGCCGGCCCAGTACTCCCGCTGGACCGTCCTCGGCACCACCGCCCTGCTGGCGATCACGGCGAACGCGGTCCCGGACGGCACCGCCTACCTGGCGGGCCTGCTCATCCCCGCCCTCATGGGCGGCTACGCGATGGTCGGGATCCGGGCGATGATCCGCACCACGCTGGAGCTGCGCGCGGCCCGGGCCACCGTGGCCCAGCTCGCGGCCAACGAGGAACGGCTGCGGATGGCCCGCGACCTGCACGACCTGCTGGGGCACTCGCTGTCGCTGATCACGCTCAAGAGCGAGCTGGCGGGCCGGATGCTGCCCGGGCAGCCGGAGGCGGCCGCCCAGCAGGTCGCCGACATCGAGCAGGTCAGCCGGCAGGCGCTGGTCGACGTGCGCGAAGCGGTGAGCGGCTACCGGCGGCCCACCCTGCCCGGCGAACTCGCCGGCGCGCGCACGGCCCTGGCCGCGGCGGGCGTCCTGGCCGACCTCCCGCCGCCGCCGGCCGACGACCTCCCGGAGGCGGCGGAAGCGGCCCTGGCCTGGTCCCTGCGCGAAGCGGTGACGAACGTGGTGCGGCACAGCGGAGCCAAGCGCTGCCGGGTCACGCTGGAGACCAGCCAGACCCTCGACGGGCCGGTCCTGCAGCTGACCGTCACGGACGACGGCACGAGCGGCGGCCAGTGCAGCCCCGGAAACGGCCTGACCGGCCTGACGGAACGTCTGGAGGCGCTCGGCGGCACCCTGTCGGCGGGCCCCACCGGCCGGACCGGCTTCGCCCTCACCGCCCGAGTCCCCCTAGGATCGCGACCATGACCTCACGTCCCATCCGCATCCTCCTGGCGGAGGACCAGTCGATGGTCCGCGAGGCCCTCGCCGCGCTGCTCGGCCTGGAACCCGACATCGAGGTACGGGTCCAGGTGGCCCGCGGTGACGAGGTGTTGGCAGCGGCCCGCGCGCACGACGTGAACGTGGCCCTGCTGGACATCGAGATGCCGGGCATGACGGGCATCGAGGCGGCCGCCGCCCTGCACGCCGAACTCCCCGCCCTGCGGATCGTCATCCTCACCACCTTCGGCCGCCCCGGCTACCTCCGCGGCGCAATGGAGGCGGGCGCCTCCGCCTTCCTGGTCAAGGACGCCCCGGCCGCGCAGCTGGCGGCCGCCGTGCGCAAGGTCCTCCAGGGGGAGCGCGTCATCGACCCCACCCTGGCCGCGGCCGCCCTCGCGGAGGGCGCGAACCCGCTGACGGACCGCGAACGGGAGGTCCTGCGGGAGGCGGAGAGCGGCGCGACCAACGCGGAACTCGCGGCGCGGCTCCACCTGTCCCAGGGCACGGTCCGCAACTACCTCTCGACGGCGATCCAGAAACTGGCGGCGCGCAACCGCGCCGAAGCCGTGCGCGTGGCCCGCGAAAAGGGCTGGCTCTAGCCCCCGCAGCCCCGCCGGCTACCCGGCCCCGCCACCTCATCCGGCTGCTCCGGGGCCAACTTCAGCCACGCCGGCGAGGCTGGAACCAGCGCCGGCGAGGCGAGGGGCGGAGCCCGGTCAGTTCAGGAGGGCGCGGGCGGAGGCGGCCTCCGCGTGGATCCGGGCCGCCGCGTCGGCGTCCACCGCCGAGACCACCCCGGCGTACGCGTCGAGCTCGGCCGCCCCCTCCTGGAAGGAGCCCCGCTCCACCAGCAGCCGCGCCCGCTCGTACCGCAGCGCCGCCGGATGCGACGGCAGCAGCAGCGACAGCTCCACCGCCCACAGGGCCACCCCCGACTGCTCCGGGCGGGCCGAGGCCCAGGCCCGGACGTTCCCCAGGATCCGCTGCACGATGTCCAGCGTCCGGGCGGGCTCGCGCGGCCCCGACGCCAGCTCCGCCGCCCCCGTGCCCAGGGACGCGCCGCCCGCGAACGGGTCCACCACCACGCCCTCCTCCGGGTCCCCGAAGCCCACCACGAAGTGCCCCGGCAGACCCAGCCCGTACACCGGCGCCCCGGCCCGCCGGGCCACCTCCAGCCACACCACCGACAGGAGGATCGGCAGCCCGCGCCGCCGCCTCAGTACCTCGTGCAGCAGCGAGGACGACAGCCGGTCGTAGTCCGCCGGGGTGCCGTGGAACCCGAGGCGCCCACCCAGCAGTTCCGTCACCGCGTTCGCCCACGCCCGCCCGCCGCGCAGCCCGTACGGCAGCATCCCGGCCAGCCGGTCCAGCTCGATCTGCGCCCAGTCCATGGCGCGTTCGTCCAGCGCCGGATCCCCCTCGGTGGCCAGCAGCAGGCACAGCAGCGCCAGGTCCGGCCGCTCCGCCCGGGCCTCGGCCGCGAACTGCTCCCGCCAGCCCGCCGCACTCACGAGGCCGCCCGGTAGTGGTGGTACGCGTGGTGCCTCGCGAAGCCCAGCCCGTCGTACAGCGCCAGCGCCCCCGGATTGTCCGTCTCGACCTGGAGCCACGCCGCCGACGCGCCCTCCTCCAGCGCCCGCCGGGCCAGCGCGGCCATCACCGCCGTCGCCAGGCCCTCCCGCCGGTGCGCGGGATCCACGGTCACCGCAGCGAAGCCGGCCCACCGCCCGTCCACCACGCAGCGCCCGATGGCCCGGCCCCCGGGCAGCGCCGCGAACCACACCGACGGCCCTTCCACCAGCATCCGCCGGGCCAGGTCCGGGTCGCTGACCTTCCCGTAGCGCCCGAGCCACTCCTCGTCCGGGACGCGGGTCAGGCGCAGGTCCCCGGCCGCGGGCGCGTCCACGTCGGCCACCGGGGCCAGCGCCCCGATCCGGACCTCCGCCGACACCTCGGACGCCCACCCGCGCCGTTCCAGCTCCGCGCCGAGCATCTCCTGGGTGCCCGCGGCCCCCGTCGCGACCTGCACGTACGCCGGAAGCGACCGCTGCGCGTACCAGGAGGTCACCCGCGCGAGTGCATCGTCCAGCGGTATCCCCGGGTCGCCGAGCGGCAGCACCGAATTGGCCCGCCGGGTGAATCCGGCGGCCGCCCGCAGCGTCCACCCGCCCAGCTGCTCGCTCTCCAGCGGCTGCCAGGCCCGCGCGGCGACCCGCGAGAGCTCCTCGAAGGAGGCCGCGGGACCCCGCCGCCGGGCCGGCGCCGGAGGCACGATCTTGCCCGCGACCAGCGAAGATTCCGAGATGCGGACGGATCGTCCGTCCTTCTTTGTGATCAGCAGCACACCCTGGTCCCAGGATGTGAGAACCCCGACCGTGTCCGTGAACTCGGGTGATCCGCTCACTACGGCCTCCACCCGTCGTACAGAGACTCGTTTACCCACGTCAGCCGGGGTGATACGGACCTCCAGCAGTCCACCGGCAGTGATTTCCACAGCTCTGTCCGCCCCTCCTGTTCGGATCGTGCCCGGGAACGGAGATACTAGGTGCGGGCATCGACGACGCCGCGCTCCCGCGCGATATGGACAGCCCTACCGAGGAGGAACGAGAGCGTGACCTACGTCATCGCGGAGCCTTGTGTCGACGTCAAGGACAAGGCATGCATCGAAGAGTGCCCCGTCGACTGCATCTACGAGGGCCAGCGGTCCTTGTACATCCACCCGGACGAGTGCGTCGACTGTGGTGCGTGTGAGCCGGTCTGCCCGGTCGAGGCCATCTTCTACGAGGACGACACCCCGGAGGAGTGGAAGGACTACTACAAGGCGAACGTCGAGTTCTTCGACGAGCTCGGTTCGCCCGGTGGTGCCTCCAAGCTGGGCCTGATCGAGCGCGACCACCCCTTCGTCGCGGCGCTGCCCGCCGGTATCAACGGCGAGCACTGACCTTCCAGGCAGATGCGCCCCTCGGTCCCGTACGGCCTTCCCGCCGCACGGGACCGACGTGTTTCCGGCACCCGTACACACCAGCACTCAGAGAGAGCAGAGACCACCGTGGCCGCAGTATCCGACCGTCTTCCCGCCTTCCCCTGGGACAAGCTGGAGCCCTACAAGGCCACGGCGGCGGCCCACGCGGACGGCATCGTCGACCTGTCGGTCGGCACGCCCGTGGACCCGGTCCCGCAGCTGATCCAGCGCGCCCTGATCGAGGCCGCCGACTCCCCGGGCTACCCGACCGTGTGGGGCACCGTCGCCCTGCGCGACGCGATCACCGGCTGGGTCCGCGGCCGCCTCGGCGCGAGCGCCGCCGAACACCGCAACGTCCTGCCGGTCGTCGGCTCCAAGGAACTGGTGGCCTGGCTGCCGACCCAGCTGGGGCTGGGCGCCGGGGACAAGGTCGCCTACCCCCGGCTCGCCTACCCCACCTACGAGGTCGGCGCGCGGCTGTGCGGCGCCGAGCCGGTCGTCTACGACGCTGAGACATTTGCGAGTGACCCCGCGGGCACCGAGCTCGACCCGGCCGGTGTGAAGCTGCTCTGGCTCAACTCCCCGTCCAACCCCACCGGCAAGGTCCTCGCCAAGGAGGACCTCGTCCGGATCGTGGCCTGGGCGCGCGAACACGGGATCCTGCTCTTCAGCGACGAGTGCTACCTGGAGCTGGGTTGGGAGGCCGAGCCCGTCTCCGTCCTCCACGACGAGGTCTGCGGCGGCTCGTACGAGGGCATCGTCGCCGTCCACTCCCTCTCCAAGCGCTCCAACCTGGCGGGCTACCGGGCGGCCTTCGTCGCCGGTGACGCGGACGTGCTCGGTGAGCTGCTGCAGATCCGCAAGCACGGCGGCATGATGACCTCCGCCCCGGTGCAGGCGGCCACGGTCGCCGCGCTCGGCGACGACGCGCACGTCGAGGAGCAGCGCGAGCGCTACGCGGCCCGACGCACGGCCCTGCGCACGGCCCTGGAGGCGCACGGCTTCCGGGTCGAGCACAGCGAGGCGAGCCTGTACCTGTGGGTGACCCGTGACGAGCCCTGCTGGGACACCGTCGCCCACCTCGCGGGCCTGGGCATCCTGGTCGCGCCGGGCGACTTCTACGGCGAGGCGGGCGCACGGTTCGTGCGCGTCGCCTTCACCGCCACCGACGAGCGGGTCGAGGCGGCGGTCAAGCGCCTCGGCTGACCGCCGGGCGCCATGACGCAGACGCCCGAGGGGGCCGGGGGTGCGCACTCCCGGCCCCCTCGGCGGTTCCTACGGCGTCAGCCGCCCAGCGGCAGGCCGCCCGGCAGCCCTGCCGGCAGGCCGCCGGACGTCGGCAGCGAGGACACCGGCAGCGAGGACACCGGCAGGTCCTGCGCCGCGGGCAGTCCGCCGAGCAGGCCCTGCGCCGTACCGGCCACGTCGGCGGCGGGGGCCGGCAGGGCCTTGGTGGCGCTGCCGACGGCGTCCGTGGCGGCGTCGGGGGCGGTGAGCTGGCCCAGCTGCGGCACGGACTCCAGACCGGCGGCGTTGGCCGCGCCGGCCGCACCGACCACGGGCGCTGCCCCGGCTGCGACGAGCAGCGCGGCACGGGCGATCCGACGGGTCAGGGGGAGAGACATGTTGCTCCTAAGCGGTAGCGGCTGAGTACGCCGTGCTAACCGTTCCCGGGGCGGGTGGAGTTGCGGTGCCGGTGGGTAAAGGATCGGTAACGCATCGTTTAATCGGCTTCCGCGAAAAGCGCATTGGATGCGCGCCGACCAGGGGTTCCGTCCGATTCCGGGATCCGTGACCCGCTACACGGATCCCCCCGTGGGAGTGATCGCTCGCACGTGAGCCCGGGCGCCCCCGGCTGGTGCCCCGCACCGAAGCGGATCAGCGGGCCATGAAGATCCGCACCTCGCCCGGACCCGCGTAGTGGGGGTCCTTGGCGCCGTCCTTCGTCCCCGTGCCGGTCTTCTCCTGCCACCGTCCGCGGTCCTTGCCCGCGATCCAGCCGTGCCGGCCGTACGACACCCGGGAGATGCCCATCGCCTTCGAGTTGGCCACCGCCCAGTGGGCCATCGCCCGGCTGCGGCGCGTCGCGTCCTCGCCGCCGTTCTTCTTCTCCGTCAGGGTGACCTCGGCCTCCGGGGCGACCTGCCCGCCGCCGGTGTTCCGCCCGGCCTGGCCGCCCTGCGGGGACATGGTGTGCATCCCGTCCTTGCCGAAGATCCGGGTCAGGTCGGCCCGTACCTTCTCCGGGTCGCCCGGCCCGGTGGGTGCGGGCCCGCCGCAGTTCAGGGTGCCCCCGCCGGCGAAGGCCGCCGTCAGCACGGTCGCGTCGGGCTCGTGCTTCGCGTACGCCTGCGGGAACCCGCTGCGCTGCACCTTCTGCGCGGCCACCGTCAGCGGCAGGCGCGAGTACCCCGGCACGTCGACGAGGTGGTCGTAGAAGATCCCGGCCGAGTACACCGGGTCCGTGATCTGCGCCGGACTTCCCCAGCCCATCGACGGCCGCTGCTGGAAGAGGCCGAGCGAGTCCCGGTCGCCGTGATCGAGATTGCGCAGCGCGGACTCCTGCATGGCGGTCGCCAGCGCGATGGTCACCGCCCGGTCCGGCAGGCCCTTGGCGACGCCGACGGCGGCTATCGTCGCCGCGTTCGCCGCTTGCTCCGGCGACATTTCGTACGTTTCAGAGGTTTCGTCCGCCCCGACCGGATCCGCGCTCGCCACGCAGAACGGGGCACCGCCACCACCGTTCGAATCGTGCTGCACGGCGAAGTACCCGATCACCGCGAGGAGAACGAGCAGGCCGACGGCCGCCCGGACCAGCCGGCGGCGACGAGGACGGGGTTCACGGGTCTCGGACACGCGGCCCACCGTACTTGAGGCGTATGACGCGTCCACCGGCCGGACGAGGGACGCTTCGCCACACCCCGGGGCGTTAGGGTCAGTTCCATGTCCGAATCCGAGCTGGACCTCACCCTGGACGCCGCCGAGCTGACCGCCCGGCTCGTCGACATCCCTTCCGTGAGCGGCGACGAGAAGGTACTCGCCGACCTCGTGGAACACGCGTTGCGCGGCCTGGCGCACCTCACCGTGGACCGCTTCGGCAACAACGTCGTCGCCCGCACGGACCTCGGCCGCGCCGAGCGCGTCGTACTGGCCGGCCACCTCGACACCGTGCCGATCGCCGACAACGTCCCCTCCCGCCTCGACGAGAACGACGTGCTGTGGGGCTGCGGCACCACCGACATGAAGTCCGGTGTCGCCGTGCAGCTGCGCATCGCCGCGACCGTGCCCGAGCCGAACCGGGACCTCACCTTCGTCTTCTACGACCAGGAAGAGGTCGCCGCCGACCTCAACGGCCTCGGCAAGGTCGCCGCGGCCCACCCCGACTGGCTGACGGGCGACTTCGCGGTCCTGCTGGAGCCCTCGAACGCCGAGGTCGAGGGCGGCTGCCAGGGCACCCTGCGCGTCCTGCTCCGCACCGCCGGCGAGCGCGCGCACTCCGCCCGCAGCTGGATGGGTTCCAACGCCATCCACGCGGCGGGCCCGATCCTCGCCCGACTCGCGGCCTACGAGCCCCGCAAGCCGGTCATCGACGGCCTGGAGTACCACGAGGGCCTCAACGCGGTCCGCATCGAGGGCGGCGTCGCCAACAACGTCATCCCCGACGCGTGCACGGTGACCGTCAACTTCCGCTACGCCCCGGACCGCACCGAGGCCGACGCACTGGCCCACGTGCGGGAGGTCTTCGCGGACTGCGACATTGCCGAGTTCGTGGTCGACGACTCCTCGCCCGGCGCCCTCCCCGGCCTCTCCCACCCGGCCGCCGAGGCCTTCATGGAGGCGGTCGGCGGCCGAGCGATGCCCAAGTTCGGCTGGACGGACGTCTCCCGCTTCAGCGCCCTCGGGGTCCCGGCGGTCAACTACGGCCCGGGCGACGCCCTGCTGGCGCACAAGGTCGACGAACGCGTCGAGACGAAGGCGATCCTGCACTGCGAGGAACGACTCCGCGCCTGGCTGACCTCCTGAATTCCGCTTCTCGTCACCTTTGTGCGCCTACCCTGATCCAACGATCAGCAGGAGGGAGCACAGCATGGGCAACCACGGCAGTCCCGAGGGTTCCGCTCGTCGTCGGCCCGAGGAGCAGCAGCTCGGGCCGGTGCTGAGGAGGCGGAGCCAGGTGCAGGCGGGCAGTACGACGGACCAGCGGCTGCTGGACTCGGCCGGGCCCTCCGAGTGGGTGCACACCGATCCCTGGCGGGTCCTGCGCATCCAGTCGGAGTTCATCGAGGGCTTCGGCACGCTCGCCGAGCTGCCGCCCGCGATCAGCGTGTTCGGATCGGCCCGTACGCCGGAGGGCTCGCCCGAGTACGACGCGGGCGTGCGGATCGGCAGCGCGCTGGTCGAGGCCGGCTTCGCGGTGATCACCGGCGGTGGTCCGGGAGCCATGGAGGCCGCCAACAAGGGCGCCCGCGAGGCGAACGGCGTCTCGGTCGGCCTCGGCATCGAGCTCCCCTTCGAGCAGGGGCTCAACCAGCACGTCGATCTCGGCCTGAACTTCCGGTACTTCTTCGTCCGCAAGACGATGTTCGTGAAGTACAGCCAGGGCTTCGTCGTCCTGCCGGGCGGCCTGGGCACGCTGGACGAGCTGTTCGAGGCGCTGACCCTGGTCCAGACACAGAAGATCACCCGCTTCCCGATCGTGCTGTTCGGCACGGAGTACTGGAAGGGTCTGATCGACTGGCTGCGGGGCACCGTCATCGCCCAGGGCAAGGCCTCGGAGAAGGACCTCTACCTGTTCCACGTCACCGACGACGTGGACGAGGCGATCGCACTGGTGACGAAGGAAGTCGGCAAGTAGCCCCCCGGGCCCGGGCCGGTCCGGCCCGGGCCCGTACCGGGCCTCAGGCGAGGCCGCGGCGGGCGACGGCCGGCGGGCGGTGGCCCTGGATGGAGCGGACCATGTCCAAGATCTGCCGGGTCTCCGCGACCTCGTGGACGCGGTAGACCTGTGCGCCCAGCCAGGCCGAGACGGCCGTCGTGGCCAAGGTGCCCAGCAGGCGTTCCTTGACCGGCTTGTCGAGGGTCTCGCCGACGAAGTCCTTGTTGGACAGGGAGACCAGGACCGGCCAGCCCGTCGCCGTCATCTCGTCCAACCGGCGCGTGGCCTCCAGCGAGTGCCGGGTGTTCTTCCCGAAGTCGTGTCCCGGGTCGATCATGATCGCGTCCCGGCGGACGCCCAGCGCCGCCGCCCGCTCCGCCAGCCCGACCGTCACGCGCAGCACGTCCTCCATGACGTCCTCGTACGCGATCCGGTGCGGCCGGGTGCGCGGCTGCACACCGCCGGCGTGGGTGCAGACCAGGCCCGCGCCGTAGCGCGCGGCGACCTCCGCGAGCTTGGGGTCCACCCCGCCCCAGGCGTCGTTGAGGACATCGGCCCCGGCCTCGCACACGGCCTCGCCGACCTCGTGCCGCCAGGTGTCCACGCTGATCACCACGTCCGGGTGGCGGCGCCGGACCTCGGCCACGAAGCCGACCGTGCGCCGTGCCTCCTCGGCCGCGTCCACGTGCTCGCCCGGGCCCGCCTTGACCCCGCCGATGTCGATGATCGCGGCGCCCTCGGCGATCGCGTAGTCGACCCGGTCCAGCGCCGGCTCGTCGCGGAACGTCGCGCCCTGGTCGTAGAAGGAGTCCGGCGTCCGGTTCACGATGGCCATGATCACCGGCTCGTGGGTGTCGAACTCGCGCCTGCCCAGTCGCAGCATCCTGCTCTTTCCTCCTTCGGCGGCCCTCGCGCCTCGCCTGCGACCTTAACCTGGTGGCCGGAGTCTCTCAGGGGAGTTGATCGTGTTCTTCTTCTTGATGATCGCGCTGGTCGTGGTCGTGGCAGCGGTCACCCTGGCGGTGATCGGCGGCGGCTCGGAGGCCGTCCTGCCGGAAGCGGAGCCGGACCGGGTCGCGGACGGGCTGCCGGAGACCCGGCCCGTCGTACGGGCCGACATCGACGCGCTGCGGCTGCCGGTCGCCCCGCGCGGATACCGGATGGCCGAGGTGGACGACGTACTGGAGCGGCTCGCGGCCGAACTGGCCGAGCGGGACGCGCGGATCGCGCAGCTGACGGCCGCGGCGGCGCCCGCCGCGGCCCCGTCGGACGCGCCCGGACCCGTCGACCTCAACAAGGGCGGCGAGCGGTGAGCGGTTCGGTGGCGGGTGCGGACGGGCTGCTGCGCTGCCCGTGGGGGCTGTCCACACCGGACTACGTCGACTACCACGACACCGAGTGGGGCCGTGCGGTGCACGGCGATGACGCCCTCTACGAGCGGCTGTGCCTGGAGGCGTTCCAGTCGGGGCTGTCCTGGATCACGATCCTGCGGCGCCGCGAGGGGTTCCGCAAGGCGTTCGCGGACTTCTCGATCGCGGCGGTCGCGGAGTTCGACGACCGTGACGCGGAGCGGCTGCTGAACGACGAGGGGATCATCCGCAACCGGGCCAAGATCGAGGCGACCCTGGCCAACGCGAAGGTCCTCGCCGGGTGGGAGCCGGGCGAGTTGGACACCCTGATCTGGTCCCACGCCCCCGAGGAGCCGGGACCGGCCCCGCTGACGGTCACCGAGGTCCCGGCGGTCACACCGGAGTCCACAGCCCTCGCCAAGGCCCTGAAGAAGGCCGGCATCCGCTTCGTCGGCCCCACGACGGCCTACGCCCTGATGCAGGCCTGCGGGCTGGTCAACGACCACCTGGCCGACTGCGTCTCCCGCGACCCGGCCTGAGTCCGGTCCGGCCCGGCCGGATCGCGGGAGGGGCCTCAGCGGCCCAGGTACTTCGGCGGCTGCTTCGCGAGGAAGGCCTGGACGGCGATGGCGTGGTCCTCGGAGGCCCCCGCACGGGTCTGGAGGGCGTCCTCGTGGGTCAGGGCCTCGGCGAGCGTGTGGGAGGCCCCGTAGGCCAGGGACTCCTTCAGCGCCGCGTACGCGACCGTCGGACCGGCGGCCAGCGTGCGGGCCACCGCCTCCGCCTCGGAGCGCAGGGAGTCCGCGGGAACGAGGCGGTTGACGATGCCGAGCTCGTACGCCTCCTGGGCCTTGATCGAACGCGGGAACAGCAGCAGGTCCGAGGCGCGGGAGGCGCCGATCAGGCGGGGGAGGGTCCAGGAGACCCCGGAGTCGGCGGTCAGTGCCACCCCGGCGAACGAGGTGTTGAAGGAGGCGGTGTCGGAGACGACCCGGAAGTCCGCCGCCAGCGCGAAGCCGAAGCCCGCCCCGGCCGCGACGCCGTTCACGCCGGCCACCACGGGCTTCGGCATCTCGGTGAGCGCCCGCACGATGGGGTTGTAGTGGTCGGCCACCGTGGTCATGGTCAGCGAGGTGCCGGTCTCGCGGTCCGAGGCGAGGTTCCCGATGTGCTCCTTGAGGTCCTGGCCCACGCAGAAGGCCCGGTCACCCGCCGCGGTGAGCAGCACGGCCCGTACGGCGGTGTCGGCGGCCGCCGCCCGGACCGCGTCGCGCAGGGCGACCTTGGCCTCGGTGTTCATCGCGTTCATCGCGTCCGGACGGTTGATCGTGATGGTCGCGAGTCCGTCGGTCACTTCGTAGAGCACGCTGTCGGCCATGGCAGGGGGTCCCCCTTCGTCGCGGGCTTGGCTACCGGTCGGTACTGTCCGGTGCAAAGGTCAGCATGGCGGACCGGACGTGGCGCGCACATGTGATGTGCGTCAAAGAAAGCCGATGCCGCTTCCCGGGTGCGGCGGCGAAGTATCGCAGGCGGATCCCCGAAATGAGTGGTTTTGGTCGAGCGCGTTGCCCAAGCGTTCCCTTGCGATGTTGGTCATCGGGTCCTGACATGCGGGATAATGGCTGGGAAGCAATGTGTTCGATGCCGGGTATTAGGCGCCTGAACGGGGCCGTCGGCTGACGATGAGCTGGTTTCAGGAAGGGGAACGAGCATGGCGGCCATGAAGCCGCGGACGGGCGACGGCCCGCTCGAGGTCACCAAGGAGGGGCGGGGCATCGTCATGCGCGTACCGCTCGAGGGCGGCGGTCGGCTAGTCGTCGAGCTGACCCCTGATGAGGCGGACGCCCTGGGTGACGCCCTGAAGAAGGTCGTCGGCTGACCCCACGGGGACACCGGCAGCACTTCCACCTTCTGCTTTTCCGCATTCTCTGCACTGCCCCGACCGCGATCCCGCGGCCGGGGCAGTGTTGTGTCGTCATCCCTGGACCCGAGCCTTCCGGAGCCGCGCCGTGACCTTCGCCCCGCCCGCACCGCCCGCCTTCGCCGACTGCACGCCCCGCCAGAAGGCCGCCCGCGTCCTCTCCGACGTGCTGGCCCCGGCCCATCTGGTGGTCGCGCTGCTCCTGTTCGTCGGATGGCACGGCAGCACGGCGTGGACCGGGCTCGGCTGGGGTCTGCTCGCCGCCTGCTTCTGCGGGGTGGTCCCGATCGGGATCATCGCCCTCGGCGTCCGCCGGGGCGCGCTGACCGACCAGCACATCCGGGTGCGGCGCCAGCGGCTCGTCCCGATGGCCCTGAGCCTGGTCTCCGTCGTCGCCGGGGTCACCCTCCTGCACCTGCTGGGCGCCCCCCGGCAGGTGTTCGCGCTCGTCGTCGCGATGCTGGTGGGCCTCGTGTCCTCGCTGCTGGTCACGGTGGTCTGGCAGATATCGATCCACATGTCGGTGGCCGGCGGCACCGTGATGATCCTGCTGCTCGTCCTCGGCCCCCGGGCGCTCCCCGCGGTGCTGGTCGCCGCCGCCGTCGCCTGGTCGCGACTGGTGCTGAAGGCGCACACCCCGGTGCAGCTCCTCGCCGGTACGGCGCTGGGCGGTACGGCGGCCCTCACCTTCGCGCTCCTCGGCTGAACCCGCGGGGCCGATGTCCCGCGGGCCGGCAGTCCTTGCTCGTGCGCGCCGAGGGCGGACCCGGTGGCTCAGCGGCGCACGGCGCACAGCAGCCCGTCGCCCACCGGGAGCAGGGCGGCCTCCAGCGCGGGGCTCTCGCGGACGCTGCGCAGCAGCTCGCGGACGCGCAGCACCTCCACCGCCTGGGCCGTGGAGTCGACCGTGCGGCCGTCGGAGAAGACCCCCTCGAAGCACACCAACCCTCCGGGGCGCAGCAGCCGCAACGATTCGGCGAGGTAGTCGAGGGACTCGGAGGGGTCCCCGTCGCAGAAGACGAGGTCGTATCCGCCGTCGGCGAGCCGCGGGAGCACGTCGAGGGCGCGGCCGGGGATGAAGCGGGCCCGGTTGCCGGCGAAGCCGGCGGCGCGGAAGGCCTGGCGGGCGAAAGCCTGCCGGTCCGCTTCGGGATCCACCGTGGTCAGCACCCCGTCGGGGCGCATGCCGTGCAGCAGGTGGATGCCGGAGACGCCGGTTCCGGTGCCGATCTCGGCGACCGCCTTGGCGTCCGCGGTGGCGGCCAGCAGGCGCAGCGTGGCCCCGGTGCCGGGAGAGACGGAGCGCAGGCCCGCTTCCCTGGACCGGTCGCGGGCCCATCGCAGAGCGTCGTCCTCGGCGACAAACGCGTCGGCGAACGCCCAGCTCGTCTGCCGGTTGCCGGTAATGACCCTCTCCTGTCCCCATAGTTGGCGCAACGGTGACTGTATCCGTTGACGTCGGGAACCCGCAGATGGGACCGGGCGTTGTGAGGGGTGGAGGCGGGATAAGAAGGGACGGTGCCGGGCAGATCGACGGCCGGGGCCGCTCCCACGCTTAAGTCTCGCGTAAAGATACTGCAAAAACACTTATCCGGAGCTGACAGAGGGGGTGGCTATGGTAGGGACTCCACTGGACACCACCAGAGCCGATAGGGGAGGTGCGGCTGCGCCTGTGGATCGTGGAGGCGTACTGAGACGCCTCTTCTGGTCGGCGGGTGAGCCGAAATCCGTGACCTACATTGCTGACCGCTTCCACACCGCCGACGCCGCGACCACCGCGACCTTTGCCGCCGATGCGGGCTCCCAGGCGTGGACCCCTCCTTCATGGGAGGAGATCGTCAGCACGCACAGCGCGCGGGTCTACCGCCTTGCCTACCGTCTGACGGGTAACCAGCACGACGCCGAGGACCTGACGCAGGAAGTCTTCGTCCGGGTCTTCCGCTCGCTGTCCACGTACACCCCCGGCACCTTCGAGGGCTGGCTGCACCGCATCACGACCAACCTGTTCCTGGACATGGTGCGCCGCAAGCAGCGGATCCGCTTCGACGCGCTCGGCGACGACGCCGCCGACCGGCTGCCCAGCCGTGAGCCGTCCCCGCAGCAGGTCCTGCACGACACCCACTTCGACGCGGACGTGCAGCAGGCACTGGACACCCTCGCCCCCGAGTTTCGCGCGGCCGTGGTGCTGTGCGACATCGAGGGCCTGTCGTACGAGGAGATCGCCGCGACGCTCGGCGTGAAGCTCGGCACCGTGCGCAGCCGGATCCACCGGGGCCGTTCGCACCTGCGCAAGGCACTCAAGCACCGGTCCCCGCAGGCCCGTGCCGAGCAGCGCGCACTGGCGGGAGTGGCGATGGGCGCCCCCGGCGCCGGGGGAGAGGGCGGAGCCGAGTGAGCGAAGTCAGTCCGTCACCCGCCGAACAGCACCTGGGCGACCGGCTAGCCGCCCTGGTGGACGGGGAGCTGAAACATGACGTGCGCGATCGGGTCCTGGCCCACCTGGCGACCTGTGCCCGGTGCAAGGCCGAGGCCGATGCCCAGCGACGTCTGAAGACCATGTTCGTGGAGAGCGCGCCGCCGCCGCTGTCAGCGGGGCTGCTGGCACGGCTGCAGGGGCTGCCGGGCGGCGGCCTCGACGATCCGGCGGGGCCCGTGGGCCCCGCCGGTCCCGGCCGTTCCGGCGACCCCTCTGGTCCCGCGGGGGCCGACCCCTTCGACACGTTCGCGTACGGGCTGCCGGTCGCCGCCCGGCCGCGGCCCCAGGAGGGCTTCCACATCCACGAGGTGGGCCGTCCGCGCCGCAGGTTCGCCTTCGTCGCCGCCGGGGCCGTTTCGCTGGCCGCGCTCGCGCTCGGCGGTGCCCTGCCGTTGGAGGTGGACCCGAACCTGCGGGGTGATACCCCGGCCCCGGCCTCCCGGCCCGGGCCCGCCCTGCCCGTGGCCGATCCGGGGGCCCGTGACCGCCTGCCCACGCCCGAGGCCGTCCCGACCCTCCTGTCGGCCGTGGCGACCCCGCTGCCGCCGCTCCAGCCCTCCCCGCCGTACCCGGCACGACCGGTCTCCCTGCTGCGCTGACGCGGGACCTGGTTGAATCTGCGGCACAAGCGCATAGGTACGCGGGGAGCGCCCATGGCCGACAGGCAGCAGACCGACCCGGCTCCACAGTGGTGGAGCCGGCCCGAAGGGACGGCCGAGGCCGGTCGGGGCAACGGGGTTCCCGCCCCGCGGCCCGACACCGGGGGCGAGAGCCACGTACAGGACGCGGCCCAGGACGTGCCGGCCCGGGACGTGTCCGCCCAAGACGTGCCCGCCCCGGGCGTGTCGGACCCGGCCCCGGACGTGGCGGCTGCTGTCCCCGCGGTGCGGTACGACCCCTGGGGGGCCGAGCCGTTGCAGGTCGTGGACCGGGGCCGGACGCCGCGCGGGATCGGGCTGTGGCAGGTGGTGGCCCTCAGCCTCGGAACGGCCCTGCTCGCCGGCGGGACGGGCGGCTATCTCGGCGTGCTCGCCGAGCGGCAGAGCAGCACCCGGCTGGAGCTCCCCCAGGCCGCCGGCGCCGCCGACCGGGGCCGGGCCCCCGAGAGCGTGGCCGGGATCGCGGCCACCGCACTGCCCGGCGTGGTGACCCTGCACGTGCGGGGTACGAAGGGCAGCGGGACGGGCACCGGCTTCGTGCTCGACCAGCAGGGACACATCCTCACCAACAGCCACGTGGTGGCCGACTCCCAGGAGATAACGGTCACCTTCAGCACCGGCGAGAGCGTCACCGCCCAGCTGGTCGGCCGCGACTCCGGCTACGACCTGGCCGTGGTCAAGGTCAACGGGGTGCGCGGGCTCCATCCGTTGAGCCTGGGGAACTCCGAGAACGTGCAGGTCGGCGACCCGGTGGTGGCCATCGGTGCGCCCTTCGACCTGTCGAACACCGTCACCGCCGGCATCATCAGCGCGACCGGCCGGCCCGTCACCGCGGGCGGCGACAAGGGCGACGGCAGCGACATCAGCTACGTCGACGCACTGCAGACCGACGCCCCCATCAACCCGGGGAACTCCGGCGGCCCGCTCCTTGACGCGAAGGCCCACGTGGTCGGCATCAACAGCGCGATCCGCAGGGCCGACAAGGAGGATCCCACCCGGCAGGGCGGCTCCATCGGGCTCGGCTTCGCCATCCCCGTCAACCAGGGCAAGCGCGTCGCCGAGGAGCTCATCCGCACCGGCCGTGCCACGCACCCGGTCATCGGGGTGACCCTCGACATGGACTACGCGGGTGACGGGGCCCGGGTCGGGGACAAGGGCGAGGACGGCAAGCCGTCCGTCGTCGCCGACGGGCCGGGCGCGCGCGCCGGGATCCGGGCCGGGGACGTGATCACCAAGGTGGACGGCCAGCGGGTCCGCGGCGGCGACGAGCTGATCATCAAGATCCGGGCCCACCGCCCGGGCGACCCGCTGACCCTCACCGTGCTCCGCGGCGGCCGCGAAAGCACACTGAAAGTGGTCCTCGGGTCGGCGAACGGCTCATGAGCACGAGGTGACGGCGGGGTGAAACCGCCGCGGAAGCGGCATGCAGGTATGGGTGCGTGGACAACGACGGGTACCGTGTGTCGGGGCCCGAAGTGATAGAGAGCCGAGGAGCGGCAAGGTGTTCAACGACATAGGCGCACTCGAACTCGTCACGATCGTGGTGCTCGGCATCCTCGTCTTCGGACCGGACAAGCTGCCCAAGGTCATTCAGGACGTCACGGGCTTCATCCGGAAGGTCCGGGCGTTCTCGGACAGCGCCAAGCAGGACATCCGCTCCGAACTCGGCCCGGACTTCAAGGACTTCGAGTTCGAGGACCTGAACCCGAAAACCTTCATCCGCAAGCAGCTGACGGAGAACGAGGACCTCAAGGAGATCCGCACCAGCTTCGATCTCCGCAAGGAGCTCAGCGACGTCTCCGACGCGGTGAAGAGCTCGGAGGCGGGCGCCGCCCCGACCTCCTCGGCCACGCCCGCCGGCTCCGCCACGCCCGCCGTGACCGGCCCGGACCTGCTGAAGAAGCCCGCCGCCCCGGCCCCGGACGAGCGCTCGCGCTTCGACGCCGACGCCACCTGACGCGCGGCCTTCCCGGCGAACCGCGGTCGGATGGCTATCCTCCATCTGTCCGGATCGCAGGACGCCCGAGGGAGGGGGTCCCCCCAGCACAGCGAGGGGGAGGGCCGTTCCGGACCCCACGGAACGAGAGGCCGCCCAGATGGAGACGACGAGCAGCAGCCGGGTAGGGGCGCAGACCGCGGAGGCCCCCGCCGCCGCAGGCGCACCCGCCCAGGAGCCGGATACCGGCCCGCACAGCGATACACAGCCACAGGAGGCCGCCGCGCCCGTACCGGCGGCCCGCCGGACGGCCGAGGGCTTCCTGGCGGCCGACTTCCCCTGGTACGGGCTGGACGGGGCCTTCATCGGCCCCCGCTGGCTCATGCAGGTCGCCGTGGCCACCGACGGCACGGTGGAGCATGGATCCACCGGTCACGGCGACGAGCCCTCCGCCCGGGGCGAGCTCGCCACCGGTGAGAAGGAGCGCTTCGCCGTGGTGATCACCGTGGCGAGCAACCCGCTGCGCCGCACCGGCGACGGCACCGGCGTCCTGGAGGCCACCTCGGTCGCCTCGGCGGCCTGGCTGGCCGGCTCCGGGCTGCTGGCGTACAGCTGGCCCGGGCAGATGGACCACTCGCTGCGCGACGACTGGCTGGACCAGCAGACCGAGGCGGCGTGGGAGCTGGCGGACGACCTGGCCGGTGAGGACTGGTCCACGCTGTCGCTGCCGGTGGACGGGGAACCGACGCCGTTCCACTACCGCGAGTCGGAGTTCGGGTGGGTGCTGGCCGGCTCCACGGGGAGCGGCGTCCACCTGGGTGCGTACGGCCGCGGGATGAGCGCGTACGGACTCGGCTTCTCCGCGATCGCGGACCTCGGCTCGTACCAGTAGCCGGCGGGCGACGGGTCACGGCACGGCGAAGGGCGCCGCTCGGCGAGCGGCGCCCTTCCCCGTGGTACGGACGATCAGAACTTGTTGCGCGGGGTGATGCCCAGGGACATGCCCGACAGGCCGCGCGCACGGCCGCCCAGCTTGCCCGCGATCGCGCGCAGGGCCGCGCCGGCCGGGGAGTCCGGGTCGGACAGGACGACGGGCTTGCCCTCGTCGCCGCCCTCGCGCAGCCGGACGTCGATCGGGATCGAGCCCAGCACCGGCACCGTCGCACCGACCGTCTTGGTCAGGCCGTCGGCGACCTTCTGGCCGCCGCCCGAGCCGAAGACGTCCACCATCTCGTCGCAGTGCGGGCACGGCAGGCCCGACATGTTCTCGACCACGCCGACGATCTTCTGGTGGGTCTGCACGGCGATGGAGCCGGCCCGCTCGGCGACCTCGGCCGCGGCCTGCTGGGGGGTGGTGACGACGAGGATCTCCGCGTTCGGCACCAGCTGGGCCACGGAGATCGCGATGTCACCCGTACCCGGCGGCAGGTCCAGCAGCAGCACGTCCAGGTCACCCCAGAACACGTCGGCCAGGAACTGCTGGAGCGCGCGGTGCAGCATGGGCCCGCGCCACACCACCGGGGCGTTGCCCGGGGTGAACATGCCGATGGAGATGACCTTCACGCCGTTCGCCGACGGCGGCATGATCATGTTTTCGACCTGGGTCGGACGGCCGTCCACGCCCAGCATGCGCGGCACGCTGTGGCCGTAGATGTCCGCGTCGACCACGCCGACCTTCAGGCCGTCCGCCGCCATCGCCGCGGCCAGGTTCACCGTGACGGAGGACTTGCCGACACCGCCCTTGCCGGACGCGACCGCGTACACCCGGGTCAGCGAGCCCGGCTTGGCGAAGGGCACCTCGCGCTCGGCGGTGCCGCCGCGCAGCGTGGCCGCCAGGTCCTTGCGCTGCTCGTCGCTCATCACGTCGAGGGAGACGGCGACGGAGGTGACGCCCGCGACTTTCTCGACGGCCTCGGTGACGTTCTTCGTGATGGTCTCGCGCATGGGACAGCCCGACACCGTGAGGTAGACCGTGACGGCGACCTGGCCGCCCTCACCGATCTCCACCGATTTGACCATGCCGAGCTCGGTGATCGGCCGGTGGATCTCGGGGTCGTTCACCGTCGCCAGTGCGTCCAGGATCGCGTCCTGCTCAGGCACGGCGGCGGAGCTTGTGTCGGTAGCCATGCCCCGATGGTACGGCTCGGTAGCAGGCCGCAGGAAAGCCCGTCAGCGGTCGCCTTCATCACGTTCGGCGGGGAATAGACGCCGCTCGTCCATCTCCTTGATCAGGTCCTGGAACTCCGACCTGATCCAGTCGCGGGTGGCGACCTCGCCCAGGCCCATGCGCAGGGCGGCGATCTCCCGGGTCAGGTACTCGGTGTCGGCGATGGACCGCTCGTTCTGCTTGCGGTCCTGCTCGTGGGTGACCCGGTCGCGGTCGTCCTGCCGGTTCTGCGCGAGCAGGATCAGCGGAGCCGCGTAGGAGGCCTGGAGCGACAGCATCAGCGTCAGGAAGATGAACGGGTACGGGTCGAACCGCAGGTCGTCCGGCGCGAAGATGTTCCACAGCACCCAGACGATGATGACCAGGGTCATCCAGACGATGAACCGGCCGGTGCCCAGGAACCGCGCCACCCGTTCCGACAGCCGCCCGAAGGCCTCCGGGTCGTACTCGGGCAGCAGCGACCGGCGCGGCGCGCGCGGCAGGTCCAGACGCACCCGCGAGCGCGTCAGCGCGCTCGACCCGGTCCCCGAGGACTTCCCCGAACGTTCGCCGGAACGTTCCGTCGCGTCCGCCGCCAGCCCGTGCTCGCGCGCCTGCGTCCGCGCCTGCTCGCGCCGCTCCCGGATCTGCTCGCGGCGCCGCTCGCGCGCCTGCTCGCCCCGCCCCCGTTCGAAGCGTCCTCGTTCAGCGGCCACCGACGGCCTCCTCGGAATGGAAGTCCGTCTCCCGCCAGTCGTCTGGCAGCAGGTGGTCCAGCACGTCGTCCACGGTCACCGCGCCCAGCAGCGAGCCGCTCTCGTCGACCACCGGCACCGCCACCATGTTGTAGGCGGCGAGGTGCGTGGTCACCGCGGGCAGCGAGGCGTTCGGTCGCAGCGGCGGCAGGTCCGTGTCCACGATCGAGCTGACCAGCGTGAACGGAGGGTCCCGCAGCAGCCGCTGGAAGTGCACCGTGCCCAGGTACTTGCCCGTCGGCGTCTCGTCCGGCGGCCGGCACACGTACACCTGCGCCGCCAGTGCCGGCGACAGGTCCGCCTGCCGTACGCGGGCCAGCGCGTCCGCGACCGTCGCGTCCGGACGCAGCACGATCGGCTCGGTGGTCATCAGACCGCCCGCGGTGTTCTCCTCGTAGGACAGCAGGCGGCGCACGTCGGCCGCGTCGTCCGGCTGCATCAGCGTCAGCAGCCGCTCCTTGTCGTCCTCCGGCAGCTCCGAGAGCAGGTCGGCCGCGTCGTCCGGATCCATCGCCTCCAGGACGTCGGCGGCGCGCTCCTCCTTCAGCTTGCCGAGGATCTCCACCTGCTCGTCCTCGGGCAGCTCCTCCAGCACGTCCGCGAGCCGGTCGTCGTCGAGGGCGTTGGCCACCTCGGCGCGTCGCTTGGGCGTCAGGTGGTGCAGCACGTTCGCCACGTCGGCCGGGCGCATCTGCTCGAAGGTGGCGACCAGGTTCTCGGCGCCCTGCCCGTGCTCCTCCAGCGAGAAGCCCGTCACCGCCGACCACTCCACCGTCAGGGCCTCGCCGCGCCGGCGCAGCGCCCCCGACTTGCCCTTCCGTACGAAGATCCGGTCGATCTCCCAGTCCCGGCGGGCCGGCAGCTGCTGGATGGCCACGTCCAGGACGGTGACCTCCTCGCCGCTCGCGACCAGCGTCACCCGCCGGTCCAGCAGCTCGCCCAGGACCAGGCGTTCGGTCGGGCGCTGCTCGAACCGCCGCATGTTGATCACACCGGTGGTGATGACCTGGCCGGACTCCACACCGGTGACCCGGGTCATCGGCAGGAAGATCCGCCGCCGGCTGACGACCTCGACCACCAGGCCCAGCAGCCGCGGCGGCCGCCCGCCGACCCGGAGCATCGCCACGAGGTCGCGGACCCGGCCGACCTGGTCGCCGTTGGGATCGAAGACGGGCACACCCGACAGATGCGAGACGAAGATCCGCGGGGCGCCTGCAGCCATCCGAGCGCCTCCTAGTGCGTCGATCAAGAGTCGTGCCGCCCCTCAGGCTAGCCCGTGCCGCCCGAAAGCGTCCTGGTGGGGCGGTCCGGCCGGGGGCGGGCGAACACCGGGGCGCGGTCGTGGGGCGCGAGGTACGGGCGGGTACGCTGCCTGCTGCTCGCAGATGACCGACGAGAGGCACCCGCCCGTGACCGCCTACTTCCCTGCCGCGCGGCTGCGCCGGGCCGCCTTCATCGGTGTGCTGTGCGCCGGCCTCGCCGTCACCGGTACGGGCTGCGGGGAGGACCCCGACGAGGGCACGAACGGCGTCGGCAAACTGTCCGCCGACAAGATCGAGGCGAAGGCGAAGGCGGCCGCGACGGAGGCCGACGCGGTGCACCTGTCCGGCACGCTGGTGAGCGGCGGCAAGTCCTTCACCCTCGACATGCGGCTGAAGGCGGACGGCGGCTCCGGCGAGGTGAAGTCCAACGAGGACACCTTCCAGCTGCTGCGCGTGGGCGAGCAGCTGTACCTGAAGGCGAGCGCGGCGTTCTGGGGCCAGTCCGACTCGGCCGGCAAGCTCGGCGACAAGTTCGTGAAGGTGCCCGAGGGCGACCCCTCGTACAAGCAGTTCCGCGGCTTCACCGACATGGACGTGCTGCTGGACGGGCTGCTCGGGCTGGAGGGCAAGCTCGCCAAGGGCTCGTACACCAAGGTCGGGCACACCCGCGCGGTCCAGGTCACGGCGAACGAGGGCAAGGGCGGCAAGCTGTCGGTCTCGCTGGAGGGCACCCCGTACCCGTTGATGATGGAGCGGGCGGGCGGCGCCGGGCGGCTGGAACTCGCCGAGTGGGGCAAGACGTTCCCGCTGGAGGCACCCGCGCAGGACCAGACGGTCGACTACGGGTCCCAGCTGCCGACGACCAAGGACCAGGGCGGCGCACCCGCCCCGGCCCCCTCCAAGGGCTCCGGCCAGGGCGCGAACCCGACGAAGCCGTAACGTTCCACGGGTCGGCGGATCCGGCGGCGGCCGCGGGAACGGCACCCGGCGCCTTGGGGGAGCGCCCCGGCACGCACCCGTCCCCGTACCTCCTGCGACGGGGTCAGCCCCGGGCGGCCTTCTTGCGCTTCAGCAGCAGCTTCGGCAGGCCCGCCGGGACGGCCCGGCGGGTGGTCGCCGGGGACGGCAGCGGTACCGCGACGAGCGAGCCGTCCGGGAGCTGCGACCGGACCGATTCCGGCTCCAGCCGCAGCAGCCGGCACTGCCGTGCCCACCGCTCGGTCATGTCCTCGGAGTCGGGCGCGTTCAGCCGCTTGCCCTTGAGCTCGGCGACCGCCGCCGCCCACTCCTCGCCGCGGGGCGCCAGTTCCCGCACCGTAGCCGTCCAGGCCACCAGTCGGCCGCCCTTGTCCTTGCTCCGTACGGTCACCTCGGCACTCGCGCCGTCCGCCAGCCCCGGGAACGGCTGCTCGCCCGGCCCGTCGCCCAGTACATGGGCCGCGCCGTCCACCCAGGCGTGCCACAGGGCGCGATCGGCCCCGTCGCCGCGCACCCAGATCAGGCCGGACTTCTTGGTGGCCTCCTCGACGAGGGCCAGGTCGAGCGTGCTGAGAGTCATGCCGACAGAGTAGGTGGTCGGCCCCCGCTCGCGAGCGGGCGTCCCGGCCCGCGGGACCCGGGGCGGGCCCGGTTCAGAGCCAGCCGTTGCGGCGCAGCGCGCGGTGGATGGTGAAGCAGGAGGCGACGATCGCGACCATCACCATCGGATAGCCGTACCGCCAATGGAGTTCCGGCATGTGATCGAAGTTCATCCCGTACACGCCGCAGATCATCGTCGGCACGGCGATGATCGCCGCCCAGGAGGTGATCTTGCGCATGTCCTCGTTCTGGGCGACCGTCGCCTGCGCGAGATTGGCCTGCAGGATCGAGTTCAGCAGCTCGTCGAAGCCCACCACCTGCTCGTGCACCCGCGCCAGGTGGTCGGCGACGTCGCGGAAGTACTTCTGGATGTCCGGGTCCACCAGCCGCATCGGCCGCTCGCTCAGCAGCTCCATCGGACGCAGCAGCGGCGAGACCGCCCGCTTGAACTCCAGCACCTCGCGCTTGAGCTGGTAGATGCGGCCCGCGTCGCCGCCGCGCGCACTGCCCTTGGCGGGGGCGGCGAAGACCTCGCTCTCCACCTCGTCGATGTCGTCCTGCACCGCCGCCGCGACCGCGATGTAGCCGTCGACCACGTGGTCGGCGATGGAGTGCAGGACCGACGAGGGGCCCTTGGCGAGCAGGTCCGGGTCGTCCTGGAGGCGGTGGCGCAGCCCCTTGAGGGAGCCCTGCCCGCCGTGCCGGACGGTGATGACGAAGTCGGGGCCGGTGAAGCACATCACCTCGCCGGTCTCCACCACCTCGCTGGTGGCGGTCAGTTCGGCGTGGTCGATGTAGTGGATCGTCTTGAAGACGGTGAAAAGGGTGTCGTCGTAGCGCTCCAGCTTCGGCCGCTGGTGCGCGTGCACGGCGTCCTCCACGGCCAGCGGGTGCAGCCCGAAGGTCGCGGCGATCCCCGCGAACTCGGCCTCCGTCGGCTCGTGCAGGCCGATCCAGGCGAACCCGCCGTCCTCGCGGACCCGGCGCATCGCCTCACGGGGCGTCAGACACGCCGGACCCAGCATCCGCCTCCCGTCGCGGTACACGGCGCAGTCCACCACCGCGCTGCTCGCCGACGGGTCGCGGGTGGTGTCGTAGCCGGGCTGTACGGGGTTGGCCCTGCGCAGGGCCGGGCGAACGGCCGCACGCAGGTAGGGCAGCATCGACATGGCAGGCTCCTTCTCGCGCACGGCTGCGGACCGTACGGGTGGGAGGCCCTCCTCCGCAGGCGGGCGGGCAGGCCCGGGCAGGGGAGGGAACAGGACGGGAGGACAAACGTTCTGCCGTCGCTCTTCTACTGATCAGCGGATCAGACGGATCGAGCAGATCAAAGGGGGCGGGATGCGCCCGTCACAGAAGTGGAAGAGCGATTGGTACTGCACGATCGACTTCGGTCCACCGCAGCCCCACCTCCTCCGGCCGGTCCCCCGTGAGGGACGTCCTGTTGCCGGGGCGCTGAAACACCGCTTCTGCGTGCGGCCCCGAACAGCTGTCAACACTATCAGCCGACGGATGGTCAAGACCCGCCCTTTACCCGCCTGATACGAGTTCTATGCTCGCTTCATGGCAGAAATTCTGGCTCTCGTGGAGGCCCGGCTGCGCACGGCGCTCGGTGAACCCGACGCACGCGCCGCCGTCACCTTCCTGGGCACCGACCGCATCGAGGTACTCCGTTTCACCGAGGGCGACCTCGTGCGGTACGCGACCCTCGGGATGTCCGCGCACCCGATGACCGATCCGACCGCCGTGGTCGCCGACCCCGTACGGGGCCCGCGCGCCGAGCTCGTACTGACCGTACGGGCGGGCCTTGCGGCCACCGACAAACTCCTGCGACCGCTCGCGGTGCTGGCCGCGTCCCCCCAGGTCGAGGGGCTGATCGTGGCGCCGGGGGCCTCGCTCGACGTGGGCGAACCGCTGTGGGACGGGGCCCCCTTCAGTTCCGTCCTCGTGGCGGAACCGGGCGGTCTGGTCGAGGACCTGGAGCTCGACGAGCCCATGGACCCGGTCCACTTCCTCCCCTTGCTGCCGATGACGGCGAACGAGGCCGCCTGGAAGCGCGTGCACGGAGCGCCCGCCCTCCAGGAACGCTGGCTCGCGCGCGGGACGGACCTGCGGGACCCTTTGCGTAGCGCCGTCGCACTCGACTGAGGGCCCGGACGGGTGAGCGTGCCTTGACTGGGGGCCGGGCGGGGAGGAGCGTGGCTTCTTATGAGGGGTGAACCAAGTTGCCCGAAGTGCGGTGGCCGGGTCAGGGCGCCCGGACTCTTCTCCGACTCCTGGCAGTGCACGGTGCACGGCGCCGTCCACCCCCTGCAACCCGTCATCCCGCCGAGCGTCGAAGGCCTGAGCGTGGTGGTGCACCGGGCGCGGGTGCCGGTGTGGATGCCGTGGCCGCTGCCGGTGGGGTGGCTGTTCACCGGGGTGGCGTCCGCCGGTGACGACCGGGGCGGTGGCCGGGCGACGGCGGTGGCCTGTTCCGGCCCCGGCCCACTGGGCGGGATCGGTGAGCTCTTGCTGATCGCGGAGGAGCTGGGCGTGGGCCTCGGTGCGCGGTACGCGGGCATCGACGGCGTCGACCCCGGGTCGGCCATCAACGTATCGGCGCCGCCCCACGCCAAGGTGGTCGCGGCCGGCCGCCCGACACCGCTGTGGCACGTGGGCGGCGGCCCCGACGACCGGGCGGTCTTCGCCGGCGAGGCGCGCGGCCTGTGGCTCTGGGCGATCGTCTGGCCGGAGCAGTCCGGCCTGCTGATGTACGACGAGCTCGTCCTCACCGACCTGCGCGACGCGGGAGCCGAGGTCGAGCTCGTTCCGTGCGGGGCCCTGAGCCCCCGCATCCTGGGCCCTGCCTGAGGCCGAGGGGGGTCAGCGGCCCGGTTATCCTGGGGTGTCCCCCGTACGTACGACCCATGGAGTCAGGCTGTGCGCATCGACCTGCACGCCCACTCCACGGCCTCCGACGGTACGGACACTCCCGCCGAGCTGGTGCGCAATGCGGCCGGCGCAGGGCTGGACGTGGTGGCGCTGACCGACCACGACACCGTGCGCGGATACGGCGAGGCCCTCGCGGCCCTGCCCGCCGGACTGACGCTGGTGACCGGGGCCGAGCTGTCCTGCCGGCTCGACGGGGTCGGCGTGCACATGCTCGCGTACCTCTTCGACCCCGAGGAACCCGAGCTGGCCCGGGAGCGGGAGCTCGTCCGCGACGACCGCACCCCGCGCGCCCGCACCATGATCGGCAAGCTCCAGGACCTCGGCGTCGACGTCACTTGGGAGCAGGTGGCCAGGATCGCCGGTGACGGCTCGGTCGGGCGGCCGCACATCGCCACCGCCCTCGTCGAGCTGGGCGTCGTCCCCACCGTCTCGGACGCCTTCACGCCCGAGTGGCTCGCCGACGGCGGCCGCGCGTACGCCGAGAAGCACGAGCTCGATCCGTTCGAGGCCGTGCGCCTGGTCAAGGCGGCCGGCGGGGTCACCGTCCTCGCGCACCCCGCCGCCGTCAAGCGCGGCCGGTGCCTCTCGGAGTCCGCGATGGCCGAGCTGGCGAGCGCGGGCCTGGACGGCATCGAGGTGGACCACATGGACCACGACGCCGACACCCGCGCGCGGCTGCGCGGCCTGGCGGGCGACCTCGGCCTGCTGACCACGGGCTCCAGCGACTACCACGGCAGCCGCAAGACCTGTCGCCTCGGGGAGTACACGACCGACCCCGAGATCTACGGCGAGATCACGCGCCGTGCGACGGGGGCCTTCCCGGTGCCGGGCGCCGGCGGACGCGAGCGCTGACCGGCCGGATCCGGCCCGCTCCACCCGTCCCACACTTCTTCTTCGCGACACCCCTCTCTTCTGCAAGGCATCACTGTGTTTGATTTCGCCGTCTTCGGATCCCTTTTTCTCACCCTTTTTGTGATCATGGACCCTCCGGGGATCACGCCGATCTTCCTGGCCCTCACCTCCGGCCGCCCCGTCAAGGTGCAGCGCCGCATGGCCTGGCAGGCCGTATGCGTGGCCTTCGGTGTCATCGCGGTCTTCGGCATCTGCGGCCAGCAGATCCTGGACTACCTGCACGTCTCCGTTCCGGCGCTGATGATCGCCGGTGGTCTGCTGCTCCTGCTCATCGCGCTGGACCTGCTCACCGGCAAGAACGACGAGCCCAAGCAGACCAAGGACGTGAACGTGGCCCTGGTCCCGCTGGGCATGCCGCTGCTGGCCGGGCCCGGCGCGATCGTGTCCGTGATCCTGGCCGTCCAGAAGGTCGACGGCGCCGCCGGACAGGTCTCGGTCTGGGCCGCGATCGTGGCCATGCACGTCGTGCTGTGGATCACCATGCGCTACTCGCTGGTGATCATCCGGGTCATCAAGGACGGCGGCGTCGTCCTCGTCACCCGACTCGCCGGCATGATGCTCTCGGCGATCGCCGTCCAGCAGATCATCAACGGCGTGCTCCAGGTGGTCAGTGGGGCCTGAGGTCCCGCCCGCCCCGCCCCGTAGCTGCCGCACGCGGCCGCTCAAGCGAACGCCCCCGCACCGGGACCGGTGCGGGGGCGTGAACGTTCTTCATGCGATGCGTCAGCAGGACGCACTCTCGGCCGGTCGGATCAGGATGCGCTGGCCGACGGCTGCGGCCTGCTGCACGATCCGGTTGACGGAGGCCGCGTCGACGACGGTGCGGTCCACGGCGGATCCGTCGACGTCGTCCAGGCGCAGAATCTCGAAGCGCACGGGCTTCTCCCTTCGTCAGTGTTTCTCCTTGCACTGGTCCAACGAAGTGTAGGCCGCAATCATTCCCTACGCTAAGGAAATTTTTTCACTAGCTAACTACGCGCCGGCGCAGGAGTCCCAGAACGCGGCCAGCTCGCGCGCCGTCGTGGCCGGGTCCTCGGCGTTCGGGGAGTGGTCCGTCCCGGGCACGACCACCCGCCGCGCGGCCAGGCGCCGGGCCGTCTCGTCCAGCAGCGGCACCGGCCAGGCCTGGTCCACGGCCCCGGACAGAACCAGCTTCGGGAGGTCGACGCGGCTCAGCTCCGCCACCCGGTCCGGCTCGGAGATCAGCGTCCGGCCGGTGACGATCAGCTGCTCGGGGACGGTCGCCAGCCACCGCTCGCGCAGGAAGTGCGCGAGCTCGGGGGAGTCCGCGGCCGCGTCCTCGGGATCGTGGGCCCGCATCGCCGCCCAGATCCCGGGCATGTCGTCGCCCATCGCCTCCAACGCGGCGACCAGCAGCTTCGTCCGGGCCTGCTGCTCCTCGGAGATCGCGGCCGGCCCGCTGCTCATCAGGGTGAGGGAGGCGAAGGGCGAGGGGTCGCGGAGCACGGCGGCGCGGGAGACCAGACCGCCGAGCGAGTGGCCGACCAGGTGCACGCGGTCCGCGCCCAGTGCGCGGACCTGCGCGAGCACGTCCCGCGCCAGCTCCTCCTGGGCGTACGGGGCCTCCTCGCGCGGGCCCGGGGTCTCGTACTGGCCGCGGCCGTCCACGGCGACGACCCGGTACCCGGCGGCCGCCAGCGGCTCCAGGAGGCCGATGAAGTCCTCCTTGCTGCCCGTGAAGCCGGGGACCAGCAGGGCGGTGCCGTGCACGGGCTCACCGGCTTCGTGCACGGCGAAGGAGCCGCGGTCGGTGGTGAGGGGGTACGCGCGGGCGGCGGCGGGCAGGGTCAGGCGCGGCGGCTTGCTCATGGCCCGAGGTTACCGGCCCGTACGGATTCCCGGCAGGCCCGGGCAAGCCGATGGCCCCGGCCCCCTCGGAAGGGGAACGGGGCCATCGGCGGGGTACTGCGCGAGGCTCAGGCCTCCGGCGCGGCCGCGACCTTGCGGGTGCGGGTCCGCTTCGGCTTGGCCGGAGCTTCCTCGGCCACGGCGGCCTCGGTGGCGACCGGAGCGGCCTCCGCGACCTTGCGGGTGCGGGTGCGCTTCGGCTTGGCCGGGGCCTCCTCGGCCACGGCGGCCTCGGTGGCGACCGGAGCGGCCTCCGCGACCTTGCGGGTGCGGGTGCGCTTCGGCTTGGCCGGAGCTTCCTCGGCCACGGCGGCCTCGGTGGCGACCGGAGCGGCCTCCGCGACCTTGCGGGTGCGGGTGCGCTTCGGCTTGG
>NZ_JBIVTH010000010.1:0-81919 GCF_044756625.1 Streptomyces sp. NPDC091682 | reverse complement strand
GGCCGGAGCCTCCTCGGCGGGAACCTCGGCGACCGGGGTCACCACGGCGGCCGGGGCTGCCTTGCGGGTGGTGCGCCGGGCCCGGACGGGCTCGACCAGCGGCGGCATCTGGAAGTCCGGCTCCGGCTCGGTCGGGGTGACCTTGCGGGTACGGACGCGCTTCGGCCGGGCCGGAGCCTCCGCGGCGGGAAGATCCTCGGTGATCGGGGTCACCGGAGCGGCCACGGCCTTGCGGGTCGGGACGCGCTTCGGCCGGGCCGGAGCCTCCTCGACGACCGGGGTCACCGGGGCGGCCGGTGCGACCGGAGCCTGGACGGCCGGAGCCTCGGCGACCGGTGCGGCCACGGGGGCCTGGGCCGGTACCGCGGCCACACGGGTGCGGCGCCTGCGCGGACGGCGCGGCTCGTCGGCGGCCGGGGCCGCGGGGGCCTCGGGAGCCTGGGTCGGGGTCACCGCTGCGGTGGCCTCGGCGCCCTCGGCGAGCTCCGCACCGCCCCGCGTACGGCGGCGCTGGCGCGGCGTACGGGTACGGGCCGGACGCTCCTCGGTCACCACGGCGGCGGCCGCCGGACCGGAGCGGCCGCCACGGCCACCGCGGCCGCCGGTCTCGCCCAGGTCCTCCAGCTGCTCGGCCTTCAGGCCGGCCCGCGTGCGCTCGGCGCGCGGCAGGATGCCCTTGGTGCCGGCCGGGATGTTCAGCTGCTCGAACAGGTGCGGGGACGTGGAGTACGTTTCCACCGGGTCGTGGAAGTCCAGCTCCAGCGCCTTGTTGATCAGCTGCCAGCGCGGGATGTCGTCCCAGTCGACCAGGGTGACGGCGGTGCCCTTGTTGCCCGCGCGGCCGGTGCGGCCCACGCGGTGCAGGAAGGTCTTCTCGTCCTCCGGCGTCTGGTAATTGATGACGTGGGTCACACCCTCGACATCGATGCCGCGCGCGGCGACGTCGGTGCACACCAGCACGTCGACCTTGCCGTTGCGGAACGCGCGCAGCGCCTGCTCGCGCGCACCCTGGCCCAGGTCGCCGTGGACGGCGCCGGACGCGAAGCCGCGCTTCTCCAGCTGCTCGGCGATGTCGGCCGCCGTGCGCTTGGTACGGCAGAAGATCATGGCCAGGCCGCGGCCCTCGGCCTGCAGGATGCGCGAGACGAGCTCCGGCTTGTCCATGTTGTGCGCACGGAAGACGTGCTGCGTGATGTTGGCGACGGTCGCGCCCTCGCCGTCCTCGGAGACGGCGCGGATGTGGGTCGGCTGCGTCATGTACCGACGGGCCAGGCCGATGACCGCACCGGGCATGGTCGCCGAGAACAGCATCGTCTGACGCTTCGCCGGCAGGTACGCCATGATCTTCTCGACGTCGGGCAGGAAGCCCAGGTCGAGCATTTCGTCGGCCTCGTCCAGGACGAGGGCCTTGACGTGCGAGAGGTCGAGCTTCTTCTGCCCGGCCAGGTCGAGCAGGCGGCCCGGGGTGCCGACGATCACGTCGACGCCCTTCTTGAGCGCCTCGACCTGGGGCTCGTACGCGCGACCGCCGTATATGGCGAGGACGCGGACGTTGCGGACCTTGCCCGCGGTCAGGAGGTCGTTGGTGACCTGGGTGCACAGCTCGCGGGTCGGAACCACCACGAGGGCCTGCGGTGCGTCGGTCAGCTGCGCCGGGGTGGCGCGGCCGGCCTCGACGTCCGCCGGGACGACGACCCGCTCCAGCAGCGGAAGTCCAAAACCGAGCGTCTTGCCGGTTCCGGTCTTGGCCTGGCCGATGACGTCCGTGCCGGAAAGGGCGACGGGGAGGGTCATCTCCTGGATCGGGAAGGGGGACACGATGCCGACGGCCTCAAGGGCCTCGGCCGTCTCGGGAAAGATCCCGAGGTCTCGGAACGTAGTCAGGGTGCTGCCTCTTCTGTGAGACGCGGCGCGAGGCGGCGAGGGGGGTCGTACCGTGCCGTGCTTGCAGTACTGCTACGTACGAAGCTGCGCGGGACCACTAGCCTTCGCTCAAGCGCATCTGCCGCTGAGGGGGCCCCTCGTGGTTGGCGGTACGCATGAACGTACGCACCACACCGAGGGCGGTCGGTTGGAGCCGATCGGGCCACCGACCGGGCATCCTCATTCGGATGGCCCGCCGAGTATTCGGCAGGCGCATTACCACTGTACCCCGGAATCGCGCAGGTGTGTCGGGTGAATTCACCGGGTAGGCGCGTTTAGCTGGACAGGCAAGGAACCCGCGTGGTGACTTGGAGGGCCATTCGGCGGGCTATTGTGCGGAGCATGTCGACCGTAGAAAACGCCTCGCCCGCCGACGACAGCGCCCCGGCCGGAGTCGTGGGCATCGCCTCCCAGGACTGGGCCGCCGCCTCTGCCTCGCCGCAGTACCGGGCCGCCGTCGTGGACCTGCTCGGTGCGCTCGCCTACGGAGAGCTCGCGGCCTTCGAGCGCCTCGCGGAGGACGCGAAGCTCGCGCCCACCCTCGACGACAAGGCCGAGCTCGCCGCGATGGCCTCCGCCGAGTTCCACCACTTCGAGCGGCTGCGGGACCGGCTCGCGGCGATCGAGGTCGAGCCCACCGCCGCCATGGAGCCCTTCGCGAAGGGCGTCGACGACTTCCACCGCCAGACCGCGCCGTCGGACTGGCTGGAGGGCCTGGTCAAGGCCTACGTCGGTGACTCCATCGCCAGTGACTTCTACCGTGAGGTCGCCTCCCACCTGGACACCGACACCCGCGCCCTCGTGCTCGGCGTGCTCGACGACACCGGCCACGGCAACTTCGCCGTCGAGAAGGTCCGCGCGGCGATCGAGGCGGACCCGCGCTGCGGCGGCCGGCTCGCACTGTGGGCCCGCCGGCTGATGGGCGAGGCCCTCTCGCAGGCCCAGCGCGTGGTCGCCGAGCGCGACGCGCTCTCGACCATGCTGGTCGGCGGCGTCGACGGAATGGCGGCAGGCTTCGACCTGGCGGCCGTCGGCGAGATGTTCACCCGCATCACCAAGGCGCACACCAAGCGGATGGCGGCCCTCGGCCTCGCCGCCTGACCGTTCGGCAGCAGCCCGGCAGCCGCGAGGCGGCCGGCGAGGCTCCGTACCGCTCCACACGTCGGCCCCGGCGCGCACACGGCGCGCCGGGGCCGACGTACGTGGTTCAGGGGCAGGGCTCAGGGCGCCGGGTCATCCTCATCCCCGCGACGGGAGTGAAAACGGAGTCCTGTGGGACGGCCTGCGGGGCCCCGAGGCCGGACGGAGCAGCAGGGACAGGACCACGGCCGACACCAGCACCGCGCCGATGAGCGTCGCAGTCAGGGTGTTGTGCCCGGGCCCGAGCGCGAAGTGGGTGAGATACGCCCCGAACAGAGCCCCCAGCACCCCGCTGACCAGTACCACTGTGCGGGAAGGCAACCGGCGCGTGAGTCCTCGGGCGGCCGTCGCGGACAAGGCGAGGCCCAGGAGTGCGGAGCCGAGCACTTCCATCAGCAGCATGAGGTCCCTCCCATACGTCAGGGCAAACCGGGTCACTGCGGTCCTACCCGAAGCGGAAGAAACAGAAACGGCCCGGTGGGATCAACCACCGGGCCGTTTCCAACAGTTCTCAGAGCGCGCCGAAGCCCACCTTGCGCACGCTCGGCTCGCCCAGGTCGACGTACGACAGGCGGTCGGACGGCACCAGGACCTTGCGGCCCTTGTTGTCGGTGAGGCTCAGCAGCGGCGCAGTGCCGGACAGAGCGGCGGTGACGATGCTCTCCAGCTCCTCGGCGCTCAGGTCGCTCTCCAGCACGATCTCCCGGGGTGCGTGCTGCACGCCGATCTTGACCTCCACGGCTTTGTCCCTCCGACGATCCGGTTCGCGCGATCATCCGCGCCGTACGCGGTCCACATTAGCCCGGTGAGGGGACACCGACGCGCAGAGCGGACACGCTCGCAGCGAACAGCGGCCGATGAGGGCCGCCGCCGCGGGCGCCGCCGCGCACCGGCCCCTCAGGCCTCCGTGCCGTGCAGCGGGAAGCCGGCGATACCGCGCCACGCGAGCGAGGTCAGCAGGCCGACCGCCGTCTCGCGGGCGACCGGGCTCTCGCTGGAGAGCCAGTAGCGGGCCACGACCTGCGAGACCCCGCCCAGGCCCACGGCCAGCAGCATCGACTCGTCCTTGGACAGGCCGGTGTCCTCGGCGATGACGTCGGAGATGGCCTCGGCGCACTGGAGCGAGACGCGGTCGACGCGCTCGCGCACCGCCGGCTCGTTCGTCAGGTCGGACTCGAAGACCAGCCGGAAGGCGCCGCCCTCCTCCTCCACGTACGCGAAGTAGGCGTCCATCGTGGCCGCCACGCGCAGCTTGTTGTCCGTCGTCGACGCCAGGGCGGTGCGCACGGCCAGCAGCAGGGCCTCGCAGTGCTGGTCCAGCAGGGCCAGGTACAGGTCGAGCTTGCCGGGGAAGTGCTGGTACAGCACCGGCTTGCTCACGCCGGCCCGCTCGGCGATGTCGTCCATGGCCGCCGCGTGGTACCCCTGGGCGACGAAAACCTCCTGGGCCGCGCCCAGCAGCTGGTTGCGCCGGGCTCGGCGCGGCAGTCGCGTGCCCCGCGGACGCGCTGCCTCGGTCTGCTCGATGGCTGTCACGCCGCCTCCCACTTTCTCTAAGAACACAGTGCGCTCTGCGCCGCGCCGCCATCGTACTTTTCGGTAACCGAATCTGGAGGGTTCAAGCCGAGTTTTCTCGCGGTACGGACGGCCCGGAGGCGCTGGTCAGCGGTTTGATCAGCGGTTTGGTCGGTGCTCGGTCAGCTGTGGGTCAGCGGTAGTCGTCCTCGTCCAGCGGCACCACGCGCGCCTGCTCGACGGCATCGCCGTCCGTGACCCCGTCCACCGCGCCCGCGGTGATCGGGTCGTCCTCGTCCGGCCGGAGATCGGCGAGCTGCTCCGCCACATCCGCCTCGGGCGCCTCAGGATCGAGGGATTCCGGAAACTGCTCCCGGAAGGTGTCCGGCTCCGCAGGGTCGACAGTCATGCCGCTCCCCTCGCTTCCTTGTGCTCACTTACGAGCCTAGGAGGATCGCGGAGGCACCGCTATATGGATCCGGCCCGTGTCTGTGACGGCGAACACAGGAAGAGGAGCGTGATCGTCTCGTAACATTGCCCGCATGTCTTCGACCGAGCTGCCGGGCGTGCGGTCCACCGCCGAGCCGTCCTCCCAGGCGGGAGCCGCTCGGGTGGCCGAAGGGGAGCAGCTGCGCACCGCCGTGCTGCCCGGCCTGGAACTGGCCGTCCGGTTCCGCCCGCCCCTGCGCACGGGGCTGCCGCCCGCCCTGTTCGTCCACGGACTCGGCGGTTCTTCGCAGAACTGGTCGGATCTGATGGTGCGGCTGGCCGACACCGTCGACGGCGAGGCCGTCGACCTGCCGGGCTTCGGCTGGTCCCCACCACCCGCCGACCGGGACTACTCCGTCACCGCCTTCGCCCGCGCCGTCATCCGACACCTCGACGCCGCCGGGCGCGGCCCGGTCCACCTGTTCGGGAACTCCCTCGGCGGCGCCGTCTCCACCCGCGTCGCGGCCGTCCGGCCCGACCTGGTGCGCACCCTGACCCTGGTCTCGCCCGCCCTGCCCGAGCTGCGCGTGCAGAAGTCGGCCGTGCCGACCGCGCTGCTCGCCGTGCCCGGGGTGGCCGCGCTCTTCGGCCGGCTGACGCAGGGGCTCAGCGCAGAGCAGCGCACCCGCGGGGTGACGGAGCTCTGTTACGGAGACCCCTCCCGGGTGACACCCGAGGGATTCCGCAACGCCGTGGAGGAGATGGAGCGGCGGATGGCCCTGCCGTACTTCTGGGAGGCGATGACGCGCTCCTCGCGCGGCATCGTCGACGCCTATACCCTCGGTGGCCAGCACGGATTGTGGCGGCAGGCGCAACGGGTCCTCGCGCCCTCGCTGTTGGTCTACGGTGGCCGGGACCAGCTGGTCTCGTACCGCATGGCGCACAAGGCCGCCGCGGCCTTCCGCGGTTCGCGGCTGCTGTGCATGCCCGAGGCCGGACACGTGGCGATGATGGAGTACCCCGAGGCGGTGGCCGCCGCCTTCCGCGAGCTGCTGAGTGACACCGGAACGGGCGAGGGTGACCGAAATATCGAAGACGGCAGAGGCTGAGGACCATGGGACGACATAGTCGCAAGGGCCCTGCCCCGGCTCCGGCTCCGGCCGCCGCTGCGGCACCCGTCCGGCCGCAGCCGGAGGCGCCGCCCTACGAGGAACCGCCCGCCGAATACCGGCCCGAACCGACCGTCACCCACCAGGGGTACGCGTCCCAGGACCGGACCTTCGACGACGTGCGGACCGGCAGCCACCCCCAGCAGTACGAGTCCGGCGGCGCCTGGGGGGCCCGCCCCGATTCCGTGTACGGGGACTGGCGCGGGGTGCGGCGCCCGCACGACGACTCCGACTCCGACTCCGACACCGCACCGGCCGCGGCGGCACCCGCTGCCCACCTGGATTCCGGCACCCCGGCCTTCGGCACCCCCGCGGTGGGCTTCCCCCAGGTCACCCTGGCGCCGCCGGGCGCATTCGACTCCGACCCCGACACCGACCTCTTCACCTCCACCGGCTCGCACCGCCGGGTGCCCGGGCCGCGCAGGCCGGTGGACCCGGTCGCTCCCGTCGGCCCCGGGCCTGCCGCGGCCGCGGCGGATCCGGTCGATCCCGTGGACCCGTTCGATGCCGTGGACCCGGTGGATCCCGCCCCGGAGCCGCCCGGCTCGAGCCGCAGCCGGAAGGTCCGTACGTACACCGGCGTGGCCGCCGTGGCCGTCACGACCGTCCTCGCCGTCGTCGTCGCCGGTCAGATGAACTCCGCCGGGGACGATGCCAAGAGGGGCGCGCAGGCCGCTTCCGACGGCAGCCGGACCGACGCGGCCGCCTCCCGCTCGGACGACCGCGCGAAGCCCCCGGCGGGGGCCGCGCCCGCGGCACCGTCCGCCGCCGCGCCCGAGTTGACCTTCGAGCAGAAGATGGCCCAACAACTGCCGATCGACCCGAAACTCGCCGGACCCGGCACCTTCGACACCGTGCCCGGTGTGGCCAAGGCCCCCGGCAAGGGCAAGCTCGTGCGCTACCGGGTCGACGTCGAACAGGGCCTGGGCATGGACGCGCAGCTCTTCGCCGAGGCCGTCCACCGCACCCTCAACGACCCGCGCAGTTGGTCCCACAACGGCGAGCGGACCTTCGAGCGGGTACCGGGTGGCCAGGCGGACTTCGTGATCACCCTGGCCAGTCCCGGGACCACCGGGTTCTGGTGCGACAAGTCCGACCTGGACATCACCGTCGACAACGTCTCCTGTGACTCCGCGCGCACCGAGCGGGTGATGATCAACGCGTTCCGCTGGGCGCAGGGCTCCGCGACCTACGGACCGGACCAGATGTTCATCTACCGGCAGATGCTCATCAACCACGAGGTCGGGCACCGGCTCGGACGCGACCACGTGAACTGCCGCACACCCGGCGCGCTCGCGCCGATCATGCAGCAGCAGACCAAGTCCCTCAACATCGACGGCATCCAGTGCAAGCCCAACCCCTGGGTCTTCCCCGAGGGTTGACCGACGGGCACGACCCCGCCCGGTGCCGGGCGGGGATCCGCGTTGACAATCCGTCCGATCATCGGCAATCGTTCTCCGCATGTCGCACGACCACACCATGACCGCGAGCGCCGCCATTGAGCTGGCGCTGCTTGGTGTGACCGCGCACAGCGTGGCCGACATCTTCTGTCGCTGACTCCCCCTGGGCCTTGCGGCCCGGGAGGTGCCCCCGGCCCGCAAGCGCTGCGACCCTCTTCGAGTTCCTTCGCCGCGCCCGGGCGTGCCCATGCCCGCAGGCGCGGCTTCCTCATGCTCCGGTGCCCCTCCGGCACCGCTGTCGACCGCTGCCCCTCGCGTGGCCCTTCAGCCCTTCCTTCACGCCGAGAGGTCAACACACCCATGTCTTCCGCCGGACCCGACCGTCATCTCATAGCGCGCCGTGTGGCCGCCGTCACCGTCAGCCTCGTCCTGGCCGGGGGCGCCGTGGCCTGCGGCCCCGAGGACGCTGCGGGCAAGGCCGGTTCGGGCGACAAGCCGGGCGCCGCGGGCGCCCCGCAGAAGGGCGGCACCCTGACCGTCCTCAACTCCGAGCCGCAGAGCGACTTCGACCCGGCCCGGCTCTACACCTCGGGTGGCGGAAACGTTCCCTCGCTGGTCTTCCGCACGCTGACCACCCGCAACCGCGAGGACGGCGCGGCCGGCACCAAGGTCGTGCCCGACCTGGCCACCGACACCGGAAGGCCCAACGCCGACGCCACCGAGTGGACGTACACGCTCAAGGACGGGCTGAAGTACGAGGACGGCTCCCCGATCACCAGCGCCGACATCAAGTACGGCATCGAGCGGTCCTTCGCCGCCGAACTGTCGGGCGGCGCCCCGTACCTGCGGGACTGGCTGGTCGGCGGGGAGACGTACGAGGGCCCGTACAAGGACGGCGGCAAGGGGCTCGACTCGATCGTCGTGCCCGACCCGAAGACGATCGTCTTCAAACTCCGCAAGCCCGAGGGCGAGTTCCCCTTCGTCGCCACGCAGACGCAGTTCGCGCCCGTTCCCAAGGCCAAGGACACCGGGGTCAAGTACGAGGAGCACCCCGTCTCCTCCGGCCCGTACAAGGTCGTCAAGAACGACAACGACGGCGAACACCTCACCCTGGAGCGCAACGAGCACTGGGACGAGAAGACCGACGAGGAGCGCAAGGCCTACCCGGACAAGATCGACGTCCGCTCCGGTCTGGACGCCGCGGTCATCAACCAGCGCCTGACCACCAGCTCCGGCCCCGACGCCGCCGCCGTCACCACCGACACCAACCTGGGACCCGCCGAGCTCGCCCAGATCGGCGACTCCGCCGACAAGAACGACCTCGCGGGCCGCGTCGGCACCGGCCACTTCGGCTACGTCAACTACCTGGCCTTCAACCCGAAGGTGGCCCCCTTCGACAACCCGAAGGTGCGCCAGGCCATCTCCCACGCGATCAACCGCACCAGCGTGATCAACGCCGCCGGCGGATCCGCCCTCGCCGAACCGGCCACCACCTTCCTGCCCGAGCGCGAGGCCTTCGGCTTCACCCCGTACGACCACTTCCCGGCGGGCAAGACCGGCGACCCGGCCAAGGCCAAGCAGCTGCTGGCGGAGGCGGGCTTCCCCGACGGCATCACCGTCACCCTGACCCACTCCACCGCGCAGAACCGACAGACCAGCCCCGAGGTGGCCACCGCCGTGCAGCAGGCCCTCGCCGCCGCCGGGATCACGGTCAAGCTGGAGGGCCTGGAGAACAACGCCTTCAACGAGAAGCGCTGGGACGTCAAGAACACCCCCGGCTTCTTCCTCTCCCGCTGGGGCGCGGACTGGCCCTCCGGCGCCCCCTTCCTCGCGCCGATCTTCGACGGCCGGCAGATCGTGACCAACGGCTCCAACTACAACCACGCGCAGCTGAACGACCCGGCCGTGAACGCCGAGATCGACGAGATCGCCAAGTTGACCGACCTCGCGGCGGCCGGCAAGCGCTGGGGCGCACTCGACAAGAAGATCGGCGAGCAGGCCCTGGACGTGCCGCTCTTCCACCCGGTCTACAAGCGGATCGTCGGCAAGGACGTCAAGAACGTCGTGATCAGCGACTGGACCGGCGTCCTCGACGTCTCGCAGGTCTCCGTCAAGTGAGCGTCGCCCCGAAGCGGTCGGCGCCGCAGCAGCCGGCGCCCGCGCCCGCGCCCGCGTCCGGGGCCGCGTCCGGGGCCTCCGCCCCGGCCGCGGGCCCCGCGCGCCACGTCTGGCGGCGCCTGCGCCGCCGGCCCGCGGCCCTCGCGGCCGCCGCGGTCATCGCCCTGCTCGTCCTCCTCGCCCTCGCCGCACCGCTGGTCGCCCAACTCACCGGCCAGGACCCGAACGCGTACCACGACGACCTCGTGGACTCCGCGCGCGGCGGGGTACCGCTCGGCTCCTTCGGCGGGATCTCCGCCGACCACTGGCTCGGCGTCGAGCCGGGCACCGGCCGAGACCTGCTGACCCGGCTGCTGTACGGGGCGCGGATCTCGCTGCTCGTCGCCCTGGGCGCCGTCGTCGTGCAAACGCTCGTCGGCGTGGGCGTCGGACTCGCCGCCGCGCTCGGCGGCCGGTTCGCGGGCCAGCTCATCGGCTGGTTCACCGACGTGATGATCGCGCTGCCGATGCTGGTGATCGGCATCGCCCTCACCGCCGTCGTCCCGCCCGATTTCCCGCGGCCGCTGCTGCTGATCCTCGTCATCGGACTGCTCGACTGGGGCGGCACCGCCCGGATGGTCCGCGCCCAGGCCCTCGCCCTGCGCGGGCTCGACTTCGTCGACGCCGCCCGCCTCTCGGGCCGGGGCACGTTCGCCATCGCCCGCCGCGAACTGCTGCCCTCGCTGGCCGCGCCCGTCATCACCTACGCCGCGATCAAGGTG
Organism: Streptomyces sp. NPDC091682; assembly: GCF_044756625.1. Lineage (NCBI taxonomy): Bacteria > Bacillati > Actinomycetota > Actinomycetes > Kitasatosporales > Streptomycetaceae > Streptomyces > Streptomyces sp. NPDC091682. Next base: position 71,464 of record NZ_JBIVTH010000010.1, on the reverse strand, counting down.
CCCACCGCCATCGTGGCCGAAGCCTCGCTGTCCTTCCTCGGCGTCGGCGTCAAGCCGCCCACGCCCTCCTGGGGGCAGATGCTCTCGAGCGCGCAGACCTGGTTCCGCGCCGATCCGGCCTACGTCCTGCTCCCCGCCGGGCTGCTCTTCGTCACCGTGCTCGCCTCCACCGTGCTGGGCGACGCCGTCCGCACGGCCATCGACCCGCGCGAAGGCTCCCGCCTGCGGGTCGGCACCAGAAAGGAGCGCACGACGTGACCCTCTTCGTGCTCAAACGGACGGGCGGCGCAGTGCTCGTGCTGCTCACCCTGTCCGTGATCGTCTACGCCCTCTTCTACCTCGCCCCCGGCGACCCGGCCCGCCTGGCCTGCGGCGAGCGCTGCAACCCGGCGCAGATCGCCCAGGTCCGCCAGCAGCTCGGGCTGAACGAGTCCGCCCCCACCCAGTACCTGCACTTCCTCCAGGGGCTGCTGGCCGGCCGGGACTACTCCGGTGGCGCCGGACTGGTCCTGCACTGCGACGCGCCCTGCCTGGGCTTCTCCTATCAGAACGACCAGCAGGTCACCGCGCTGATCCTGGACCGGCTGCCCGCCACCCTGTCGCTGGCGCTGGGCGCGCTGGTGATCTGGCTGGTGGTCGGCGTCGGCACCGGACTGCTGTCCGCGCTGCGCCGCGGCGGAATCACCGAGCGGGCCCTGACCGTCCTGACCCTCGCCGGAACCGGCACCCCCGTCTTCATCCTGGGGCTGCTGCTGCTCATGATCGTCTGCGCCCACCTCCAGTGGCTGCCGTTCCCGACGTACGTGCCGCTGACCGAGGACCCCGAGCAGTGGGCCTGGAACCTGCTCCTGCCGTGGATCACCCTCGGCTTCTTCGAGAGCGCCAAGTACGCCCGCCTCACGCGCAGTTCGACCCTGGAGACGTTGGCCGAGGACCACATCCGGACCTTCCGCGCCTACGGGGTGGGGGAGCGGGCCGTGGTCACGCGGCACGCGGTGCGCGGCGCCGTGGCCCCCGTGATCGCGCTCAGCGCCGTGGACTTCGGCACGATGATCGGCGGGGCCGTGCTGACGGAGTCGCTGTTCGGGATCCCCGGCCTCGGCAAGACCCTGATCGACGGCGTACGGGTCGTGGACCTGCCCGTCGTCGTCGGCGTCGTCCTCGCGATCGGCACGGCCGTGGTCCTCGCGGGCGCGGTCGCCGACCTCCTGTACGCCGCCGCGGACCGAAGGGTGACCCTCGCATGACGCACTCACTGGTGGAGGTCACCGACCTCGTCGTCGACTTCCCCGTCGGCGGGGCGGGGGAACACGTACGGGCCGTGGACGGGATCTCCTTCACCTTGGAGGCGGGTCGGGCCCTGGGCATCGTGGGAGAGTCGGGCAGCGGCAAGTCCACCGTCGCCGCGGCCCTGCTGGGACTGCACCGCGGTACGGGCGCCCGCCTCGGCGGCACCGTCCGGGTGGGCGGCACGGACGTGGGCACGGCCCCGGCGGCCGAACTGCGCCGGCTGCGCGGCGGGACGGCCGCCATGGTCTTCCAGGACCCGCTGAGCTCGCTGGACCCGTACTACGCCATCGGCGACCAGATCGCCGAGGTCCACCGGATCCATGCGGACGTCTCCCGGCGGGCCGCCCGGGCCCGCGCCGTCGAGGTGCTCGACCGGGTGGGCATCCCGGACGCGGTGCGCCGCTCCCGCGCGCGGCCGCACGAGTTCAGCGGCGGCATGCGGCAACGGGCCCTCATCGCCATGGCGTTGGCCTGCGAGCCGCGGCTGCTGATCGCCGACGAACCGACCACCGCGCTGGACGTCACCGTCCAGGCCCAGATCCTCGACCTGCTGCACGGGCTGCGCGAGGAGCGCGGGCTCGGGCTGCTGCTGGTCACCCACGACGTGGGGGTGGCGGCGGAGAGCGTGGACGAGGTGCTGGTCATGCGGGGTGGCCACGCCGTCGAGCGGGGCCCGGCGGCTTCCGTGCTGGCCGCACCAGCGGAGCCGTACACCAAGGCCTTGCTGGCGGCGGTGCCCAGGCTGGACGGGCCGCGCCCTTCCCGGGGCTCCGCCCCGGACCCCGCGCCTCGAACCCCGGCTGGGCCGGAATCGGCGGACGTGCCGCCCGTCGTCGAGGCCTTCTCACTGCGGCGGGAGTTCGGGCGGGGCCGGCGCAAGGTCGCCGCCGTCGCCGGGGTGTCCCTCGCCGTGCACGCCGGGGAGACCCTCGGGATCGTCGGCGAGAGCGGCTCCGGCAAGAGCACGCTCGGGCGGATGCTCGTCGGACTGCTGGAGCCCGGCTCCGGGCAGGTGCACCGGGACGGCGCCCCGGTCACCGGCATCGCGAGCGGTGTGCAGATGGTCTTCCAGGACCCCGTGTCCTCCCTCAACCCGCGCCGTTCCGTCGGCGAGTCCATCGCCGACCCGCTGCGCGCGGCCGGTGAGCGGGACGAGGCGGCCGTCCGGGCCCGGGTGGCGGAGCTGCTGCTGCGCGTCGGGCTGGAGGCCGAGCACTACGACCGCTACCCGCACGAGTTCAGCGGCGGTCAGCGCCAGCGGGTGGGCATCGCGCGGGCGCTCGCGCCCCGGCCCCGGCTGATCGTCTGCGACGAGCCGGTCTCCGCCCTCGACGTGACCACCCAGGCGCAGGTCACCGCCCTGTTGGCGGAGCTCCAGCGGGAGCTGGGCATCGCGCTGGTCTTCATCGCGCACGACCTGGCGGTGGTCCGACAGGTCAGCGACCGGGTGGCCGTCATGCGGGCCGGGGAGATCGTCGAGGAGGGCCCGGTGGACGAGGTCTACGACCGCCCGGCCCATCCCTACACCCGGCAGCTGCTGGCCGCCGTACCGGCCCTGGACCCCGCGCTGGCGGCCGGCCGCCGCAGGACCCGGCAGGAGGTCTTCGCGTAGTCGGGTGCCGGGTATCGGGTGTCGGCCGTCTCGGGAGCGGTCCGGTTCCGAGACCGTACTTCTAGCGTGCTCGAACGCGAACCGTACGGGAAAGTTACGACTCTTCACCCCTTCCGGTGGCGCGACGGACAACCGTCCGTCGCGCCTTCGGCATATCCGCTTGAGTTCTCCCGCAGCGGGTCGCCCGACCGAACGGCGACCGCCTGAACGGGAGATCGGGGGTGCGACTCGTGCGGATCGGACTGCTCACCGAAGGTGGTTATCCGTATGCGACGGGAGAGGCGAGGCTGTGGTGCGACCGGCTCGTGCGCGGGCTCCCGCAGCACGAGTTCGAGGTCTACGCACTGAGCCGCAGCGCCGAGCAGGAACGCGCCCGTGTGCCACTGCCCGAGCACGTCACCCGGGTCCGGACGGCCCCCCTGTGGGCCCCCGCCGACGACGGGCGGACCCACTCCCGGCGGGAGCGCCGGCGGTTCGTGGACTGCTTCGAGCAGCTGGTCCACGGGATCTGCGCCGGTGCGGAGCAGCCCTTCGAGACCGGACTGTACGGGCTCGCCGGACTCGCCCGCGAACAGGGCGGGATGTACGCGGCCCTGCGCTCCGAGTCCGCGGTGCGGACCCTGGAGTCCGCCTGCCGGGCGCCAGGCGCCGCACGCACCGTACGGGCCGCCCAGGTGGCCGACCTGCTGGAGTTCGTGGACGAACTGGAGGTCATGCTCCGGCCGTTGTCCCTCGACTGGTACGGGGAGCCGGACGGTCTCGGCGAGGCCGACATCTGCCACGCGGCCGCGGGCGGCGTGGCCGCCCTCCCCGGACTCCTGGCCAAACGCTTCTTCGGGGTCCCGCTGCTGGTCACCGAGTACGGCGTCCAGCTCCGGGCCCACTACCTGGCGCGGCTCGACACCCGTGGCGAGCCGGAGACCCGCCCCGCCGTGAGGGCCCTGCTCGCGGCCTTCCAACTGCGGCTGGCCACCGAGATCTACACCCGGGCCGACTTCTTGACCCCCGGGAACGTGCACGCCCGGCGCTGGCAGGAGCGCTGCGGGGCCACCCGGGAACGGCTGCGGACCGTCTATCCCGGGATGGAGGCGGACCGATTCGCCACCGTCGGCGAGGCCGCTGACCCCGGGGACCCCGACACCCTGGTGTGGCTCGGGCGGATGGAGCCCGCCAAGGACCTCATCGCCCTGCTGCACGCCTTCGCCGAGGTCCGCCGGGCCGCGCCCGGCACCCGGCTGCGGATCTTCGCCACGGCCACGGTCCCCGGCTACCTCGCAGACTGCCGCTCCCTGGCCGCCCAGCTCTTCCCCGACGAGGCCGCCGACTCGGTCACGGCCGGGGAGAACCCGGTCACCTTCGAGGAGATCGGCGGACCCGAAGTCCCCACCACGGCCGAGGCGTACGGCGCCGGGCGCGTCGTCGTCCTGTCCTCCGTGATCGAGGGCTTCCCGGTCACCCTCGCCGAGGCGATGCTCTGCGGGCGCGCCACCGTCTCCACCGACGTGGGTGCGGTCCGCGAGGTCATCGGGGGCACCGGGCTCGTCGTCCCGCCCCGCAATCCGCGGGCGCTCGCCGAAGCCTGTCTGTCGCTGCTGCAGGACCCCGAGCGGGCGCAGCGGCTCGGCGCCGCCGGCCGGGCGCGGGCCCTGGAGCTCTTCACCGTCGAACAGAACGTGGCCGCCTTCCAGGAGATCTACCTGCGGTTGCTGGCCAAGGGCTCCGCGCGGCCGGACGGCGGGATCCCCTTCGCCCGGCCCCCGGAGGCCCGGGTGCCCGGCCACTGGACCAGCCCGACGTGGGCTCCCGCCCCGGACCCGTCCCCGGAGGCCGTCGTATGACCACCATCGACCCCCAGATCGCGGCGGCCCCGTCATATGCGCCCTCGCCAGCGTTACCTCCAGCCCCGGCACATTCAGCCTCGCCGGCGTTTGAGGCGCGGGGTCCGGGGCGGAGCCCCGGCAGCGGTGCCGCAGGTGCGGTGCCGTCCTCCGGTGCACGGTCCGGCGCGGCGCCGTTGCCGGGCGCGCTGCCCCCGGACCCCCGCGCCTCAAACGCCGCCGAGGCGGGGAGTGGCCATGACGAAGCCGGAAGGGAGGGGCCCGGCGGCCGGGGCGGCGGACTGGCCGCCGGGCCGGCTCGGCGCAGGGCCGCCGGGGATCCCGTCAAGGCCCTGCTGCACCGGCACCGGGAGCTGTGCGAGCGCGCCGTGGACCCGCTGGAGATCGCCGCCGGGCTGGAGGCCCACGGCATCACCGACCGGACCGCCGCACGGTTCCGGCACCGGGACGTCTTCTCGCTCGCCGAAGAGTTGTACGCGCGCAGCCCCCACGAGGAGGTCGCCCCCGCCGCGCCCGCTCCGGTCCCGGCCGGCCCCGCCGCGTTCCGCGGCGTCGGCTACGCGCTGCTGCCGGCCGCCCTCGCCTGCGCCGCGGCCGCCGCCGGGCAGGCGTGGGCCGGGGCCGCCGCCGTGGTCGCCGTCGCCACCGCCCTGGTGTGGCCGGGGCGGGCCGCCGGGCGCCGGTTCCCCTACGCGGCGCACGTGTTGGCCGCGGCCGTGGCCGGCTGGGCCGTGTACCGGCACGGCACCGCCCTCGCCGTCGGCCTCGCGCTGGCCGTCGTCCCCGCGCACCTGGTCGCCGTCGCCTTCGCCGCCGGGGCGCGGGCCCGGCTCGACGGGAGCCGGGCCCTGGAGGACTTCGCGGACCGGGCGCGTCCGCTGCTGCTGGCGGCCGTCGCCCTGTTCACCGGGGCCGCGGCCGCGGCCGCCGTGCTCGCCGGAACGCCGCTTCCGGTGGCCGTTCCCCTCGCACTGCTGCTCTTCCTGACCCGGCTCCTGCTGCGGCACGGAGCCCCCCGCGGGCCCGTCGGCGCGGCCCTCGCCCTCGCCCTGGTCCCCGTCCCGGCGGCGGCGCTCGCCGCCGTGGCCGGACTCCTCGTACACGCCGTGCTCGCCCTGGCCCGCGCCTCCGCGCACGCGCGGACCTGACGTCCCCGGGACGTCCCCAGACCTTCGGAGCCGACGCCGAGGCGCTTTGCCCGTACCCCGCCCCACCCATCCGTCCATCCGTCCGCAAGGAGACACAGACATGACCGGCCAGCCAACCAACCAAGGGGTCACGCGATGAGGGTGCTGCTGATCGGAGCCAACGGATACCTCGGCCGCTACGTGGCCGACCGGCTGCTCGCCGACCCCGCCGTCCAGCTCACCGCGCTTGGCCGCGGCGACGACGCCGACGTCCGCTTCGACCTCGCCACCGGCAGCCCCGGCGCGCTCACCCGCTTCCTCGACGCCGTCCACCCGGGCGTCGTCATCAACTGCGCCGGAGCGACCCGGGGCGGGGCCCGGGAACTCACCCGGCACAACACCGTCGCCGTCGCGACGATCTGCGAGTCGCTGCGCCGCAGCGGCTGCGGGGCCCGGCTGGTGCAGCTCGGCTGCGCCGCCGAGTACGGGCCCAGCCAGCCCGGATCGTCCACGGCGGAGGACGCCGTGCCGAGACCCGGTGGGCCGTACGGCGTGAGCAAACTGGCCGCCACCGAGCTGGTCCTGGGCTCCGGACTCGACGCCGTCGTCCTGCGGATCTTCTCGCCCGTCGGACCCGGTACCCCCGCCGGATCCCCGCTCGGCCGCCTCGCCGAGGCCATGCGCCGCGCGATGCAGGCGGGCGACGGCGAGCTGAAGCTCAGCGGACTCGGCGTGCAACGCGACTTCGTGGACGTACGCGACGTGGCGCGGGCCGTGCACGCCGCCTCGCTGTCCGCCGCCCAGGGCGTGGTCAACATCGGCACCGGCCGCGCGGTCCGGCTGCGCGACGCGGCCTCGGTCCTCGCCCGGGTCGCCGGGTACGGGGGCGCCCTGCACGAGCTGGACGTCCCGCACGGCGGACCCCAGCAGGGGCACGGGCACCCCGGCCGCCCGGCCGGCCTCTCCGCCATCGGTTCGCCCCGCTCCGAGGCCACCACCGAGCAGATGGCCGTCGCGGCCCCCCAGCCGTACCCGTACCCGGACGGCTGCGGGGCCTGGCAGCAGGCGGACGTCCGTACCGCACGCGACCGGCTCGGCTGGCGGCCCCGGATCAACCTGGAGGAATCCCTCGCGGACATCTGGATGGAGGCGGCGTGCCGCATCTGACGACGCCGCCGGGGGCCATGACCGCCGCCGCGACCGGGGCCGGCCGCCTCGGTCTCGGCATCCCCGGCTACGCGCACCCGCTGCTCGCCCCCGTCGAGTGGGCCGAGCTGACCCGCCCCGGTACCCCGCTGCACTGGGCCGTGCTGAACGTGGCGGACGGCCCGGGCGGGCGGCCCGATCCGCACTGCACGGAAGCGGCCGCGAAGCTGCGCCGCGCGGGCGGCATGATCCTCGGCCATCTCGCGGTGCGAGACGGGGCGCGGTCCTTCGGGGAGCTGGTCTCCGATGCCCACCGTTTCCGCGACTGGTACGGGGTCGGCGGCTTCTACCTGGCCGGAACCCCGGCCGGCAAGGCGGAGTTCGCCTCGGTGAGCCGGGTCGTGGATACCCTGCGGGGCCTCGGTGAGGACCTGTGGATCGTGCTCGGGCACGGCACGCACCCGTACGAGGGCTACGCGGAGGCCGCCGACCAGCTGGTCACCTTCTCCGGGGCCTGGTCCGACTACCGCTGGTCGCAGGTGGCCGAGTGGACCGCGGACCATCCTGCGGAGCGCTTCTGCCACCTCGTCCACGGGGTGCCGCGGGCGCATCTGGAGGAGGCGATGAGGATCGCCCGCTGGCAGGGGGCGGGCACGATCTGGTTCACCGACCGGCTCGGGACGCGCGGCAGCGACCCCTGGGCCTCAATGCCCGCTTACTGGGACGAAATCGTCTCAAGGATCGGGACAGGTGTCTTGGAATGAAGACGGGCGTGGCAGTGTTACTGGGAGAACAACCATCAGTTTGCACCCTGCACCTGCGGGGATGCTCCCATCTTCGGAGTGCCCGTGTCGCTGCCACCGCTGGTCGAGCCAGCAGCTGAGCTCACCGTTGACGAGGTCCGTCGGTATTCGCGGCACCTGATTATCCCGGACGTCGGGATGGACGGCCAGAAGCGCCTGAAGAACGCCAAGGTGCTGGCCGTGGGTGCCGGCGGTCTCGGATCGCCCGCCCTCATGTACCTGGCCGCGGCCGGCGTCGGCACGCTGGGCATCGTGGAGTTCGACGAGGTCGACGAGTCGAACCTGCAGCGCCAGATCATCCACAGCCAGGCGGACATCGGCCGGTCCAAGGCCGAGTCGGCCCGCGACAGCGTGCTGGGCATCAACCCGTACGTGAACGTGGTCCTTCACGAAGAGCGGCTCGAAGCCGAGAACGTGATGGAGATCTTCAGCCAGTACGACCTCATCGTCGACGGCACGGACAACTTCGCCACGCGCTACCTGGTGAACGACGCCTGCGTGCTGCTCAACAAGCCGTACGTGTGGGGCTCGATCTACCGCTTCGACGGCCAGGCCTCGGTCTTCTGGTCCGAGCACGGCCCCTGCTACCGCTGCCTCTACCCGGAGCCCCCGCCGCCGGGCATGGTCCCGAGCTGCGCCGAGGGCGGCGTGCTGGGCGTGCTCTGCGCGTCCATCGGGTCGATCCAGGTCACCGAGGCCATCAAGGTCCTCACGGGTGTCGGCGAGCCGCTGGTCGGCCGCCTGATGATCTACGACGCCCTGGAGATGCAGTACCGCCAGGTCAAGGTCCGCAAGGACCCCGACTGCGCGGTCTGCGGTCCGAACGCGACCGTCACCGAGCTCATCGACTACGAGGCCTTCTGCGGCGTCGTGTCGGAGGAGGCCCAGGAGGCGGCCGCCGGTTCGACGATCACTCCCAAGCAGCTCAAGGAGTGGATCGACACCGACGAGCCCATCGAGATCATCGACGTCCGCGAGGTCAACGAGTACGAGATCGTCTCGATCCCCGGCGCGAAGCTGATCCCCAAGGGCGAGTTCCTGATGGGCACCGCCCTCCAGGACCTGCCGCAGGACAAGCGCATCGTCCTGCACTGCAAGACGGGTGTCCGCAGTGCGGAAGTCCTCGCGGTCCTGAAGTCCGCGGGCTTCGCGGACGCGGTGCACGTCGGTGGCGGCGTGATCGGCTGGGTCCACCAGATCGAGCCCGAGAAGCCGGTCTACTAGAGCCACGGTCCGAAGGGGCCGTATCCCGGGATCGGGGTACGGCCCCTTCGGCGTTCGTCCCGCGGACCGGATCAGGCGGCCGACGACTCCGGCACCCCGGGCGGCGGCGTCGGGTCGGGGGCCGCGGTGCAGACGGTGCCCCCGGCCGGCGCCTTCCCGTCCAGCAGGTAGCCGTTGACCGCCTTCTGCACGCACGGGTCGCCGCTGTTGTACGCGCCGTGCCCCTCGCCCTTGTAGGTGAGCTCCACGCCCACGCCCGGGCCGAGCCGCTCCACCATCTTGCGGGCGCCCTCGTACGGGGTGGCCGGGTCGCCGGTGTTGCCGATCACCAGGATCGGGTCGGAGCCCGGCGCCGAGACGTCGGGGGTCTCCCAGGTGCCGGGGACCGGCCAGCCGGTGCAGGTCAACATGCCCCAGCCGAGGAGGTCCCCGAAGACCGGCGAGGCGGCACGGAACTCCGCCAGCTTGGCCTTCGTCTGCTCCAGGGTGTAGCGCTCCTTGTCGTCCACACAGTTGATCGCGGTGTTGGCCGCACCGATGTTGCTGTAACGCCCCTGCTGGTCACGGCCGTTGAGCGCATCGGACAGGGCCATCAGCAACTGCCCCTGACCGCCCTCCGCTTCGTCGAGACCCTGTTCCAGCAGCGGCCAGAGCTCCTTCGAGTACAGGGCCTGCGCGATGCCGTTGGTCGCCTGGCTCTCGGTGAGCATCCGGTCCCCGATGCCCGGGATGGGCTTGGCGGCCAGCGCCTTCTGCAGCTTGATGATGTCGGCCTCGATCTCCTTGGGCGTGCTGCCCCGGAGCCGGCACTCGTCGCCGCGGTCCACGCAGTCCTGGGCGAAGTTGCCGAGCGCGAGCTGGAAGCCCTTGGCCTGGCCCAGGGCGCTCTGTTCGGCGGTCTTGGTGGGGTCCACGACGGCGTCGAAGACGGCCCGGCCGACGTTCTTGGGGAAGAGGTGGGCGTAGACCCCGCCGAGCTCCGTGCCGTAGGAGATGCCGAAGTAGTTCAGCTTCTCGTCGCCGAGGGCCTGGCGGATGCGGTCCAGGTCGCGGGCGGCGTTCTCGGTGCCGACGCGGGGGAGCATCGCGGCGGAGTTCTTCTCGCAGGCCTCCTGGTACGTGCGGATGTTCTCGAGGAAGGCCTTCTCCTCCTCCGGGGTCTCGGGGGAGGAGTCCTCGCTGAAGTACTGGTCCAACTGCTTGTCGTTCTCGCACAGGACCGGGTCGCTGCCGCCCACCCCGCGAGGGTCGAAGCTCACCAGGTCGTACCGGGCGCGCAGGGCCTCGTACTCCTTCGCGGCGCCCGGCAGCGTACTGATGCCCGAGCCGCCGGGGCCGCCGAAGTTGAAGACCAGGGAGCCCAATCGGTTCTTCTGGTCCCGGGCCTTGGCCCGGATCAGGGCGATCGGGATCGTCTCGCCCTCGGGCTTCGCGTAGTCGAGCGGCACGTCGAGGGTGGCGCACTGCCAGTCCTTGGGCGGGGCCTGACCACCGCCCTGGGCGGCGGTCGGGGCCTCGCAGTCGCCCCATTTCAGGGGCTTGACCTCGGGGGAGCCGTCGGCCGTGGCCTTCTTCCCGTCGCCGTCCGAGTAACAGGCGGCCGTGGCGAGCAGCCCGGCGGCGAGCGTGGCGGCGGCGGTGACCCGCCAGGCGTGTGTCGGCATGTCCCCATCCTGTGGGCCCCGCGGCGACCCCGCCCGTGCGCTGACCCGAACGGGGGTCGTGCCCGCCCGCCTGCCCGCCCTCCCCTCAGTAGCCGTACACGCTCAGCTCGGTGATCGCGGCGAACAGGTGCTCCCAGGTCTCGGCCGCGGGCGAGCCGTTGGCCAGCGCCCCGGGATTCAGGGCCTCCATCGCCTCGCCGAAGTCCCCGATGCCGTCCTCGGCCGGGTACGAGGACCAGCAGGCGCCCATGTACCGGCGCACGCCGTCGAGGAGTCCGACGAAGGTCGCCACGTCCCGGGCCAGCGGGATGACGGACTCCTGGTACATGTGCACCGCTCCGGTGACGCGGTGGACGCCCACCAGGCCCGGGTCGGTGTACCCGAAGTCGAAGGTCCCGAGGTGCAGGAGGGCGTCGTCGCCGGCCTCCGGTGCCTGCGCGGTCAGCGGCCGCAGCAACTCCGGGGCGACCTCGAACGAGCTGACGCCCGCGGCCCAGTGGCGCGGCAGCCCCACCCCGCTCAGGAACTCCCGGGTGCCCGGGTGCTCCAGCGAGTCCGGGAGCTCGTCGCCGGGGACACGGGTGACCCACGCGTCGCCGAAGGTCCGGGCGAGCCCGGCCGCGGTGAGCGGACCGGAGCCGCGCGTGCCCGGACGGAACCACGGGGCGTCCTCGGCCGACGCCCAGGACGAGGCGTCGGTGGCGCCCCGGGGCCAGTCGGCGAGCGCCGCGGCGTTCTCCTCCACCACCACGACCCCGCGCGCCTCCACGTACAGGTAGCGGCCGCCGCCGAGCGGAACCGGTTCCTCCCAGGTGCCGGGGCAGTTCAGCGCCCAGCCCTCCCCGTCCGCGTCGAACAGCCACGGACCGTCCGGCTCCGCCTCGTCCCGCTCCACGGCCCCACCGTCGGCCGGTGCGGGCAGCCGGCGTCCCGTTTCCAGATCGAACCAGGCGTCCTCGCACCACAGGGCCCACACCTTCACGGCCGCGCCCCCGTCGAGGTCGTACACCTCGGCCGTGTGGTCCCCACTGAGGTTCGGCTCCGCCACGTAGGCACCGACGGGCCGCCACCAGGCCCACACCGTCCGCCAGGGCAGACCCGGTTCGGCCTCGGCGACGCGGGCGGCGTAGTCGTGGTGCCCGAGCACCGTCGCCGCGAAGTGCAGCCAGGAGGCGAACTCCGCCCGCACCACGTCGGCCCGCCCGAAGACGGCCTCGGCCTGCGTGAACACCTCCCGCCCGATGCCCCCTTCACCGGTGACCCCGCCCCGCAGGGCCGCCCGGTCCGCGCGCAGCACCGCGGCCGGATCGTCGAACGGGCAACGGCTGTCCTGGTCTTCGCTCATGGACGCATGCTGCCACCCGCCTCGGACATCGCCCCCCGCCGGCGTTCGAGGCGCGGGCGCGAGGCGCCGTAGCGGGTACGGGAGCGACCCGGTGCCGCAGCCGCCGGCCGGAGCCGCAGCCGCTAACCGGAGCCGGATCCGCCGACCGGGCCGGAGGCTAGATGGCTTCCTTGCGGGTCAGGAAGTTGAACGAGATCCACCCCGGCAGCACCGGCAGCCAGAAGGTCATCAGACGGAACAGCAGCACCGCGGAGATCGCGACTTCCTTCTCCAGGCCCGCCGCGATCAGCCCGAGGGTCAGCGTGGTCTCCACCGCGCCCATGCCGCCCGGCGTCGGAGCCGCCGACCCCAGCGCGTTGCCCGCCAGGAACACCACCGCGATGCTCGCGTAGCTGATGGCCTCGCCGCCCCCGAACGCGCGGATGGACGCGTCCAGGCACATCACGAAGCAGCCCGTCAGCAGCAGCATCCCGCCGATGCCGGTCAGCAGCTTCTTCGGCCGCTGGAGCACGTCCAGCATGCGCGGCACCACGCCCGCGAACAGCGCCCGTACCCGCGTCACCACGAACTTCCGCAGGAACGGGACCGCCGTCACCACCAGCACCAGCACGGCCACCGTCAGCAAGCCCGCGATGACGGCCCGGGACGGGGTCATCTCCGGCGTCTTCTCGGTCCCGGTCAGATAGCCGAAGGACAGCAGCAGCACGATGTGGCTGGCCAGCCCGAACAGCTGGGAGGCGCCCACGCTCGCGACCGCCAGCCCCGGCCGGACCCCCGCCCGCTGCAGGAACCGCGTGTTGAGCGCGACACCGCCGACGGCCGCCGGGGCGACCAGCTTCACGAACGACCCGGCCACCTGTGCGACCACGGTCCGCAGGAAGGACACCCGCTCCGGGACGAAGCCCAGCAGGCTCATGGCCGCCGCGAAGTACGTCAGCGCCGAGAAGGCGAGCGCCGCCCCGACCCAGCCCCACTGCGCCTGGCCGATGATCGTCGCGAAGTCCACGTGGGCGAGCTGCGTGAGCAGGAAGTACGCGCCGAACGCGCCCGCGATGAACGAGACCAGCGTGCGCGGCCGGATCCGCTCCAGCCGGGCCGGCTCCACCGGGGCCTGTGGCCGGATCAGCAGCACCTGGTGGCGGATCTGGGTCAGCAGATCCTCCTCGCGGGCCCCGTCCAGCGCATCTTCCAGGGCCTTCTTCTCGGCCTTGCGGTCGGCCGCGGCCGATGCGGAGACCGGGGTCTCGGAGGCCTCGGACTCCGCGTCGCGCGCCGCCTTCGCCGCCCGCGAGGACTCCAGCACGGCCTCCCGCTGCCGCTCCGCCCGCTCCCGGGCCAGCTTGCGCAGCGTCGCCCGGGTGGAACGGCTCAGCGCGATCGGCTGGAGCAGCGGCAGACAGTCCGCCACCGCGTCCGGGCCGAGCACCGACACGGCCGAGGCCACCGCGCGCTCGGCGCCGACCCGCAGGCCGATCGTGGTCAGCAGCTGGGCGATGTCCATCCGCAGGACCAGATCACCCGCGGCGATCTCGCCGCCGCGCAGGTCGGTCAGGATGACGTTGCCGGAACGATCCACCACAAGGGCGTCCCCGGTCAGCCGTCGATGTGCGATCCGCCGCGACTGGAGGGCCCGTACCTGCTCCCACGTGTGGTGGATCAGCTCGTCGGTGATCTCCTCGTCGGGGAGCGCGTCGAGGGCCCGGACGTCCAGGTGCTCATACACGAGCATCACCGCGTCCGGACCGAGCTCGGAGGTGGCGATCAGCTTCGGCGCGTTCGCCCCCGCCGCGATGGCCGCGTACGCGAGGAGCGCCTCCTGCTCCAGCGCCTGGCGCAGCGACTGCAGGCTGCGCCCCGTGGTGATGCCGCGCAGGGTGAGCCGGCGCCAGACCCGGTAGAAGAAGCCGTGGGCCTGCTGCTCGCGGTCGACGATCGTGACGTCGAGCGGTGGCCCGTCCTCCAGGGTCACGTGGTACCGGCGACCGCGGTCGTTGGCCTCGGAGGGCTCGGGGCCCTCGGGCATCTCGGCGCGCATCGCGCTGACCGGCTGGAAGCCGACCCGGCGCAGTCCGGCGAGGAGGTGCTGTCCGGTGGGGCGCACGTTGGGCGAACCGACGGCGTACAGGGTGCCGTAGGCGACGCTCCAGCCGATCAGCACGGTGAGGATGATCGAGAAGGGGGTGGTGTACCCGTTGACCAGCATGGCCAGGGCGTTGAGGAGCAGGACCACCCACAGGGCGACCCGCCAGTGGGGTCTACGGGTCATCCCGACCGCGGTCATGTACGCGATGACGGGCGCGAGGTAGCCGTGGACCGGGTCGGTCAGGGTCCCGCCGGCCGCGGGGCGGGTGAGGGCGTCCTGGATGGTGTCGGGGGCGGCTTGCGAGACCCACAGGTCGGTGGCGAGGGTGACGCCGTGCGCGAGGACGGCCGCGAGCACGCCGTCGGCGATGCGCAGCCCGTCGCGTTTGATCAGCCGCTCGATGGCGAAGGCGACGGGCAGCAGCAGCACCGCGATGCTGGACACCAGCGCGGCGACCTTGATCAGCAGGTCGGGCGCCTGGCCGGTGCCCTTGCTGATGTCCTCCTCCAGGCCCACGGTGGTGCCGTGGGCGAAGGCGGCGATGCCGAGGAGGACGGCGATGCCGAGGATGCCGACGAGCAGGCGTACGAGGTCGGACGGCCGGTGCACGCGGGCGGCGAGCAGCGGTTCGTCGACCTCGACCCGGTCGGCGTCCGTGGCGGCGTGACCGTGCGGGCCCTCGGCGGTGGCGCTGGCGCCGGCCCCCGGCCCGACGGCCCCGGCCCCGGCTTCGGCAGCCTTGGCCGCGGGCGCTCCGGCCCCGGCTTCGGCGCCCTCGGCCCCGGCCGTCTCGGCTCCGCCCGTGCGGTCGGTCCGGCCGCCGGGGCGCGGGGGCTCCGGACGGGGCTCCGGGACGGGGTCGGGGCGGGCGGAGCGGCCGTCGTCAGGGCGTGCGCCGTCGTCGGTCGCCGCGCCGTCCGGAGGGCTCACACCCTGCTCCTTCGTCGTCACGTCCGTCTCTTCTTGATCACGTATCACCAGTCACCGCCCGGAAGATGGTGGCACGGACCGACGGGCCAGCGGGGCATCAGGGTGCGCGCCGGTGCGGAAGCGAGACTTCCGCCGGAGCGCGGCCGACGTACTGCACCATGTGCTGAATGAGTGAGGAGCTGCCCGCGTACGCGGAGCGCGTACTGGAGGTGGCCGAGCGTATTCCGCCCGGCCGGGTGATGACGTACGGGGACGTCGCCGAGTGGCTCGGCGAGGGAGGACCGCGCCAGGTCGGGCGTGTCATGGCCCTGTACGGGGGAGCCGTTCCCTGGTGGCGCGTGGTGCGGGCGGACGGCCTGCCGCTGCCCGGCCACGAGGTGCGCGCCCTGGAGCACTACCGGACCGAGGCCACCCCGTTGCGCCTGACGGCGGGCGGCGAGCCGCGGCTGGACATGCGCCGGGCGCGCTGGGACGGGTCCCCCGGACAGGATGGGGGACAGGACGGCGCGCGCGACGAGGCTCACACCTGACAGCTTCGGCCATACGGGGCCCGGACGGGCGATCGGGCGACGGCCCGAACGCCCGTCCGGGGTACCCCGGGGGACTGCGCGGCGTCGGCGGGTTGCCGTAGCGTTGCCACTTCGGCTTCCGCGGTGGCTTCCGCGCGAGCCGTCACGGCAGCACCGCCACACCCCGCAGACCCACCAGGACCGGCACCCCACGTGATCACCTCTTCCTCGGACCGCACCGAACGGCGGCGTACGCGGACCCCCGATGCGTACCGCCTCGTGCGCACCGGGCCGGAACGGGTGGATCCTCCTGTGCTGGACGCAGCACAGCGCGCGGTGGTTGACCACGCCGGCGGACCGCTGCTGGTCCTCGCCGGACCGGGCACCGGAAAGACGACCACGCTGGTCGAAGCCGTCACCGCCCGGGTGGAAGCGGGCGCCGACCCCGCCCGGATCCTCATCCTCACCTTCAGCCGCAAGGCGGCGGTGGAACTGCGCGACCGGGCCGCCCTGCGGCTCGGCGGCGCGCGCGCCCCGCAGGCCACCACCTTCCACTCCTTCTGCTACGGACTGGTCCGCGCCCACCAGGACACCGACCTCTTCGCCGACCCGCTGCGGCTGCTGTCCGGCCCCGAGCAGGACGTGATGGTCCGTACCCTCCTCGAGGGCCAGCGCCGGATCCGCTCCATCCGCTGGCCGGACGACCTGCGCGCCGCGCTGACCACGCGCGGGTTCGCCGACGAGGTCCGGGCGGTGCTCGCCCGTGCCCGCGAGCTGGGCCTCGGGCCGCAGGCCCTCTCCTCGTTCGCCGACCGCATCGGCCGCCCGGACTGGAAGGCGGCGGCGGCCTTCCTCTCCGAGTACCTCGACGTCCTCGACATGCAGGGCACGCTGGACTACGCGGAACTCCTGCACCGGGCGGTGCTCCTCGCGGAACGCACGCCGTCCCTCGCCTCCGCCTACGACGCGATCTTCGTCGACGAGTACCAGGACACGGACGCTTCGCAGCTGCGGCTGCTGCGCGCCCTCACCGGCCCGGGCGGCACGCTGGTCGCCTTCGGCGATCCCGACCAGTCGATCTACGCCTTCCGCGGCGCCGACATCAACAACGTCCTGGACTTCGGGTCGGCCTTCCCCGGCGCGCAGGTCAAGGCCCTCACCGTCGGCCGCCGCTCCGGCGCGGCCCTCCTGGCGGCCACCCGGCTGCTCACCACCCGGATGCCGGTCCCGCGACTGCCGGCCGAGGCGGTCCGCGCCCACCGGAACCTCGCACCGGTGCGGGAGGGCGGGCGGGTGGAGGTGTTCACGTACCCGACGGCGGGCGCCGAACTGGACAACATCGCCGACGTCCTGCGGCGGGCCCACCTGGAGGACGGGGTGCCCTGGCAGGACATGGCCGTCCTGGTCCGCGCGGGAGGTCGCACCCTCCCGGCCATGCGCCGCGCCCTGATCTCGGCGGGAGTGCCGGTCGAGACGGACGGCGCGGACACGCCCCTGCGCCACGAACCGGCGGTCGCCCCCCTCCTGACGGCCCTGCGCGTCTCGGCCACCGAGGCCGAACCGGGCGCGGACCTCCCGGAAGCCGAGCCCGCCGCGGCCGAGCCCGGCTTGGGGCAGAGCCCCGCCGTGTCCGACGCCGTCGAAGCGGGCCCGGGGCAGGCCGCGGACCCCGGCGTGTCCGACGCCGTCGGGTCCGACCCGGGGCGGAGCCCCGAAGCCCCGACCGGCTCCGCGGACCCGGCACCGGCCGTCCCGTCCGCTCCGCAGGAAGGGGCCGACGCGGTCGAGCTGGGCCCGGGCGGGCGCGTCGGCGAGCTCTCTCGGGCCTTCGGGGCGGGTGGGCGGGAAGCCCCACCTGCCGAAGGCGAGCCCGACGCCGTCGAAGCGGGCTCGGGGCGGAGCCCCGGCGACCCCGGCGACCCCGGCGACCCCGGCGACCCCGGCGACCCCGGCGACCCCGGCGACCCCGGCGACCCCGGCGTGTCCGGCGTGTCCGGCGTGTCCGACGCCGTCGGGTCCGACCCGGGGCGGAGCCCCGAAGCCCCGACCGGCTCCGCCGACGCGTCGCCGTCCGCTCTGCAGGACCAGCCCGACGCCGTCGAAGCGGGCCCGGGGCGGAGCTCCGTGGGTCCCGCCGACCCCGCCGGAGGCGTCACCGTCGAGGCCGCCCTCACGCTGCTCGCCTCGCCCCTCGGCGGGATGGACGCCGCCGACCTGCGACGGCTCGGCCGCGCCCTGCGCGAAGAGGAGCGCGCCGCCGGCGTCAAGGTGCCCGCGCCCTCCGACGTACTCCTCGCCCGCGCCCTCGCCGAGCCCGAGCGGCTCACCGCCCACGACCCCGCCTACGCCCGCGGCGCCCAGCGCCTCGGCCTGCTCCTGCGCAAGGCCCGCGAACTGCTCCAGGGCGGCGGCACCGCCGAGGAGGCCCTGTGGGTCCTCTGGGACGGCACGCCCTGGCCGCAGCGGCTGGAGCGCAGCGCCCGCCGCGGCGGCCCGGCCGGCCGCAACGCCGACCGCGACCTCGACGCGGTCTGCGCCCTCTTCGACACCGCCGCCCGTGCCGAGGAACGCACCGGAGGCCGCGGCGCGCTCAACTTCCTCGAACAACTGGAGGCGGAGGACATCGCCGCCGACACGTTGACGGCCCGCGCCACCCGCTCCGACGCCGTCCGGCTGATGACCGCGCACCGCTCCAAGGGACTGGAGTGGTCCCTCGTCGTCGTCGCGAGCGTCCAAGAGGGCTTGTGGCCCGACCTTCGCCGCCGCGGTTCCCTCCTGGAGGCCGACCGCATCGGCCGCGACGGCCTCGCCGAGCCCCTCACCCCCGGCGCCCTGCTCGCCGAGGAGCGCCGGCTCTTCTACGTCGCCGCCACCCGCGCCCGCGACCGCCTCGTCGTCACCGCCGTCAAGGCCCCCGCCGACGACGGCGACCAGCCCTCCCGCTTCCTCACCGAGCTCGGCGTCCCCCCGCGGGACGTCACCGCCCGCCCCCGCCGCCCCCTCGCCGTCGCCGCGCTCGTCGCCGAGCTGCGCGCCACCACCGTCGACCCCGCCGCCTCGCCCGCCCTGCGCGACGCGGCCGCCCGCCGCCTCGCCCGCCTTGCCGCGCTCACCGACGACGAGGACCGCCCGCTGGTCCCCGCCGCGCACCCGCAGCGCTGGTGGGGCCTGTACGAGCCCACCCGCAGCAGCGTCCCCCTCCGCGACCGGGACCGGCCCGTCGCCCTGTCCGGCAGCGCCCTGGAGCAGCTCGCCAACACCTGCTCCCTCCAGTGGTTCCTCGGCCGCGAGGTCAAGGCCGACACCCCCTCCACCGCCGCCCAGGGCTTCGGCAACGTCGTCCACGTCCTCGCCGACGAGGTCGCCTCCGGCCGCACCCCCGCCGACCTCGCCGTCCTCATGGAGCGCCTCGACTCGGTGTGGGACGCCCTCGCCTTCGACGCCCCCTGGAAGTCCCGCCAGGAGAAGGACAACGCCCGCGCCGCCCTGGAACGCTTCCTGCGCTGGCACACCACCGACCGCGGCGGCCGCGCGGCCGTGGCCACGGAGCACGAGTTCGACGTCACGCTCGAAGCCGGTGAGGTCGCCGTCCGCATCCGGGGCTCCATGGACCGGGTCGAATCGGACCCGCAGGGGCGTGCGTACGTCGTCGACTTCAAGACCGGCAAGTCGGCGCCCACCAAGGACGAGGTCGCCCGCCACCCCCAGCTCGCCGTCTACCAGCTCGCCGTGCGCGAGGGCGCCGTCGACGAGGCCTTCGACGGCCTGCGCCCCGCGCCCGGCGGCGCCGAGCTGGTCCAGCTCCGCCAGGGCGCCGCGGTCCGCGAGGGCGGCGACGCGGTGCCCAAGGTGCAGGCCCAGCAGCCGCTCGACGGGGAGTGGGTCGGCGACCTGCTGGCCACCGCCGCGGGCCGGGTCCTGGACGAGCGGTTCGCACCCGCCGCGGGCCGCCACTGCGACCACTGCTCCTTCCGCAGCTCGTGCAGCGCCCGCCCGGAGGGCCGCCAGACCATCGAGTGAGCCCGGGCCGCGTGCACGAGCTCGGCGGTCGGGGCTGTCGGTGCGGGCGGCTAGCCTTTTTGGGTGCCCGCGCGTCCGCCCGCCCTCTCCGACCCCGAGCAGCTCAAGGAGCTCCTCGGGATCCCCTTCACGCCCGAGCAGATGACGTGCGTCACCGCCCCGCCCGCCCCGCAGGTCGTCGTCGCGGGCGCCGGCTCCGGCAAGACCACCGTCATGGCCGCCCGCGTCGTCTGGCTCGTCGGTACCGGCGCGGTCGCACCCGAACAGGTGCTCGGCCTGACCTTCACCAACAAGGCCGCCGGCGAACTGTCCGAGCGCGTGCGCAAGGCCCTCGCGCGGGCGGGCATCACCGACCCGGACCCCTCCCCGGCGGACGCGGACGCGGTCGGCGGCGAGCCCCGCATCTCCACCTACCACGCCTTCGCCGGGCAGCTCCTGAAGGACCACGGCCTGCGCATCGGCCTGGAGCCCAGCTCCCGGCTGCTCGCCGACGCCACCCGCTTCCAGCTCGCCGCGAAAGTGCTGCGCGAGGCCCCCGGCCCGTACCCCTCGCTCACCAAGTCGGTCCCCGACCTGGTCGGCGACCTCCTCGCGCTCGACGGGGAACTCTCCGAGCACTTGGTCGAGCCCGAGCACCTGCGCCTGCACGACACCGGACTGCTCGACGTGCTCGCCGGCACCAAGCTCACCAACGAGGACCTCCGCAAGGTTCCGGAGGCCGTGCGCGGCCGCATCGAGCTGCTGGAACTGGTCGTCCGCTACCGCGCCGCCAAACGCTCCCGAGACCTCTTCGACTTCAGCGACCAGATAGCCCTCTCCGCGCAGCTCGCCACCACCCGGCCCGAGGTGGGGGCGCTGCTGCGCGAGGAGTTCCGGGTGGTCCTGCTCGACGAGTACCAGGACACCTCCGTCGCACAGCGGTTGCTGCTGTCCGGCCTCTTCGGCGCGGGCTCCGGCCACGCCGTGACCGCCGTCGGCGACCCCTGCCAGGCGATCTACGGCTGGCGCGGGGCCTCCGTCGCCAACCTCGACGACTTCCCGGAACACTTCCCGCACGCCGACGGGACCCCCGCCACCCGGCTCTCCCTCAGCGAGAACCGGCGCAGCGGCGGCCGCCTGCTGGACCTGGCCAATGGACTCGCCGCCCCGCTGCGCGCCATGCACGAAGGCGTGGAGGCGCTGCGTCCGGCGCCGGGCGCGGAGGCCGCCGGGCAGGTCCGCTGCGCCCTGCTGGAGACCCACGCACAGGAGCTCGACTGGCTCGCCGACTCCGTCGCCCACCTGGTCCGCACCGGGACGGAGCCGCGCGAGATCGCCGTACTGTGCCGCTCCGCCGGAGACTTCGCCCAGATCCAGGCCGTGCTGGTGGACCGGGACGTGCCCGTCGAGGTCGTCGGCCTCTCCGGGCTGCTGCACCTGCCCGAGGTCGCCGACCTCGTCGCCGTCTGCGAGGTCCTCCAGGACCCGGGCGCCAACGCCTCCCTGGTCCGGCTCCTGATCGGCCCGCGGTGGCGGATCGGCGCGCGCGACCTGGCCCTGCTGGGCCGCCGGGCGCGGCTCCTGGTGAGCCGCGCGCCCGCCGGGTCCGACCCGGACGAACGCCTCGCGGCGGCCGTGGAGGGCGTGGACCCGGCGGAGATCGTCTCGCTGGCCGACGCCCTGGAGACCTTCCTCGACGGCGCCGGGCAGGCCCCGGACGACCTCCCCTTCTCGGCGGAAGCGCGGATCCGCTTCGCGCACCTCGCCCAGGAACTGCGCGACCTGCGGCGCTCCCTCGCGGACCCGCTGATGGACGTCCTGCACCGGGTGCTGACCGCCACCGGCCTGGAGGTGGAGCTGTCGGCCTCCCCGCACGCGCTGGCGGCCCGCCGGCGCGAGACGCTGTCGAACTTCATGGACGTGGCGGCCGGTTTCGCCGCCCTCGACGGCGAGGCCACGCTGCTGGCCTTCCTGGCGTTCCTGCGCACGGCCGCCCAGTACGAGAAGGGCCTGGACCACGCGCTGCCCGGCGGCGAGAACACGGTCAAGGTGCTCACCGCCCACAAGTCCAAGGGCCTGGAGTGGGACGTGGTGGTGGTTCCGGACCTGTGCGCCGGCGCCTTCCCGAAGGAGAAGCCGCCGGAGGCCTGGACCTCGTACGCGAAGGTGCTCCCGTACGCGCTGCGCGGCGACGCGCCCACCCTGCCCGGGGTTCCGGCCTGGACCTCGGCGGGGTTGAAGGCCTTCAAGGCCGCGCTCAAGGACCACAAGTCGGTGGAGGAGCTCCGCCTCGGCTACGTGACCTTCACGCGGCCGCGCTCCCTGCTGCTGGCTTCGGGCCACTGGTGGGGCCCGAGCCAGAAGAAGCGCCGCGGCCCGTCGCCGTTCCTCGAAGCCCTGTACGAGCACTGCGCGGCCGGTTTCGGCGAGATCGAGGCCTGGGCGGACGAGCCCGACCCCACCGCCGAGAACCCGGCGCTGTCCGGCGATTCCACCCCAGACCACTCCTGGCCGCTCCCGCTCGACCCGTACTCCCTCACCCTGCGCCGCGCGGCGGCGGCCCTGGTGGAGTCCTACCTCGCGGCCCCGCCCCCGGAGGAGGACGAGTACCTCTGGCCCCCGGACTGCGAGGAGCCGTGGCCGGCCGAAGACCCCTGGGAACCGGACCCCGCCGACGACCCCTGGCCCTCCGGGCCCCCGGTCACGGCCACCGGGCCTTCCGAGCCCGATGCCCGGGCCCGGGCCGACGACCCCTACGAGCCTGCGGCCGGCACGCGGCCCGCACCCGAAGCCCGGCCCGGCGAAGCCTGGCCGCCGCCGGGCACCGTCCGACTGCCCGCCGACGCGTCCGCCGTCACGGGGCCGGACCCCGACGACCTCTGGTCCGGCGAGGCCCGGGCCCGTACGCCCGCCGACGCGTCGGGGGCCGCCGGGCCGGACTCCGACGACCCCTGGGCGGTCGAGGCCTGGGCCGAAGCCCTGCCCGGGGACGACGCTGCCACGCGGGATTCCCACGGGCCCCGGGGCGGTACCCCGGGTCCGGGACGGGGCAGGGCAGGGGACGACCTCCCGGCCGCCCCCGGCGCGCCGCTCGACGGCCCCCGGCCCGGAGCATCCCCGGCCGCCGCGGGAGCGGCCGTGCCGACCCCCCGCGCCGAGGCGGTCGTACCCGCCGGGAGCCGGTCCGTCCCGGAGGGCGACGACCTGTGGGCCGACGAGGCCACCGCCGGCGCCGGCGCGGCCGTGCCGCATCCGCGTCCTGTGACGGCCGACCCCGCCGGAGGCGACCTGGTTCCCGACGAGGCCCGCGCCGTCGCCTCCTGGGACCGTGATCTCGACGCCCTCGAGGGCGAGCTCCGCCGTGCCCGCGCGGCCGTTCGTGACGTCGAGCTGCCGTCCGCCCTGTCCGCCAGCCAGCTGCTCCGGCTCGCCGCCGACGAGCAGGGCTTCGCGCGCGACCTCGCCCGGCCCATGCCGCGGCCCCCGCAGCCCGCCGCCCGCCAGGGCACCCGGTTCCACGCCTGGGTCGAGTCCCGGTTCGACGAGCTGCCGTTGCCGTTCCTCGACGTCCTCGACCCCGTCACCGACCTCCCCGGCGCAGGCTCCGACCAGGAGATCGTCGACGAGGCCGACCTCGACTCCCTCAAGGCCGCCTTCGAACGCAGCCCGTACGCGGACCGACCCCCCCACCGCATGGAGGCCCCGGTCCAGCTCACCCTCGCCGGCCGGGTCGTGCGCGGCCGGATCGACGCCGTCTACCGCAACCCGGACGGCTCGTACGAGATCGTCGACTGGAAGACCGGCCGCACCACCCAGGCCGACCCCCTCCAGCTCGCCGTCTACCGCGTGGCCTGGGCCGAGGCCACGAACACCCCGCTCGAGCGGGTCTCCGCCGCCTTCCTGCACGTCCGCAGCGGCCGCGTGATCCGCCCCCGAAACCTCCCGGACCGCGCCGGCCTTGAGCGGATCCTCCAAGGCGAACCGGACCCGGACGGTGACCAGCAGGCGGACGGCTAGGCTCAGGGCATGAGCGACACCCCGCCGGACAGCGTCGTCCGCACGTACATCGACACACACCGCGCCGCCTTCCTCGACGACCTCGCCGAGTGGCTCCGCATCCCCTCCGTCTCGGCCCAGCCCGAGCACGCGGGCGACGTACGCCGCAGCGCCGAATGGCTCGCGGCCAAGCTCAAGGAGACCGGCTTCCCGGTCGCCGAGGTGTGGGAGACCCCCGGCGCGCCCGCCGTCTTCGCGCACTGGCCGAGCGAGGACCCGCACGCCCCGACCGTCCTCGTGTACGGGCACCACGACGTGCAGCCCGCCGCCCTCGCCGACGGCTGGCACACCGACCCGTTCGAGCCGGTGGTCCAGGGCGGCCGCATGTACGCGCGCGGCGCCGCCGACGACAAGGGGCAGGTGTTCTTCCACACCCTCGGGGTACGGGCGCACCTGGCGGCCACCGGCGCCGCCGCCCCCGCCGTTCACCTCAAGCTCCTCATCGAGGGCGAGGAGGAGTCCGGCTCGCCGAACTTCCGCGACCTCATCGAGGCCCGCGCCGCCGAGCTCGCCGCCGACGTCGTGATCGTCTCCGACACCGGCATGTGGTCCGAGACCACCCCCACCGTCTGCACCGGCATGCGCGGCGTCGCCGACTGCGAGATCGACTTCCACGGCCCGGACCAGGACATCCACTCCGGCGCCTTCGGCGGGGCCGTGCCCAATCCGGCCACCGTCGCCGCCCGCCTGGTCGCCTCCCTGCACGACGCCGACGGGCGGGTCACGATCCCCGGCTTCTACGACAACATCGCCGAGCTGACGGACGCGGAGCGCGCGCTCATCGCCGAGCTGCCCTTCGACGAGTCCGAGTGGCTGCGCACGGCCAAGTCCCACGCGGCCGCGGGCGAGGCCGGGTACTCCACCCTGGAGCGCGTCTGGGCCCGCCCCACGGCCGAGGTCAACGGCATCGGCGGCGGCTACCAGGGCCCCGGCGGCAAGACCATCGTGCCGGCCTCCGCCCACCTGAAGCTGTCGTTCCGGCTGGTGTCCGGGCAGGACCCGTACGAGGTCGAGGCGGCCGTCCGGGACTGGGTCGCGGCCGGGATCCCGGCCGGGATCCGCCACTCCATCACCTTCGGCGCGCCGACCCGCCCGTGCCTGACCCCGCTGGACCACCCGGCCCTGCAGTCGGTCGTCCGGGCCATGGGCCGCGCCTTCGGCGAGAAGATCCGCTTCACGCGGGAGGGCGGCTCCGGCCCCGCGGCGGACCTCCAGGACGTCCTGGACGCACCCGTCCTCTTCCTCGGCATCTCGGTCCCGTCCGACGGCTGGCACGCTCCCAACGAGAAGGTCGAGCTGGACCTCCTGCTGAAGGGCGTCGAGACGACCGCGTACCTGTGGGGAGACCTCGCCGCCCACCACCGAACCACCGCCTGAC
Source organism: Streptomyces sp. NPDC091682 (assembly GCF_044756625.1). NCBI lineage: Bacteria > Bacillati > Actinomycetota > Actinomycetes > Kitasatosporales > Streptomycetaceae > Streptomyces > Streptomyces sp. NPDC091682. Next base: position 46,460 of record NZ_JBIVTH010000010.1, on the reverse strand, counting down.
ACCCGACGCACACACCTGCCGTACCGAGCCTGCCTGTCCCACCACCGGGGGAGTTGGAAGTACCTGTGAGCACCCATACCGAGCGCCCTCCCACCGAGCGCCCCCTTTCGCTCGCCGCGCCCAGCGGGATCGACCGCGCCGCGCACCACCGGCTCGACGAGGCGTGGCTCGCCGCGGCCTGGAGCCACCCCACGACCCGGGTATTCGTCGTTTCCGGCGGCCAGGTCCTGATCGACGACACCCCCGACGGCGGCACCGGCATCGTGATGACCCCGGCCTTCGAGGCCCCGGTCACCGAGACCCACCGCTACTTCCTGGGCACCGACGAGGACGGCGTACGGTACTTCGCGCTGCAGAAGGACGCGCTGCCCGGCCGCATGGACCAGTCGGCCAGGCCGGCCGGCCTGCGCGAGGCCGGCCTGCTGCTGTCCCCGCGCGACGCCGGGCTGATGGTGCACGCGGTGGCGCTGGAGAACTGGCAGCGGATGCACCGCTTCTGCTCGCGCTGCGGCGAGCGCACGGTGGTCGCGGCCGCCGGGCACATCCGCCGCTGCCCGGGCTGCGGCGCCGAGCACTACCCGCGCACCGACCCGGCCGTGATCATGCTGGTCACGGACGAGCACGACCGGGCGCTGCTGGGCCGCCAGGTGCACTGGCCGGAGGGCCGCTTCTCCACGCTGGCGGGGTTCGTGGAGCCCGGCGAGTCGATAGAGCAGTCCGTCGTCCGCGAGGTGTGGGAGGAGGCGGGCGTCCGGGTCGGCGAGGTCGAGTACGTGGCCAGCCAGCCGTGGCCCTTCCCGTACAGCCTGATGCTCGGCTTCAGGGCCCGCGCCACCACCTCGGAGATCACGGTGGACGGCGAGGAGATCGAGGAGGCCCGCTGGTTCTCCCGCGAGGAGCTGCGCGCGGCGTTCGCGTCGGGCGAGGTGCTGCCCCCATCGGGCATCTCCATCGCCGCCCGGCTGGTCGAGCTCTGGTACGGCGAGCCGCTGCCGAAGGCGGCCGCGTAACCTTCGTCACTTCCCCGGCCCGCGCCGGGCCCCGTGACAGCGGAGGGCCCCCGCCTCGGCGGGGGCCCTCCGCTGTGTGCGCTCCGGGAGCCGATCAGACGGCGAGGGCCTGCTTGACCTGGGCCAGGCTCGGGTTCGTCATGACGGACTCGTTGCCCGTGGCGGACGTCACGAGCACGGTGGGAACCGTCTGGTTGCCGCCGTTGGCCTTCTCCACGAACGCGGCGGACTCCGGGTCGAGCTCGATGTTGATCTCGTTGTACGCGATGCCTTCCCGGTCCAGCTGGGTCTTCAGCCGACGGCAGTAGCCGCACCAGGTCGTGCTGTACATCGTGACGGTGCCCGTGTCCTGCATGCTGCGCTCTCCTTCGTGAGGGCTCGGTGGTCCGAGTACTCGAACGTACGGGACCCTGCGGCCATTCCCTTACGGTCACCCCGGCGCACCCGGTGTGACCGATACGACTGATCCGTGCCGCCTGTGGACAACTTTCCCGCCCGACCCACGAGACCTGGCAGCATGGCGGGGTGACAGCAGCAACGCACTCCTCCTCGTTCCCGGGTGGCTCCGCCTCCGCCGACTCGGCCGATGCGGTGCTCCTGGGCCTCGACCCGGAGCAGCGCGAGGTCGCGACGACCCTGCGCGGGCCGGTGTGCGTGCTGGCGGGTGCCGGTACCGGCAAGACCCGCGCGATCACCCACCGCATCGCCTACGGCGTCCGGTCCGGGCAGCTCATGCCGGCCAGTGTGCTGGCCGTCACCTTCACCAACCGCGCCGCGGGCGAAATGCGCGGACGCCTGCGCACGCTGGGCGCGGGCGGGGTCCAGGCCCGCACCTTCCACTCCGCCGCCCTGCGCCAGCTCCAGTACTTCTGGCCGAAAGCGGTCGGTGGCGAGCTGCCCCGGCTGCTGGAGCGCAAGATCCAGTTCGTCGCCGAAGCTGGCGCGCGCTGCCGCATCCGTCTCGACCGCAACGAGCTGCGCGACGTCACGGGCGAGATCGAATGGGCGAAGGTCACCCAGACCGTGCCCGCCGACTACCCGGTGGCCGCCCTCAAGTCGGGCCGCGAGGCCCCCCGGGACCTGGCCGAGATCGCCCAGATCTACGGGACGTACGAGCAGCTCAAGCGCGACCGCGGCATGATCGACTTCGAGGACGTGCTGCTCCTGACCGTCGGCATCCTCCAGGACCGCCACGACATCGCCGAGCAGATCCGCACGCAGTACCAGCACTTCGTCGTCGACGAGTACCAGGACGTCAGCCCGCTCCAGCAGCGGCTGCTGGACCTGTGGCTCGGCGAGCGCGACAGTCTCTGCGTCGTCGGTGACGCCAGCCAGACCATCTACTCCTTCACCGGCGCCACCCCCGACCACCTGCTGAACTTCCGCACCCGCTACCCGCAGGCCACGGTGGTCAAGCTGGTCCGCGACTACCGTTCCACCCCCCAGGTGGTCCACCTGGCCAACGGGCTCCTGAACCAGGCCAAGGGCCGGGCCGCCGAGCACCGGCTGGAGCTGATCTCGCAGCGCGAGACCGGCCCCGACCCCGTCTACGCCGAGTACGCGGACGAGCCCACCGAGGCCGAGGGCGTCGCCCGCCGGATCCGGGACTTGATCGCCGCGGGCGTCCCGGCGGGCGAGATCGCCGTGCTCTACCGCATCAACGCCCAGTCCGAGGTCTACGAGCAGGCCCTCGCCGACGCCGGTGTCCCCTACCAACTGCGCGGAGCCGAGCGATTCTTCGAGCGCCAGGAGGTCCAGAAGGCGATCCTCGCGCTGCGCGGAGCCGCCCGCTCCGGCGGGAACGACCCGCTGCTCGACGACGTCGTGGAGCTGGGCTCCCAGGTCCGGGCGGTGCTCAGCTCCACCGGCTGGAGCACCGAGCCGCCCGCCGGCTCCGGCGCCGTGCGCGACCAGTGGGAATCGCTGGCCGCGCTGGTCCGCCTCGCCGAGGACTTCGCCCGGGCCCGCCCCGCAGCGACCCTGGCGGACCTCACGATCGAACTGGACGAACGCAAAGCCGCCCAGCACGCCCCGACCGTCCAGGGCGTCACCCTGGCCTCGCTGCACGCGGCGAAGGGTCTGGAGTGGGACGCCGTGTTCCTCGTCGGCCTCACCGACGGCATGATGCCGATCACCTATGCGAAGACCGACGAGCAGGTCGAGGAGGAACGGCGGCTGCTCTACGTCGGCGTCACCCGGGCACGGATCCACCTGAGCCTGTCGTGGGCGCTCTCCCGCGCCCCCGGCGGCCGGCCCTCCAGGCGCCCCAGCCGCTTCCTGAACGGCCTGCGGCCGGGCTCCGCGGCCCGGGGCACCGGAGCGGCCTCCACGGCGGAGCGAGGGGCGCGGGGGCGCGTGCGTCGTGGTCCGGCACTGTGCCGGGTCTGCGGCAAGACCCTGACCGAGGCCGGCGAGCTGAAGCTGATGCGCTGTGAGGACTGCCCGTCCGACATGGACGAAGGCCTCTACGAGCGGCTGCGGGAGTGGCGCGCGGGACAGTCGAAGGAGCAAGGCCTGCCCGCCTACTGCGTCTTCACGGACAAGACGCTGATGGCCATCGCGGAGGCCGCGCCGTCCGAGGCGGGGGAGCTCTCGATGATCTCCGGAGTGGGTGGCCGTAAGCTTGATCGGTACGGAGCCGATGTCCTGGCCATCTGCGCAGGTCAAGAGGTTGGGGCCGGGCATCCTGACGACGCGTAGAAACTCGTCGGAAAAATAGTTTGCACATGCCCAGCGAAGACCCATAGGTTCTTAGCAACGGAAACGGTGGCTTCTCCGAAGCCCGGGATCCGTGCTGTACTTATCCGAATACGTATGGGACAGGCCCCCGGGCCGGGTCCCCGAGACGCCGAGAGGAGGCGAGACCAGTGACCAGCTTCATGACCTTCACCAAAATGACCGATCGCTCGGTCGATGCTTCCTGCCTGCTCGGTTCCGTCTCCCCTCTGGGTACCGGTGCGTCCGCGATTTCCGCCGACGCCCCCGCCCTGCTGGCGATCCTTCCGGTCAGTGAGCGCAATGAGCGACCGACCATGGCACCGGTGGCAGTACTGGCAGCAGAAGCGCAGGCGCATGGCGCCTATGGATTCGCTGCCGCAGCCGGTGCCGGATCCCAGAAGAAGCAGACGAAGCAGCAGCACCACCTGATGTGGGCCTTCCGTGGGCTCGAACCCTGGAGTGATCCAGCCTGATCGCATGATCAGGCCGGCGCCTTCAGGGCCGCGGAACCCCACCCGGGATCCGCGGCCCTTCTGTTTGTCCCGAACCGGGACGACGGAGCGAAGGGGCCTCGGGACTGGCAGCCAGGTACCAGCCGAACCCGGCCGACCGGCCGGAACGACTAGCCGAACAAGACGAGGAAGAAAACACCGTGCAACTCGAAGCGCACGCCCCGTCCGTACCGCAGACCCAAATGATCTCCCCGCCCGCAGTCCCGGAGGACCACACCTTGACCCCGCTCACCGCGCTGACCGCGCTCGACGACGCCATCGAGAACCTCGGTGTGCCCGTCCCCTGCCGCACCTTCGACCCCGAGGTCTTCTTCGCCGAGTCCCCGGCCGACGTCGAGTACGCCAAGTCCCTCTGCCGCACCTGCCCGCTGGTCGAGGCCTGCCTCGCCGGAGCGGTCGAGCGCCGCGAGCCCTGGGGTGTCTGGGGTGGCGAGCTCTTCGTCCAGGGTGTCGTCGTCGCCCGCAAGCGTCCCCGTGGCCGTCCGCGCAAGAACCCGGTTGTCACGGCATGACCGCCATCGGAACCATCGACCGCCCCCTGACGCACGACCCCTTGAAGCAGGCCCCCATGACCTCCTACACCACGAGCGAGCAGCCCCACGGCGCCGCCCACGCAGACTTCATCACCGCCGGCGCGATCACCTCGCGTCAGAACAGGACCCGCGAAATGCAACTCATCCCAGAAGCCCTGGCTCGCGCCCATATGGACGACCGCATGCGTGAGGCGGACGCCGAGCGTCACGCCGTGCGCCTGGTCGCCGCCCGCCGCATGCAGCGGCGTGCCGAGCGCGTCTCCATGCGCGCCCGGCGCGCGCTGGCCATGGCCGTCATGAACTAAGAGCTGAAGAAGCAGCGGGCGTCGGCCCCCATCACCCGGACCGCCGGGCGGTGGGGGCCGACGCCCGTTCGCATTCCGCCACGTTCCGGCACGCCCGCTCCGGGCGCGAACGCGGCCCCGGCGGGGCCGCCCGCGCGGTCGTCGACGGAATCCGCAGGCTCGCCGCGGCCGTCGGGGCGTTGCGCGGGCCCGTCCGCCCCGGACGGGGATATCGTCTGGAGGTGGACCAGCCGACTCCCCACCCCGACCCGTCGGGATCCGAGGCCCAGCCCGTCGTCTGCGCGGGCTGCGGCGCGAAGGCCCCGGGCGAGATCCCACCCACCTGGACCTGCTCGGTGGAGAACGGGATCAGACAGTACTTCTGCGTCGACTGTGCGCGCGCCAACCTCCGGGCGATCGAGGGCAGACTCGACTCGTCCTGGTGGTGACGCGCCCGCGCAGTCACTCGGCGGAGGCGAACCCCGGCAGCCAGGTGTCCAGTTCGTCTCGCAGTCGCACCGTCGCGCCCAGCTGGCACAGCACCCCGATGGTGCTCAACGTCACGCGGTGGATCAGCAGGTAGGACGGCGGCAGGTTGATCTGCCGGCCCAACTGGTGCGCGGGGGAGCGGGGATCGGCGATCCGCGCCGCCTGGCCGCGCAGCCACGGCCGGGTGAAGGTGAACTCCTCCGCCTCGGCGGGCTCGATGATCGGTTTCAGGTAGTCCAGCACCGCGTCGGGGTCGAGCTCGACGGACTCCTTCACGAACCCCTCGGCGCACAGGTGCCCGTAGACCCCCTCGGCGTCACCGTCCAGCGTCATCCGCAGCGATCTGCCGATCGGTTTGGGCCAGCCACCGGGCAGCCGGTCGACCGTGCCGAAGTCCAGGACCCCCAGCCGCATCCGGCCGTCCGCCCCCGGTATCAACCGGAAGTTGCCCGGGTGCGGGTCCGCGTGCAGCAGGCCGGTGCGCGCCGGACCAGAGAACAGGAATCCGGCCAGCAGTTGTCCGGCGCGATCCCGCTCCTCCTGGGTGCCGTCGGCTATCACCTCCGACAGCGGGGTCCCTTCCATCCACTCGGTCACCAGCACCTGGTCGCCCTGGTGCACGACGTCCGGCACGACCACGTCCGGATCGTCCACGAAGGCGTCCGAGTGCGTCCGTTGGGCCTCGGCCTCCAGTTCGTAGTCGAGTTCCTCGGCTACCCGGTCGCGCAACTCCTTGATCAGCGGCTTGATCTCCATGCCGGGGATCAGCGGCCCCAGCAGCCCCGCGAACCGGCCCAGTTGCTTCAGGTCCGACAACAACGCCTCACCGGCGCCCGGGTACTGGACCTTGACGGCCACCTGCCGGCCGTCGTGCCACACCGCCCGGTGCACCTGCCCGATGGAGGCCGCCGCAGCCGGCTGGTCCTCGAACTCCTCGAACAGATCCCGCCAGTCTGCGCCGAGACGGTCCGTCAGCACCTGGTGCACCGTCGCCGCGGGCAGCGGCGGGGCCGCCTCCTGAAGCTTGGTCAGCGCCGCCCGGTAGGGCCCCGCGATCTCCTCGGGCAGGGCCGACTCGAAGACCGACAGGGCCTGCCCGAACTTCATGGCACCGCCCTTCAGCTCCCCGAGCGTGCGGAACAACTGCTCTGCGGTGCGCTGCTGGAGCTCGCGCGCCACGATCTCCGCGGACTTGCCCCCGATCCGCTTGCCCAGCCCCCACGTGGCCCGGCCCGCTATGCCGAGCGGCAGCGCGGCCAGCTTGACCGTACGGGTGACCGCCTTCCGGGGAAGATCAGACATACGCCCCTCCATGTCCCAGACCGCTGCGCCGCGAACGACGGACTCCGGAAGGGCTCCGTCGCCCCGACACCTTCAGCGCATCCTGTCATGGCCCTCCCGGCCGGTCCCCGCCCGATCCGCCTCCGGTGCCCCACCCGCCCCACAGGGGCAGTCGGGATGTGGGGGGACCGGTGTGGATTCCCAGTGCAGCGCGGGGAGGGCGGCCTCCCAGCGGGAGCCCGTGGAAGCGGGCAATTGTCCGTCGAGGAAGGCCAGCGCGTGCGCCGCGGCCAGCCCGGCCACCGCCGTGGACAGGCCCAGGTCGCAGGCAGCACCCGCGCGGCGGCGGTGGGCCGAACGCCACTGCACGAGCATCCTCGGCCAGGCGGCGTCCCGGTCCACGCGGTCGCGCTCCATGCACCCCGCGCAGGCCGTCGACCCCGGCAGCACCAGCGGCCCCACCAGCCCCGTCCCCTCCAACACCCCCGCGTACAGGTGCGGGATGCCCGAGGCGATCCAGTCGGCTGCGGTGTCCGGATCCGGGGCCCAGGCGTGCAGCCCGTCCCGGGGCGCGACCACCACCAGGGCCAGTCCCGGCTCCGCCCCCGCCTCGTCCCCGGCCCGCGGGGTGCGCCCCGGGGCCGATTCGCGCACCAGCCTGCCCGCGGATTCGGCCCGCGGCCGGCCCACGCTCCCGGGGTCCAGCCCGCCCGGCGCCACGTCCGCCGGCTCCACCCGGCCCCCGTCGAGCACCTCGACCCGGCCCACGCCGGCTCCCGCCAGGACCGCGGCGATCACGGCCCCCACCCGGCCGCTCCCGCGCACCCGGACCCGTATCGCCCGGCGGGCGACGATCCCCCGTAAGTCCCCGCCGGGCTCCCGGTGGACCAGGGACAGCGAACCCAGGTCGGGGCCCAGCCGCTCCACGGTCTGCGGATGCTCCCGCAGGGCTTGGGCCCGCGGGCCGCCCGCCGTGACGTCGTCGAGCAGGCCGGCCCCCGCCAGCGTCCTGACCACCTCGTCGGCCCGGCCGTCCGGCAGCCCCATCCCCGAGGCCTCGGCCCGCAACAGTTCCATCCCCCGGGTCCCGTCGATCCGGTCGATCAGCGTGCCCGTCGCCGTGTCCACGGGGCCGAGCACCACCGCATGGGCGGGCGTCACCCCGAACTGAACCGTCTGCAGATCCCGCCACGCCCGCGCCAGCGCCGGCTTCACCTTCGGATACATGTCCCGTCCTCCTCGATATCCCATGCGCACTCGTGCGGACTCGTCGGCAGTCGTGCGCACTTGTGCGTACTCGTGCGTTCTCGTCGGCAGTCGTGCGCACGTGCACGGCCCGTTTCCCGTTCTTCCGCAACAGTGCCCGCCCGCCGGAATCCGTGCCGAATTTTGTCCACAGGTGCGAGGTATTAGGCATATGAGATGAAGGGAAATGGGGTTCCGGAAAACGGCCGTGAATCCCTCGTGTTCGAACCGCGGACGGGCGGGACTTTCGCCACCGCAACCGGGTACCGTCGTGGCGTGTCCGCCGACCCACCGCAGCGCGCCGTCGAAGTCCGCCGGAGCGCGCGCCGCCGCAGGACCGTATCCGCCTATCGCGAGGGTGACCGTACGGTCGTGCTCATCCCTGCCCGGATGTCCGAGGCGGAGGAGCAGCGCTGGGTGGGGGTCATGCTCGACAAACTGGCCGCCCAGGAGAGCCGGCGCACCTTCGGGGACGCGGAACTCACCGAGCGCGCCGCGCAGCTGTCCGAGCAGTACTTCGACGGCCGCGCCCGCCCCCGCACGGTCCGCTGGGTCACCAACCAGAACACCCGCTGGGGCTCCTGCACCCCCGCCGAAGGCAGCATCCGGCTCTCGCACCGGCTCCAGGGGATGCCCGAGTACGTCGTCGACTACGTGCTCCTGCACGAGCTGGCCCACCTGCTCGTACCCGGCCACGGGCCCCGCTTCTGGGAACTGCTGGAGGCGTACCCGCGCACCGAGAGGGCCCGCGGCTACCTGGAGGGCGTGGTCGCCGCCGAGCGCCTGCCGAAGGTCCCCGCGGCCCGCGAGGAATGAGCCCGCAGGCGCCCGCGCCGGTCCACCCGTCGGCCCGCCGGCCGCCGCCCGGGCAGCACGCACGGTTTTGTACCGGGTCGGTACCGGCTTGGCCGGATGTCGGCAATTGCCGTTAGCCTGAGCGCCACGCATTCACAGTCGGGATGGGGGACGGTCGTACGTATGGCCAGGGAATTCCAACGCGGCCACAAGGCCAAGATCAGTGATCTCACGGCGGGCACCGATCTGTACGTAGGCGTCCAGATCGCCGGATCAGGACTCGCCTTCGACATCAGCTGTTTCGGCCTCGACGCCAACGAGCAGCTGTCGGACGACCGTTACTTCGTCTTCTTCAATCAGCCGAAGTCGCCGGAAGAGTCCATTCAGCAACTCGGTGCGCAGTCGGGTGACACCGAATCCTTCCGGGTGACGCTGGACCGCATTCCGGCGTCCATCCACAAGCTGTCCTTCACCGCCACCATCGACGGCGCCGGACAGATGTCGCAGATCGGCCCCGGCTACATCCGGATCGTGGCCGGCGGCGAAGAGGTCGTCCGGTACTCCTTCACCGGCGCGGAGTTCACCACTGAGCGGGCCGTGATGCTCGGTGACTTCTACCTGAAGGACGTGTGGCGCTTCGCCGCCGTCGGCCAGGGCTTCGACGGCGGGCTCGACGCGCTGCTGCGGAACTTCGGCGGCGAGGTCGCCGAGGACGAGCAGCCGGCGCAGCAGGCCCCGGCCGCGGCCTCGCCCGGGTTCGCCCCGCCGCAGGCGGCCGCCCCGGCCCCGGCCTTCGGCGCCCCGGCCCCCGCTCAGCAGGCCCCGCAGGCCCCGGCCCCCGCGCCGTCCTTCGGCGCGCCCGTGCCCGCGCCCGGTGCCCCGCAGCCCCAGTACCAGCAGCCCGCGGCCCCGGCCCCGGTGCACGCCGCGCCGACCATGGCCGCGCCGCTCGCCCCGCCGGCCCCCGCCCCGTACGGCCAGCCGCCGCAGCCGCCCCAGCCGTCCTACGGCCAGGTGCCGCCGCCCGCGCCGGCCCCCGCGCCCTACGGACAGCCGCCGCAGCAGCCCTCCTACGGCCAGGTCCCCGGCCAGCAGCCGCCCCCGTACGGGCAGCAGCAGCCCGCCTTCGGCCAGCAGCCGCCGCAGTACGCGCAAGCGCCGCAGCAGACGGCCGCCGGAGCGGGCCTCGCCGCCGCGCTCCAGCCGTACAAGGAAGCCCCCACCGGCGCCCGCTGGACCCCGCAGAACCAGCAGCTCATGCGCGTCGACCTGTCGATGGGCGGCCAGGCCGTCCTCGCCCGCCAGGGCAGCATGGTCCTGTACCAGGGCAAGGTCGACTTCAGCTACAAGGGGGCGGGCTTCGCCGGCCGCATCGTCGGCAACGCCACCGGCCAGGAGATGCAGCTCATGCGCTGCACCGGCCGCGGCCAGGTCTTCCTCGCGGAGAACGGCGCCCACCTGCACGCCATCGAGCTCCAGGGCGACGGGATCTGCGTCTCGGCCGAGGCGGTCCTCGCCTTCGACGAGTCGCTCCAGCACGAGGTCCGCCGCATCGAGGGCCACGGCATCCCCGGCGGCGCCCTGTTCACCATGCAGTTCCAGGGCACCGGCACGGTCATCGTCAAGACGCACGGCGTCCCGGTGGTCCTGCCCGTCACCCCGACCACCTTCGCGGACAGCAACGCCATCGTCGCGTGGTCCTCCGCCTCGCAGGTGATCATCTCCAGCCAGGTCCGGCTGCGGCGCAACGCCTACCCCGGCCACAGCGGGGAGACCGTGAACCTCCAGTTCCGCGGCGCTCCCGGCAACTTCATCGTCGTCCAGCCGTACGAGGTCTGAGGGAGCCCGACATGAACGCAATGAACCAGCAACTCGCGGGCTTCGCCCCGACCCCCGTCACGGCCCGCATGGAGAACCACGGCCGGGCCATGCTCAAGGTCGCCATGCAGAGCGGCCAGGACCTCTTCGCCCGTACCGGCTCGATGGTCGCCTACGAGGGCTTCGTCCAGTACGAGCCCAACCCGCCGGCCGTCCGTCAAATGGCCTCGCAGTGGATCACCGGCGAAGGCGCGCCGCTGATGAAGTGCACCGGCGACGGCCTGCTCTACCTCGCCGACTACGGCGCCGACGTGGTCGTCATCAACCTCAACAACGACTCGCTCTCGGTCAACGGCACCAACCTGCTCGCCTTCGACGCACACCTCCAGTGGGGCGTCGAGCGAGTCAAGGGCCTCGCCAAGTTCGCCGGCCAGGGCCTGTTCAACGTTCAGATCGCGGGCACCGGGTGGGTCGCCCTGACCTCCCGCGGCACCCCGATCGTGGTCGACTGCGGCCGCGGCGACGACGAGACGTACGTCGACCCCGACGCGCTCGTCGCCTGGTCGCCGAATCTCAAGGTCAAGGGAAAGCGCAGCTTCAAGGCCTCGTCGATGATCGGCCGGGGCAGCGGGGAGGCCTACCAGATGGCCTTCTCCGGCCAGGGCATCGTCGTCGTACAGCCCAGCGAGGACAGCACCGACCGGCTCCGGGCCCGGGGCTGAGGGGGAGCGGACACATAATGCAGAGCGCACTTTTCGCCCACGCCGAGGCGCAGTCCCAGGAGCGGTACGCCATCCAGAACCCGCAGCTGCTGCGGGTCTCGCTGACGGGCTCCGACGACGTGCTCGCCCGCAAGGGCGCCATGGTCGCCTACCAGGGACTCATCGACTTCGACGGCGAGTACCAGACCACCAGCCAGCGCAATGCCCGTCGCCGCACCGGCGAGGGCCTCGACCTCATGCGCTGCTCCGGGCAGGGCACGGTCTACCTGGCCAACCTGGCCCAGTACGTGCACGTCGTGGACGTGGACCAGGACGGCCTCACGGTCGACAGCAGCTACGTGCTGGCCCTGGACTCCACCCTGCACACCGAGGTCATCGCGGTGGACAGCCAGTACGGGATCTCCGGCTCGGGCAAGTACCAGCTCAACATCTCCGGCCGCGGCAAGGTCGCGCTGATGACCTCCGGGCAGCCGCTGATGATGCACGTCACGCCCGACAAGTACGTCAACGTCGACGCCGACGCGATCGTGGCCTGGTCCACCTCGCTCCGGGTGCAGATGCAGGCCCAGACGCACTCCAGTGGGGTGTGGCGGCGGCGCGGCAACACCGGCGAGGGCTGGGAGCTGAGCTTCCTCGGCACCGGCTTCGCGCTGGTGCAGCCCAGCGAGGTGCTGCCGCCGCAGAACGCCCAGCTCGGCCAGGGCGTCGCCGCGCAGTTCGGCATGGGCCAGCACGGCTCGCACGCGCAGAACCAGAACAACGCCTGGAACTGACACCTCCCGGCACGGCGAAGGGGCGGCCCCACCAGGGACCGCCCCTTCGCCACGTCCGCGGACGCGGGCCCGGCTCAGCCGTCGAGCCGCGCCAAGGCCGCCTCCAGCAGCCGTACGACGGACGCGTCGGCCACCGCCGCCACCTCCTCGTACGGGAACCAGCGCAGGTCCAGGGACTCCTCGCTGATCTCCGCCACCGCGCCGGCCGGAGCCAGCGCCGCGTACTGCACGTCCAGGTGCCAGTTGCAGGGCGCCGGGATCGGGTGCCGGTCCAGGCGCACCGGCCCGCCTTCGACCAGCGTCAGCCCCGACGCGATGCCCGACTCCTCACGGGCCTCGCGCAGCGCCACCTCGGCGAGGGTCCGGTCACCGGCCTCGCAGTGGCCGCCCATCTGGAGCCACATGCCGAGCTTCTTGTGCAGGGTCAGCAGGACGCGCCCCCGCACCGGATCGATCACCAGTGCGCTGCCCGTGACGTGCCCGGCCCCACAGGGCTTGTAGACCCCGTCCGGGTGGGCCGCCAGGTGCTCCAGGTACAGGTCGCGCAGCTCCGGCTGGTCCTCGTACGCCTTCAGGACGAGGACCGCGTCTTCGTGCAGGCTCACTTCTTCTCGTCGCCGTCCTGTTCGCGCTTCTCGGCGGCCTCGCCGAGCATCTTGTCGATCTCGGAGAAGTCCAACTGCTCGCGGTGCACGAAGCCGTCCGGGTCGTCCAGGTCGGAGGCCGTCGGCAGCATGTCCGGGTGCTCCCAGAGACCGTCGCGGCCGTCCACCCCCCGCGCATCCGTGAGGGAGGCCCACAGCCGCGAGGCGTCGCGCAGCCGGCGCGGGCGCAGCTCCAGGCCGATCAGCGTCGCGAAGGTCTGCTCCGCGGGGCCGCCGGAGGCGCGGCGCCGCCGCATGGTCTCGCGCATCGCGTCCGCCGAGCTCAGCCGGGGCTTGGCGGCCTCGTGCACCACCGCGTCGACCCAGCCCTCGACCAGCGCGAGCGCCGTTTCCAGGCGGGCCAGGGCGGCCTTCTGCTCGGGGGTGTCCTGCGGCTGGAACATGCCGCCCTGGAGCGCTTCCTGCAGCTGCTCCGGGTTGGACGGGTCCAGCTGGCCGACGACGTCCTCCAGCTTCGAGGTGTCGACCTTGATGCCGCGGGCGTAGCCCTCGACCGCGCCGAACAGGTGCGAGCGCAGCCACGGCACGTGGGCGAAGAGGCGGGCGTGGGCCGCCTCGCGCAGGGCCAGGTAGAGCCGCACCTCGTCCGAGGGCACGCCCAGGTCCTTGCCGAAGCCCTCGATGTTCAGCGGCAGCAGCGCGGCCTTGCCGGCCGGGCCCAGCGGCAGGCCGATGTCCGTCGAGCCGACGACCTCGCCCGCGAGGGTGCCGACGGCCTGGCCGATCTGCTGGCCGAACATGGCGCCGCCCATGGAGCGCATCATGCCGAGCAGCGGGCCCGCCATGGCCTGCATCTCCTCCGGCAGCACGCCGCCCATGGCCGCGCCGACCCGCTCCGCGACCGGGTCCACGAGCTCCTTCCACACCGGCAGGGTCGCCTCGACCCACTCGGCGCGGCTCCAGGCCACGGCCGTGGTGGCGCCCGAGGGCAGCGAGGTCACGCCGTCCAGCCAGTGGTCGGCGAGGCGCACGGCCTCCTCGACGGCGGACTTCTCGGCGACGCCGACGCTCGTGTCCTTGACGCCGTCCGAAGTGCCCTGCGCGACGGTCTGGCGGGCGATGTCCTTGGCCATGTCCCAGTTCACGGGACCGCCCTCGTAGCTGAGCATCTGGCCGAGCTGCTGGAAGGCGGCACCGAGGTCGTTCGGGTTCATCGAACCGAACATCGCGGCGAACGGGTTGTCCGCTCCGGGAGCGCCCGCCCCGCCCGGCAGACCCATGCCGGGGAACCCGAAGGGATTCGCCGGGCCGCCCTGACCGCCCTGGTTGCCCTTCTTCTTGCCATCGTCGCCGTTCTCCGGCTCCTCCGGCGGAAGGCCGAATCCGAATGGGGTGTCGCTCACGGGTTTCCTCGGCTCGTAGGGCCGCCGGCGGGAGCCGACGGGTAATGGACAGACAACACCACCCAGCCTAGACACCGCGGCCGCATCCGGGCTCGGTGCTCCGCCGACTCCTGGGCTGCGGCAGGATGGACATCACCTGGTGGGTACGCGTCACGACGCGCCCCTACTGAAGACAACCGCTGGAGACGCCCGGTGAGTTCCCCAGATCCGCAGTTTCGCGCGATGCACGACGACGAAAACAGCTCCGAGCACGCTGAGGGCGCCCCCGGCGTTCGCCAGCCGCGAAACCCGGAGGCGCTCCGCCGGCGCAGCCCGGTGATCGCCGTGACGGGCGCCGCCTCGGGAGTCGGCGCGGCCCTCGTGAGCCGTCTGGCCGCCTCCGACGAGGTCAAGCAGGTCGTCGCCATCGACGAGCGACGGGGGGACTGCGCCGCCGCGCAGTGGCACGTCCTCGACGTACGGGACCCCGCGATCGCCGAGAAGCTGCGCGGCGCGGACGTCGTGGTCCACCTCGCGCTGGACCTCGACCTGGAGACCGATCCGGCCGCCCGTACGGCGTACAACGTGCGCGGCACCCAGACCGTCCTGACGGCCGCCGCCGCGGCGGGCGTGCACCGGGTCGTGCTCTGCACCTCGGCGATGGTCTACGGGGCCCTGCCGGACAACGACATCCCGCTGTCCGAGGACTCCGAGCTGCGGGCCACCGCCGAGGCGACCGGCGTCGGCGACCTGCTGGAGATCGAGCGCCTCGGCCGCCGGGCCCCCCGCGCGCACCCCGGACTGAACGTCACCGTGATCCGCCCGGCCGTCCTCGTCGGCGGCACCGACACCGCCCTGACCCGGTACTTCGAGTCCCCGCGGCTCCTCGTGGTGGCCGGATCCCGCCCCACCTGGCAGTTCTGTCACGTGGAGGACCTGGTCAGCGCCCTGGAGTACGCGGCCCTGGAGAAGGTCGAGGGCGAGCTGGCCGTGGGCTGCGAGGGGTGGCTGGAGCAGGAGGAGGTCGAGGAGCTGAGCGGCATCCGCCGCATGGAGCTGCCCTCCGCGGTCGCCCTGGGAGCGGCGGCCCGGTTGCACCGGATCGGCCTGACCCCGTCCCCGGCGGGGGACCTCGCCTACACGATGCACCCGTGGGTGGTCAGCGTCAGCGGGCTGCACGCGGCGGGCTGGCGGCCGCGCTGGACCAACGAGGAGGTGCTCGCCGAGCTCCTCCAGGAGGTCTCGGGACGCCACACGGTCGCGGGCCGCCGGCTGGGCCGCAGGGACGCCGCCACGGCCGCCGGAGCGGCCGGCGCGACGGTGGCCCTGCTGGGCGCGGCCGCGGCGGTCCGCCTGGCGCGCAAGCGGCGCGGGATCTGACCGGACCCGCGGCGCCGCACGCGCCGTCCGGCCGGGCGGACCGCGGGGCTGTGCGGACCGCCCTGTAGGAGGCTCCCAAGGCGGGGCCCCCGCCCCGGGCGAATCTGCTATTTCGCCGTGTCAGCGGCTAGGGCACGATGAAGGCATGGCACCGCACTTCGACCACCCAGGTGAGCAGGCCGCTCCGGACCCGATCCGGCTGCTCCAGATCCGCGAGACCGCCCTGTCGATCGACGAGGTCTTCCAGGCCGTCGGCGACGACGCGTCGGGCGGTACGACGCTCTTCGTCGGTACGGTGCGCAACCACGACGGCGGGGCGGACGTCGACTCGCTCGGCTACTCCTGCCACCCGACCGCCGAAGCCGAGATGCGCCGCGTCGCCGAGCGCGTCGTGGCCAAGTTCCCGGTCCGCGCCCTCGCGGCCGTGCACCGCGTCGGTGACCTGGCCGTGGGGGACCTGGCCGTCGTCGTCGCCGTGTCCTGCCCGCACCGGGGCGAGGCCTTCGAAGCCGCCCGGATGCTGATCGACGACCTCAAGCACGAGGTCCCGATCTGGAAGCACCAGACGTTCAGCGACGGCACCGAGGAGTGGGTCGGCGCCTGTTGAACCCCCGGTCACGGAGCGCCACCCGGAAGGCGGTAGCCTCGCACCCGTTCGGCCGCGCAACACGCCCTCGATTTGCGTAACCCCCCCACGGGCACGAGCGTTGAAGCCACCAACGAAACGTACTTCGGGGTAGGGAGACACGCCCATGGCGTCTTTGGCGTGGTTGCTGATTCCGCTGTTCGCCGCGATCGGAGCGGCGATATGGGGCAGCTGGGCGGCACGCGACCGCACACACGGTGACATATCCGAGCTCGCGGGCTACGCGCGATTCCGGGAAGCCATGGCCACCGCCGATCAGGCGAGGGTGAAGGCCGATGCCCATTCCTCCCCGTCTGCCCACTCCGCCTCCGACGCCGTCTGACGCGTCCGCCGCCGTCCGCCGTCGTCCCGGTCGTTCGCAGCCGTTCGACGCTCCGCGTCCGCTGCGCTCCGGTCCGCCGCCTTCCGTGAGATTCCGCTGAGAGTTTCGCGTACGGACCCCGTACGGACCGGCCCCGAGGGTCGCCCGCCGAGGCCGTCCCGTACTGTCGGATCCATGCCACGCCGCACCGCGACGATGCTCGCTTCCACCCTGGTGCTGTTCGCGCTGCTCTGCGCAGGGGTGTTCATCAAGGTTCCGTACTCCGAGATGAGCCCCGGCCCGACGGTGAACACGCTCGGGGAGTCGCACGGCGCGCCCGTCCTCAACATCGCGGGACGCAAGACGTACCCGACCAGCGGTCACCTCAACATGACCACGGTCCGCGTCACCGGTGCGGACTACGAGATGAGCCTGGTGGAAGCGGTCTACGGGTGGCTGGCCGGCGACAACATCGTCGTCCCGCACGAGAACCTCTACCCGAACGGGAAGTCGGAGGCGGAGTCCACCCAGGAGAACGCCGAGGAGTTCAGCCAGTCGCAGCAGAGCGCCAAGGTGGCGGCCCTGAAGCAGCTCGGCATCCCGGTCACCGCCCGGGTGATCGTCTCCACCGTGGTCAAGGACAGCCCCGCCGAGGGACAGCTGCACGCCGGGGACGTGATCAAGGCCGTGGACGGCACCGCCGTCATCGCCCCCGAGGACGTGGCCAAGCTCGTCACCAAGCACAAGCCGGGCGAGCCGGTGGAGTTCACCATCGTGCCCGCCAAGGAGGCGACCGAGGCGGCGAAGGCCGGAAACAACGCCCCCGCCACCTCGAAGCTGACGATCACCGCGGGCAAGGCGGAGGGCGACGGCCACGCCATCGTCGGCATCCGGGCCGGTACCGACCACACCTTCCCGTTCACGATCGACATCAAGCTCGCCGACGTCGGCGGCCCGAGCGCCGGGCTGATGTTCGCCCTCGGAATCGTCGACAAGCTCACCCCGGAGGACCTGACCGGCGGGAAGTTCGTCGCGGGCACCGGCACCATCGACGACGCCGGCAAGGTCGGCCCCATCGGCGGCATCCAGATGAAGACCATCGGCGCCCGCAAGGCCGGTGCCGAGTACTTCCTGACGCCCGCCGAGAACTGCGCCTCCGCGGCCTCCCACGTCCCCGACGGGCTGACCCTGGTCAAGGTGTCCACCATCGACGACGCCGCGAAGGCACTGCAGAAGATCAGCAAGGGGGACACGGCCGGGCTGCCGCGGTGCACGAGCTAGTGCCGGTCACAGCACTAGCCACGACCGCCCCGTCCCCCTGACGGGCAGGACGGGCAGGGCCTACGAGAAGGTCGCCGCCAGGGCCTCCGCCAGGCCCGGCACCAGGCCCGCACCGGTGAGGACCTCCGTCGAGGAGTCCTTCTCGCGCAGCCGCACGGCCGACTCCCGCGATCCGTCGCGCAGCACGGCCACGGTGAGGCGCACCTCCTGCCGCTCCGGGTGCCCGGCGACCCACTTCGACAGCTGCTTGTCGTTCAGTCCCTCCGGTACGGAGGACTCCGCGGACGGCGGCAGCATCAGGCGCTCCACCGTCAGTGCGCAGCCGACGACGGCGTCGGGCCAGGCGATGGTGCCGAGGAACTTGTCGAGCGGCGTCCCCTTCGGGACCTCGTCCTGCTCGATGGGGGTGAGGGAGGACTTGCCGGCGTCGTCGTGGTCGAGGCCGAGCTGGCTCGCCAGCCGCGGTTCCTGCTTCTTGAGCCGGCCGGTGTCGACGAGGGCGAAGAGTCGTGCGGGCTTGTCCCAGCCGAGGCCGGCCGCGTACTCGTCGATCTCGAGGCAGGCGCGGGTCAGCGGGCTGGCCGCCATGGGGGTGCCGGGGGAAGGCGAAAGGTTGGACATGGACAACATCCTGCCTCCTTTCCATCGATTACCGGGAACTGACCGAAGCCTCAGTAAGTTGCATGAGTGGGCCCTACGATCGGGGGCCCGTTCATTACCAGACTCAGCTTTCGAGGTGCGCACCTTGGCTTTCCAGATGCCGGACCGCGGCGGAGGCCCTTCCGGGCCACGGATGAGAGTCGGCCGCCCCTCCCGGCGGGCGAGAACTCTCCTCATGACCTTGGGCGTGCTGGCCGTCCTGGCCATGCTCTTCATCATGTTCGCGGGCTTCTGGACTGACTGGCTCTGGTTCCGCTCCGTGAAGTACTCCACCGTCTTCACCACCACCCTGTGGACCAAGATCGGCCTCTTCGCCGTCTTCGGTCTGCTGATGGCCGGTGCGGTCGGGCTGAACATCTGGCTGGCCCACCGGCTGCGGCCGCCGCTCAGCGCGATGTCGATGGAGCAGCAGAGCCTCGACCGCTACCGGATGAGCATCGCCCCGTACAAGAAGTGGCTGCTGCTGGGCATCGCGGTGCTCGTCGGCCTGATCGCGGGCGCCTCGGCGGCCGGCCAGTGGAAGACCTGGCTCATGTACGTGAACGGGGTGCCCTTCGGTTCGAAGGACCCGCAGTTCCACATGGACGTGTCCTTCTACACCTTCGACCTGCCCTGGTACCGCTTCCTGCTCGGCTTCGGCTTCGCCGCCGTCGTGCTGTCGGTGATCGCCGCGTCCGTCGTGCACTACTTGTACGGCGGACTGCGCGTGACGAGCCCGGGTGCGCGGGCCACCGCCGCCGCCACCGGGCACCTGTCGGTGCTGCTCGGCCTCTTCGTCACGCTCAAGGCGGTCGCCTACTGGCTCGACCGGTACGGGCTCGCCGTGAAGTCCAGCGACTTCAAGGCCGCCGACAACTGGACGGGCCTGCGCTACGTCGACGCGAACGCCTACCTGCCGGCGAAGACGATCCTCGTCGCCATCGCCGCGATCTGCGCCGTGTTGTTCTTCGCGACGCTGTGGCGCCGCACCTGGCAGCTGCCGGTCATCGGCTTCGGCCTGATGGTGCTCTCGGCGATCCTGATCGGCGGACTCTACCCGGCGATCGTGCAGAAGTTCCAGGTCCAGCCGAACGAGCAGGCCAAGGAATCCCCGTACGTCCAGAAGAACATCAAGGCCACGCGCGACGCCTACGGCATCGCCGGCTCGGAGGTCACGGACTACCCGGGCGTTCCGCAGACGGAAGACCGGGGCAAGCTGCGGCCGCAGGCCGACACCACGGCCAGCATCCGCATCCTCGACCCGAACATCGTCTCGCCGGCGTTCCAGCAGCTCCAGCAGGTCAAGGGCTACTACGCCTTCCCGTCCACGCTCGCCGTGGACCGGTACAGCGGCCAGGACACCGTCATCGGGCTGCGCGAGCTGAACATCGGTGGCATCCCGAAGAACAACTGGATCAACGACCACTTCAAGTACACGCACGGTTACGGCGTGGTCGCGGCCAAGGGCACCACCGTGAAGGAGGGCGCCCCCGACTTCACGCAGGCCGACCTGCCCTCCAAGGGTGTGTTCGGCACGGACTTCGAGCAGCGCATCTACTACGGCGAGCAGACGAAGCAGTACTCGATCGTCGGCGGCCCGCAGAAGGAGCTCGACTACTCCGACGACAAGGGCGAGAAGGAGACGAGCTACAAGGGCGACTCCGGCGTCAACCTCGACAACCCGGTCAACCGGGCCGCGTACGCGCTCACCTTCAACGAGCCGCAGATCCTCTACTCGGGCGCCATCGGCGACGGCTCGCGGATCCTCTACAACCGCACGCCCAAGCAGCGCGTCGAGGCGGTCGCCCCGTGGCTGACCATCGACGGCGCGCCGTATCCGGCCGTGATCAACGGCCGGATCAAGTGGATCGTCGACGCGTACACGACCACCAACGGGTACCCGTACGCCTCGCGCACCACGCTCGGCCAGAGCACCGCGGACTCGCTGACCAACAGCCAGCGCGCGGTGGTCGCGCAGGAGAACCAGGTCAACTACATCCGCAATTCGGTGAAGGCCACCGTCGACGCCTACGACGGCTCGGTCGACCTGTACCAGTGGGACACCGCGGACCCGGTCCTGAAGACCTGGATGAAGGCGTTCCCGGGCACGGTGAAGCCCAAGGCCGAGATCAGCAAGCCGCTCATGGACCACCTGCGGTACCCGCAGGACCTCTTCAAGGTCCAGCGCGAGCTGCTGACCCGCTACCACGTCACCGACCCGCAGACCTTCCTCAGCGGCAGCGAGGCGTGGGCGGTTCCGGACGACCCGACGACCAAGGCCGGTACGGCCGTTCCGCCGTACTACCTGTCGATGAAGATGCCGGGCCAGAAGGAGAAGGGCCAGGTCTTCTCGCTCACCACGACGTTCACGCCGAACGAGCGGCCCAACCTGAGCGCCTTCATGGCGGTCAACGCCGATCCGGGCACCCCGGACTACGGCAGCATCCGCATTCTGAAGATGCCGACCAGCAAGCCGCCGGACGGCCCGAGCCAGGTGCAGAGCAAGTTCCAATCGGAGCCGAAGATCGCCGAATCCATCCGCCTGCTGCGCGGTGGTGACTCGGAGATCGAGTACGGCAACCTGCTCGCGGTGCCGCTCGACGGCGGAATGCTCTACGTCGAGCCGGTCTACGTCCGCAGCTCCACCCTCAAGTACCCGCTGCTGCGCAAGGTGCTGGTGACCTACGGCAACCAGACCGCCTTCGAGGACACCCTGGAGAAGGCGCTGAACGTGGTCTTCGGGGCCGAGGCGCCGACCGTTCCGGTGCCCCCGGAGCAGCCGCCGGGTGAGGGCACCGTCACGCCGCCGACCATCCAGGACCCGACGGTCAAGGCGGCCCTCGGCGATGCGCAGAAGGCCATCGAGGACGCCGAGAAGGCCCGGCAGGCCGGCGACTGGGCGGCCTTCGGCAAGGCCCAGGAGGAGATCAAGGCGGCACTGAAGCGGGCCATCGAGGCCGAGGCGAAGCTGACGGCGCCCGCCCCGTCCGGCCAATGATCAATCGGTAATGGTTCCACCCCGCGTCGTGATACTGTGGTTTCACCGACGCGGGGTGGAGCAGCTCGGTAGCTCGCTGGGCTCATAACCCAGAGGTCGCAGGTTCAAATCCTGTCCCCGCTACTGAAGACGAAGGCCCGGATCCATGGGATCCGGGCCTTCGTCATGTCCGGGACGGACACGCGGTAGCCGGGGAGGGTGACTTGTGGGTGGAGCGTGTTTGACTTGCCTCACTGTGGGCATGTCGACAAAACGCTGTAGTGACCTCACTGGCTGCGACATAGCAGGTGTACGCGGGTAGCAGGTGATGCGACGATGGGATTCATGGGGGACAGGTCAACTCTGCTGGAGACAGGGCGGTTTGTGAGGGCGGAGTCCGGGACGGACACAGAGGCCGAGGGGGCGGCTCCGGTCGTCGACGCACAGACCGCACTGACCGATGCGGACTTCTTGGACAAGCACAGCACGGAGGAGATGTTCGCCGAGACCGACGCGGCGAGCGACGCCGAGCTAGAGGCCCGGCACCGGGTGGCCGCGGACAAGGGCGACCCCGGAGCCATGAGCGTGCTCGGCGCGCTGCTGCTGCGCCGCGGCGACCTCGACGGCGCCGAACCGTACCTGAGGGGAGCCACCGGCGAAGGGGACCGCGCCGCCGCGAACAACCTCGGCGTGCTGCTCCACCAGCGGGGATACCCGGAGGACGCGGCCGGCTGGTGGCGGGTCGCCGCCGTCGCCGGATCGGCCCCCGCCGCGCACGCCCTCGGCCGCTACTTCCGTGAGCGCGGGGACGAGCCCGCCGCCGAGTACTGGATGCGGCAGGCCGCCGAGTCCGGCCACGCGCTGGGCGCGTACGGGCTGGCCGACCTGCTGGAGCACCGCGGGGACAAGGGCGTCGAGCGGTGGTTCCGCGCCGCCGCCGAACAGGGGCATCGCGAAGCCGCGTACCGGCTGGCGAGGCACCTGCGCAAGGGTGACCCCACCGAGGCCGAGCAGTGGTACCGGCAGGCGGCCGCGCGCGGGCACCGGCGCGCCGCCCTGCACCTGGGCGCCCTGCTGGAGGCGCGCGGCGAGCTCAAGGAGGCCGGGCGCTGGTACCTGACCTCCGCCAAGCAGGGGGAGGCCAGGGCGGCGTGTGCGCTCGGCTTCCTGCTGCGCGACGCCGGCGACGAGGAGAGCGCCGCCGTGTGGTGGCACCGGGCGGCGCAGGACGGCGACGGCAACGCCGCCAACGCACTGGGCGCGCTGCACGCCGCACGCGGCGAGACCCAGACCGCGGAGCGCTGGTACCGGACCGCCATGGACGCGGGCGATCAAAACGGGGCGTACAACCTTGCTCTGCTGTGCGTCGCACAGGACCGGACCGCGCAGGCCGAGCAGTGGTACCGGCGGGCCGCCTACGCCGGGCACCGCGAGGCGGCCAACGCACTGGCGATCATGTTGCTCCAGGTCGGGGACGCGGCGGGTGCCGAGCCGTGGTTCTCGAAGGCCGCCGAGGCGGGCAGCGTCGACGCCGCGTTCAACCTCGGGATCCTGTTCGCCAGCCGCGACGAGGACCGGACGGCGCTGAAGTGGTACGAGCGGGCCGCTTCGGCCGGTCACACCGACGCGGCGCTCCAGGTCGGCATCGCGCTGGTGCGGGACGGTGAGGACCGGGCGGCCGAGCGGCACCTGCGCTGCGCGGCGGGCGGCGGCAGCGCGGAGGCGGCGTTCCGCCTGGCCGCGCTGCTGGAGTCGCTGGCCCCGCCGCCGGAGCCGGTGGCCCTCGGCGAGTCCGTGGGCAGCGCCCCCCGCACCGAGAGCGAGGAGTGGTACGAGCGGGCCGCCGAGCTGGGGCACCGCCGGGCCCAGGTGCGGGTCGGCATGCTGGCCGCCGCCCGCGGCGACCTGACCGTCGCCGCGCGCTGGTACCGGGAGGCGGCCGAGGCCGGCTCCCGCAACGGCGCCTTCAACCTCGGGCTGCTGCTGGCACGCGAGGGCAACGAGCCGGAGGCCGCCCTGTGGTGGACCCGCGCGGCGGTGGCGGGCCACGGTCGCGCCGCCCTGCGCCTCGGGCTGCTGGCGGCCCGCCACGGGGACCTCGCGGAGGGTCAGAAGTGGTGCGTGCGCGCCATGGAACTGGGCCCGGCCGAGGTCTCGCAGCGCGCGGCCCGGCTCCGCGAGGCCCTGGCGGAGGAACTCTCGGCCTGAGCCCCGGCGGGGCGCCCGCACCACCCCCTAGCGGTAGAGCCAGGAGGTGGAGCGGGCGTAGACGTGCCGGAAGGCGAGCGGCATCAGCAGGTCGTTGACCCGGCGCTGCACCGTGCCCGGGGTCTTCGAGTCGCGGTTCGTCGCCGCGGACCGGGTCATCCGGGACACCCGCGGGCGGCGCAGCCGGGTGTACTCGGCCAGGGCCCGGTCCACGCCCGGAACCCCGGCGCAGGGCGATCGCGCCCGCCGACCCGGCGACTCCGCCCCCGATGACTGACACACGCATGCCCGACCCCTTTCGCTGAATCCATATTCACTGAACTATGATTCGGTGAAACTCGGTTCAGTATGATGAGGCTGAGAAGACGGCGTCAAGCGGGAGCGGGGATCGCGGTGGGAGTGCGCAAGGAGCGGGCGGCCGGCACGGAGGCGGCGCTCAAGGAGGCGGCGCGGGCGCTCTTCCTGGAGCGCGGCTACGCGCAGACGAAGATCACCGACATCACCAAGGCCGCCGGCCGGTCCACCGGGTCCTTCTACGAGCACTTCGCGGGCAAGGACGAGCTGCTGGACGCGCTGCTCGCGGACATGGGGGCCCAGGTGGACGCGGAGGTCGGCGCCCATGACCACCCCCGCGAGCACGACCTCGCCGACCGGGCGCAGCTGCGGACGCATGTAGCGGCCACCTGGAGCGTCTTCCGGGATCATCTGCCCGTCGTGGTCGCCCTCTTCCAGAAGTCCATGGTCGAACCGCCCGGCTCGGGGCAGGTCTGGGGGCGTCTCCTCGGGGACACCGCGCCGCTGCGCGAGCACCTCGCGTACATGCGCGAACAAGGTCGTGAGCTGCCCGGGGACCCCGAACTGATCGCCGCGGCGATGGGGGCGATGATCTCGATGCTGGGGTACGCCGCCATGACCGGCGGGGCCGGACTCGATGACGACGAGGTGGTGGAGACGCTGACCGGGCTCCTGCACCGGGGGCTGGCCGGTTAACCGATTTGCATCTGTCGCAGGCCTTCACGTAACGTTGGGTTCACCGACGCGGGGTGGAGCAGCTCGGTAGCTCGCTGGGCTCATAACCCAGAGGTCGCAGGTTCAAATCCTGTCCCCGCTACTAAAGGCCCGAGGCCCGGATCCCATGGATCCGGGCCTCGAGTCGTTCCCGGCCCGTTTCCGCCTGCAAGTAGGCGAACGCGAAGGGCTCGGACCCCCGGGGGGTCCGAGCCCTTTCGCATGCGTGCGCTCAGGCGGCCGCGCAGTTCGGACAGACGCCGCGGTAGGTCACCTCGACCGCCGACACGATGAAGCCGAAGCGTTCGGCGTCCGGCAGGTCGGCCAGCGGGTTGCCCGCCGGGTGGACGTCGCGGATCGCACCGCACTGGGCGCAGACCAGGTGCTGGTGGGGCCGGTGGGCGTTCGGGTCGTACCGCTTGGCGCGGCGGTCCGTGGAGACCTCCAGCACCTCGCCGAGCGTGACGAGTTCGCCCAGGGTGTTGTAGACGGTCGCACGGGAGATCTCGGGCAGCTTGGCCACCGCGAGCGCGTGCACCTCGTCGGCCGTCAAGTGCACGTGGTCACCGTCGAGCACCTCGGCCACGACGCGCCGCTGCGCCGTCATGCGCCAGCCGCGTCCGCGAAGTCGATCCAGCAGGTCACTCATAGACATCAGCCTAACAGTGAGGGGATTCGGTGTAACTCCCGAACCGGTGCGGACTTGGATGCTTACTTGACTTAGACAAAGTCCATCGTAGGATCGGTTACGGCGAACGCCAAGGACAGGACATGCAGGGACGACGCAGGAGGCGCACGTGACGCAGGGACCGCTCACCACGGAGGCCGGAGCGCCGGTTGCCGACAACCAGAACAGCGAGACCGCCGGCGTCGGCGGCCCCGTTCTGGTCCAGGACCAGCTGCTGCTCGAGAAGCTCGCGCACTTCAACCGCGAGCGCATCCCGGAGCGCGTGGTGCACGCCCGCGGCGCCGGTGCGTACGGCACCTTCACGCTGACCCGCGACGTCTCGCAGTGGACCCGGGCCAAGTTCCTGTCCGAGGTCGGCAAGGAGACCGAGACCTTCCTGCGCTTCTCCACCGTCGCCGGCAACCTCGGCAGCGCCGACGCGGTCCGCGACCCCCGCGGCTGGGCGCTGAAGTTCTACACCGAAGAGGGCAACTACGACCTCGTCGGCAACAACACCCCGGTGTTCTTCATCAAGGACGCCATCAAGTTCCCCGACTTCATCCACACCCAGAAGCGCGACCCGTACACGGGCTCGCAGGAGGCGGACAACGTCTGGGACTTCTGGGGTCTGTCGCCCGAGTCGACCCACCAGGTGACCTGGCTGTTCGGTGACCGGGGCATCCCGGCGTCCTACCGCCACATGAACGGCTACGGCTCGCACACGTTCCAGTGGAACAACGAGGCCGGCGAGGTCTTCTGGGTCAAGTACCACTTCAAGACCGACCAGGGCATCAAGAACCTCACCCAGGCCGAGGCCAACCAGCTCGCCGGCGAGGACCCCGACTCGCACCAGCGCGACCTGCGCGAGTCCATCGAGCGCGGCGACTTCCCGACCTGGACCGTGCAGGTCCAGATCATGCCCGCGGCCGAGGCGGCCCAGTACCGCTTCAACCCGTTCGACCTCACCAAGGTGTGGCCGCACGAGGACTACCCGCCGATCGAGATCGGCAAGCTGGAGCTCAACCGCAACCCGGAGAACGTCTTCGCCGAGGTCGAGCAGTCCATCTTCAGCCCGGCGCACTTCGTCCCCGGCATCGGCCCGTCCCCGGACAAGATGCTCCAGGGCCGCCTCTTCGGCTACGGCGACGCCCACCGCTACCGCGTCGGCATCAACGCCGACCACCTGCCGGTGAACCGCCCGCACGCCACCGAGGCGCGCACCAACTCCCGCGACGGCTACCTGTACGACGGCCGCCACAAGGGCGCGAAGAACTACGAGCCGAACAGCTTCGGCGGCCCGCACCAGACGGACCGCCCGCTGTGGCAGCCCATCGACGTGACCGGTGGCACGGGCAACCACGCCGCCGCCGTCCACGGCGAGGACAACGACTTCGTCCAGGCGGGCAACCTCTACCGCCTGTACTCGGAGGACGAGAAGTCCCGTCTGATCGAGAACCTGTCCGGCTTCATCGCCAAGGTCTCCCGCGACGACATCGTCGAGCGCGCGATCAACAACTTCCGTCAGGCGGACGGTGACTTCGGCAAGCGGCTCGAAGCCGCGGTCCAGGCCCTCCGCGGCTGACACGGAGCGCTTGCCGTAGCAGTACGCCGGGCCGCAGCCCTCCTCGGAGGGCTGCGGCCCGGCGTCGTTTCACGCGGCGACCGTGCGTCGCGCCGGGACCCAGCAACGGATGACGTCGCGCACGGACACGATGCCGACGGGTCCGCCGTGCTCCAGCACGATCAGGTGCCGGAAACCGCCGTGGGTCATGGCCTCGGCGGCTTCCTGCACGGTGGCCTCCGGGGTGCAGAACACGACGTTGTTGGTGGTGTGCGCTCCCACGGACTCCCGGTCCGGGTCGTGCCCCGCGCCGATCGAGTTGAGGATGTCGCGCTCGGTCAGGATGCCGATTCCGCTGTGGTCGGGGTCGAGGACGACGGCCGCGCCGACGCGCCGGCCGGACATCAGGCAGGCTGCCTGTCGGAGGGTGTGTGCGGGTCCGAGGGTGAGGATCACGGTGCTCATGGCGTCACGGACGAGCATGAAGAGAGCCACCTCCTGGGGTGAGTCCCCCGCCTGGGTGGGTGCGACTGCGGAGCCGCCTCAAGAGAAACGGTTCACAAGCGCACAAGCGTGGGGAGTATCAGATTCCCACGGACCCGCAGGGCCGACAAGAAGGCGCGGGACGGAGCGCGAACAGCGCGCGGCGGGCTCAGGCGCGCGGACGCAGCAGGTCCAGCATCTCCTCGTGGAGCAGTCCGTTCGAGGCGGCTGCGTTCCCGCCGTGCACCCCGTCCACGCCGTCCAGGCTGGTGAAGCGGCCGCCCGCCTCCTGGACCACGACCGCGATGGCCGCCATGTCCCAGAGGTTGAGTTCGGGTTCGGCGCACAGGTCCAGCGAGCCCTCCGCGACCATCATGTACGGCCAGAAGTCCCCGTAGCCGCGGGTCCGCCAGCACGCCCGGGTCAGGTCCAGGAACCCGGCCAGCCGGCCCTGCTCCTCCCAGCCGCTCAGGGAGGAGTACGCGAACGAGGCGTCGCCCAGCCCGCCCACCTTCGACACGCCGATGGCGCCGGTCTCGCCGAGGGCGCCGCCCGCGTACGCGCCCCCGCCCCTGGTCGCCCACCAGCGGCGGCCCAGCGCCGGTGCGGACACCACGCCGACCACCGGGCGGAACTCGCCGTCGGGGTCCTGGGCCATCAGGGAGATCAGGGTCGCCCAGACGGGGACCCCGCGCACGTAGTTCTTCGTGCCGTCGATCGGGTCCACCACCCAGCGGCGCGGACCGCTGCCCTCGAGCCCGTACTCCTCGCCGAGGACGGCGTCGTCCGGCCGCGCGGCCGTGATTCCGGCCCGGATGATCTCCTCGGCGGCCTTGTCCGCCTCGCTCACCGGGGTCATGTCCGGCTTCGTCTCGACCTGCAGGTCGAGGGCGCGGAAGCGCTCCATCGTGGCGGCGTCCGCCGCGTCGGCGAGTTCGAGGGCAAGGCGCAGGTCATCGTCATACTCGGGCATGCCCGAACAGTATCGAGACTCCCGGAGCCCGACCAACGCTGTCCACGGTACGGCCCCGACGCGCCCTTGACAGGATCTGGCGGCCCGTCAACTCTGACCGGAGGGAACCGAACGGGGAGGCGCGGATGCCGGCAGCCCGGGAGTCCTTGCTGGAGGCGGCGGGAGCGGCGCTCTCGGCGCGCCCCTGGCCGGACGTGCGCATGGTCGACGTGGCCGCCGCGGCGGGAGTGTCCCGGCAGACCCTCTACAACGAGTTCGGCGGCAAGGCGGGCCTGGGTCGCGCCCTGGTCCGCCGCGAGGCCGACCGCTACCTCGACGGGGTCGACCGGGCCCTGTCCGTTCCGGCCCAGGCCGCCGAGCGGCTCGCCGCCGTCGCGGAGTGGACCGTACGGGCGGCCCGCGCGCAGCCCCTCGTACGGGCCCTGCTCACCGGTGCCTGGGACGCGGGCCTGCCCGCGGCGGGCGGCCGGGCACCCGGGCCCGGCGAGCTGGCCCGGGCCGTCCGGGACCGGGCGGCCGCCGCGCTGACGCCGGGGGAGGGCCCGCAGCGCTGCGAACTCGCCGTGCGCCTCGCCCTCTCCTACGTGATCGCCCCGGGGGAGGAGTCGGGGTCGGGCGAGCTGCGCAGGCTGCTCAGTGCGCCGACCCGGACAACTGGAGCCCGATGACGCCCAGGATGACCAGCGAGATCGAGACGAGTTTGAGGGTGGAGACCAGGTCGCCGAGGAAGACCATGCCGTAGATCGCCGTACCGGCGGCGCCGATGCCCGTCCACACCGCGTACGCCGGTCCCACGTCCAGCTTCTTGAGCGCCAGGGTCAGCAGCCCGAAGCTGCCGAGGGCGAAGCAGGCGAAGGCGATGGTCGGCCACAGCCGGGTGAATCCGTGGGAGAGCTTGAGGCAGACCGCAAATCCGGTTTCCAGGAGTCCCGCGACCACGACCAGCAGCCACGCCATGTCGAATGCCTCCCCGCGTCACGTGACATCGCGTCACTTGGTGCGATTATGCATTTATCCAGACACGGCCCTCGACAAACGCGGCCGGACCTTCGCCGGACGGTCAGTCGCCCTCGCGCCGCTCGCGCGTCTCCAGCAGCCGGCGCAGCGAATACAGCCGCGCCGGGTCCGCGTGGCCGTCCTCCACCCACTTGTCGAGCGCGCAGTCCGGCTCGTCGTGGCTGCACGCGCGCGGGCACTCCTCGGTGCCCGGCACCAGGTCCGGGAAGGCCAGGATCACCCGGGACGGGTCCACGTGGTGCAGGCCGAAGGAGCGCACGCCCGGGGTGTCGATGACCCAGCCGTCGCCGCTCGGCAGCGGCAGCGCGAGCGCCGAGGTGGTGGTGTGCCGA
The DNA here is from genome assembly GCF_044756625.1 of Streptomyces sp. NPDC091682. Classification (NCBI taxonomy): domain Bacteria; kingdom Bacillati; phylum Actinomycetota; class Actinomycetes; order Kitasatosporales; family Streptomycetaceae; genus Streptomyces; species Streptomyces sp. NPDC091682. The sequence goes on along the minus strand of NZ_JBIVTH010000010.1, from coordinate 16,820 downwards.
CCGCGGCCGGTCACCGCGTTGACGTGCCCGGTGGCTCGCTGGCGGCCCTCGGCGACCAGCGAGTTCACCAGGGTGGTCTTGCCGACGCCCGAGTGTCCGACGAAGGCCGTGATGCGGCCGTCGAGCCGCTCGCGCACCCGGTCCGCCGCGTCACCCGTGGCCAGCTCCTCCCGGTTGGTCACCACGTAGTTCACGCCGAGCGTCGCGTAGATCTCCAGGATCTTGTCCGCGGAGGTCAGGTCGGACTTGGTGAGCACCAGCAGCGGTTCCAGCCCGGCGTCGTACGCCGCCACCAGGCAGCGGTCGATCATCCGGGGCCGCGGCTCCGGGTCGGCCAGGGCCGTGACGATGGCCAGCTGGTCCGCGTTGGCGACGACCACCCGCTCGTACGGGTCGTCGTCGTCGGCGGTGCGCCGCAGGACGGACTTGCGCTCCTCGATCCGCACGATGCGGGCCAGCGTGTCCTTCTTGCCGGACAGGTCACCGACGATCCAGACCCGGTCGCCGACCACCGCCGCCTTGCGGCCCAGCTCGCGGGCCTTCATCGCGTGTACCGAGCGGCCCTCGACCAGACAAGTCAGCCGGCCGCGGTCCACCGTGAGGACGAAGCCCTCGGCCGCGTCCTCGTGCTTGGGCCGGATGCTCGTCCGCGGCCGGTTGCCCTTGGGGTTCGGGCGCTGGCGGATGTCGTCCTCGTCGGTGTGCTTGCCGTACCTGCGCATGACGGGCCCTACGCTCCCGCACCCGCTCCGGGTGCCCCGGAGCCACCGGCGTCCCCGGCGAGCATGTCCGTCCACATCTTCGGGAAGTCCGGCAGGGTCTTCGCGGTCGTCGCCACGTTCTCGATCTGCACGCCTTCGACCGCCAGGCCGATCACCGCACCCGCGGTGGCCATCCGGTGGTCGTCGTACGTGTGGAAGGTGCCGCCGTGCATCCGGCGCGGCCGGATGCACAGGCCGTCCGCGGTCTCGGTGACATCGCCGCCGAGCGCGTTGATCTCATTGGTCAGCGCGGCCAGCCGGTCCGTCTCGTGCAGCCGCAGGTGCGCGACGCCGCGCAGCACCGAATCGGAGTCGGCCAGGGCGGCCACGGCCGCGATGCCCGGGGTGAGCTCGCCGACCTCGCTCAGGTCCACGTCGATGCCGTGGATCTTGCCGGTGCCGGTGAACACCAGGCCCGCGTCGGTCAGCTCGCAGGAGCCGCCCATCTCGGTGAAGATCCGGCGCAGCGCGTCGCCCGGCTGGGTGGTGCGGCGCGGCCAGTCGGGGATGGTCACCGTACCGCCGGTGATCAGGGCCGCGGCCAGGAAGGGCTGCGCGTTGGAGAGGTCAGGTTCCACGACCATGTCGCGGCCCAACAGCGCCCCGGGGGCCACCCGCCAGACGTCCTTCTCGCCGCCCGCCTCGGGGGTGTCGACCTGGGCGCCCGCCGCGCGCAGCATCTCCACGGTCATCCGGATGTGCGGCATCGACGGCAGCTTGCCGCCCACGTGCCGGACCTCGACACCCTGGTTGAACCGCGGGGCGGACAGCAGCAGGGCGGAGACGAACTGCGAGGAGTTACTGGCGTCGATCTCGACGGTGCCGCCCTCCAGGGCCCCGCCGCCCTGGACGGTCATGGGCAGCGCGCCCCGGCCGTCGTCGTCGATCCGGGCGCCGAGCGCGCGCAGGGCGGTGATGACCTGGCCGAGCGGGCGCTCGTAGGAGCGCGGGTCGCCGTCGAAGCGGATGTCGCCGTCGGCGAGGGTGGCGACGGGCGGCAGGAAGCGCATGACCGTGCCCGCGTTGCCGACGTCCACGGTCGTCGGGCCGTGCAGGGCCGCCGGGATGATCCGCCAGGCCTCGCCGCCCGCACCGTCACTGGCGGAGCTGGACGAGACGGTTTCCTCAATGCCGACGCCCAGCGCACGCAGCGCGTCGGACATCAGCTGCGAGTCGCGCGAGCGCAGCGGACGGCGCACCCAGCCGGGCTCGGCGGCGAGCGCGGCGAGCACGAGGGCCCGGTTGGTGACCGATTTGGAGCCCGGCACCGTGACGGTGGCGTGGACGGTCCCGTCGGCGAGCGGAGCGGGCCAGAGGGCGGGGAGCGCGGGGGTCTCGGTCATGGCCACCACTTTAGTGGCTTCCCCCGACCCCAGATCTTGATCCCGGCCCCGTCTCAGGGAGCGGTCACAGGGCGAGCAGCCAACGGGCCCCGCCGATCAGCGAGCACAGCGCGACGACGTGGAAGAAGAGCAACCACACCACCGGGTGCAGGTGCGTGAGCCGGCCGAGCTGGTCGGCGTCGGAATCGGGGGCCCCGCCGCCCCGGCGCTTGGCCCCCAGCTCGAAGACCGGCCGGACCCCGCCGAACAGCAGGAACCAAACGACCAAGTAGGCGAAACCGGCCTGGACCCCGGCCGGGGCCAGCCAGGACACCAGCAGGAAGGTTCCGCCGGTCAGTACCACCGTCAGTGCCCCGTACGCGTTCCGGATCATCACCAGCATCGCCACCAGCAGGGCGGTGGCCACCCACAGCAGCAGCGTGATCCGGTGCGCGGACAGCAACGCCGCCCCGCCCAGCCCGAGCAGCGAGGGCGCCGTGTACCCGCCCGCGGCGGTCAGGATCATCCCCAGCCCGGTCGGCTTGCCCCGGCTGACGGTGACCCCGCTGGTGTCCGAGTGCAGCCGTATCCCGCTCAGCCGCCGCCCGGTCAGCAGCGCCAACAGCCCGTGCCCGCCCTCGTGCGCGATGGTGACGGCGTTGCGCGAGAGCCGCCACAGCGGGCGGGGCCCCACCGCGGCCGCCGCGACGAGCCCCGTCACGATCACCAGCCACAGGTCGGGCGAGGCCTGTATGCCCGTGAGCCGGTCCCACAGACCGGCGGTCGTGCTGCTGTCCATAAGGTGGCGGACTCCTTGCGGTGAGGTGCGGGCGACATGGCAGTGTGACAGCCATGTGCGGACGGTATGCGGCGAGTCGTAGGCCCGAGGACCTCGTGGAGGCCTTCGGCATCGAGAGGTGGGAGCCGGAGGAGGCCCTGGCCCCCGACTTCAACGTGGCGCCGACGAAAGAGGTCCACGTGGTCCTCGACCGTCCCCTCAAAGACGCCCCGCACTCCCGTCCGGTTCGCCAGCTGCGCGTCCTGAAGTGGGGGCTGGTCCCCTCCTGGGCCCAGAACCCCGACGGCGCCGCGCGGATGATCAACGCCCGGTCCGAGACCCTGCACGAGAAGCCCTCCTTCCGCCGGCCCTTCGCGCAGCGCCGCTGCATCGTCCCCGCCGACGGCTACTACGAGTGGGTCACCGCCCACGACGAGCGGCAGCTGGAGGTGGAGGGCAAGAAGAAGCGGGCCCGCAAACAGCCCTACTTCGTGCTCCCCTCCGACGGCTCCGTCTTCGCCATGGCCGGCATATACGAGTTCTGGCGCGACCGGACCCTGCCCGACGACCACCCGCTCTCCTGGTGGGTCACCTGCTCGGTGATCACCACCGAGGCCGAGGCCGGCCCCCTGGGCGCGGCCCCCGCCGAGGGACCGCGCTCGCTCGCCGACATCCACCCGCGGATGCCGCTGATGCTGACCCCGGACCGCTGGGACGCCTGGCTGGACCCGGCGAACACCGACACCGAGGGCTCGCTGAGGGAGCTGCTCGCCCCGCCGCCCGGCGGGCTGATGCGGGCCTACCCGGTCTCGACCGCCGTGAGCAACGTGCGCAACAACGGCCCGGAGCTGCTGACGGAGCTGGCCGCGCCGGAGGAGGGCACCCTCTTCTGACCCGGGCAGGATGGGACGCATGACCACGCGTACCGAGAGCGTCGACACCACGGCGGGCGAGGCCCGCATCACCTGGCACCCGGCGCCGGAGCCGAGGCTCGTGCTCGCCGTGAGCCACGGCGCCGGCGGCGGCATCGAGGCCCGGGACCTCCGGGCACTGGCCGCCGCCCTGCCCGCCCGCGGAATCACGGTGGCCCTGGTCGAACAACCCTGGCGGGTCGCCGGGAAGAAGGTCGCCGCCGCGCCCAAGGTGCTGGACGAGGGCTGGCGCGGGCTGTGGCCGGCGCTCACGGAGCCCAGGCTGCCGGTCGTCGCGGGCGGGCGCAGCGCCGGGGCCCGGGTGGCCTGCCGGACCGCCGCCGAGCTGGGAGCAGCCGGGGTACTGGCACTGGCCTTCCCGCTGCACCCGCCGGGCCGGCCGGAGAAGTCCCGCGCCGACGAGCTCACCGGGGCCGGCCGGCCCGCCCTCGTGGTCCAGGGCGGCCGGGACCCCTTCGGGCGGCCCGAGGAGTTCCCGCCACCGAGCGCGCAGGACCCGTACGAGCTCGTGGAGGTGGCGTACGCCGATCACGGCTTCGCGGTGCCGAAGAAGGCGGACACCACCCAGGAGGAAGCGCTCCTGACGATCACCGAAGCGGTGGGGGAGTGGCTCGCGCGGCTCTCCGTCTGAGGCCGCCCGCCGGCCGCGTCCCGGGGAAAGCCGGAAAGCCGAAAAGCCGAAAAGCCTTCCGGCGCCCGGGAATGCGCCGCCCGCCCCTTCTGTTGTCTCGGATGTCGGAACGTAGGGGAACTCGTCGGAGGAGAGGGAGCGCATGACCCAGGTCATCAGCCAGAACCGTCGGCAGGCCGCTGACCTGGACTGGACGGTGCTGCCGGCACCCAAGCGCGGCTCGCTTCGGGCGGCGGAGGGCCGGGAAGGTCGACTATTCTCCGATTCGAGCGGATCCGCTTTCGGAGCCGCCACGCTGTCGGAGGAGGTGGGTCCTGTCGCTGGGACCGACGAAGGCCACGCGGAGGAGACGACCCTGGAGCGCAATGCGCGCTTCGAACGGGACGCCCTCGGCTACCTCGACCAGATGTACTCGGCCGCGCTGCGCATGACGCGCAATCCGGCCGACGCCGAGGACCTGGTCCAGGAGACGTACGCGAAGGCGTACGCGTCCTTCCACCAGTTCCGCGAGGGCACCAACCTGAAGGCGTGGCTCTACCGCATCCTGACGAACACCTTCATCAACTCCTACCGCAAGAAGCAGCGCGAGCCCCAGCGCAGCGCAGCGGAGGAGATCGAGGACTGGCAGCTGGCGCGCGCCGAGTCGCACATGTCGACCGGACTGCGCTCCGCCGAGTCGCAGGCGCTCGACCACCTGCCGGATTCTGACGTGAAGGAAGCCCTGCAGGCCATTCCGGAGGAGTTCCGCATCGCGGTCTACCTTGCCGACGTAGAGGGCTTTGCGTACAAGGAGATCGCGGACATCATGGGTACACCCATCGGTACGGTCATGTCGCGACTGCACCGTGGCCGCCGTCAACTCCGCGGAATGCTGGAGGACTATGCCCGTGAGCGCGGGCTGGTTCCCGCGGGCGCGGGAGAGTCGAACGACCGGAAAGGCTCGGACTCATGAGTTGCGGAGAGCCGCACGAGACAGAGTGCTCTGAGGTCCTGGATCACCTGTACGAGTTCCTCGATCAGGAGATGCCGGACAGTGACTGCACGAAGTTCGAGACGCATTTCGGCGAGTGCAATCCCTGCCTGGAGAAGTACGGCCTCGAACAGGCCGTGAAGAAGCTGGTCAAGCGCTGCTGCGGGTCGGACGACGTGCCGACCGACCTGCGGTCGAAGGTGATGGGCCGGATCGAACTGATCAGGTCCGGTCAGGCGGTTCCCGACCATGACGTCACCGCCGACAATCCCGCTCCCGGCTGACCCGCGCCGGTGACCGGCTAGACGACGGAACACCCGCCCCCGGAAGAGCAGTTCATTCACCCGAATGTGCTAATCCGGGGGCGTCCGCATGGCCCAATGCCGAAATGTGGCCCACCTCGCTCCGGGCCCCACCTATTCTCCCCATTCGGTGCTGGCTCGATTCAGCAGCCGGTGTGCACGGCACAGGGGAGGAGAGCGCCATGCGGGCACTTCCGCCGGGGGCGCGCGGATTCATCCTGTGCGCCGTTCTCGCTGCCGTCGCGTGCACCACCCCCGCCCTCACGGATTCCGGTACGCCCTGGGCGGCCGTGGCCCTGCTCGCCGTGCTCTACCTCGGTGGCGAACTCCTCAAGGCCTGCCCGCCGCTGCGCAGCCGGGTGCCGGAGGGCATCGGCCCCTTCTTCCCCGTGGTCCTCGCCGCCGTCTTCCTGCTGCCGCCCGCCGCCGCCGCGCTCGTGGCCCTGCCCGGAGGGCTCGCGGGCACCGTCGTCCAGCGACCCGCCCGGGTGCGCCGTCTGTGGCACGGCGCACAGCAGGCGACAGCGGCCTGGGTCGCGGGCCAGGCCTACGGGCTGCTGCGCGGCCCGGCCACACTCAGCTCCGGGCCCCTCGTAGGACCGGCCGACTTCCCCTCCGTGCTGCTTCCCGCGACGGCCGCGGCCATCGCCTTCTGCTTGGTGCTCACCGTCCTCGACGGCGGTATCCTGGCCGTCGCCGAACGCCGCCCGGCCGCCACCGCCTGGCGCGGGCTCCTGACCTCATCCCTCGCCCCGCACTGCGTCCACGGCCTCGCCGGCCTGATGATGGCCGTCATGTGGCGCAGCCCCTACGGGCCCCCGGCCGCGCTGCTCGTCCTGCTGCCGATGTACATCTCCTGCTGGGTCTTCGCCCAGTACCACCGCGAGCGCACCGCCCACCAGGCGACCATCCGCGCCCTCGTCCAGGCCGTCGACATCAAGGACCGCTACACACGGGGTCACAGCGAACGGGTCGGTCAGGCCTCCACGATGATCGCCCGCGAGCTGGGCATGACGGAGGACCGGCTGGAGACGGTCCGCATCGCCGGGATCCTGCACGACGTGGGCAAACTCGGCGTCCCGACCCGGCTGCTGCGCAAGGACGGGCCGCTCACCCCGCAGGAGCGCCGGATCATCGAACTGCACCCCGAGTACGGGCACGAGATGGTGCGCGGCATCGGCTTCCTCGGCGAGGCTCGGTCCGCGATCCTGCACCACCACGAGCGCGTCGACGGCTCCGGTTATCCGTACGGCCTGACCGGTGAGCAGATCCCGGTACTGGCCCGGGTCGTGGCGGTCGCGGACGCCTTCGACGCGATGACCTCGACCCGCTCGTACAGCCGGGCCCGCCCGGTGCCGGTCGCCCTGGCGGAGCTGGAACGGTGCGCGGGGGTGCAGTTCGACCCCTCGATGGTGCGGGCGCTGGTCGACGCGATCGGCCGGACCGGCTGGCACCCGGTGGTGACCTCGGACGAGGACCTCCAGGTGATCCCGGCGGCTGCCGCTGCCGCTTCCGCGGGGCCGGTGCCGGTGCCCTCGGCCCTGGCCGGGATGCCGGAACAGGGCTCCCGTCCGGTCGCAGCGGCCCCACCGCCGGACAGGGTCCCCGCGGCCCCCGGCCCCGCCGGCGGGGCCGGGCTGGACGCGGACGGCACCGGGGCGGGCGGATGAGGGGCCCGGCCGCGTGGACCGTGCGGGGGGCCGCCGGGGTGCTCACCGCCGCCGCACTCGGCCACACCCTGTGGACCGGCCTCGCCGAGCCCGGCGCCGCCCTCGCCTTCGCCGCCCTGATCACCGTAGGGGAGGTCGCCCGCCGGGACCGCCAGGACCCCCTCGGCCGCCACCCCGCACCGCTCGGCTCCGCCGGAGCCCTGGCCTACGCCCTGCTCGGCCAGAACGCCGGACAGCCCACCCACCACGGGGTGCTCCAGACCGTCGCGGTCGTCGTCGCGGCCGTCCTCCCCGGGATCGTCCCGCACATCGCCCGCGGCCGCGGCCCCGCCCTCGACCACCTGTCCCGCCGGGTGCTCACGGTCGCCTTCGCCGCCGCCTGTTTCCAGCCGCTCTACAACTCGGGCCGACTGGAGCAGTGGGTCGGCCAGGGCCCGTACCTCGTCGGCTTCCTGCTCTTCCTCCTCGGCCTCACCGCCCTGTGCGACGCCGTGCTCGCCGCCGCCCTCGCCGGGGCCCGGACCGGGCGGCCGTACGGCCCGCTGCTCCACGACGAACTGCGCTCCCAGCTCGGCGTCGGCTCGGCCATCTGTGCCACCGGGGTCGTGATGGCGCTCGGCGCGGCCGTCGCGGGCCTGTGGGCCATCACCGTCTTCAGCGTGCCGCTGCTGCTGACCCAGCTGTCCTTCCACCGGATCACCGCGATCCGCACCACCTACCGCCAGACCATCACCTCGCTGGCCCGCGCCACCGAGATCGCCGGCTGCACCCGGCCGGGCCACTCCCGCCGGGTGGCCGCCCTGAGCTGCGCCGTCGGCCGGGAGCTGGGCCTGTCGGAGCGGGAGCTCACGGTGCTGGAGTACGCCGCCCTGATGCACGACATCGGGCAGCTCTCCCTCGTCGACCCGGTCCCGGACGGGGCCACGGCCGGGCTGCCCGACGGTGAAGCCCGCCGGATCGCCGAGCTGGGCGGGGAGGTGGCCCGGCAGACCGGGGTGCCGGCCGAGGTCGCCGTGGTGGTGGAGCGGCAGGCGGATCCGTACCGTGAGCAGCCCACGGCGGCCCGGATCGTGCGTACGGTGAACGCGTACGACGATTTGGTCGGCGGGAGCCGTCACCCGGCTGGCTCACTGGCCGCCCTGGAGCGGCTCCGTCTGGGCACCGGGCATGATTACCAGCCGGAGGTCGTGGAGTGCCTGGCAAGGGTTCTGGCCAGGGGCGGACGTGGCAGAGTGGTGCCCGTCCCGCCTGGGTAACCCATGGGTAATGAGCGGCCGTCCGAGTGGGCATGGTTGGATGCCAGTAAGAGGGACCGTAGGAGTGTCCGCAAGGCTGCACCGTTGTCCCCAGCAACCGCTGGGAGGTGCCCCCAGGCAGGCGGGAATCGTGAGGATCTTCGGGAAGGTACGGCATCGGCCCTCCGCCTCGTGGCGGCAGGCCACCGACCGCGCGTTCACGCTGATCGGCGACGGTCGGTACGAGGACGCGGGCGCGCTGCTGACCAGAGCGGCGGACCTGGAGCCCTGGCTGTCCGAGTCCTGGTTCAATCTGGCCCTGCTGCACAAGTTCCGGCACGACTGGGAGCAGGCGCGGGCCGCCGGGCTGCGTGCCGTGGCCCTGCTGGACCGTGAGACGGGCGCCCCGGACTGGTGGAACGTGGGGATCGCCGCCACCGCGCTGCAGGACTGGCCGCTGGCCCGGCGGGCCTGGCAGGCGTACGGGCTGAAGGTGCCCGGGGACGCGGCGGGGGCGAGCGAGCCGGTCGGGATGGAGCTCGGCAGCGCCGCCGTTCGGCTCTCGCCCGAGGGCGAGGCCGAGGTGGTCTGGGGCCGCCGGCTGGACCCGGCCCGGCTGGAGGTCCTGTCGATCCCGCTGCCCTCCTCGGGGCGGCGCTGGGGCGAGGTCGTGCTCCACGACGGGGTCCCGCACGGCGAGCGGATGACCGCCGCCGGGCCCTCCTACCCCGTGTTCGACGAGATCGAGCTGTGGGCGCCGTCCCCGGTGCCGACCTGGGTGGTGCTGCTGGAGGCGGCCACCGAGGCGGACCGCGACGCGCTGGAGCAGCTGGCCTCGGACGCCGGATTCGCCGCCGAGGACTGGTCCTCGTCGGTGCGGCTGCTGTGCCGGACCTGCTCGGAGAGCGAGATGCCGAGCGACGAGGGCGACGGTGAGCAGCACCTCGATCCGCACGACCACAGCGAGCCGGGCCATCCCGGACCGCTCGGGCACCGTACGGCCGGCTCCGGCTCCCTGTGGGTCCCCGAGCGCGAGTGCGGGATCGCGGCACCGGCCGGTCTGGTGCGCGGACTGCTCGACGGCTGGGTCGCGGACAGCCCGGATACCAGGGAGTGGCGGGATCTCGAAGAAGTCTGCTGACCCGGGGCCGTAGGCTGTACGGGCACATCGGTGGCCACCACGGCCATCGGTGACCGGCACTTACGGAAGGCGTACGGCGGACATGGCGCAGCAGGAGAACGAGGTTGTCGAGGGCGTGAACGACGGGTACGTCGTGGACACCGAGGACTGTGAGGCGCGCGAGCTCGCCCACCGTCAGCGCGGCACGGCCCGTCCGATCACCGTGGTCGGCAACCCGGTCCTGCACCGGGAGTGCAAGGACGTCACCGAGTTCGGCGACGAACTGGCGCAGCTGATCGACGACATGTTCGCCAGCCAGAAGGCCGCCGAGGGCGTCGGCCTGGCCGCGAACCAGATCGGCGTGGACGCCAAGGTCTTCGTCTACGACTGCCCGGACGACGACGGCAAGCGGCACACCGGTGTCGTCGTCAACCCGAAGCTGATCGAGCTGCCGGCCGGCGCGCGGGTGCTGGACGACTCGAACGAGGGCTGCCTGTCGGTCCCGACGGCGTACGCCTCGCTGGCCCGCCCGGACTACGCCGAGGTCGAGGGCCAGGACGCGCAGGGCAACCCGATCAAGGTGCGCGGCACCGGCTACTTCGCCCGCTGCCTGCAGCACGAGACCGACCACCTGTACGGCTACCTCTACATCGACCGCCTCTCGAAGCGCGACCGCAAGGACGCCCTCCGCCAGATGGAAGAGGGCACCCCGCGCTACGAGACCGTCCCCAACGCCTGATCGGCCTAGGCGGCCTGCGGGCCCCGGAAGGCGCGCCGGAACGAGTTCGGCGTGGTGCCCAGGGTCCGCAGGAAGTGATGGCGCAGGGCCGCCGCGTTGCCGAAGCCGCAGCGGCCGGCGATCGCGTCCACCGTCTCGCCGGTCGACTCCAGCAGCTCCTGCGCCAGCAGGACCCGCTGGCGCAGCACCCACTTGTACGGGGTGGTGCCGGTCTCCTGGAGGAAGCGGCGGGCGAAGGTCCGCGGGGACATGTGCGCGCGCTCCGCGAGCTGCTCGACGGTGATCTCCTCGTCCAGGTGGCGGGCCATCCACTCGATCACCTCGCCCACCGTGTCACAGGCCGTGCGCGGCAACGGTCGCTGGATGAACTGGGCCTGTCCGCCGTCCCGGTGCGGCGGTACGACCATCCTGCGCGCGATGATGTTGGCCACCTCGGCCCCGTGTTCCTGGCGGACCACGTGCAGGCACGCGTCGATGCCCGAGGCCGTGCCGGCGGCAGTGATCACCGAACCCTCGTCCACGTAGAGCACGTCCGGGTCGACGACGGCCCGCGGGAAGCGGCGGGTCAGGGCCGCGGCGTGCATCCAGTGCGTGGTGCACCGGCGGCCGTCCAGCAGCCCGGCGGCGCCGAGGACGTAGGCCCCGCTGCACACGCTGAGGACCCGTGCACCCCGGTCCACGGCCCGGCGCAGGGCCGCCAGCAGCGGCTCGGGATAGATGCGTGCGGCGGCGTCACCGGCGGCCGGCAGACAGACGAGGTCGGCCTCCTCCAGTCGCTCCAGTCCGTGCGCGGGGGTGATCCCGAAAGCGCCCCCGCCCACGGTCAGGGGCCCGTCCTCCGCCGCGCACACGGCGAAGTCGTACACCGGTACGCCCATGTCACTGCGATCGATTCCGAACACCTCGCAGAAGATCCCCAGCTCGAAGGGGGCGACTCCGTCGACGAGGGCCACGGCCACGTTGTTCAGCATGACCCCAGTGTGGCAGTAATTCGGTCTTCTATGACAGTACTGCCACTGTCGATCATGGGCGATCAGGCGGACAGTAGAGCTATGACCACCTTCGTGAACTACCTCGCCGTCCTCGCCATCGCCGCCCTCCTGCTCGGGCCCAGCCTGTACGGGATCCTGCGCGACCGGCGGATCGACCAGCAGATCCGGGCCGTCGCGACCCGGCTCGTGTGGCTCCCCCGCCAGCGTGCGGGCGGCCTCCCGCCCACCCCGCGCCGGCGCACCTTCCGGCCCTCCGCCCGCAGGTACTGGGGCCCCATCGCCCACTGACCACCGGGGAACGCGAGAAGCCGGGACACGGAAACCCCGCATCCCGGCTCCCCGGTCACTTCCCCGGAACCCCTTGACGTACGTGAAGTACTAGAAGTCCTCGTCCAGGTCCACCGTGCCCTCGACCGCGACCTGGTAGGCCGACGGACGGCGCTCGAAGAAGTTCGTCAGCTCCTGCACGCCCTGCAGCTCCATGAAGGAGAACGGGTTCTGCGAGCCGTACACCGGCGGGAAGCCCAGACGGACCAGGCGCTGGTCCGCGACGCACTCCAGGTACTCGCGCATCGACTCGGTGTTCATGCCCGGCAGGCCGTCACCGCACAGGTCGCGGCCGAACTGCAGCTCCGCCTCCACGGCCTCCTTGAGCATGTCGGTGACCTGCTGCTGGAGGGCGTCGTCGAAGAGCTCCGGCTCCTCCTTGCGGACCGTGTCCACGACCTCGAAGGCGAAGTTCATGTGCATGGTCTCGTCACGGAAGACCCAGTTGGTGCCGGTGGCCAGGCCGTGCAGCAGACCGCGCGAGCGGAACCAGTACACGTACGCGAAGGCGCCGTAGAAGAACAGGCCCTCGATGCACGCGGCGAAGCAGATCAGGTTCAGCAGGAAGCGGCGGCGGTCGGCGGCCGTCTCCAGCCGGTCGATCTTCTCGACCGAGTCCATCCACTTGAAGCAGAACTGCGCCTTCTCGCGGATGGAGGGGATCTCCTCGACCGCGTCGAAGGCCGCCGCGCGGTCGTCCGGGTCGGGCAGGTAGGTGTCGAGCAGCGTCAGGTAGAACTGGACGTGCACGGCCTCCTCGAACAGCTGGCGCGACAGGTACAGGCGCGCCTCCGGGGAGTTGATGTGCTTGTAGAGCGTCAGCACCAGGTTGTTCGAGACGATCGAGTCGCCCGTCGCGAAGAACGCGACCAGTCGGCCGATCATGTGCTGCTCGGAGGGCGTCAGCTTCGCGAGGTCCGCGACGTCCGAGTGGAGGTCGACCTCCTCGACGGTCCAGGTGTTCTTGATCGCGTCCCGGTAGCGCTCGTAGAAGTCCGGGTAGCGCATCGGGCGCAGCGTGAGCTCGAAGCCCGGGTCCAGGAGGTTCTTGTTGTCGTTGGAGCTCATTACTGGCAGGCCTCGCAGGACTCGGGGTTCTCAAGGGAGCAGGCCAGCGCCTCGGCGTCGGCGACCGCCTGCGGCAGCTCGACGGGGGTGGCCGCCTGCGCGGCGCGGGCGATCTTCGTCGCCGGGCGCGAACGCAGGTAGTAGGTGGTCTTCAGACCCTGCTTCCAGGCGTACGCGTACATCGAGCTGAGCTTGCCGATGGTGGGCGTCTCCAGGAACAGGTTCAGCGACTGCGACTGGTCGAGGAACGGCGTACGGGCCGCCGCCATGTCGATCAGACCGCGCTGCGGGATCTCCCACGCCGTGCGGTACAGCTCGCGGACCTCGGCCGGGATCCAGCCGAAGCCCTGGACCGAGCCGGAGGAGTCGCGCAGCGCCTCGCGGGTCTGGGCGTCCCACACGCCGAGCTGCTTCAGCTCCTCCACCAGGTAGCCGTTCACCTGGAGGAACTCACCGCTGAGCGTCTCGCGCTTGAAGAGGTTGGAGACCTGCGGCTCGATGCACTCGTACACGCCGGCGATCGAGGCGATCGTGGCCGTCGGGGCGATGGCCAGGAGCAGGGAGTTGCGCATGCCGGTCTCGGCGACGCGGGTGCGCAGCGCATCCCAGCGCTCCGGCCAGTTCAGCTCGACGTCGTAGTGGTCGGGGTGCAGGACACCGCGGGCGGTACGGGTCTGCTCCCAGGCCGGGAGCGGGCCGCTGCGCTCGGCGAGGTCGCAGGAGGCCTCGTAGGCGGCCAGCATGATGCGCTCGGAGAGCTTGGTGGACAGGGCCTTCGCCTCGGGAGAGTCGAAGGGCAGCTTCAGCTTGAAGAAGACGTCCTGGAGGCCCATCGCGCCCAGGCCCACCGGGCGCCAGCGGGCGTTGGAGCGGCCGGCCTGCTCGGTCGGGTAGAAGTTGATGTCCACGACGCGGTCGAGGAAGGTGACGGCCGTGCGGACGGTCTCGTCGATCCGCTCCCAGTCGATCTCGCCGTCCACGACGAACGCGCCCAGGTTGACCGAACCGAGGTTGCAGACGGCCGTCTCGCCGTCGTTGGTGACCTCGATGATTTCGGTGCACAGGTTCGAGGAGTGCACGACGGTGCCCGGCTCGGCCGTCTGGTTCGCCGTGCGGTTGGAGGCGTCCTTGAAGGTCATCCAGCCCTGGCCGGTCTGCGCGAGGGTGCGCATCATCCGGCCGTACAGGTCGCGCGCCGGCATGGTCTTGCGGGCCAGGCCGTCCGCCTCGGCCTTGCGGTAGGCGGCGTCGAACTCGTCGCCCCACAGGTCGACCAGCTCGGGCACGTCGGCCGGGGAGAACAGCGACCACTCGGCGTCTGCGTTCACGCGGCGCATGAACTCGTCCGGCACCCAGTGGGCCAGGTTCAGGTTGTGGGTGCGGCGCTGGTCCTCACCGGTGTTGTCGCGGAGCTCCAGGAACTCCTCGATGTCCGCGTGCCAGGTCTCCAGGTAGACGGCGGCGGCGCCCTTGCGGCGGCCACCCTGGTTCACGGCGGCGACGGAGGCGTCGAGGGTCTTCAGGAACGGCACGATGCCGTTGGAGTGGCCGTTGGTGCCGCGGATCAGCGAACCGCGGGCGCGGATGCGGGAGTACGAGAGGCCGATGCCGCCGGCGTGCTTGGACAGGCGCGCGACCTGGTGGTAGCGGTCGTAGATCGAGTCGAGCTCGTCCAGCGGGGAGTCCAGCAGGTAGCAGGAGGACATCTGCGGGTGCCGGGTGCCGGAGTTGAAGAGCGTGGGGGAGGACGGCAGGTAGTCCAGGCGGCTCATCAGCCGGTACAGCGAGGCCACTTCCTCCACTGCCTGGACGCTCTCGTCGGCGGCCAGGCCGCAGGCCACGCGCAGCATGAAGTACTGCGGGGTCTCGATGACCTGACGGGTGATCGGGTGGCGCAGCAGGTAGCGGCTGTGCAGGGTGCGCAGACCGAAGAAGCCGAAGCGGTCGTCGGCGCCCTCGGCGAGGGTCAGCTCGACGAGCGAGTCGAGCCGGGCCGCGTGGGTGCGGACGAACTCGGCGGTGCGGTCGGCGATGAGGCCCTCGCGGTGGCCGACCTCGACGGAGGCCGAGAAGGAGGTGGAGCCCTGGCTCGCGGCCTCGTCGCGCACGGCCAGCGTCAGCAGGCGGGCGGCGAGCCGGGAGTAGGCCGGGTCCTCCGAGATCAGACCGGCGGCGGCCTCCGTGGCCAGCCCGCGCAGTTCGGCGTCGTCGGCCGCGGAGCTGCGGCCGCGCAGCGCGGAGGCCGCGACCCGGCCGGGGTCGGTGTCGGGGAGGTCCGCCGTCAGTTCGGTGAGGGTACGCAGCAGCGTGGCCCCCGGGCCCTCGGTGTTGTCGCCAGAAGTGGACTCGGCGCGCGGTGCGGAAGGCGCGATGGTCACGGCGGGAGCTCTCCCTCGCTCGGCCCGGTCATCGGCGGGGCGGGGCGCGAGCGGGCGCACGCGGGCGCGACGAGAACGCGTACCCCGCATGGCGTCCACCGGCCCAACCGCGAGGCCCGGACGAATCGGCACCCGGTTCGGTCGAGCCGGGCGCGCTGTCGGCAGGTCATCGGACTTGGCGTCCGGTAGCCGGACACTTCATACCGTTGCGGGACAGTTCCGGATTCGCACCGGATTCCCCTGCAGCGACAGCAGGCATGAGCATACATGTGGGGGCGGCCCTGTGCGGTAACCCCCACATGTAGTGTCGGCGTGGCTACAGCTTGAGCCGGTAAGTGAGGAGTGTCAGGCCCTCGATCGGCGCCCAATCCCGCCCCGGAGTGCGTACGAAGCCCAGGCGCGCGTAGATCCGATGGGCGCCGGCCATGCTGCGCTGGGTGGACAGGGCCAGGCCGCGCACGCCCTCCACGGCCCGCGCCCGCTCGATGCAAGCCCGCACCAGAGCCTCGCCGACGCCCTGGCCGCGCGCCTCGTGGGCCACCGCGAGCATCCGGAACTCCGCCTCGTCGGGGGCCGCGACGTCGGCGAGCGGACTGCCCGGAGCGGCGAACGTCACACCGCCCAGCAACCGTCCGTCCCGCTCGGCGACGAGCACCTCGGCCCGGGCGGCCCGGCCGGCCACGTCGCGCAGCACGTTCAGGTAGGCGTCGTCCTCGTTGAAGTCCAGGTGCCCGTCGGCGAGGTAGGCCCGCGCCGTGATCTCGC
Organism: Streptomyces sp. NPDC091682; assembly: GCF_044756625.1. NCBI lineage: Bacteria > Bacillati > Actinomycetota > Actinomycetes > Kitasatosporales > Streptomycetaceae > Streptomyces > Streptomyces sp. NPDC091682. The sequence goes on along the minus strand of NZ_JBIVTH010000010.1, from coordinate 830 downwards.
CCAGCTCCGCGTAGTCGGCGGGCACCGCCGTTCTGATCACCATGTCCATGCGGTCGAGTGTGCAGGACGGGTGTCCACGCCCGGCGCTATCGTCGGAAGCAGCACCGTCGAGGAAGGTGAGCGAGGCATGACCGTGATGACCGACCGCCCCCACATGCTGACCGAGGAGTTCGAGACCCTCGCGCGTATAGGCGCCAGAGAGGTGGAGGGGCTGCGGTTGGAATTCATCGATGGGAAGCTGGGGGTTAAGGCGGTGCCGGACGGGGACCACGGACTGATCATCGAGTGGCTCATGCGCATCTGCATCCAGCATCGTCCTGAGCTCTTCCTCTATGGCGAGCAAGGTTTGCAGGTGCAGCAGTATCGCGATGGGCGTGCCCGGCCGGATGGGGTCCTGGCGCCGAGCGGCTTCATGAAGGCGCAGGGCGAGTGGGTTGCCCCGGACGCTGTTCTGATGGTCGTGGAGGTCACTTCGTACGACTCCGACACCGACCGCCGTGACCGGATCGAGAAGCCGCGGGCCTTCGCCGAGACCGGCATTCCCGTCTATCTGCTGATCGACAGGGACAGCTGTGAGGTCTCGGTCCACAGTGAACCCGACGGGCATCGGTACGAGACCGTCCGCACCGTCCCCTTCGGCAAGGACGTCAAGCTCCCCGACCCCGTCGGCATCACCCTCCCGACCGAGCCCCTCAAGGACTGGGTGCGCTGACCACGGCCGAGGGGCCCCCCCCCCGGGGGGGGGGGGGGGCCCCCCCCCCCCCCCCCCCCCCCCCCCCCCCCCCCGGGGGCGGCCCCCCGCCCGGCGCGGCGGGGCCGGGGGAAGGGGC
>NZ_JBIVTH010000009.1:0-381717 GCF_044756625.1 Streptomyces sp. NPDC091682 | reverse complement strand
CTCCAAGGACAACACCCCCGACACGTGCGCAGCCGCGATCTCCCCCACCGAATGACCACCGACGAAGTCAGGGCGCACCCCAAAAGACTCCACCAGACGGAACAACGCCACCTCCACCGCAAACAACGCAGCCTGCGTATAAGCGGTCCTGGTCAGCAACTCCTCCTCACCGAAGATCACCTCCCGCAACGGACGTTCGAGACCCGCGTCCAGAAGGACACAGACCTCATCCAATGCGCGCGCGAACACGGGGAACCGGGCCGCGAGCTCGCGGCCCATACCCACCCGCTGACTGCCCTGACCCGTGAACAGGAACGCCGTCTTGCCCTCGGCCCGCACAGTGCCGCCGATCCCGTCCCCGACCGCCAGCGCCTCGAGACCGGCAAGCAGCTCCGCACGATCCGTACCCAGAACCACCGCGCGGTGATCGAAGAGCGCACGCGAAGTCACCAACGAGAAACCGGTATCCACCAGGGAGGAATCCGCACCAGCAGCAACGAACTCGTGCAACCGCGCCGCCTGCGCACGCAACGCATCCGCCGTACGACCCGACACCACCCACGGCACCGGAACACCCACGGGCCAACCCGACACAGCAACATCCCCGCCGGCAACCACCTCCCCCACAACCTGCCCCGGAGGCTCCTCCACGATCACATGCGCATTGGTACCGCTGATACCGAAGGACGAGATGCCCGCACGACGCGGCGCACCGTCCGTTGTCTCCCACGTCCTGGCCTCGGTCAGAAGTTCGACCGCTCCGGCCTCCCAGTCGACGTGCGTGGACGGCTCGTCGACGTACAAGGTCCTCGGCATGACGCCGTGCCGCATCGCCTGCACCATCTTGATGATGCCCGCGACTCCGGCGGCGGCCTGCGTGTGGCCCATGTTGGACTTGATCGAGCCGAGCCACAGCGGGCGGCCCTCCGGTCGCTCCTGGCCGTACGTGGCAAGGAGCGCCTGGGCCTCGATGGGGTCGCCCAGGGTGGTGCCGGTGCCGTGCGCCTCGACCACGTCCACGTCGGCCGCCGACAGCCCTGCACTCGCCAACGCAGCTCGGATCACACGTTGTTGGGAAGGTCCGTTGGGGGCCGTCAGGCCGTTGCTCGCACCGTCCTGGTTGACGGCGGAACCACGGACCACCGCGAGCACCTGGTGACCGTTCCTGCGCGCGTCCGAAAGGCGCTCCACGAGCAGCACACCGGCGCCCTCGCCCCAGGCCGTGCCGTCCGCGGCCTCCGCGAACGCCTTGATCCGGCCGTTGGCCGCCAGGCCCTTCTGTCGGCTGAACTCCACGAACACCTCGGGGGTCGCCATGACCGCGACGCCGCCGACCAGCGCCAGCGAGCACTCGTCGCGCTGGAGGGCCTGGATGGCCCAGTGCAGTGCGACCAACGACGACGAGCAGGCCGTGTCGACCGACACCGCCGGGCCCTCGAAGCCGAAGGTGTAGGAGACCCGGCCGGAGACGGCGCTGCCCATCGCGTGGCTGGTCGGGTAGTCGTGGTACATCAGCCCGGCGAACACACCGGTCCTGCTGCCGCGCAGCGCCGCCGGGTCGATCCCCGCGTGCTCCATGGCCTCCCAGGACGCTTCGAGGAGCAGCCGCTGCTGCGGGTCGATGACGAGTGCCTCGTTCGGGCTGACGCGGAAGAACGCGGCGTCGAAGTCGGCAGCGTCGTGCAGGAAGCCGCCCTCGTTGACGTAGCTGGTGTCGGGGCGCACCCGGGTGGGGTCGTAGAGCCGGTCCAGGTCCCAGCCCCGGTCGTCGGGGAACTCGGAGACCGCGTCGCGGCCTGCGGCGACCAACTCCCAAAGGTCGTCGGCGGACTTGATGCCGCCGGGGTAGCGGGCGCTCATGCCGACGATCACGATCGGGTCGCCGTCCGTCGCGGTGGTACGCGTCGGGTCCGGTACGTCCGCCGGCTCCCCGGCGCCCTGCAGCGAGCCCAGCAGCTGCTCGTACAGGTAGCCGGCCAGGGCGGCGGACGAGGGGTAGTCGAAGACGAGGGTCGCGGGAAGGCGCAGGCCGGTGGCCGCTCCCACGCCGTTGCGCAGTTCGACCGCTGACAGCGAGTCGAAGCCCAGTTCGCTGAAGGGCCGTTCGGGCTCGACCGCATCCGGTGAGCTGTGCCCGAGCACCTGCGTGACCTGCGTGCGCACGAGGTGCAGCAGCTCCCGCTCGCGCTCCGCGCGATCCAGCCCGGCCAGCCGTGCGACCAGCGTGCCCGCCTGGGCTGTGCCTCGTGCGGCCGCTCGCCTGGCGACCGGCACCAATCCGCGGAAGAGCGGGTCGAGCGTCTCGCCCTGGGCGCGGAGCGCCGCGGCGTCGAGTTTGACGGGTACGAGCGCGGGCTCGCCCGAGTCCCGGGCGGCTTCGTACAGCGCGAGGCCCTCGTCGGCGTTCAGCGGGACGATGCCGCCGCGGGACATGCGCTCGCGGTCGACCTCGGCCAGTGCGCCGGCCATGCCGCCGCCCTCGGCCCAGGGCCCCCAGGCGAGCGAGGTGGCGGTGAGCCCCATGGCTCTCCTGCGTGCCGCGAGGGCGTCGAGGAAGGCGTTGGCCGCCGCGTAGTTGCCCTGGCCCGGGACGCCGAGGGCCCCGGCGGCCGACGAGAACAGCACGAAGGACGTGAGGGGGTGGTCGCGGGTCAGTTCGTGCAGGTTCCAGGACGCGTCGACCTTGGGGCGCAGCACGGTGTGCAGCTGTGCCGGGGTCAGCGTCGCGACGGTGCCGTCGTCGAGGATGCCCGCGGCGTGCACGACGCCCGTCAGCGGATGCTCGGCGGGGACGGTGGCCAGCAGCTCGGCGAGTGCCTCGCGGTCGGCGACGTCGCAGGCCGCGAAGGTGACGCTGAGGGCGCCCGACTCGAGCAGTTCGGCGTGGAGTTCGGCCGTACCGGGTGCGTCCTTGCCGCGTCGGCCGACCAGCAGCAGATGGCGGACTCCGCGCTCGGTCACCAGGTGGCGGGCGAAGAGTGCGCCCAGGCCACCGGTCGCGCCGGTGATGAGTACGGTGCCGTCGGCCTCGGAGGCGGCGGGAGGTCGGCCCGGTTCCCCGGCGGGCAGGGCGCGGGTCAGGCGCGCGGCGTGGATCTCGCCCGCGCGCACCGCCAGCCGGCCCTCGCCGAGGGTGGCCACGGCAGCCGGCAGGGCGCGCAGGGACCGTACGTCGTCGTCGATGTCGACCAGGACGATCCGGCCGGGGTTCTCGGCCTGCGCGGAGCGCACCAGCCCGGCGGCGGCAGCGCCGGCCAGGTCCTGCACGTCACCGCCGTCGAAGGCCACCGCACCGCGGGTCAGCACGACCAAAGTGGACGCGGCGTACCGGTCGTCGGCCAGCCGGCCCTTCAGGGTGGCCAGCACCCGTTCGGTCTCGGCGTGCACGGACCCCACCAGGTCGGAGGTCGGGGCGCCGGCGCCGGCATCGGACGTCGCGGCGCCCATGGGCAGCAACACGAAGTCGGCCGCCGCCCCGGCATCGGCGTCGGCGTCGGCGTCGGCGTCGGCGTCGGCATCCAGCACGGACGCGACTCCGAGCCGGTCCGCCCACTGTCCTCCGTCGCCTCCCCCGCCGAGCACCGCCCAGCTGCCGTCGGCCGCTTCCCCGGCCGGGAGCGGTGTCCACGACAGCCGGTGGAGCGAGTCGTTGCGGGCTCCGGCCGCGGCCTTGATCTGCGCGTCCGACACGGGGCGTACGACCAGGGCGCCCACCGACGCCACCGGTCGACCCTCGGCATCCGCGATGTCCAGCGATGCCGCGTCCCTGCCGTCAACCGTGCGCACCCGCACCCGGAGGTGGGTGGCGCCGGTCGCGAACAGCTCGACGTCCGACCAGGCGAACGGCAGACCGCCCTGGCTGACGGCCTCCGAAAGGCTCACCGCGTGCAGTGCCGCATCAAACGCCGCCGGGTGCAGCCCGAAGTCCACCGCGTCGCTGTGGACGGTGTCGGGGAGCGTGACCTCCGCGAACACCTCGTCGCCGTGCCGCCACGCGGCCGTAAGCCCTTGGAACACCGGGCCGTACTGGAGGCCGCCCGCTGCGAAGTCCGGGTAGACGGCGTCCACGGCGACCGGTGCGGCGCCCTCGGGCGGCCAGGCAGCGAAATCGAAGGGTGCGCTGCGCCGGCCTGTGGACAGTGCGCCGGTCGCGTGGCAGGTCCACGCCGTCTCGGTGGGTGCGTCGGCGTCGCGCGAGTACAGCCGAACGTCGCGGGCAGCACCGCTGCCCGGCGCGCCGAGCAGCACGAGTACCTGCACCCCGCCGGTCGCGGGCAGCACCAGCGGTGCTTCCAGAACGAGTTCCTCGACCCGGTCGCAGCCGACCTGCTGGCCGGCGCGGACGGCCATCTCGACGAGTGCGGTGCCGGGGACGACGACCGTGCCGGACACCATGTGGTCGCCGAGCCAGGGGTGGCTGTCGTGCGACAGGCGCCCGGTGAGCACCAGCCCTTCGGAGTCGGGCAGTTGGACGACCGCGCTCAGCATCGGGTGCCCGGTGGCGCCCAGACCGAGCGAGGAGGCGTCGGCCGGGGCGGGGGCCTGGTCGAGCCAGTAGCGCTCGCGCTGGAAGGCGTACGTGGGAAGGTCCACCGGCCGCGCCCCGGTGCCGGCGAACAGCGCCTGCCAGTCGACCGCCGTCCCTGCCCGGAAGGCCTGGGCGAGCGCGGTCAGCAAGGTGTGCGCCTCGTCGCGGCCCTTGCGCAGGACGGGAACGAGCAGGGCGGCTTCGGGCTTCTCCAGGGACGGCTGGGCCATCGCGGACAGGACGCCGTCGGGACCCAGCTCGATGAAGGTCGACACACCCGCGGCCTCGAGCGCCCGGATGCCGTCGGCGAACCGCACCGGCTCACGGACATGACGCACCCAATACTCGGGATCGCCCAGCTCCCGCGCACCGGCAATGGTGCCGGTGACGTTGGAAACCGTCGCGATCTGCGACTCGGCGAACTCGATCTGCCGCACCACCTGCCGGAACTCCTCCAGCATCGGGTCCATCAACGGCGAGTGGAAGGCGTGCGAGACCGCCAGCCGCCTGGCCGCGACACCCCGCGCCTCCAGCCTCGCCACCACCTCCAAAACCGGGCCCTCCGCGCCCGAAACCACCACGGACTCCGGCCCATTCACCGCCGCCAAACCCACACCGTCGACACCACTCAACAACGGCAGCACATCCGCCTCAGCGGCCCGCACCGCCACCATCACACCACCAGCGGGCAACGCCTGCATCAAACGACCCCGCGCAGCAACCAGCCGACAAGCACCCTCCAAGGACAACACCCCCGACACGTGCGCAGCCGCGATCTCCCCCACCGAATGACCACCGACGAAGTCAGGGCGCACCCCAAAAGACTCCACCAGACGGAACAACGCCACCTCCACCGCAAACAACGCAGCCTGCGTATAAGCGGTCCTGGTCAGCAACTCCTCCTCGCCGAAGATCACCTCCCGCAACGGACGTGCCAGGTCGGCGTCGAACAGCGCACAGACCTCCTCCAGCGCTCTCGCATACACCGGGAACCGGGCCGCGAGCTCGCGGCCCATACCCACCCGCTGACTGCCCTGACCCGTGAACAGGAACGCCGTCTTGCCCTCGGCGCGCACAGTGCCGCCGATCCCGTCCCCGACCGCCAGCGCCTCGAGACCGGCAAGCAGCTCCGCACGATCCGTACCCAGAACCACCGCGCGGTGATCGTGTACGGCGCGCGTGGCGGCGAGGGAGAAGCCCACGTCGACCGGGGACGGCTCCGGTCCTGTGGTGAACTCCCGCAGCCGGTCGATCTGCGCGCGCAGCGCCGCGGCGGTGCGTCCGGACACCACCCACGGCACCGGAACGCCCGAGGGCCAGCCGGACCCGTCGGCGGGCCGCGACGCCTCCTCCCCGGCGGGCGCGGCGGGCGCCTCTTCGGTGATGGCGGGCGCCTCTTCGAGGATCACGTGCGCGTTGGTACCGCTGAGACCGAAAGAGGAGACCGCCGCGCGATAGGGCCGGTCGGTGCGCTCCCACACCGTCCGCTCGGTGAGCAGTTCGACGTTGCCCGCGGTCCAGTCGATGTGCCGGGACGGTTCGTCGACGTGCAAGGTCCTGGGCAGGATGCCGTGGCGCATCGCCATGACCATTTTGATGACGCCCGCGACTCCGGCCGCCGCCTGGGTGTGGCCGATGTTGGACTTGACGGAACCCAGTCGCAGCGGGTTTTCGGCGGTGCGTCCCTGGCCGTACGTCGCGAGGAGCGCCTGCGCCTCGATGGGGTCGCCCAGCGTGGTGCCGGTGCCGTGCGCCTCCACGACGTCCACATCGGCAGTGGACAGCCCGGCGCTGGCCAGCGCGGCGCGGATGACCCGCTGCTGGGAGGGGCCGTTGGGGGCGGTGATGCCGTTGCTCGCGCCGTCCTGGTTGAGTGCGGAGCCGCGTACGACGGCCAAGACGGGGTGGCCGTTCCTGCGGGCGTCCGCGAGGCGCTCGACGAGCAGCACACCGGCTCCCTCGCCCCAGCCGGTGCCGTCCGCGGCCTCCGCGAAGGCCTTGCAGCGCCCGTCGGCGGACAGACCGCGGGCCTTGCCGAACGCGATGAACGGATCCGGAGTCGCCATCACGGTGACGCCGCTCGCCAGCGCGAGGGAGCACTCGCCGCGGCGCAGCGCCTGGACGGCGAGGTGCAGCGCCACCAGCGACGAGGAGCACGCGGTGTCCACGGAGACCGAGGGCCCCTCGAAACCGAGGGCGTAGGAGATCCGGCCGGAGAGCACCGCGCCGTTGGTGCCGGTCGTCATGTACGCCGAGGACTCCTCGGGCAGTTTCAGGCCGAAGTACGACTGGCCGTTGGTGCCGGTGAAGACGCCGACGGGGCCGCCCTTGAACGCGTCGGGGGATATGCCGGCCCGCTCGAAGGCCTCCCAGGAGGCTTCGAGGAGCAGCCGCTGCTGCGGGTCCATGGCGATCGCCTCGCGGGGGCTGATCCCGAAGAACTCGGCGTCGAACTCGCTCGCGCCGTGCAGGAAACCGCCGCTGCGGGTGTATCCGCTGACGGCCCGTTCGTCCTCGCTGTCGTAGAGGCCACCGGTGTCCCAGCCGCGGTCGTCCGGGAATCCGCTGATGGCGTCCTTCTCCTGGACGACCAGTTCCCAGAGGTCTTCCGGTGAGCGCACCTCACCCGGGAAGCGGCAGGCCATCCCCACGATCGCGATCGGTTCCGACTCGACGTCACGCAGCCGCTGCCGCGTTTGTGCGAGGTCGGCCGTGGTGCGCTTGAGATAGTCGAGCAGCTTCTCTTCGTTCCCCATCAGGGCCTCACCAATTCTCTTAAGTCCAGGAACTGTTCGTGGAACTGTTCGTGCAGACGACGCTTCGGGAGCACGTGAGTTCCCGTCAGGAGATCCCGAGTTCCTTGTCGATGAAGTCGAACAATTCGTCTGCCGAAGCGGCCTTCAGCTGGTGGGCGACCGCGGCCGCCTCCTGGGTGGCGTTCGCCTCGTTCAACCGGGTCAGCAGGGCTTGGAGTCGGGTGGTGACCTTGGTGCGTTCGATCTCTTCCGGTGCGAGGGACGCCACGAGGGCCTCCAGTCGGTCCAGTTCGGCGGCCACGGAGCCACTCCCCGCACCGTCGGCGGGTACCACCAGTGCCTCGTGTAGCTGCTCCGCCAGGGCGGCGGAGTTGGCGAAGTCGAAGAGCAGGGTGGCCGGTAGTTTCAGGCCGGTGGCGGTGTTCATGCGGTTGCGCAGTTCGACCGCGGTCAGCGAGTCGAAGCCCATGTCCTTGAAGGCCCTCGTGGGCGGTACGGCCTCGGGGCTGTCGTGTCCGAGCACCGTGGCGACCTGCCCGCGCACCAGGTCGAGCACGGCGCGCCGTTGCTCGCTCGCGGTCAGTCCGGCGAGGTGCTCGGTGAACCGGGCTGCGTCGGCCGCCGATGGGGCGCCGCCGCGGGGCCGGTCGGCGGTCAGTGCCCGCTGGGCTTCGGGGACCCCTCCGATGAGCGGGCTGGTGCGGCCCGCGGTGAACGAGGGCGCGAGCTCGGCCCAGTCGGCGTCGACGACGCCGATGCCGCTCTCGCCGCGTTCGAGGACGCCTTGGAGCGCGGCCACGGCGAGGCCGGGGTCCAGTTCGGTGAGGCCGCGCCACCAGGCGCGGTCCTGGGTCTCCTCCTTGGTGGCCATGCCGCCGCCGCCCCAGGGCCCCCAGGCGATGGAGGAGGCCGCGAGACCGCGTGACCTGCGATGGTCGGCGAGGGCGTCCAGGTAGGCGTTGGCCGCCGCGTACGCGGCCTGTCCCGCGCCGCCGAGCAGGCCCGCGACGGAGGAGAACGACACGAACGCGGTCAGGTCGAGGTGCTGGGTCAGCTCGTGCAGGTTGCGGGCGGCGGCGACCTTGGGCCGCAGCACTCCGGCGAGCCGTTCGGGGGTGAGGGAGCCGAGGGTGCCGTCGTCGAGTACGCCGGCGGCGTGCATGACGGCGGTCAGCGGGGCGTCGGCGGGCAGCTCCGCCAGCAGTGCGGCGAGGGCGTCGCGGTCGGACGCGTCGCAGGCGGCGAGGGTCACCGTGGCGCCGAGCTCGGTGAGTTCGGCCGCCAGCCCCCGTGCGCCGGGCGCCCGGTCGCCCCGGCGGCCGGCCAGTACGAGGTGGTCGGCACCGGAGCGGGCCAGCCACCGCGCGACGTGCGCGCCGACCGCGCCGGTGCCGCCGGTCAGCAGCACGGTCCCGGTGGGCCGCCATTCGCCGGCCGCCGGGCTGGTGGCACTGGTGGCGCGCTCCAGGCGGCGTACGAAGACACCCGCGGCCCGTACCGCGATCTGGTCCTCGCCCGTGGTGTCGGCGAGTGCGTCGGCCAGCCGGGCCGTGAGGTGCCCGTCGGGCGCGGCGTCTGCGGGCAGGTCGACGAGTCCGCCCCACAGCTCCGGAGTCTCCAGTGCGACGACCCGGCCCAGTCCCCAGACCTGTGCCTGCCCGGGGTTGACCAGCTCCTCGGTGGCGCCCGCCGCGACCGCGCCGCGGGTCAGGCTCCACACCGGCGCGGGGGTGTCGAGGTCGGCGAGGGCCTGGACGAGCGCCACGGTGGAGGTGAGGCCCCGGGGGGCGACGGGGCCCCGCGGGTCGGGGGTCTCGTCGAGGGCGAGCAGGGAGACGACGCCCTTGAGGGGGGTGTTCGAGCCCACCTCGGTGCGCAGGTGGTCGGCCATCGCCTTGCGGTCGGTGTCCGCCGCCGTGGCGCGGATCCGTACGACGTCGGCGCCGCGCTCGGTGAGGGTCCGTACGACGGCCTCGGCCCACTCCTCGCCGGTGCCGTCGGCAGGCAGCACCGCCAGCCAGGTGCCGGTGAGCGCGGAGCCCCGGGGCACGGAGTACGGCTGCCAGCCGATGCGGTAGCGCCAGGCGTCCACTGTGGCCTGCTCGACGCTCTGCCTTCGCCATTCGGTGAGCAGCGGCAGCACCGCGCCGAGTGACGCCAGCTGGTCGCCGCCGCGTACTTCCAGGGTGTCTGCGAGGGAGTCCAGGTCGGCTCGTTCCACGGCTGCCCAGAAGGCACCGCCGGCCGCGCTGCCCGCGCCGGGGGCCGTGGTCTCGGGCTCGGTCTCGGGCTCGGTCTCGGCCCAGTACCAGCGGCGCTGGAAGGCGTACGTCGGCAGATCGACGCGGCGGGCCCGGCGGCCCGTGAGGCAGCCGGTCCAGTCGACGTGGACGCCCCGGACGTGGAGCTGGGCGAGCGCGGTGAGCAGGCCCTGCGGTTCTGGGGCACCGCCGCGCAGGGCGGGCACGCAGAGGGCCGGCGGCGCGCCGTCCTCGGTGGCGTCGAGGCCTTCGCCGGCCATCGCGGTGAGCGTCGCGCCGGGGCCGATCTCCAGGTAGGTGTCCGCGCCGTGGCGGCGCAGGGTGCGCAGCCCGTCGAAGAACCGCACGGTGCCGCGGACGTGGCGCACCCAGTAGTCCGGGGTGCACAGTTCGCCGGCGTTGGCGAACTCGCCGGTGACGTTGGAGACGACGGGGACCGACGGCTCGTGGAAGGTCAGGCCTTCGAGCACCCGGCGGAACTCTTCGAGCATGCCGTTCATGCGGGGCGAGTGGAAGGCGTGGCTGACGCGCAGTCGCTTGGTGCGGGCGCCGCGCTCGGCGAGGAGCGCGGCGACCTCGGTGGCGGCGTCCTCGTCGCCGGAGAGCACCACCGCGGTCGGCCCGTTGACGGCGGCGAGAGCCAGTTGGTCCTCGCGGCCGGCCAGCAGTGGAGTGACGTCGGCCTCGGCGGCCTGCACCGCGATCATCGCGCCGCCCTCGGGCAGCGCGTCCATCAGTCGGCCCCGTGCGGCCACCAACCGCGCCGCGTCGGGCAGCGAGAGCACCCCCGCGATGTGGGCGGCGGCGATCTCACCGACCGAGTGTCCGACGACGCAGTCGGGGCGCACCCCGAGGGTTTCGAGCAGCCGGTACAACGCGACCTCGGTCGCGAAGAGCCCGGCCTGCGTGTAGAGCGTGCGGTCCAGGAGCGCCGCTCCGTCGGATCCGGGTGCGGCGAACACGACCTCGCGCAGCGGCCCGGGCAGCAGTCCGTCGAGCTGCGCGCACACCGCGTCGAAGGCGGCTGCATAGGCGGGGAACGCCTCGTACAGCTCCTGGCCCATGCCGGGGCGCTGCGCGCCCTGTCCGGTGAAGAGGAACGCCGTCCCGCCGTTGCCCCGCACCTCGCCGCGCACGAGCCCCGGGGTGTCCTGGCCTTCGGAGAGGGCGGTGAGCCCGCGCAACAGTTCCTCGCGGCCGGCGCCGATCGCGACGGCCCGGTGTTCGAAGGTCGCGCGGCCGACCGCGAGCGACAACGCCACGTCATCGGGGGCGAGTTCGGGCCGTTCCAGGAGGTGGGTGGCGAGCCGCCCGGCCTGGGCGCGGAGCGCGGGCTCGGTGCGGGCCGAGAGCAGCCAGGGGGTCGCCGCGGACTCTTCGGTGACCGAGGGCGCGGTGCGCACTGCGGGCTCCCCGGCGCGGTCGGGGGCGGAGACGTCCCCGGGGTTCGGGGTGGTGCCCTCGGGGGCCGGGGCCTCTTCGAGGATGGCGTGCGCATTGGTGCCGCTGATGCCGAACGAGGAGACGCCGAAGCGCCTGGGGCGTTCGCCCCTGGGCCAGGGCACCTCGTCGGTGAGCAGCTCGACCCGGCCCGCCGACCAGTCGACGTGGGGCGTCGGCCGGTCGATGTGCAGGGTGCGCGGCAGTGTCTCGTGCTGGAGGGCGAGCACCATCTTCATGACGCCCGCGACTCCGGCCGCGGACTGCGGGTGGCCCATGTTGGACTTGATCGAGCCGAGCCTCAGCGGCCGTCCTTCGGGGCGGTCCTGGCCGTAGGTGGCGAGGATCGCCTGGGCCTCGATGGGGTCGCCCAGGGTGGTGCCGGTGCCGTGCGCCTCGACGGCGTCGACGTCGGCGGCCACCAGCCCGGCGTTCTTCAGGGCGGCTCGGATGACGCGCTGCTGGGACGGTCCGTTGGGCGCCATCAGGCCGTTGCTCGCGCCGTCCTGGTTGACGGCGGAGCCGCGTACGACGGCCAGGACGGGGTGTCCGTTGCGGCGGGCGTCGGACAGCCGTTCCAGGACGAGGATGCCCGCGCCCTCCGCCCAGCCCGCGCCGTCCGCCGTGTCGGCGAAGGAGCGGCAGCGGCCGTCCGAGGACAGGGCGCGCTGCCTGCTGAACTCGACGAACAGCTGTGGCGTCGCCATCACGCACACGCCGCCCGCCAGGGCGAGCGTGGAGTCACCGGCGCGCAGGGACTGGCAGGCCAGGTGGAGCGCGACCAGCGAGGACGAGCAGGCGGTGTCCGTGGTCACGGCGGGGCCCTCGAGGCCGAGGGTGTAGGACACGATGCCGGAGACGATGCTGCCCGCGGTGCTGGAGCGCGGGTAGTCGTGGTGCATCAGCCCGGCGAAGACTCCCGTCCTGCTGCCCCTGAGCGACGTGGGGTCGATCCCGGCCCGCTCCAGGGCCTCCCAGGAGACCTCCAGGAGCAGCCGCTGCTGCGGATCGGTCTCCGGTGCCTCGCGGGGGCTGATCCCGAAGAACTCCGCGTCGAACTCCGCCGCGTCGTGCAGGAATCCGCCCCTGCGGACGTACGTCCTGCCGGGCTTGCCGGGCTCCGGGTCGTACACGGCTTCGGTGTTCCAGCCCCGGTCGGTCGGGAAGTCGGAGACGACGTCGACGCCGTCGGCCACGACCCGCCAGAGGTCCTCCGGGGACCGTACGCCGCCAGGGTAGCGACCGCTCATCCCGATGATCGCCACGGGTTCGTTGCGCGCCTCCTCGGCCTCGCGCAGCCTGCGGCGGGTGTCCTGGAGGTCGGTCGTCGCGCGCCGGAGGTAGGTGCGGAGCTTGTCGTCATGCGCCATCAGGGTCTCAACCGTTCTTGGAGTGGCCGGGGTTCAGCGGGCGGTCCTGCTCCGTCACCCGATGCCGAGTTCGTTGTCGAGGAATTCGAAGAGTTCGTCGTCACTGGCCTCACCGAAGTCCTGGGCGTCCTGGGCGGACTCCCCGACCTGGCCGCCGCGGGTCTCGCTCCAGCGCCGCAGCAGGTCCTTCAGCCGGGTGGTGACGGCGTCGTGGTCGTGGGCCCGGTCGACCTGCGCCAGCGTCGTCTCCAGCTGATCGAGTTGGGCCTCCAGCGATTGCGGTGTGCCGACGCCGGCCGGGGCGATCTCCGCGGCCAGGTGCTGGACCAGCGCGGCGGGCGAGGGGAAGTCGAAGACGAGGGTGGTCGGCAGGCGCAGCCCGGTGGCCTTGTTCAGCAGGTTCCGCAGCTCCACGGCGGCCAGTGAGTCGAAGCCCATGTCCTTGAACGCCCGGTCCGGGTCGACCGAGTCGGCGGACTCGTGGCCGAGCACCCCTGCGACGTTCGCACGGACGAGGGCGAGCAGCTGACGCCTGCGGTCGGTCTCGGACAGCACGGACAGGCGCTGGGCGAGCCCCTGGCCGGCGGGGGCGGCCGGAGCAGCGGGCCGGGCGGCGGAGCGCCGGGACCTGGTGCGGGGGTGGCTCAGCGCGCGCAGTACTGCGGGCACTTCGTCGGTGTGGTCGGCGAGTGCCGGCAGGTCGAGCCTGATCGGCACGAGTGCGGCGCCGCCGTCGGCGAGCGCGGCGTCGAGCAGGGCGAGTGCCTCCTCGCTCTCCAGTGGCGGCATGCCGAGGCGGTGCAGCCGCCCGAGGTCGGCGGCGCCCAACTGCCCGGCCATGCCGCTGGTGGAGGCCCACAGCCCCCAGGCGAGGGAGAGCGCCGGCAGGCCGGCCGCGCGGCGGTGCTCGGCCAGGTCGTCCAGGAAGACGTTGGCGGTGGCGTAGTTGGCCTGTCCGGCGCCGACCAGCAGTCCGGCCGCCGACGAGAACAGCACGAAGGCGGTCAGGTCCAGGTCGCGCGTCAGCTCGTGCAGGTGCCAGGCGGCGTCGGCCTTGGGCCGCAGTACGGTGTCGAGCCGCTCGGGGGTCTGGGCGGCCACGACCCCGTTGTCGGTGACGCCCGCGGTGTGCAACACGCCGGTCAGCGGCCGGTCTGCGGGGATCCGCTCCAGGACGGCGGCGAGCGCTTCCCGGTCGGAGGCGTCGCAGGCCTCGACGGTGACGCTCGCGGCGCCCGAAGCGGTGAGTTCGGCGCGGAGTTCGGGCACGCCGGGGGCGTCCGCGCCGCGGCGGCTGAGCAGCAGGAGGTGGCGTACGCCGTGGGCGGTGACGAGGTGGCGGGCCGTGAGGCCGCCGAGGCCGCCGGTGCCGCCGGTGACCAGGACCGTTCCGTCGGCGCCGAAGGCGGCGGGGGCGCCGTCCCGGCCGGACGCGGCGACCCGGGCCAGGCGGGGCACGAACAGGGCGCCGTCGCGGACCGCGACCTCGGGTTCGCCGGTCAGTGCGGCGTGCCGCAGCGCGCCGAGCGTGCCGTGGGCCGCGTCCCAGTCGAGCAGCGTCAGTCGTCCCGGGTTCTCCGACCGTGCCGAGCGCACCAGGCCCCACACCGGCCCCGCCGTCAGATCGGCGACGGTGCCGGCGGCGGCCACGGCGCCCGAGGTCAACACGACCAGCCGGGCCGGCTCGAAGCGGTCGTCCGCCAGCCACGCCTGGACCTCCGCCAAGACCCGCCCCGCGGTGGCGCGCAGGGCGCCGGGTACGTCGGAGTCGTCGCCGGCCGGCACGGTGAGCAGCACCGTCTCGGGCAGCGGTGTGCCCGCGTCCAGTGCGGCGCCGAGCGCCGCCACGTCCGGGAAGGCGGTGGCCAGCCGACCCGCGACCGCGGTCCACGGCGCGGCGACCGGGCCGACCACGGCCCAGCGGGTCACGGCCCCGGCGCCGTCGGCCGACGGCCGGGGGTCGCCGCCCGGCTTCCGCCGGTCGAGTTCCTGCCAATCGAGCCGGAACAGCGACTCGACGGTCTCGGCCCGGGTCAACCGGAGCTGGTCGTCGGAGACCGGCGGCGCCACCAGCTGCTCCACGGAGGCGATGGGCGCGCCGGTCACGTCGGCCACGTCGACGCGTGCGGAGTCGGGGCCCGTCGAGTCGACCCGTACCCGGACCGTGGTGGCGCCCGCGGCGAACAGCGAGACGCCCTGCCAGGAGAACGGCAGTCTGGGCACGCCCGACCCGTCGGGCTCCACGAACAGCGAGGCGTGGAAGGAAGAGTCGAGGAGCGCCGGGTGGAGTCCGAAGGCCTCGCCGTCGGCGCGGGCGTCCTTGGGCAGCGTGACCTCGGCGAACACCTCCCGGCCGTTACGGGTCCAGGCTCGGCGCAGCCCCTGGAACACCGGGCCGTAGCCGTAGCCCCGGCCGACGAGTCCCTCGTAGGCGCCCTCGAGGGACACTTCCTCGGCGTTCTCGGGCGGCCAGACGGTCAGGTCGTAGGGGTCGGGGCGGCCGTTGCCGCCCAGTACGCCCTCGGCGTGCCGGGTCCAGCCGGTGTCGGGGTCCGCGTCCTCGGGCTGGGAGTACACCGACAGGGAGTGCCGCCCGGAGCCGTCGGAGGGCCCGACGACGACCTGGAGGCGTACACCGCCCTGCTCGGGGATCACCAGGGGCGCCCCGATGGTCAGTTCCTCGACGACCTCGCAGCCGGCCTGGTCGGCGGCCCGGACCGCCATCTCGACGAAGGCGGTGCCGGGCAGCAGGACCGTGCCGAACACGGCGTGGTCGCCGAGCCAGGGCTGGGTGTCGAGGCCGAGGCGTCCGGTGAGAACGACGCCGTCGGAGTCGGGCTGTTCGACGGAGGCGCTGAGCAGGGGGTGGGCGGAGGGCAGCTGTCCGAAGGCCGCCGCGTCGCCGAGGACGCGCCCGTTCGTGTCGTCGAGCCAGTAGCGCTCGCGCTGGAACGCGTAGGTGGGCAGGTCGACCCGGCGTGCCCCGGAACCTTCGAACACCGCGGTCCAGTCCACGTCGACGCCGGCCCGGAAGGCCTGGGCGAGCGCGGTCAGCAGGGTCTGCGCCTCGGGGCGGTCCTTGCGCAGGGCGGGGACGAGGAGTACGTCCCCGGTCTCCTCCAGCAGGGGCCTGGCCATCGCGGAGAGCACGCCGTCGGGCCCCAGCTCGATCAGCCGGGTGACGCCCGCGGCTTCGAGGGCGCCGACGCCGTCGGCGAAGCGGACCGCTCGGCGGACGTGGCGCACCCAGTACTCGGGATCGCCCAGCTCACCGGCTTCGGCGAGCCGTCCGGTCACGCAGGAGACGACGGCGATGCGCGGCTCGGCGAACTCCAACTCCTCGACCACCTGCCGGAACTCATCCAGCATCGGCTCCATCAGCGGGGAGTGGAAGGCGTGCGAGACGGCGAGCCGTGCGGCGGAGACGCCCTGCAGCTCCAGCGCGGCGACGATCTCGTCGACGGTGGCCTCTGCGCCGGAAAGCACCACGGAGGCGGGACCGTTGACGGCGGCGATGCCGACCAGGTCCTCCTTTCCCTCGATCAGCGGCAGTACGTCGGATTCGGCGGCCCGGACGGCGGCCATCACGCCACCGGCGGGCAGCGCCTGCATCAGCCTGCCGCGCGCGGCGACCAGTCGGCAGGCATCCTCCAGGGACAGGACCCCCGCGACGTGGGCCGCGGCGATCTCGCCGACGGAGTGGCCGGCCAGGAAGTCGGGGCGTACGCCGAAGGATTCCAGCAGCCGGAAGAGCGCCACTTCGATCGCGAACAGCGCGGTCTGGCTGTACGTCGTCTGCTTCAGCAGCTCCTGATCGCCGGAGACGACCTCGCGCAGCGGACGGCCGAGCTCCTTGTCGAGCAGGGCGCACACCGCGTCGAAACTCTGGGCGAAGACGGGGAACCGGTCGGCGAGTTCGAGGCCCATGCCGACCCGCTGGCTGCCCTGGCCGGTGAACAGGAACGCCGTGCGGCCCTCCGACCGGGGGGTGCCGGGGGGCTCCTCGCCGACAGCGATCTTCTCCAGGCCCACGAGCAGTTCGGTGCGGTTCGTGCCGAGCACCGCGGCGCGGTGGTCGAGTACGGCTCGGGTGGAGGCCAGTGAGAAGCCCACGTCGACCGGGGTGCGGTCGGTGCCAGTCGCGAACGCGTGCAGCCGCGCCGCCTGTGCGCGCAGCGCCTCGGCGGTGCTGCCGGAGAGCACCCAGGGCACGGGGACGGCCGAGGGCCATTGCCCGGTCTCCGCCGGGGCCTCGGCCGGCGCTTCCCGGGGGGCTTCCTCGATGATGACGTGGGCGTTGGTGCCACTGATGCCGAAGGACGAGATGCCGGCCCGGCGGGGGGTGTCCGTCCCGGTCTTCCAGGGCTGCTCCTCGGTGAGGAGCGTGACGTCGCCCGCGGTCCAGTCGACGTGGGAGGACGGGGCGTCGACGTGCAGCGTCCTGGGCAGCACGCCGTGCCGCATCGCCATGACCATTTTGATGACGCTCGCGGCCCCGGCGGCGGCCTGGGTGTGTCCGAGGTTGGACTTGACCGAGCCGAGCCACAGCGGGCGGCCCTCCGGTCGCTCCTGGCCGTACGTGGCAAGGAGCGCCTGCGCCTCGATGGGGTCGCCCAGGGTGGTGCCGGTGCCGTGCGCCTCGACCACGTCCACGTCGGCGGCCGACAGTCCGGCGTTCGCCAGCGCGGCGCGGATGACGCGCTGTTGGGAGGGACCGTTGGGGGCGGTCAGGCCGTTGCTCGCACCGTCCTGGTTGACGGCGGAACCAGTGACGACCGCGAGCACCTGGTGACCGTTCCTGCGCGCGTCCGAGAGGCGCTCCACGAGGAGGACGCCGACTCCCTCGCCCCAGGCCGTGCCGTCCGCGGCCTCCGCGAACGCCTTGATCCGGCCGTCGGCGGCGAGACCGCGCTGCTGGCTGAACTCGACGAAGGTCTCCGGCGTCGGCATGACGGTCACCCCGCCCGCGAGGGCCAGGTCGCACTCGCCGCGGCGCAGTGCGTTCGCCGCCCAGTGCAGGGCCACCAGGGAGGAGGAGCAGGCGGTGTCCACCGAGACGGCGGGGCCCTCCAGGCCGAGCGTGTAGGCGATGCGCCCGGACACGACGCTGCCGGTGTTGCCGTTGCCGATGTACCCCTGGAGCTCGTCGGGGACGACGCTCAGGCGCGAGGCGTAGTCGTGGTACATCACGCCGGCGAACACCCCGGTCCTGCTGCCCTTGAGGGACGACGGGACGATGCCCGCCCGCTCGACGGCTTCCCAGGACGCTTCCAGGAGCAGTCGCTGCTGCGGGTCGGTGGCCAGCGCCTCGCGCGGGCTCATGCTGAAGAACTCGGCGTCGAAGTCGGCGGCGTCGTGCAGGAACCCGCCCGACCTCGCGTACGTCCTGCCGGGCTTCCCCGGCTCCGGGTCGTAGATGTCCCGTGCGTCCCAGCCGCGGTCGTCCGGGAACTCGGAGACCCCGTCCGCGCCTTCGGCCACCAACTGCCACAGGTCCTCGGGCGACCGTACGTCGCCCGGGAAACGGCAGCTCATCCCGACGATCGCGATCGGCTCATTTTCTCGGCGCTCGGTTTCCCGAAGTTGTCGGCGAACCTCCCGAAGATCGGCGGTCGCCCGCTTCAGGTAGTCGAGAAGCTTCTCCTCGTTCTCCACGCCAATGTCCCCTCAAGATCCGGCCAGGAATTCAAAATGCTTGAGAGCTGAATCCCCAACGGCTCGAAATCAAGACACGTCGGATAAACACCCCCGCGGCGCATACGCTCGTACGCTACGCAGGCCAAGTCCCGCATCCCACCCCTAGTCCGCCCCTATTCGCCCCTAAGGAGACGGCACCCACCGGGCCGGATCGGCCGTGCGACCACTATCCATTACAGGCCCTCTTGCACAGCCCGGACACTACCCAATAGCCTGCGCCAGGAAGACATCAGAAATATCTACGTTGCGGAATTTTATTTCACCGCAGTCACGTCAGGGAGAGGGCGGTCAAGAACCATGGGAGAGGCCACCGGAGGCACCAGTCCGTGGATTCGGCAGTTTCATCCGGCTCCGGCCGCGCCGGTCCGGCTGATCCTCTTCCCGCACGCGGGCGGTTCGGCTTCGTTCTATTTCCCGGTGTCCCGCACGCTCGCACCGGCGGTCGACGTCGTCGCGATCCAGTACCCGGGCCGGCAGGACCGCAGGCACGAGGAGGGCATCGGTGACCTGCACGACCTGGCCGAGGCCCTCGTCGCGGAGCTGCGGCCCCTGGCGGACAGGCCGCTGATGCTGTTCGGACACAGCATGGGTGCCACGCTGGCCTTCGAGGTGGGCCGTCGACTGGAGCAGGAAGGGATCGTTCCGCTGGCTCTCTTCGCCTCGGGCCGCCGGGCGCCGGGGCGGGCCAGGGACGAGACCGTGCACCTGCGGGACGACGAGGGACTCGTGGACGAGCTCAAGGAGTTGAGCGGTACGGAGCCGGGCGTGCTCGGGGACGAGGAGCTTCTCCGGATGATCCTGCCGGCCATTCGCAGCGACTACCGGGCCGCCGAGACGTACCGCTACCGGCCGGGACCCGATCTGAGCTGCCCCGTCCACGCGTTGGTGGGCGACAACGACCCGAAGGTGACCGTGGACGAGGCCCGTTCCTGGTCGGATCACACGAGTGGGCCATTCGATCTGAGGGTGTTCGACGGTGGGCACTTCTATCTCGCCCCGCACGCGGCCACGGTCAATCGCCTGCTCGCCGACTGCGCGGCAGCACATCCGGCCGGCGCCGCCTAGCGGGCGCGCGGGGATCACTCTGCGAATGATCCCCGCGGCGCTCCGACTGCCGTGCCCGTCGGGCGGGTCGGGTCGATCAGCCGCCCGACGCGTGTGCGCGGGAGGCTTCGCCCTGTCCCGCGGAACCGTTCGCCGGGACGCCGAGGTCGTCGTCCTGCTCAAGGGGCGTCTTGCCCGGTTCGCGTCGCAGGGACAGCCCCTCCAGCAACTCGTCACGATTGCTGACCTGGAGCTTGCGGTAGATCCGGGTGAGGTGCTGCTCGACCGTGCTCACCGTGATGTACAGCTTGCGGGCGATCTCCCGGTTGGTGTGGCCCACGGCGGCCAGGGTGGCGACGCGGCGCTCGGCATCACTGAGCGCCGTGGAGGCGTCGTCCTCCTTGACCTCCGTCTCCTCCTTCGCCGACACGAAGGCGTCTCCGGACAGACCCCGCAGGAGTTGCATCGATACGGCGTCCCTGTGGCACAGCTTCGCCTCCTGCACGGCGCGGCGGCCGACGGTGCGGGCCTGCCCGAAGTCCCCGAGCGTGTGGTGAGCCCTGCTGAGGTCGGCCAGGGCCCGTACGAGTTCGAGGCGGTTGCCGGAACTCTGCAGGAGGTCCACGGCCTTCTTCAGCAGCTTCGGACGCTGGCTGATCTCGCTGGCCGCCGCCTGCACCCGGATGGAGATGCCTCGGATGAACGCGCCCTGCGCTCCGGGGCGTTCCATCTGGCGCGCCACCAGCTCCCGGGCCACCTCGGGCCGGGCGAGGCGCAGGTACGCCTCGGCGAGGTCGCTGCGCCACGGCATCAGTATCGGTACGTCGGCCTCCCAGGCCCGGACCTTCTGCCCGCAGGCCTGGAAGTCGCTGAGGGCCACCAGCGCACGGTCGACGGCAAGGTGATGATGTCCTCTGGCCCGCAGGTAGAGGGTGCCGAACGCCGTGTCGAACATGGCTTCGGGGACCAGGTGGTTGAGCAGTTCCGCCGCGCGCTCGTGCCTGCTCAGTGCCGTGTTGACCATCACCAGCGTGCTGATCGGCAGGCCGATCAGCACTCCCCAGCTCTTGGCCTGGAGGCGTCCGAACGCGGCCTCGGCCTGCGCTTCGGCGATGGCCAGGTCCCCCTGGCGCAGGGCGATTTCCGCTCGTACGCTGCCGAGCACCGCCTGCCAGGTGTTGGCCCGGCGCCGCACGGCCTCCTCGATCAGCCCGTCGCACCACATCGCGGCGAGATCGGGGCGGCCCGAGAACTGCAGGGCGAGCAGCGCGAACGCGATGATCTCCAGTGTGGTGTCGTTGAGCCGGCAGCCCTGGAGGATGTATTCGGCGCTGGTGACCGCGGCGTCCTCGGTTTCGCTCTCCAGGACGTTGGTGAGCGTCGCGGTGGCACGCGCCCAGGGGTTGCCGACGGAGCCGCCCAACTCGGGGTGGCCGAGGACCATGCGGCCTCCCTCCTGCGGCGGGATCCGGTTGCCCGGGCCGCACATCGACTGGAAGATCAGGCTCAGCTCCGCGGTGAGCTGCGCGTCGTCCAGGTCTCCCGCCTGGTACAAGATCTTCCGGGCCTCCGTCGCCCCTTCGAAGTCGCCCTGCCAGAGCAGGTAGCGGATGACGTTGACCACGTCGCGGCCCATGAGGTCGCCGCTGCGCACGGCGGCCTGGAGGGCGTCTATGTGCGGCAGGATCGTGGCCGGGTTGATCCGCCAGGCGGCGCGGGCCAGCATCGCCGTGATGGCGACCCGCTCGGCGTCGGTCGTGCAGGCCTCCAGGGCGAGTTCGAGGCACTTGAGCGCGTGTTCGGCGTCATTGCCGGCGAGCGCCTGGGCCGCGGCGTCCCGCAGTACCTCCATGGCCCAGCGGCCGACCGCCCTGTCCGCCGCGATCAGGTGCTTGGCGATCTCCGCGGTGCTGGAGCCGAGCTTGTGCAGCAGTTCGGCGCAGTGTCCGTGGAGCTGCGAGCGGCTCTCCACCTCCAGGCCTTCGAGCACGGCGGCGGCGACGGGGGCGGGGAATCCGGACGCGCCGCGCAGCCCGGACGTACCGAGGATGTCGAGCATCTCTGCGACTTGCTCCGGCATCATCCCCAGCAGCCTGCCGATCAGCGCCGGGGAGGCGTACTCCCCCAGCACCGCCTGCCCCTGGGCGACTTCGAGGAGCGCCGGCTCCCAACGGTGCAGACAGCCGCGGACGGCCTGGCCGAACGCGACGCCGGGCAGCACCTCGGTGAAACCGGACGCCTCGGACCCGTCGGAACGTTCCTGGATGTCCTCGATGAGCGCGCGCAGCAGCATGGGGTTGCCGCCGGTCAACTCGAAGCAGGAGTTGACGAAGGTGTCCGGTACCCCGGACCCGAGTGCGTGTACGAGCAGCTCCCGGACGCCGATGCGCGACAGGGCGTCCAGCCTGATGCGGTGGTGCGGCTGCCGGGTGGTCTCGGCATGGAAGAAGGGTCGGGCCAGCCGGGGCCTGGACCATTCGTTGAGCACCATCAGGACGCCCGCGGAGCGGATCCGTCGCTGGAGGTACAGCAGGACCTGCAGCGAGGCCGAGTCCGCGAAGTGGACGTCGTCGATGCCGATCACCACGGGCCGCTCGACAGCCAGGTCCATGATCAGGGCGCACAGTTCGTGGACTCCCTGGACGTCGCTGTGCCGGAGCTCGTCCGGCTCCGCACCGGCCTCCCCGGGCCCCGAAGCCACCACCGGGACCAGCTCCGACATCTGGGCGGTGACCTCGGCCGGCAGGCCGGCGTGCTGGAACAGCTGGCTGATGACGCCCATCCGCAGGGACTGCTCGGCCTTGGCGCCCGTCGCCCCGAGAACCAAAGCGCCGCTCTCAGCGGCCCGACCTAAGAATGTGTCCAGTAACTCGGTTTTTCCGCTCGCCAGCACCCCACTGACCAGTACAACATTCCCAACCCCGTCATTACATTCATCCAGAAGACCCTCCAGGGTATCCAGAGCACTGACCCGTTCTGCCTCAAAAACTCGCTTTAACGAGATGTTCACTAGGCCCCCCCTCCACCTTCACACCTCAGTGCATTCTCAATGTCTTCTTCTACACCGTCACCAACTCCCCCCGCAGTGACCCAGATCACAAGCCCGGCCGGCAACCCTTGCGCGGCCGAGGCTGCCGCCTTTCCGGCCCCCCTCACTTAGGGGGTCACAGGGGTACCACTAGGGGGAGCACATTGCCTAATTTGTCCATCTTTCCACTTTCACTGCTCCCACCATGGCCGACCGCCGTGAAAACAACTCGAAGGATGAAAGCATCTTGCCGGAATACAATTCCTCACGGAATATCGGAGAAGGGTCGAACGGCAGAGGTCCAAGGAAGCTCCTCGCCGTCAGCGATCTCCACGCCGGTATATCGGAGAACCAAAACCTCGTAGCGGGCCTGCATCCGACGTCCGATGACGACTGGCTGCTTGTCGCAGGTGACGTCGGC
Organism: Streptomyces sp. NPDC091682; assembly: GCF_044756625.1. Taxonomy (NCBI): domain Bacteria; kingdom Bacillati; phylum Actinomycetota; class Actinomycetes; order Kitasatosporales; family Streptomycetaceae; genus Streptomyces; species Streptomyces sp. NPDC091682. Next base: position 359,172 of record NZ_JBIVTH010000009.1, on the reverse strand, counting down.
GAGATCAGCACGGATATCGAGCGGACGCTCGGGCTCCTGGCAGGGCGTTTCGCCAAGGTCGTCTGGGCGCCGGGCAATCACGAGTTGTGGACGGTCCCGCAGGACCCCCTCCAGCTGCGCGGCGAGCAGCGGTACCGCCACCTCGTGGAGCTCCTGCGGAGCCTGGGCGTGGTGACGCCGGAGGATCCGTATCCCGTCTGGGAAGGCCCTGGCGGACCCTTGACCGTCGCACCGCTCTTCGTCCACTACGATTACAGTTTCCGCACCGACCCGACGCTGACCAAAGAAGAATCCCTGGCCCGCGCGAGTGACGCGGGAATTGTCTGTACGGACGAATACATGCTGCATCCCGAGCCCTATGCCAGCATGGAGGACTGGTGCCGTGAACGGGTCGCGTACAGCGAAAGGCGTCTGGCCGAAGTTGATCCCGGGGCACCTCTTGTCCTGGTGAATCACTATCCGCTGGTACCTGACCCCACCCATGTACTTCATTACTCGGAGTTCGCCCAGTGGTGCGGCACGCAGCTGACCAGCGACTGGCACCGCAGGTATTCCACGGCGGCGGTGGTCTATGGCCATCTCCACATCCCGCGCACCACCTGGTACGACGGCGTGAGATTTGAAGAAGTCTCCATTGGATATCCCCGCGAGTGGCGCGCCCGAGGGCTGGTCCGCGGCACGCTGCGTGAAATATTTCCGAACTGGGAGCAACGGTGATAGAGGAGATCGTGCCCGCGACGGTTGCCTGCGCAGACCGTTTCGACGACGCGGACCCCGTCTCACCGTTCCCTCAGGAGAAGGCGGTGGTCGCCGGCTCCGTGGACGAGCGCCGGCGGTCGTTCCACACCGCGCGGCACTGCGCCAGGATCGCCATGGCCCAACTGGGGGTGCCCGCCGCGCCGGTGCTTCCCGGCGAGCGGGGCGAACCGCTGTGGCCCACCGGCACGGTCGGCAGCATGACCCACTGCGCCGGATACCGCGCGGCGGTGCTCGCCACCGCCGGTGACGTACTCGCCGTCGGCATCGACGCCGAACCGCACCGGCCGCTGCCGGACGGCGTACTGGGCGCCGTGTCCCTGCCCCAGGAGCGCGGGATGCTGGCCGAGCGAGCGGCGCAGCGGCCCGAAATCCACTGGGACCGGCTGCTGTTCAGCGCCAAGGAGTCCGTGTACAAGGTGTGGTTCCCGCTGAACCGCAGCTGGCTCGATTTCGAGCAGGCGGACATCGTCCTGGACCTGGACGGCACGTTCACCGCCCGCCTCCTGGTGCCGGAGGGCCTACGGGTGAACGGCGACCGCGTCGGTCTGCTCTCAGGACGCTGGCTGGTCGGGGCGGGCCTCGGGCTCACCGCCATCACGCTGGAGGCACCGGGGGCGCGGCACACGTACAGGAGCACCGGAGAACCGACACCCGTACCGGACGACCGAGCGCCATGGCGCACGCGCAGAACGACCGAGGTCGTTCCGGCAACCCCTAGCGCCGGAACCGGGGCGCGGAGCGCCCGGGGCGGGGTCGGTCCTCCCCCGAAATAGGGGCCGTCACGGGATTCCGGCCCCCTGACCAGGACCGCAGACTTGCCGCCATGACGCTCGATGCTGCGATCACGCCAGATGCCCGGCCGGTCCCGCAGACGACCGGCAGCGATTTCGCCCGGTTGTCCCGCAGGATCGTCCAGGCCGGTCTCCTCGACCGGCGCCCGCTCTACTACACCGTCCGATTCACCCTCGTCGGCCTCGCCTACCTGGGTGGCTGCGCGGCGTTCGTCGCCCTCGGGGACTCCTGGTCGCAGCTGTTCGTCGCGTCGGTGATGTCCGTGGTGTTCGTTCAGGCCGCGCTGGTCACCCACGATCTGGCCCACCGGCAGGTGTTCAACAAGCGCCGGCCCAGCGAGGTGGGCGGTCTGATCGCGGCCAACTTCTTCGTGGGCATGAGCTACGGCTGGTGGATGAACAAGCACACCCGCCACCACGCCAACCCCAACCACGAGTTGAAGGACCCGGACGTCTCCCCGGACATCCTGGTGTGGTCCGAGCGCCAGGCGAAGGCGGCCACCGGGCTGCCGCGGTTCATGGGCAAGCACCAGTCCCGGCTGTTCTTCCCGCTGCTGACCCTGGAGGGCCTGAACCTCAGCTTCAACAGTTTCAAGGCGCTGCGCAGCCCGACGACGAAGCGCCCGGTCCTCGAAGGCTCCCTGCTCGTCGCGCACTTCGCGCTCTACTTCGGCGGGCTGTTCCTGGTCCTCTCCCCCGGCCTGGCCTTCGCCTTCATGGGCGTCCACCTCGGACTGTTCGGGGTGTTCCTCGGGTCGGTCTTCGCCCCCAACCACAAGGGCATGCCGATGCTCACCGAGGAGCACTCGCTGGACTTCCTGCGCCGCCAGGTCCTCACCTCGCGCAATGTGCGGGGCGGGCCGTTCGTCGACATCGCCATGGGCGGGCTCAACTACCAGATCGAGCACCACCTGTTCCCCAGCATGCCCACCCCGGCCCTGCGGCGGGCCCAGGTCATCACCGAGGCGTACTGCGCGGAACTGGGAATCCCCTACCACCAGACCGGATTGATCGCCTCGCACCGCGAGGCCCTGCGCCACCTGCGCAGCGTCGGCGACCCCCTCCGCGATGCCCGCTGAGCGCCTACGGAATCGACTCGGCGTCCATCGCCCCACTCACCGGCAAGCCGGGACAGGGGTGCGGCGGTCCGTACGCGATGCGGGGCCGCAGGGCCCCGCGTAGGGGATCGCCGCCCGCACTTTAGGGGTGACAAGTCGTGGTGGCTCGGATTCCCCGCCGCCTTCAATGGTCACCCACTCGGGTACCCCGCACAGCGTTGAGGAGCGGTGATGAACTTCCCTGCCATACCGACCGGAGCAAGTGCCTGGGACGCCATGATCGGCGACGGCTTCGCCCAGGCCCTCCAAGAAGGCCTCTCCCGGGCGACCCTGAAGACATCCGCGAAATCGACGACCGCGCGCACCACAGCCCCTCCCGCCGTCACCCCGCCCGCAGTCCCGCCGGCCGCCCTCGTCCCGACCGGCGTCACCCCACCCGCCCCCGCCGCCACGCGCCCTCCGGAACCGCCACCGGGGTTCTCCGACGCGGTGCTGCGCCGCTTCGAGGCGGCCCTGCCGGACGCGGTCGGCCAGGTGCTGCGCCGGGAGAGCGCGATGCTCCGCAACGTCCTGCGCCGGGCCCGCGCCCTCCTCGCGACGGCGCTCACCATCCCCGCCGAACTCCCCGGCCCCGAACAGGCCGGGGACCCGCTGCCGCAGTACCGCACGGCGGCCTCCGTCCTGCTCCTGGAGTGCGTCGTGCTCGAAATGCTGGAGAGCGGCCACTCGGACCCCGATGCGGTACGGGCCCTGAGCGCGACGATCCGCGCGAACGAGGCGGCCGAGGCCGCGCCCCGACCGGCCCCCACCCGCGCCGAACGACTCAGAACCCCCGGCTCACTGCGCAAGCCCGCCGCGGCGTAGCCCGGCCGGCCCGGTCGAGGTAAACGGAGACACCTCGCTGCCCCACCCGCTCACGGATAGCCGCGCACGCGGCTCCGGTGGGGTGCGTCGAGCGTCAGACGGGCGCCACGCCCCGGGCGGCCGAGCGCCGTCTGCCCATCCGTCATCGAGCCAGGTCGGACAGCAGTACGTCGAGTACGGTCTCCTCCTCGATGCGGACGCCCAGTTCCTCGAGCGCACCGGACAACCCCGGTGCCCAGGGAGCTTCGGCCGGTCGCCCGGTGAGGGGCGATCCGCCCGGGTGGGTGAGTGCCGCGGCCCGGTAGTCGGCCGTCGTATAGCGCCAGGGCAGCCACGGGACTCGGCGCAGCAGTCCGGATGCGATGCGCAAGCCTCCCCAGTCGAAGTCTCCGTGATAGTGCAGCGCGGTTCCGCCTTGGTGCAGGTGCCGCAAGAGGGTGACGGCCGCTACCGAAGGCTGTCCCTGGAGGCAGACCAACGGGGCGGAGTCGGCACCGTGGACGTCGGCCGCCGCCGCGAGCACGGTCGGGTTCTCGCAGATCCGGACCGACGGGGTTGAGCTGGCAAGAGGGTTGCGGATGAGCTGCCGCAGGGTCAGGATAGATGGCTCGCCCGCGTCAGCCGCCCAGTCCAGGGCGGGAGTGCCGCGCAGGTTCAGGGTGAGGACGGTCGAGGACAGCTCGTCTCGCAGCAGCCCGGCGGATGCCCAGGCCTCCCGGCGCCATTCGGCGCCCGCGCCATCGGGGAAGCCGGTCAGCGCTCGTATTCCGGCCAGGGTGACGGTTGCCCGGGGGGTGTCGTCGTCAAGAGCGTGGGCAGCGCCCAGGACCCGGGCCGCGAAGGCGGGGAGCGAGACGGGCGGGTCGGCGGGGAGGGCACGCAGGACGGTGACGACCTCGCCGAGGAGGCTGTGCGCGGCGGCAGGTGTGCCCACGAGACGTCGCAACAGACCGTCACCGCGCATACGAACGGTCCACGGGGCGAGGGCCGGGATCTCGTCCGCCATGGCGTCCAGAGGGGCGTACGCCTCGTGCCAGGCCCGGGCATCGGCTACCTTCGCGCTGTCGAGCGCAACGACCGGCCCGGTGAGGGCCGTGACAGCAGCAGCAAGTCCAGCCGGGCTCACGCCGGAACGGCGCAGCACGGCGTCCACGTCGTCGAGCCGGACGGTCAGGGATCGGCCGCTGCCCGGAGAGCGGCCGAGCAGCCGTTCGGCCGCTGCCCGCTGCGCCTGGGTCGGGACACTGAGGGAAATCGGTCCCGTGAGTGACTGCTCGCGCTCCAGGCGCCGGCGTACCCGGTCGACCAGCCAGCTCAGGCCTGGGTCGCCCAAAAGGCGACGCAGGCGGACACTGTCGACGGGCACGCCGTCGGACCTCAGGTCCACAACGGCTCCGATCCGACCGCCTCCACCCGCGTTCCTACAGGCGCATCCGGAGGCCGCACCGGGTCCTCGCCGCGCCGCCGCCTCGTGCCGTCCCATTCCCAGCGGGTGACGAGTACCGCCGCCACCTCGTCGATCCGCGACAGCTGGGCGATGGCGACACCGGGCACCTGCGGGTAGCAGGCCCACTCGCGTTCGCTGGTCATCACCACGTCCAGATCGAACGCGTGGAGCAGTCCGAGGCACTTGGCGCGCGAGTCGTCGTCCACCCCTGCGAACGCCTCGTCGAGGGTGACCAGGCGCGGCGCGTACGGACTGGCCGCGCTGGCGTAGTGCGAGGAGGCCGCGGCGAACAGCGGCACGGACACCGCAAGGACCCGCTCACCGCCCGATGCCGGGCCGGTGGCCGGGACCCACCGACCGTGCTGGTGCCGCTCGACCCCGAATTCGTGCCAGGTGCGGTAGTCGAGTGCGACGGTGAGGTGTTCGAGCCAGCTGCCGGAGGTGTCGTCCGTCTGCTGCCTGGCGATCTGAGTCTGCAGGAACTCGCCCACGGCCGTCCGGTCCTCCGAAGTCCAGGCATCGGCGGACTGCCGCAACCGCTCGCGGGCCGGAAGAAGCCCGGACGGGGCCCTGCGAGAGGCCCGCCAGACGAGCCGCAGCTTCATGCCGGTGGAGGTGGGCCGGTGCTCCAGTTCGGCGTTCATGTCGCGCACCTGCCGTTCGGCGGCCCCGATGAGTTCCTGGAGGGTGCCCGCCACCTCGGTGATCAGGTGGGTTTCGAGGATCTCCCGTTCGTGGGACGAAAGGATGCGGGTGAGTTCGCCGACCTCGGTGCCAAGCGCCTCGGCCAGTTCCGGTACGGCGCGTTCCCTTCCCTGGAAGACGATGTCGACGACCATGCCGTCCTCGACCATCCGGGCGGAGGCGGTATGTCCGTGCCGGGACAGGGTGTCCTGCAGGGTCTTGAGTTCCTCGCTCAGTCGGCGCTGTACACGTTCCCAGGCAGCGTCCGAGTCGTCGACCGCGGACAGGCCCGACTCGATCGCGCGGGCGAACACGATCGCCGGGGTGGCCGCCCAGGGGCCGTCGTCGGCGGCCGGCACGGGGAACTCTGGTACGGCAACGGCGATCAGGCCGGTGGCAGTGAAGCGCTGGAGCCCCGCGATCGCCTCCGCGCGCGCCTCGGACGCGCCCGCGAGGCCCTTTTCCAACTGCTCGATGCGGCCTTCCGCCCTACTCGCGTCCCGGTCCGCCTCGGCGTGTTGCTTTCGGCTGAGCCGCTGATCCGCGTCACAGACGCGCAGAGCCTCGGCCGTCTCGGTGAGTCGCCGTTCGAGTTCGGCGACGGCGGAGCCGACGGTGGAGCGCAGCGTGGTGTGGCGCTCGTCCGCCGAGGCCGCCTCCCGCCCGGCCTCCTCGGCGCGCAGCATGAGTTCGGTGGTCCGCTCTTGTGCCTGCCCGGCCTCTACCCGTTCCTCCTCGGCCTGGCGGGCCGCCTCTCCACGTTCGCGCAGGGTCGGCCACAGGGCGGCCAAGGCCACGGCGAGGGAGTCATGTGCTCTGCGTACTTCGGCTAGTCCGACCCGGTCGTCGGGCAGCCCGAGTTCAGCGGCGGTCCCGGTGAGTTCGGTGGCTGCTGCCTCGGCCCGCTTGGCCGCCTCCAGGAGGTCTGCGGCCCGCTCCTCACCACGTAGGCGGGTCCGACGCACCGAATCGACGGCAGCGGCCACTTGGGCGTGCGCCCGGGCGAGGGGGGTCTCGTCGGGAACCCGGGACAGCTCGGCGTCGATGGTGCGGCGCCGCGCGGCCACGTCATCGGCCTGCGCCCCGACTTCATCGGACTTCTGCTGGAGCAGTCCGAGTTCGCCCCGCAGGACGGCGATACGAGCCCTCCGCGCAGCCTCGCGCGCTCCCTCACCGACGTACTCGGCAGCGGGTTTGGCCCAGCGGCCCGTGAGCGTGCCGACACGGAAGGACCCGTCCGACCCCGTCCAGGTGCCGGCTCCGCCCTCTCCTCCCGCACCGATGGTGCCGAGCAGCCGTGCCACCGTGGCCTCGCCCACCGTTGCCGCACGGGCGTCGCCCGCGTCCACCGCCGGACGCAGCAGTGCGCCGAGCGAGGTTCCGGTCACCGGCGCGGTGTTCGGCGAGAGGAGTACGTCGTGCCCCTCTGAGGTGAGGGTCGAGCCGTCGGGAAGCACCCACGCGTCCAGCAGCCCGGAGGCTTCCAGCGCGGCCTCCAGTCCGGCGCGCTCCTGGTCCGTGAGCTCCTCCCGGAAGTCCACCAGCCGCCACAGCGGTGCGCCGGGCAGTTGGTCACGCAGGCCCGGGGTGCGGGTGTGCGGGGGCTGGGGCCCGCGTCGGCCGCCCGCCTCCAGAGCGGTCAGCTCCTCCCGGACCCGGGCCGTGCGCGCTGCCAGCTCCGCCGCCCGGCGCGCCGCTTCGGCTGCCTGATCGGCCAGCAGTGCCGAGGTCTCGCCGTGGGCCCGTACCGCCCGTGTGCGGGCCGGGTAGGGCCCGTCGAGGTGCCCCGTCCACTCCTGGAGTTCGTCGAGCAGCCCGGTCAGGTCGGGGTAGGCCAGCTCGGTGCAGGCGCGGGCGTGTTCCCGTACGTCGTCCAGCAGGGCCTGCCCGGCCCGTACGGCGTTTTCCTCCGCCAGGCCGTGCGCCGCGGTGGTCTGGTCGAGATCGGCATTCGCCTCGTCGAGGCGGACGGATGCCCGGCGCCGGCCCTCGGCGGCGCGCTCGGCCTTCTCCGCGAGGTCCTCCGCGTGGGCGAGCGCGCGCTTGGCCCGGTCCGTCGCCTCCTCGGTCATCCGTCGCAGTTCGGACTCCGCCGGCCCGTCGTCCCCGGGCAGGTCGATCCGTGCGGCAGCGGCCGCCTCCCGTGCTTGAGCGAGTGTGCTCGCGGCCAGCCCGCCGGCGGCCCGCAGCCGGTTCTCGGCGGCCCCGAGCCGCCCGAGGGCCCGGGTGTGCAGCGCCGCTGCCTGGTCCCGGTCGTCCCGGGCACGGCCCAGGGCCCGCTCCGCGCGTTCCACCGCCTTGGCCGCTTGCTCCAGCTCCCGGGCGCTGCGCATCTCGGGGCCCTCGCGCAAGGCCGCGTCCTGGGCTCGCAGGCGGGCCTCGGCCTCCTCCAGGACCGAGATCCGTTCCTCGGCAGCCGCCCTGTCCTCCTGGGCACGTGTCTGTTGGGCCTGCGCCTCGGCGAGGTCGCGCTGCAGGTGCTCGTAGCGGGAGTGCTCGACGCGCGGGAGACGCGCGCGCCGCCGGGTGGCAATGCGTGCGTAGCGCCGGTAGTGGTCCAGGAAGGCGGTGGCGGCCCGCTCGGCGGCGGAGGCCGCGGCCAGTTCCTCCTTCTCCTCGTCCAGGGACCGGAATGCCTCGGCCACGTCGGCGATGACTGCCTGGTCCATGGGTGGCAGCGCCTCCGTGAGGGCCCGGGACAGAGCTGCCTCGTTGGGGCGCTTGGACAGCTGCGGCTGGCGCAGCTGGATGAGCAGGTCCACCAGTGCGCCGTACCGCTGCTCGCCGAGTCCGAAGAGTGCCTCGTCAATAGCCCTGCGGTAGGTCTTCGCCTGATCGTAGACCAGGCCGTAACCGGCGATGGCCTCGGCGAGCCGGTCCCGGGACAGCGCTGTGCCAGTGGCGTCGAGCAGGCTGAGTGACGTCTCGGCTGCGACAGCGGCGTCCCGGCCGTGGTCGACCCGCTGGGTGGTGAGCGCGTACCAATGGCGTGCGATGCCCCGCCCGCTGACCGCCTTGAGTCCGCAGAGCAGCGTACGGAAATGCTGCTCGCCGCTCGCCTCGTCCAGGCGGCCGAACTCGATCCAGGTGTAGCCGAGCCGCTCGGAGTGCGGATGCTCACCGCCGAGAAGGAGATTCCACTCCATCCGTTTGCCCGGGTCGCCGTCGGGTTCGACGCGGCGTGAGCTGAGGTCTCCGTCGAGCAGGAAGGGCAGGGTCAGGGCGAGCACCTTGGACTTGCCGGTGCCGTTGTTACCCCGCAGGAGCAGGCGACCGTCCTTGAAGTGGAACTCCTCGACGTCGTAGTGGAAGAGGTCGACGAGGCCGATGCGCATCGGTTGCCAACGGGAGCGCAGGGGGGTGGGGAGGCGGGTCACGGCTTGCGGGCCTTTCGCTGCGCGGGCATACGTGCGGTACCTGGTTCGAGTACGACGGTCTCGCCGACCGCGTACCGGGCGAGGGCCGGCCGTGGGGCCACACCGTGAGCCGTACGGGAGACCAGCCCGAGGGCAGCGAGCCGGGCGACGGCCTGTTCCACGAGGTCGGCCTCCATGCCGGGCTCCCGTGCGGACTTGGCCCAGAATCCGCCGTGTTCGGCGGCGAGTTCCCGGACTCTGACCGCCAGCTGTTCGGTGGCGACGGGACCGCCCGCCGCGGCCAGGTGCTCGGCGAGCAGCAGGGTGACGTGACCGTGGGTGCCCTGTTCGGGCATGCGGACGTCGGTGAGGTCGTCGTCGGGGTCGACCATCGCGATGCCCTCGGCGCGCACCTCGGGGACCAGTCCGGTCAGCTCGGTGATGCGGGCGGTGAGGAAGCCTCGCTGGCGGGTGAGGTAGCCGAGCTCGGCGTCGGTCAGCTCGTCGTAATAGAGCACGGGGTCGTCCAGCAGCCTGCGGGTCAGTGACCGTCGCATCGCGCGGAAGCGCAGTTCGTCGCTGTCCAGCGCGGTCTCGGCCACGAGTTCGGCCAACCGGTCCCCGAGAGCCTGCGCGTGCACGGTGGAGGGCCCGCGGCGCGCGGCGAGCAGCCCGGCCAGCACGCGCCGTTCCACGTCGTACAGGACGTCGCCCGCTCCGCTGACGTACGCGTCCTCGTCGCCGGCCACGCGCCGCAGCACGCCGAGTCCGAGCAGGAGCCGTACGACGGCGGCGAGGTCGAGGCGCTCGTCCCGGCGGTCCAGGGTGAACTGGATGCCCACTCGAACGAGGTGGGGGTCCGCGGCGTCGAGCACGACCTGGTCGGCGAGGCGGCCGAGCGCGATCTGGGCCTCGCCGCGTTCGAGGGCGGCGAGGGCGAGACAGAGAAGGACGTAGCGCCGCCGCGTGAACGGGGAGGCCGCGCGGGTCGCCTCGCGCGCGGGGTGCGTCGGGTCGCTGAGGACTCCCGGTATCTTCCGCAGGCGGGCGGCCTCGGCATCCGTCTGGAGCGACCATCCGGTATTGCGGTCGAACCACTCACGCAGTTCGGAGGCGTGTCGCCGGACGAGACGGAACTCGTCGGCGTACCGGCCATGAGCCAGCAAGAGAGGCTGCTTGAGCAGGGCACGAGCAGCCTTGCGGAAGTCGGCTGCGTGTTGGCCGTCGAGCACCTCGGCGAGCGGAGTACTCGTCATCGGTCGCCGGCTCCGTCCGTCAGGTCGATGATCTCGATGAGGTGGTCGGGACCGCTGAAGACGCCGCCCGGCGTTCGGATCTCCGCCGTGCCGCCGTCGGCCAGCGCGGTGAGCCGGATCTCCATGGAGCCGTCGTTGCTGGTGGCAACGGTGTGGCGCATACCGGGCCTCCAGGTGGCCAGCGCGTCGCCGAGCAGTTGGAGGAACAGCCCGAAGGAGGCGGGATCGAGTTCACCGATTCCGGAGAGCCGGGTGATTCCGTCGGTGACGAGCCGGGCGCGCGCCGCCGCGGTTTCGGCGGCCTGCTTGGCGGCCACCTCGGCGAGTCCGCGGCGCCGCTCCTCCCGGTCCTCGACCTTGCGGGGTTTGCCGCGGCGCTCGTAGCTGCCGGTGCGGCGCAGCTGGGGGCTGATCCGCAGCGGCTCGGCTTCGGCCCACGGCGTGGATGCGGGCACGGGCCGCGCCGCACGGGTGGCCAGCGTCTCGGCGTCGACGGTGAGGTGGCGGGCGGGGTACAGCCCGAAGGCGGTGCGCCACAGCTGATGGCGGGCGTCGTCGTCGGGGGCCTCGGCGAACCAGCGGGCGAGGGTACGGAAGTCGGCGGACCGGTCGGAGCGCCCGGCCCTGCGCTCGTTCAGCGCCCGTACGACGGCCAGCAACTGCGGAATCGCCCCGAGCGCCCGGCCACGCAGCAGCCGGGCCTGCGACTCACGCCCGTCCCGGCTGATGAACCAGGCCGCGAGGCCGGCCCAGCGCCCAGCCCACCGTTCGTACGCCTCCTTCTCCGCGTGCTCGACCTCCTCCGGCGAGGCATCGGCCGCCTCACGGGCCGCGGCGGCCCGCAGCAGCGGCCCGATACTCCCCCCTTCCTCCAACTCCAGGATCAGGCGGGCGATGCGCCCACCGAGGGTGATCAGGTCCTGGATGAACCGCTCCAGGTACTGGATGAGCCGGTCCTTGTAGGCAAGGAAGACCTCCTCTTCCACATCGTGGAGGTCGATGGTCCGCTGCAAGGACCCCATGAAGGCGCGGGCGTTGTCGGCGAGCGCGGCAAACCGGCTGGCCAGCGCGTCAAGCGCCAGATGCGTTTTGGCCTGATCCGGCCGCTCCTCGGCCGCCAGCACGAGCAGGGCCCGCAACTGGGTCACGATGTCGTGCAGGGCGACGGCCTGCAGCGCCCCGCGCCGCCCGAGCGCCTCGTCGTAGACGCCCAGCGCCTCTTCGGCCGCTTCCCCGGCCCGGGTGAGCTGATAGATGAACCGCTTGCGGTAGAAATCCTCGACGGCGGTGACCCGCGCGGTATCGGGATCGGCGCGCAGATTCCCCCAACCGACTAGGCTGTCCAGCGCCTTCACCACGGCGTCGAGCTCGCCATGCCGCGCCTCGGCCGGCAGGGCGGCGTGCACGTCCTCCGGACGCAGATGGACGGCGAACCGCTCCTTGGCGACGACGAACGCCCGCATCACCTGCCGGTAGAGGCTCGTGTTCTGCACGGTGAGGTGGGCAAAGGGGCTGTAGCCGTCGGGGCGAGGTTCGGGGCCGGTGGTCGTGACGCTCATCGCGGCCATTGTCCCGCAGCGGACGGAGCGGACGACAGGGACGAAAGCACTTGGCTGATTCGCGATGCAGTCGGTGACCTCCCGGCCCCCGACCGGGCCGCACGTCGGACGTCGTCGATACCCTTGGCCGGCCGCGCACCCAGTCGTCGTCTGACCGTGCACACCCACTCGCGCACAGAACCGCGACCATCTTGCCCACCTGAGCCGCCCTACGCGCGCGCCACACCTGTTGACCATGTCAACGGATCTGTGTAACCCTCAGCGATAGTCATTGGTATACGCTCCATCCGGAATGTATCCATCTGGCGCGTGACGGGTGAAACACGGGGAGGGGCAGTGACCCTGGAGACGGTGGACACGCGGTTCCGGATCACGGAATTCGTCGGGCGCGGGAACATGGGCGAGGTACACCGAGCCGAAGATCTTCATGCTGCCCCCGACTCCCCGCACAGGGAGGTCGCGATCAAGACAGTGCTGCGTGGGCGGACCGGGATCGCAGTCGACACCTCGGGGTCCAACACGGAGATCGACCGCTTCCGCCGCGAAGTGCGGATCATGCGCATGCTCTCCCACGGCCACCCGAACCTCACCCGTCTCATCGACGGTGGCGTCGACGAGACGCCGGGCGGCAGTGGTCTGCCCTACCTGGCCATGGAACTGCTGGACGGTCACCCGCTCGCCGATCTCATCGACGAGGAACCCCAGCTCCCGGTCTCCTGGGTCTGCGCCATCGGGGCGCAGATCGCCGCCGGTCTCACCGCCGCTCACACCGCCGGAGTCGTCCACCGCGATCTGAAGCCGGCCAATGTGATGCTGACCGGCGACGGCACCGTCAAGATCCTCGACTTCGGCATGGGCTCGATCGTCGACGACCCCGACCAGACGCGGCTGACGAGTACGGGCGTCAGCGTGGGCACGGCCCGCTACATGGCGCCGGAGCAGTTCCGGGCCGAACGCGTCTCCGGCCTCGCCGACCTCTACGCGCTCGGCTGCATCCTGTACGAACTCCTCATCGGGCAGCCGCCCTTCTCGGCGCGAACCCCGTACGAACTCTCCGAGCAGCACCAGCACGACCGACCGCCGATCCTGACCCTGGTACGTCCGGACCTCCCCGCAGAGCTGGTCCGCCTGGTGGACCGGCTGCTGGAGAAGGACTCCGAGCTGCGGCCCGAGAACGCCGCCCTGCTCCGTGACGTGCTGGTCCCGCTGGCGTTCGCGCCGGACGACACGGCCGCCCTGCTGGCTCCGCACTGGCAGGTGATGGATCCGGTGAAGCGGCTGCGCTCCCTGCTTCCCGAACGTGCCCCGGCAGCGCCCGTGCCCGTACCGCGCAGGCAGCCGCGGCTGCCCGAGACGATGGACGTCTTCGGCATCCACTCGGAGCTGATCAACGAGTACGAAAGCTTCACCAAGAGCGCGACGGTGATCCGGGACCCCCGTATCGAGGGCTTCGTCAAGGACGACCTGGCAAAGAAGTCCCAGTGGCCGGACCCGTGGTTGTCCTTGAATCCGTTCTTCGCGGACGGCGGGCAGGTCACGGATCTCGTCCGGGACGGCGTGCTGCACCCCCGGTGCGTCGAGATCTTCCAGGCGGGAAAGAAGGAGGGCGCGCGGCGTCCGGACGGCCGGCCGCTCACCTTCCACCTGCACCAGCGGCAGGCGATCGAGGCCGCCCAGGCCGGCGACTCCTACGTGCTGACCACGGGTACCGGTTCCGGCAAGTCCCTGTCGTACATCGTCCCGATCGTGGACCGCGTCCTCAAGGAGCGCGAGACGGCGGGCCCCCAAGCGGGGAACCGGGTCCGCGCGATCGTCGTGTACCCGATGAACGCCCTGGCCAACTCGCAGCTCATGGAGCTAGAGAAGTACCTGCGCCACGGCTTCGGCGCGGGCCACGAGCCGGTCACCTTCGCCCGCTACACCGGGCAGGAGTCCGACGAACAGCGCCGGGAGCTGCGCAAGAACCCTCCGGACATCCTGCTGACGAACTACGTGATGCTGGAGCTGATGCTGACCCGGCCGGACGACCGGTCGAGTCTCATCCGCATGGCGGACGGGCTGCAGTTCCTCGTCTTCGACGAGCTCCACACCTACCGGGGACGGCAGGGCGCCGACGTGGCGTTCCTGATCCGCAGGGTCCGCGAGGCATGCCGTGCCTCCGCCACCCTGCAGTGCATCGGCACCTCCGCGACAATGTCCACCGAGGGCTCCTGGGAGGACCAGCAGCGCGAGGTGGCCAAGGTCGCCGGACGGCTGTTCGGGACGACCCTGCTGCCGAAGCGCGTCATCGGAGAGACCCTCGTCCGGGCGACCGAGGAAGCTCCGGCGATCGTGCCCGCCGAACGCCTGCGGGTACCGGCAGCCCCTCTCTCGTACGAGGCTCTGACGAAGGACTCGCTGGCCCGCTGGCTGGAGTCGCGGTTCGGTCTGGAGCGCGAGAAGGAAACCGGGCGGCTGCGCCGTTGTGCCCCCGGGACCGTCGAGGCCGCGGCCGTCGATCTGGCCGACGAGTCCGGGGTATCCGAGGAGAAGGTCTGCGAGGCGATCCGCACCACGCTGGAGGCAGGCTCGCGGGCGAAGCACCCGGTGACGGAACGCCCCCTGTTTGCCTTCCGGTTGCACCAGTTCCTCTCCAAGGGCGACACCGTCTACACGACGCTGCAGGATCCGCTCAGCAGGCCGCTCACCCGTACGTACCAGCTGGAGCAACCGAACAGCGGCGGCATGCCGCTCTTCCCGCTGGCGTTCTGCCGGGAGTGCGGCCAGGAGTACCTGACCGTCTGGCGCACCGAGGACCAGGGTTCGTTCCGGTACGAGCCGCGCCGGGACACGTCCGCCTCGGGCGGCCGTGACGGCGAGGGATATCTGTACCTCGGCATCCCCGGCGAGGACTACGAATGGCCGGCGGATCCTCAGACGGCCGTGGACGACCGGCGGTTGCCGGAGTCGTGGCTGGAGCCCGACGCGCAGGGTGCGACCGTCGTCAAGAAGTCGTACCGCCCTCGGGTTCCCAAGCGCGTCATCGTGGATCCTTTCGGGAACGAGTCGGGAGATGGTCTGACGGCCGCGTTCGTCCCGGCGCCGTTCCTGTTCTGCGTGCACTGCCAGGTTTCCTACGAGCAGACGCGCGGCCGGGATTTCGCCAAGCTGGCCACGCTGGACCAGGAGGGCCGCTCCTCGGCCACCTCCCTGATCTCGGCGTCGATCGTCAAGTCCCTTCGGGCCGTACCCGAGGACAGTCTGGGCAAGGAGGCGCGCAAGCTCCTCACCTTCGTCGACAACCGCCAGGACGCCTCGCTCCAGGCCGGACACTTCAACGACTTCGCGCAGGTGACCCAGTTGCGCGGAGCCCTCTACGAGGCCGCCCTGCGGGCAGGTGAGGAAGGGCTGCACCACGACGACCTCGCCGAGGCGGTAACCGCCGTGATGGGGTTGTCGACGCGCGAGTACACCGGAGGGGCGTCCCTGGCCCCGTCGATGGAGCGCCGGGCGGCGAAGGCCTTCCGGGACGTCGTCGGGTACCGGCTCTACCGGGACCTGGAGCGCGGCTGGCGCATCACGATGCCGAACCTCGAACAGACCGGGCTGCTGAGGATCGACTACGAGGACCTGGCCTGGATCGCCGCGCAGCCGGACCGCTGGGAGTCCGCGCACGCGGAACTCCGCAACGCCGACCCCGCCCTGCGGGAGGAGGTCGCCCGGACGCTGCTCGACCACATGCGCCGGGCTCTCGCCATCGACGTCCAGTACTTCCGCGACGACTTCGACGCCCTGCAACGGGCGAGCGAGGAGCGCCTGACCGGTCCGTGGGTGCTCAGCGAGGGCGACCGGCCCGCGGTCGGCACCGCCTACCCGTACGGTTCGCGCCCGGGCATGGAGCGCACCGCTCTCTTCCTCTCCGCCCGGGGCAAGTTCGGCAAGTACCTCCGCCGGAACATGCCCGAGCTGCGCGAACTCCCTCCCGAGGACGTCCAGGGCATCATCGAGGACCTGTTGAAGGTGCTGCTCGCGGCGGAACTGGTCCGTGAGGTGGACGCGACGCCCGAGCGCTCCGGACCGGCATTCCGCCGCGCGGCCGCACAGAAGCGGACCGGATACCGGGTGTCGGCCGCGGCCCTCGTCTGGCGTGCGGGGAACGGCGAGCGCGGCGCGGTCGACCCGCTGGCCCGTACCTACAGCCAGGGCGAGGGACCCCGCGTCAACCCCTTCTTCCGCGACCTCTACCAGACGGCGGCGGCCGAGCTGGCAGGGCTGTTCGCCCGGGAGCACACCGCGCAGGTCACACCGGAGGACCGGCTGGAGCGCGAGCGGCAGTTCCGCAGCGCCGAGCTCCCGCTGCTGTACTGCTCGCCAACGATGGAGCTGGGCGTGGACATCTCCTCGCTCAACGCCGTCCTGATGCGCAACGTACCGCCCACGCCCGCGAATTACGCGCAGCGTTCGGGCCGGGCGGGCCGTTCCGGTCAGCCCGCGCTGGTGGCCACGTACTGCGCCACCGGCAACAGCCACGACCAGTACTACTTCCGCCGTTCCGAGAAGATGGTGGCCGGGCAGGTGACGCCGCCGCGTCTCGAGCTGGCCAATGAGGACCTGGTCCGCTCCCATCTGCAGGGCATCTGGCTGGCCGAGACCGGCATGAAGCTGGGGACCGCGATCCCGGACGTCGTCGATGTCGCCTATGACCCCGATGCCGGCGACCGGCCCGATCCGCAGATGGCGCTGCCGCTCGTCGACGGAATCTGCGACCTGTCGCTGGACGAGGGGGCTCGCCGCCGCGCCGCAACAGCAGCCCGTACCGTCCTCAACCCGCTGATCAATGATCTCGCCGCCACCACGTGGTGGTACGACGAGTGGATCGAGGACCGGATCGAGCGCGCCCCGCAGCGGTTCGACGAAGCCTTCAACCGCTGGCGCGAGCTGTTCCGGGCGGCTGTCATCGACCAGTACGAGCAGAACAGGCGCGTCGTCGACCACACCCTGTCGCAGGGCGAGCAGAGCCGGGCGCGTACCCGCCGCCGCGAGGCCGAGACGCAGACGAACCTGCTGCTGAACCGCTCGTCCGACAACAAGTCGGTGATGAGCGACTTCAACCCGTACCGGTACCTGGCGTCCGAGGGGTTCCTGCCCGGCTACAGCTTCCCGCGGCTGCCGCTGGCCGCGTACATTCCGCGCTCCGGCAACCGCCGCAACGCCGACGGCGACTATCTGCAGCGTCCCCGTTTCCTCGCGATCCGCGAGTTCGGCCCCGGGGCGCTCATCTACCACGAGGGTGCCCGCTACCAGGTCACCCGCGTTCAGTTGCCGCCGGACGCCTCGGGCGATCTGGCGACGGCGGAGGCGCGACGCTGCGACGGCTGCGGCTACCACTACGCGGTCAAGGTCGGCGCCGACGTCTGCGACATGTGCGCCGAGCCGCTGAGGAGCAAGCGGACCGGACTGCTGCACCTGCACACCGTGTACACCACGCCGCGCGAGCGGATCTCCTCGGACGAGGAGGAGCGCCGCCGGGCCGGTTTCCGGCTGGAGACCTCGTACGCCTTCCAGGAGCACGGCGCCCGCAAGGGACGTCTCACCTCACATGTCACCGACGTGGAAGGAGCACCCGTCCTCGACCTGGACTACGGCGATTCGGCGACCGTCCGCATCACCAATCTCGGCCGGGTCCGCGACAAGGAAGGCGAGCCGGACGGCTACTGGCTCGATCTGGGCGACGGCCGCTGGCTCAACGACCGGGCCGCCGCGGACGCCATCGAGGGGACCGGTATGCCGGTGGTCGACGAGGACGGGAACGAGAAGCGCCGCAAGCGGCGTGTCCTGCCCTACGTGGAGGACCGTCGCAACATCCTCGTGGTCACCCTCGACGAGCCGCAGCCCGAGCCGGTGGCCCTGTCGGTCATGTACGCGTTGGAACGGGGCATCGAGGCGGCGTTCGAGCTGGAGGACTCCGAGCTCACCGCCGAGCTGCTGCCTCCGGACGACGGTCCGCGGCGGCGCATCCTCTTCATGGAGGCGACCGAGGGCGGCGCCGGTGTGCTGCGGCGCATCCAGCACGACAAGGGCGCCCTCGCGAGGGCGGCCCGGACCGCCCTGGAGATCTGCCACTTCGACCCGGTGACCGGCAAGGACGAGGCCGAGGACGAAGACGGGCATTCGACCGACGAGCAGTGCGCCCGCGGCTGCTACGTCTGTCTGCTCAGCTACGCGAACCAGACCCACCACCGTCGGCTGAGCCGGCACAGCGCCAAACCGCTGCTCATGCGGCTGGCCAGTGCCCACACCGAGCGGGAGGACCGGGGCGAGTCGCGCAGCGAGCAATTCCGCAGGCTCGCGCCGGTGGCCGACGTCTCACGCGACGCGCAGCCGTCCACGGCGCCGACGCCGACGCCGCTGGAGGCCGATCTGGGGGCACTGGTCGCCGGCGGCGACCTGCTCGGCTGGCTTCGGGCCAAGGGCTACCGGCTGCCCGACGAGGTCGAGGTCTTCGTCCCGGAGGCGGGGGCCCGCCCGGACCTCGTCTTCCGGCTGGACGGCGCCACCCTCGCCGTGTTCGTCGACGGACCCGGCCGTACGGCCGACTCGATGCGCGACATCGAGGCCGGCTACCGCCTGGAGGACGCCGGCTGGGACGTCCTGCGGTTCCCCACGGACGCGGACTGGGACGCCATCACCGGGCACAACGCCGACTATTTCCACCTCCGTTGACCTACCCTCCCCAGACCTTCCTTTCTCGACCTCTAGGAACTGAGACAACTCATGAGCCTCACGTACTCGGCCGGCTCCCTGGTCACCGCCCGTGGCCGGGAATGGGTGGTGCTGCCGGAGAGCACCGACGCCATGCTGGTGCTGCGCCCCCTGGGCGGGAGCGATGACGACATCGCGGCCGTGTTCCCGTTCGAAAAGGTGGAGCCGGCCGAGTTCGCGGCTCCGAACCCGGCCGATCTGGGCGACCAGCGAGCCGCCGGCCTGCTGCGTACGGCGCTGCGCATCGGGTTCCGTTCGGGCGCGGGCCCATTCCGCTCGCTGGCGTCGATCGCCGTGGAACCCAGGGCGTACCAGCTCGTGCCGCTGCTCATGGCCCTGCGGCAGCGCACGGTGCGGCTGCTGATCTCAGACGACGTCGGCATCGGCAAGACGGTCGAAGCCGGCCTGATCGCCAAGGAGCTGCTCGCTCAGGGCGAGGCGAGCCGCCTCGCGGTGCTGTGCGCCCCGGCCCTCGCCGAGCAGTGGCAGTCCGAGCTGCGGGAGAAGTTCGGCATCGACGCCGAACTGATACTGGCCTCCACAGTGTCGCGCCTGGAGCGCGGTCTGGAGCTGGGCCAGTCCCTGTTCGACAAGCACCCCTACACGATCATCTCCACGGACTTCATCAAGTCGACCCGGCACCGCGAGGACTTCGTCAAGCACTGCCCCGACCTGGTCATCGTCGACGAGGCCCACTCCTGCGTGGCCGCCGACGACAACGCCCAGGGCGGTACTTCCTCCTCGGCGAACCAGCTCCGCTACGAGCTGCTGCGCCGCGTCTCCGCCTCCCCCGACCGGCACCTGCTGCTGCTGACCGCGACCCCGCACTCCGGCAAGGAGGCCGCGTTCCGCAACCTGATCGGCCTCGTGCGGCCCGAACTCGCCACGCTGGACCTGGAGTCCCCCAAGGGGCGGGCCGAACTGGCCAAGCACTTCGTGGCCCGCAAGCGCGCCGACGTCCGCAACTACCTCACCAAGGAGGACGGTCTCGCCGACGACTCCCTGGCCGAGCGGACCGCGTTCCCGTCGGACCGCTGGACGAAGGACGAGCCGTACAAGCTGACGCCCGCCTACCGGGCGCTGCTGGACGACGCCATCGCCTACGCGCGCGATCGCGTCACAGCGGCCGGGGAGCAGGGCAAGCGGGAGTCCCGGATCGCCTGGTGGTCGGTGATCGCCCTGCTGCGCTCGATGGTGTCCTCACCGGCGGCCGCCGCCCAGACCCTGAAGACCCGCTCGGAGTCGGCGGCCGCCCGCACCGCCCAGGAGGCGGATCTACTGGGCGCCCCGGTGGCCTCCGATTCCGCCGAGAACGACCGCCTCGAGGGCATGGACGTCGCCCCGGGCGCCGCCGAGTCGGAAGAGGCGGGAGCGCGACTGCTCGAACTGTCCGAGCGGGCCGCGCAGCTCGTCGGTCCGGCCGAGGACGCGAAGCTGAAATCCCTCATCCGGCACCTGAAGGGCCTGATCGCCGACGGCTACCACCCGATCGTCTTCTGCCGCTACATCCCCACCGCCGAGTACCTCGCCTCCCAGCTGGAGGGAAAGCTCGGCAAGAAGGCCCGGATCGCCGCGGTGACCGGCACGCTCTCCCCGCAGCAGCGTCTGGAGCGCATCGAACAGCTCGCCACCGGCTCGGCCGAGGACGCCGCCGACCCGGCCGTCCGCCGGGTGCTGATCGCCACCGACTGCCTGTCCGAGGGCGTCAACCTCCAGCACCACTTCGACGCCGTCGTCCACTACGACCTGGCCTGGAACCCGACCCGTCACGACCAGCGCGAGGGCCGTGTCGACCGGTACGGGCAAAAGCGCGACCAGGTCCGGGTCATCACCATGTTCGGCGAGGACAACGGCATCGACGGCAAGGTCCTGAAGGTGCTGTTCGAGAAGCACCGGCAGATCCTGAAGGACCTCGGCATCTCCGTCTCCGTCCCGGACGAGACCGCCTCCGGTGTCACCGACGCCGTCGTGGAGTGGCTGCTGCTGCACGGACGGCAGGGCAGCCAGGAGAGCCTGTTCGAACTGGACGGCCACCAGGAGTCGTTCGACCGGATCGAGCGCGAGTGGAACTCCGCCGCAGAGCGGGAGAAGACGTCCCAGTCCAAGTACGCCCAGCGCACGATCCACCCGGAAGAGGTGGCGCGCGAGGTCGCCGCCGTACGGGCCGCGCTCGGCGGCGCCGACGAGGTCCGCGGCTTCGCCCTGGAGGCGTTGCGGGACCTGAATGCCCTGGTCCGCACTGCGACGTCCTCTGGGCGCGACGGCTCCGGTGACTTCACCGCCCAGCCCGGCGGCACCCCGGCCGGTCTGCGGGACGCGCTCGCCGCCACGCTCGGCGGGCGGATCGTCGAGGAGGACCGCGAGATCCCGTTCCGCACCACGCCGGCGATCGCCCGCGGCGAGGCGGCACTGGTCCGCACCGACCCGGCGATCGGCGCCATCGCCTCGTACGTCCTGGACTCGGCGCTGGACGCGAAGACCCCCGGCCCCCGCCCCGCGCGCCGCTGCGGCGTGGTCACCACGGACGCCGTGACCGCCCGCACCACGCTCCTCCTGGTCCGCTACCGGTTCCACCTGACGCTGCCGTCCCGCAAGGGCGATCAGCAGCTGGTCGCCGAGGACGCGCGGCTCCTCGCGTACGAGGGGATGCCGGCGCGCGCCCGCTGGCTGGACGACGACGCCGCAACCGCTCTCCTCGCGGCCCGTGCGAGCGGCAACACCCACGAGCTGGCCGCCCGCAACGCCATCACCAAGGCCCTGGACGGCCTGCCGGACCTGACCGCGCATCTCACCGCCTACGGAACAAGCCTGGCCGGCGAGCTCGACGCCTCGCACCGCCGGGTGCGCAAGGCCAACGAGGAGATCGTCCGCGGCCTCAAGGTCGTCCCGCAGGAGCCCGCCGACGTCCTCGGTGTGTACGTCTACCTGCCCCCCGTCGCGTCAGCCCCTACCGTGTCCGGAGCCGAAGCCTGATGTCCGCCGCCACACGCACCGCCCTGGCCTTCACCGCCGTCGCCCCGGTCGGCGGCCTGCTCCCCTCCGACATGCTGCTGCGCATCGCCGAGGCACGGAACCTCCCGGGCACCAAGTCCGCCGACTACGGCCTGCCCGCCTCGGTACCCGTACGGCTCGAGGCCGAGCGAGCCTGGGAGTACCTCAAGCCGCTCTGGCGCGACCTGCGCGCCGCCCTGCCCCCGCACCCGGAGACCGGCGCGCCCGCCGCCGACCCGACGGGCCGCGCCGGCACCGACTGGCTCGCCCAGCTCTTCCGCAAGCTGGACTTCGGCGCGCTGACGGAGGTCGGCGCGGAGGGCATCGCGGCCGACTCCGACCCGGACAAGCGCTTCCCGGTCTCCCACCGGCACGGCCCGGCCCTCATCCACCAGGTCCCGTGGAACCAGGACCTCGACAAACGCCCGGCCCCCGGCCAGGTCCCCGCCCAGTCGATGGTCCAGGACTGCCTCAACCGCACCGAAGCCCACCTGTGGGCGGTCGTCACCAACGGCCGCCGGCTCCGCCTGCTGCGCGACTCCTCGTCCTTCTCCACGGCGGCCTACGTCGACGTCGACCTCGAAGCCCTCTTCGACGGCGAGCTGTTCAGCGAGTTCGTCCTCCTGTACAGCCTGCTGCACGCCTCCCGGTTCACCGTGCCCGAGGGGACGTCGGCGGCCGGGTGCTGGCTGGAGAAGTGGCGCGCCGAGGCCGTCACCTCCGGCACCCGCGCCCTGGACCAGCTGCGCCTGGGCGTACAGAACGCCCTGACCGTCCTCGGCACCGGCTTCCTGCGCCACCCGGACAACGCCGCACTGCGGGAGAACACCGACCCGAGGGCGCTGCGGGACGCCCTGCTGCGGCTCGTCTACCGGCTGCTGTTCGTCTTCGTCGCCGAGGACCGCGGCGCGCTGCTCGACCCGGAGGCCGGTGAGGGGGCGCGGGACGCCTACGAGCGGTACTTCTCCTCCGCCCGCCTGCGCGAGCGCGCCCGCCGCCGCCAGGGCACGGCCCACGGCGACCAGTACGAGGCCCTGCGCATCGTCCTCGAAGCCCTCGGCACGGAGGGCGGCCGCCCCGAGCTGGCGCTGCCGGGCCTCGGCGGCCTGTTCTCCGACACCGAGACGGATGCTCCGCTGGGCGGCCTGAAGCTGTCCAACGAGTCGCTGCTCTCCGCGATCCGCCACCTCGCCCAGGTCCGCGACCAGGGCGCGCGGCGCTGGCGGCCCGTGGACTACCGGCACCTGGACGCCGAGGAACTGGGCTCGGTCTACGAGTCCCTGCTGGAGCTGGAGCCGAAGCATTCGGCGACGGACCGAAGCTTCGAGCTGGTGGAGGTGGCTGGCAACACCCGCAAGACGACGGGCAGTTACTACACCCCGTCCTCCCTCATCGAGTGCCTGCTCGACACCACCCTCGACCCGGTGATAGACGACGCGGTCAAGCGGGGCGAACAGCGCGCCACCACCGCCGGCCACCCCGACCCGGCCGACGACATCGTGGCCGAGCTGCTGTCCCTGACGGTCTGCGACCCGGCATGCGGCTCCGGCCACTTCCTGGTGGCGTCGGCCCGACGCATCGCCAAGCGGGTGGCTTCGGTGCGCGAACGCAACCCGGAGCCGACGGACGACGCCGTACGGCATGCGCTCCGCGAGGTCGTCGCCCGCTGCATCTACGGCGTCGACCTCAACCCGATGGCCGTGGAGCTGGCGAAGGTTTCACTGTGGCTGGAGGGGATGGAGCCGGGCAAGGCGCTCGGTTTCCTCGACGCCCACGTCAAGCACGGCAACGGCCTGATCGGTGCGACCCCGAAGCTGCTCGGAGAAGGCATCCCCGACGACGCCTTCAAGCCGCTTGAGGGCGACGACCGCAAGTACGCGTCTGCCCTCGTCAAGCGGAACAAGGCCCAGCGGGGCGGCCAGGACGAGCTCCTCTTCGACACAGAACCCTTGCCGGGCAACGAGCGGTATGGCGTTGAGCTGGCCCGCATCACCGCCGCCCCTGCCGAGTCGCTGGAGGAGGTACACGCCCAGGAGTCCGCCTACCGTGCGTACACGGAGTCGGCTGCGTACGTGCACGATCTGCACGCTGCCGATGCGTGGTGCGCGGCGTTCGTGTGGCCCAAGCACGAGGGGGCGCCGGAGGCTCCGACGGACCAGGTGTTTCGGGCACTGCGGGGGCGAGACCAGACCGCGGTGTCGGACGGCACCCACGCCGAGGTCCTGCGGCTGCGGGATCAGTACAGCTTCTTCCACTGGCATCTGGAGTTCCCGGAAGTCTTCTCCGTCCCGGAGTCGGGCGCCGGTGTCCAACCGGGTACGGGCTGGGCCGGCGGGTTCAGCGCGGTGGTGGGGAACCCGCCGTGGGACAGCGTGAACTTCCCCGAGACCGAATTCTTCGCCGTACGCGCACCGGACATCGCGGCGACCAACAACACGGCGGCCAGGAAAAGGAAGATCCAAGCTCTCAGCGAAGACCCGGACACAGTTCAGCTCTACAACGACTATCAAGCCGCCAAGCGACAGGTGTACGGCGAGAGTCACTTCCTTCGCATCTCCGGCCGCTATCTCTTGACCGGCCAGGGAAATCTCAATGTCTATGCCCTGTTCGCCGAGAACGACCGCGTGCTGACATCAGCTCGTGGCCGCACGGGCGTGATCGTTCCAACTGGTGTCGCAACAGACAGTCGAACTCAGTACTTCTTCAAGGACCTCATCACCAAGGGCCACCTGGCAGCCCTCTACGGCTTCGAGAACGAGGAGAAAATCTTCCCTGGGGTTGACCACCGCGTGAACTTTGCCCTGTTCTGCATGGCGGGCTCCGGATCCCCCGAGGCACCAGTATCCATCGCCTTCGGAGTTCGTCAGACCACGCAGATCCAGGAGCGTTCATACCTCCTGACGGGACGCGACATCCAGCTCCTCAACCCGAACACCGGTACCTGCCCCGTCTTCCGCAACCGGCGCGACGCGGAAATCACCCTCAGAATCTACCGCCGTGTCCCTATCCTCGTCGACGAGACGAAGACGACCGACGGCAACCCATGGGGCGTCTCGTTCATGCGCATGTTCGACCTGTCGCACGACTCCCACCTCTTCTGCCCCGATGTCCAGAACGGCGAGACCTTCGACGACCTCCTCAAGGACGGCTGGCGCCTTGACGGCAACGTTCTGGTGCGAGGTGAGGAGCGCATGCTCCCCCTGTACGAAGCAAAGATGCTGCACCACTATGACCATCGCTTCTCCACCTACGAGGGCGCAACCGAGAACCAACTCGCCGTCGGCACCCTCCCCCGTTTTACCCAGGAACAGCACCAGAATGCCGCCGCCGTCCCCACGGCCCGCTACTGGGTAGCGGAAGGCGAAATTCCCACGGGAAAGTTCGCAAAGAACGACACGGAGATCACGGCCCTGGGCGTACGCGGCCGATTGGCCGAGAAGGGCTGGACTCGCGACTGGGTCCTGGGCTGGCGCGACATCACGAACAAGGGCAACGAGCGCACTATGATCGCATCCCTAGCCCCTGCCCATGGCTTCGGAAACTCCTTCTTCTTGGCGCTCCCTGCCCGGCCGCGACAGGCTCCGCTCCTCGCAACCGTCTGGTCGTCCCTGGCCTGTGACTACGCTGTCCGTCAGAAGGTCGGTGGCACGCACCTCACCTACGGCTACGTCCAGCAGATGCCGGTCCCCACTCCCGACCAGCTCGCACCGCACACGGAATTCATCAACCCACGCGTACTTGAACTGGCCTACACCAGCGACGACATGACGGGGTTCGCCCGCGATCTCGGCGACACCAGCGCACCCTTCCGCTGGGATCCGGACCGCCGCGCCGTGATCCGCGCCGAGCTGGACGCCCTGTTCTTCCACCTCTACGGCATCACTCGCGACGACACCGCCTACATCCTGGACACCTTCAACGTCACCCGCGACAACGACATGAAGGCGCACGGCGAGTACCGCACCAAGAATCTGATCCTCGCCGAGTACGACCGGATGGCCACAGCCGGCCTGACCGAGTACCGGTCCACCCTCACCCCGCCCCCCGGCCAGGGCCCCCGCCACGCCTGATCCGCACCTGGGGTGACCGCGTCTGCGCTCACCCCAGGGAGCGCCGCCCGCTCGACCTCGAATATCGGCCCCCGCGCACCCCGCCGTCACCCTCGAAATGGAGAACCTCATTGAGCATTCACACGGCCCCACCCTCGATGAGCACGTACGAGGAGCAGGTCTGGAAGGCCCTCAACGAACACTGGGAGCGCCGCAACAACCGCCGTGGTCTGCCGAAATGGGCGACCAACGCCCTCGACCGCACCGGGGAGGTCGCGGGAAACGCAGGGCGTCGGGTCAAGGAGGCCGTGCCGGAAGCGGTCAAGGAGCCCATACGTCGCGCGGGTGACGCGATCGCCGATGCGGCCCTGCGACCGGCGGTCGCGGGCGCGACAGCACTGCTCGACCTGGTCAACGACTGGGCGTTGGAGCTCAACGACCCGAAAAGCGTCGAGAAGATCGCCCGAAAGCAAGGGCTCAAAATCGACAGCTACGCCGATCTGCGGGAGCAGGACCTCAAGGTCTGCGACCGGCTGCTGGGCGCCAACACCATGAAGTGGCGGACCGCCGGCGCGTTCGAGGGGGGCGCCATGGGTGCACTGGCCATGGTCCCCGTCGCCGGTATCCCCGCCGCGATGACGGCGGACATCCTCGTCATCCAGGTCCTGAGCGCGTCGATAGCCGCGCGCATCGCATACTCCTACGGCTACGACGCCAAGGACCCCGATGAGCAGCTCTTCATCCAGCGCCTGGTGCACCAGTCCTTCAAAGCGCAGGTGGCCAAGGCCGAGCCGCTACACAAGACCGCGCAGGCGGCGCAGGCACTCAAGGGGCGCGTGAGGTTTTCGGACAAGCTCCGTCACGACCACAAACTGGTGGCCGCTCTTGAAAAGTTGATGCAGCACCTGAGCCCGGCGGGCTCCAAGGTGTCGGTCAAAACCGTGGCCAAGGTCGTGCCGTTCGTCGGCATCCTCATCAGCGCCGGCCTGAACTCCGCAGTCCTCGGCCGCGTGGCCTCCGAGGCCCAGCGGTACTGCCAGACCCGCTTCCTGTGCGAAAAGTACGGACTGCCGCTGCCGGCCGCACTGGCGGCCGATCCGGACGACGACCTCGAGACCGACTTCGCGTAGAGACCACACTCCCCCTGAACGCGAGACGGTGTGCCGCCGTCGCAGACGGCACGCCGTTCGTTCAGCTATCCGCCACGAACCTCACGAAGGGCGCCCACTGCTCGCGCGTCACGGCGAAGGCAGGGTGGGCCAGGTCCTTGGAGTCCCGTACGTGAACAGCGTCTTCGGCGACCGCGATCTCCACGCAGCTGTCACCCAGGGTGCCGCTGTAGCTGGACTTGAACCAGGCGAGTTCCGTCGTACCGCTGCTCATAGCTCTCCTCGCAGTCGCTCCAGCAGGTCCCGGGAGTCCTTGGGGTTCAGTGCCTGCGAGCGCAGCGTCCTTCCAGCGTCTCCAGCAACTGGACCGACCCGTCCAAGCACCCGTGGAACTCCAGCTCCATAGGCACCACCTGAAGCGTCACGTTACGAGGAGCCGTGAGCTCCAGCACGTGGTCCAGCATGCTCGCGTGCACCGCGGAGCCGCCCAACCGGCGCCGGAGCACGTGCTCCTCCACGATGAAACTGAACGGCACGGTCACCCGTTCCCGCACCATCCGCTGCCGCTCCATCCGTGCGGTGAGCTGGTCCTCCGTCTGCTCCTCGGCCAGCAGCGGGATGCTGTTGTCGAACACCGCCCGCGCATTACGCCTCCAACTGCAACAACCACGGCACCAGCCGGCACTCGTACGTGCACAAGCTCACCGCCTCCCGTTCCAGCCGGGCCCACCGCCGGAACCAGGCGGCGAGGCCGACCTCACCGCGGCTGAGGTGGCGGGCGGCCCGCCGCAGCGCGCCGGTGTTGCCGAGTGCCTCCTCCGCACGCTCGATGAACGCCTCGTCCGGCATGCGGCGGCCCAGTTCGATGGACTCGACGGTGTGTTTGGAGTACCGGACGAGGGCGGCGAGCTCCGCCCGACTCAGGCCCGCATGCTCGCGGAGGGCCTGGACGAACCGCGCCGAACGTGCGCAAGCTGTCCGACGGGTGGGGTTCCCGCTCCCAGTCCCCCGCCGGTACCGTCCGGGTTCCGCCGGCGCCCGCCACCATCTCCTCTTCTGCGTTGTCCATCCGCCGCCCCTTTCTCCGCGCTGCCCGACTTCACGACTCAGCGTGACGGCTCACCCCCGGCAGCTACGGGCCGCCACTCTGGCGCCATGGATAACTCCACCCCCAACTCGGCCTATCTGCGCACGGCTTCACCCAGCTCCTGTCGTCCACTCGTCGAGGCGCCCGGCTCGCCCGACTGCTCACCGTCTCGTCGCTGCGGTCCTGGGATGCACCGCAGGACCTCACGGAGCGTGCCGAACTGGTCGTCGCGGAGCTGGCCGCCAACGCCGTCGTCCACGGCCACGTGCCCGGCCGCGACTTCCGGCTCGCGCTCCAGTTCCACCCGACGGCCGAAGTGCTCCGCGTGGACGTGACCGACGCACGCGGGGAGCGGCTTCCCCGACTCCCCCACCCTCACGAGGACGCCCCACCCCTCGCGCTGCACACCGGCAGGTATGGTCTCGCGCCGGTCGCCGCGCTCGCCGACTACTGGGACACGGTCCCGTACCCGCCCAGCGGCAAGACCGTCCGGGCCGTACTGAGGACTTCGCCGCCGGCATCGAGCCCGCGTCGCCGTCCCGCCTGACGATGCCAGTCACCCTCACAGGTGGAATCACGCCAAGATCGCCCGATGTGCAGGGAAGTGCGTTGACGTCGCCAACACGCCTCCCTACGGTGGTTCTTGTTACGTGGGGGATCCAGGGGGCGGCAGCGCATGCAGGCGGACGAGACCGGTGAACCTGGCCGGGTCGTCACTGCCGAGTCCCTGTTGGACGCCGCCGTACAGGCTTTCCTGCAAGCCGAGTTCAACATCGTGCAACCGATTCTGCAGCGACTGCGACACGAGTTCGGCGTACCTGACATCGGGCCCGCCGCCGTTCGCCACGACACGCTCCTCGCTGCACTGGCCGCGCGGGTCGGGAACTGGCCGGACGTACTGCGCCGGTGCCCCGACTTCGACCTTGTCGAGGCGGACACAGGAATCGTCCACGCCCTCGCCGTAATGGCTCTCCGCGAGCTGGCTCAGGAGGGGCGGCACACCGATGCTCGCACCGCGGCGGTCGTGATCGTGCTGTGGGCGTACCTCCTGGACGAGGAGGACCCGGACGACTTCCGCGCTCTGCTCACCGAGCGGCGGGGTGAACCCGTGCCCGATGCGGTCTGGGAGCAGGCCCTCGCTCAGCTGCGTGGGCGTGTCGGCGAACTGCTGCGCGCCTTGGACGTGCGGGCCGGGCGGGACGTCCTTTCCGCCTGGAGCACGGCTTGGGAGGCCGAGTGCGAGGGCGGCGCGGTCTTCTTCGCCGGCCTTCCCACAGACGCCGGACCGGATGCCCTGACCACTCTCGGAGAGGCCGCTGGGTACCTCGTCCGCAACGGCCGCGGCGCCGAGCTCCTCACCGCCTACGAGGCCCGGCACCCCGACTCCATGCCGGCTGACCTGCCCGGTCATGACGCATGCGCCGTACCCCTGGCCCGCGCTCTCGCGGGCCGGGGCCGGGACCTGGC
The DNA here is from genome assembly GCF_044756625.1 of Streptomyces sp. NPDC091682. Lineage (NCBI taxonomy): Bacteria > Bacillati > Actinomycetota > Actinomycetes > Kitasatosporales > Streptomycetaceae > Streptomyces > Streptomyces sp. NPDC091682. Next base: position 329,954 of record NZ_JBIVTH010000009.1, on the reverse strand, counting down.
GCGGGCCGACAAGTGGAGCGAGGCCCTCGCCGACCTCGATGCGGCGGTATGGCTCGGGCACACCCTCAGGAACGACGAACGGGCGGCCGTCCTCCAAGCGGGAAAGAACGTGGGCCGGAGCCGCACCGGGCGCGACTACTCGCCCCGCGTACGGATCGCCGGACTGGAACGGGCCCACTCCCTCCTGCCCCAGGACACCTCCCTGGCCGACGAACTCACCGCCGAACTGGTAGCGGAGGGCAAGAGAGTCGAGCGTTCCGACCCCCGGGAAAGTCGGAGCCGTTTCGCGCGCGCCCTGGCCGTGACGCCCACGCACCCGGAGGCCCGGGCAGGCCTCGACAGTCACCTGACCGCTGACTTGGAGAAGGCGATCAAGGGTGCGCACGCGGGGGACGCGCTCCTGGTCGACGAGGTGCGGGGCCTCCTCGCCCGCGACCCGGAATGCATGCCGGCCCGGCTGTGGCTGGAGAACCACCACGCCGAGCGGGCCGTCACCGCGGCAGCACACGGGCGTACGGATGAGGCACGCGGCGCCGTCCGGGAGATGTTCCGGTACGACGGCCCGGAGGGGTCTCCCAGCGAGGGGCTCGTCGACGACCGGCTCGTGGGCATCCTGGTCACCGCGGCCCGGAACACCCGCATCGAAGACGCCCGCGCCGGCCTGGAGCGCCGCGTACGGCTTCTGCACACGGCCGCATCCGTCCCGAGCCGCACCCTGAGCCACGTCAGGGAGGACCTGAACGAGGCGCTCCTGCACCTCGCCGAGCACCTGGAGGATGCCGCCTCCCCCTCGGACGTCATCGAGCTGTTCCTCCGGGACCTGATGCGGACGGGGGCCAGCGCTCGGTTCGACCAGATCGTGGAAGCCGCCTACCGCAACCGTGCCCGGGCCCGGGAGACGGCCGGAGACCCCGGTGGGGCGCTTCGGGACCGCACGTGCGCGGAGCGGGTCGGCGCCGGGCTGCCGGCCCAGGGGCATCTCTTCGGTCCAGCCTCCGTCAGACCACCACGCCGCGACGCCGACACCGGACAGGACACTCTCTTTTGACCACCGGAGCACCCTCCCCGAAGCCCGCCGACACCGAACCGCCCGCGCTCCCCTGGTTCGGTCCCACGCTCCACGAGCTCATTCCCGGCACCCCGCTCGGCGCCCGGCCCCTGTTTCTCCGGAAGCAAGCGGCGCGGGAGCTGAGTGCCACCGTCCGGAAGGACCCGGCCAGGCACGCGCTCGTCGAGCGGGCCAACCAGAACTCCCACACCCCGGCAGCCGCGCTCGTCGCCGAGATGCTCACTCCGCCACTGCCCCGCCAGCACACCGAGGAACGCCCATGACCGGTCCGGTCCCCGTCGACGCCGACGCCGACGCCTCGCCGTCCGAGCTCGACAAACTGCGACGCAGGGTCGCCGCCCTGTCCGGCAAGCGGGACAAGGCCGAAGCCCGTCTGGACACCCTGCTGGAATCGCTGCTGCGGCTCGACGACCTGCTCGCCGATACTCGCCGCCGCGTCGAAGCCCTGCACGAGGCTCGCTCCGCCCGGGAGGCGGCGTCGGCCGCCGCCGTGCTGGGCGAGCAGATCGACTCGGCCCATGTGATGCTGCGCAGCGAGTTCGCCCGGTACGACGTCAGCCCGATCGAGGTCCTGGGCAGGGCAGCGGACCCGGCGGAGATGCGCGTCGTGGGAACCGAGCCGCATCCGACCCGCCCGGACGGCACCGTGCTGCGGGAGAAGGTCACCGGCTTCCGGCGGGGCTCCGTCACGCTGCGGCCCGCGGAGGTGGTCGTCGCGGTGCCGGGTCCGGCACCGGAGCCCGTGGCCGATCCCGCACCGGAGCCCGTACCCGAGTCCGAGCTGCCTCCGGCGAGCAGCACAAGGAGCCAGCCCCGGCGTACGACCCGCTCCCAACGGCGGCTTCCCCGCAAGGCATCGGCCGGGCGGGGACGCCGTTCTCGCCGCGCCTGACCACGCACCGCCCCTACACCCCCCGTCCTGCCGTACCACGACGATCAGGAAGCGCCCCGCATGCACCGGACCCTCGGCATCGACCTCGGTACCACCAACTCCGTCACGGCATGGATGCGCGACGGCGTCCCCGTCGTCCTGCCCAACCGGGACGGCGCCCAGGCCACCCCTTCGGCCGTCGGGCTCGACTCCCGCGGCGCCCTGCTCGTCGGCCAGGAAGCCCTCAACTGGCGGCTCGGCGACCCCCTCTCCGTGATCACGGAGGTCAAGCGGCTGATCGGGCGGCGCTGGGCCGACGAGCTCGTGCAGCAGGCCCTCGAGGCGCGGCCCGACGACGCCCCGCCCGTACGGGAGAGCGCCGACGGCTCGGTGGAGATCCGGCTCGGCGCGCACTACCTCTCGCCCGTGCAGGTCTCCGCCATTCTGCTGCGCAGGCTCAGGAAGGACGCCGAGGACGCGGCGGGCGTGCCGTTCCGGCGTGCGGTGATCACCGTGCCCGCGTACTTCGCCGAGCCTCAGTTCGACGCGGTGCGCGAAGCCGGGCGGCTCGCCGGCTTCCACGTGGCGCGGATCGTGCAGGAGCCGACCGCGGCCGCGCACGCCTTCGGGGTCCGGCCCGGCGAGGACGGGCTCAAGGACTACGCGACCGTGCTCGTCTTCGACCTGGGCGGCGGCACCTTCGACGTATCGCTCCTCACGATCGGGCCCGGGCACTTCTCGGTGGCCGGACTCGGCGGGGACAACCTCCTCGGCGGAGCCGACTTCGACGCGCTGCTCGACGGCCACGTACGCGAGCAGCTCGTCGGCCGCGCCCTCGACGGGGACGGCGACGACTCCCGCATCCGGGCCGCCGCCGAGCGGGCGAAGATCGAACTCTCCGGGAAGGAAGCCGTCGACGTCGTTCTCGCTCCGCTCGGACGTCAGGGCGGAGCCTGGTCCGGAGCGGTGCGGCGCGCCGACTTCGAGGAACTTCTGGCCGGGCACCTGCACCGGATGCGCGAGACGGTCGAGACGGTACTGACGGGGTACAGCGCGACGCCGGAGGACGTCCAGCGGGTTCTACTGGTCGGCGGTTCCACCCTCGTTCCGGCCGTCCGGCGCGGCCTCCAGGACCTCTTCGGCGAGGACACGGTGTCGGACGCCGTGGATCCCATGACAGCTGTAGCGCACGGCGCTGCCGTGGAGGCCGGTCTCCTCGACACCCTCGGCTGTCCGTCCGGAACCTGCGCCAACGACAGCATCCCCGTCGACTCCGAGGCCTGCCCGGACTGCGCCACCCCGCTCCTCGGCGCCCCCACGGTCGACTGCCCGGGCTGTCACGTCCCCGCCCCCGAACTCACCGCCGCCTGCCCCGTGTGCGCCACGGACCTGTCCGGCCTGCGCGCGGCCACCCCGGTCGTCGCCCTCGCCGAATGCCCGGACTGCGGCCGCGACGACAACCCCGCCGGTGCCTCCGTCTGCCTCGACTGTGACGCGCCGATGGACACGGGCGGCCTGAAGTGCCCTTCGTGCAATCTGGTCAACGCCCCCGGACTCAGCGCCTGCTCGTTCTGCGACGGCGACTTCGGCACCGCCCTCCCCCAGCAGATCACGGCCCAGCACATCGGCATCGAACTGGAGGACCACACCGTGGAGGTCCTCATCCCTGCCGGCACCCTGTACCCGACGCAATGGCACCAGGTGGACACTCTGGGAATCCGCGGAGTCGACGGCACGTCCGTACGGTTCAACGTCTGGGAGGGGCCGCACCTGCGCTCGGCCCAGCGCAACGAGTTCTGCGGAGGCTTCGTCGACCCGAGTCCCGAGGGGCTGCGGGGCGATGTGCCGCTCACCCTTGAGGTACGGCTCGACGCCGACCGGACCATCGACCTGCGCTATCGCATCGGCTCCGAGGACTGGTCCCTTGCCCGGCTCCGACGCAACTTGATCTCCGAAGCCGTGCGCCGGAAGGGCGTCGGCCTGCTGCAGCGCTACTCCGAGTTCCTGGACGAATGGAGGCAGGAACTCACCCACGCCGAGAAGGACGCGCTCACCGAGATCGCGGCAGATCTGGAGGCCCTCGGGCGGGGAGAACCCATGAGCCGATCCCTGGACGGGCTGCTGGATTCCGCCCACGACACCCTGGAGCTGTGCCTGCGGGCCCGGAGCGCCCAGGCCGGAGCGCGCATGGCCGCCCGGCGCGGGAACGGCCTCCTGCCGTCGCAATCCGTGCGGGACATGACGAAAGCGGCCGAGGACGTCAAGGACGCGCGCGAGGCCATGAACACCGGGGGGATGCGGACAGCCGCGGACCGGGTGGACAGCCTCATGGCCGGAATCGACCCGGTGGTGCGTGCCGCGCTCTACGCCATCCAGTTCGCCGAGCAGAACGCCTACCCCGCGACCCTGCGCGGTGAGGTCCTGGCCGCCCGCGACGCCCTGCTCGGCGCGAAGGAGGACGATCAGGACACCCGGGACCTTCAGCTCGTCCGCCTCGGGCAGCTCTACGAAAACGGCCGCCACCTGTTCGCCGACAGCAGCACGGTCTCGCTCCCGTCGAGCGTCCTGCCCTCCCGACGGTGAGCGATTTCCCGGACATCATGATCCTTTGACAGTGTCAACAAGTAGGCTCTGCGGTAGTTCCCGCAGGTCCGCCCCGGAAGGTCATCCATGCCCCAGCCCGAATTCCTCCCCGGCGCTCCGGAGTTCCGCATCACGCTCCCCAAGGGCAGCGGCGTGGCACGGGGCCGGCTCCTCACCGAGTTCGGCGGCAACGGCACCCACAAGTTCCTCCTGCTGGCGGGGTCGGTGGCGGCTGCCGACGCCTGGCCCGGCCTGGGCGAACACCGGCGCCGCTCGCGTGCGGCACTCCGGGCGAACGGCGCGTTCGCCGACGCCCCGGTCAGCCCCGACCTGCCGGAGGCACCCGCACGGTGGGTGGCGACCCGGGACATCACGTGCAACTCCTCGTCCGCGGCGGCGGGACTGGTCTACGGGTACGACGCCTCCGGTCCCGAGTCCTGGCGGACCGCCGAGGGCCATCCGCTCGGCGACTACCTCTCCACCAGCTGGCGGGCGCCGCGCAAGGCATGGCTGGTGCGCGGTTCCAACGTGTCGGGGCACAACCTGGTGCGGCAACTGTGGCTGGAAGGGCGGCTCGTCTCGCTTTCCGGGGCCCATCTGCCGCCCGTCGAGGAGGACGATCCGACCAAGAGCACGTTGCGCCGTTACGTCGAGGACGGCTACGAAGGGGCGGCCTCCTACAACCAGAAGCGCGGCCTCGTCGACGAACTCCACGCATTCCTCACCCAGATGCGGGTGGGCGACACGGTGACGACCATAAGTGACGGGCGCCTGCACGTCGGCCGGATCACTGGCGACGCCGTGCAGACCGCCTCCCCGGGCGGGCTGTCGAATCTGCGGCGGGCAGTCTCCTGGCTGCCCGGCAGCCACCCGTACGAGGAGCTCCCCGAGGAGGTGCAGCAGAAGCTGTCGGCGCAGCACGACGTCGTCGACCTCACCGTTGTCCTCGAAGCACTGGACACTCTGTCCGGGTCCGTCGACACGGACGAGGGCGGCACCGCCGCCCTGCCGCCTTCCGCCGAGGGCGCGGCTCAACGGGAGCTGGTCCTGCCGGAGGTCACGGACGACCTGCTGGCCGAACTCCTCGTCCATGAGCGGGATTGGCTGGACGAGGTGCGCGAGCTCCTCGTCGACGACCGTCAACTGGTGCTCTACGGCCCGCCGGGCACGGGCAAGACCTATCTGGCCATGAAGCTGGCGGAGCACTTCGGCGGGGGCCCCGAGCAGGTCAAGATCGTCCAGTTCCACCCGTCCTACGCCTACGAGGACTTCTTCGAGGGTTTCCGGCCCGTGGAGGACCCCGAGACCCGGGAGGTGGCCTTCCGGCTGACCGCCGGACCGCTACGCGAGCTGGCGGACCTCGCCTCCCGCGAGGGCAACCGGCACGTCCCCCATTTCCTGATCATCGACGAGATGAACCGCGCCAACCTGGCCAAGGTCTTCGGCGAGCTGTACTTCCTGCTGGAATACCGCAAGCGGTCCGTCCGGCTCACCTACTCGGGGGACGACTTCGGGCTGCCGCCCAACCTCTTCGTGATCGGCACCATGAACACCGCCGACCGGTCCATCGCGCTGGTGGACTCGGCCATGCGCCGCCGGTTCGCCTTCGTGGAGCTGTCACCCCGTACCGAGCCGACCGCCGGTCTTCTCGCACGCTGGCTGGAGCGCGAGAAGAAGGACGAGGAACCCGCCCGGCTCCTCGATGCCCTCAACGCCCTCATCGACGACCCCGACTTCGCCGTCGGTCCGTCGTACCTGATGAAGCCAGGGGCGTACCGCGACGGCGGCCTCGACCGGACGTGGCGTACCAAGATCCTGCCCCTCTTGGAAGAGCACCACTACGGCGAGGGTCTCGACGTCGCCGCCCGCTACGGCCTCGACGCCCTGCGGAAGAAGCTCGTGTGAGCTCGCAGGACGTGTCACTGCGCGAGCACGGTCCTGCCGTCTCCGTCCCCCTCGGCACCGACGCAGGACGGGCCCTCGCCGCGGCGGGCATCCTGCGGAGCGCCACCCCCGATCCCGGCCGGGAGGGGCACTGGCTCCTGCGGGCGGGGAGCAGCGTCGGCGCGGTGCGGATCCCCGGCGGTCCTGTCGTACGGATCGCGCCCAAGACGTCCGTGAGCCGGCTGTTCTTCCTGCTCGGCTTCAGTCTCGACCCGGCACGGGCCTGGCGAGACAGCCGGGAGGGCACGATCGACATGGGAGGGCACGACGACGTCGTTCCCTCGCTCGCGCACGCCGTGGAACGGCAGATCGACGCGGCCCTGCGCCAAGGCGTTCTTCAGGGTTACCGGACGGTGGAGGAGTCCGCTCTCTTCGTCCGTGGACGGATACGGGAGGCCGACCAGGTCCGACGGCACTTCGGCCGGACACCGCCCGTCGAGATCAGCCATGACGACTACACGGCCGACACCTCCGAGAACCGCATCCTGCGCGCCGCCGTCGAGCGGCTGCTCCACCTGCCGGGGGTGAGCGGGCCCGTCCGACGCCGACTGGCCCGCCATCGCGTCCGCCTCGCGGATGCCCTTCCCCTGGTGCGGGGCCGGGAACTGCCCCGATGGCAGGCGACGCGTCTCAACTCCCGTTACCAGCCGGCCTTGCGACTGGCCGAGGCCGTCCTGCGCGGCGCGTCCCCCGAACACCGGCCGGCCGGAGCTGCTCCACTCGCCATGGACGGCTTCCTGATCGACATGAACCGGCTGTTCGAGGACTTCGTCACGGTCGGACTGCGCGAGGCCCTGCGGGAGCACGGCCTGACCGCGCGCCTGCAGGACCCCCACCACCTGGACACCGCCGAGAGCGTCCGCATGCGGCCGGACCTGGTCGTGCGCACCGGCGACGGCCGCACTCCGGTCGCCGTCGTCGATGCGAAGTACAAAGTGGTGAAGCCCGACGGCCACCTCAACGACGACCTGTACCAGGCGCTCGCCTACGCGACCGTCCTCGGGCTGGATGAGGCCCACCTGGTGTACGCCGCGGGCCGCGTTCCCCTACGCGTCCGCGAGGTACACGGAGCGGGGATCCGTCTGTACCAGCACAGCCTCGACCTCTCGTGCCCGGCCGAAGGGCTGCTGTCGGAGCTGGAGCGCATCGCCGGGCAGCTCGCCGGGACCGCGGCACGTCTTTGATCACGAACCATCGTCAGGCAGACACGGGAGGACCTCATGCCCCGGCTCGCATTCGCCCAGAGCTTCTGGGACGGTTACGAGAGCTTGGAGAAGCCCGTTCGCGCCGGGGTGCGCAAGGCCATGGCGAAGTTCCAGGCCCTGAGCGCGGCCGAGCTCAATGCGGACAAGGGGTTGCACCTGGAGTCCGTCGAGAAGGCGCGCGACGCCCGGATGCGTACCATCCGCATCACCGACTTCTGGCGGGGTGTCGTGCTCGCCCCCGACGACGGCAGCGATGTGTTCCTCCTCGTCAATGTGCTTCCGCACGACGACGCCTACACCTGGGCGGCAAAGCGGCTGTACAGCGCGAACTCCGCGACACGGGCGCTGGAGGTCCGCAACGCCGTCGCTCTGGACGAGCTGACTCCGCTGTACGAGACAGCCTCGCTCCGGGTGCCGCAGCGGCTGTTCGCGAAAGTGTCCGACGGAACCCTCCGTCAGCTGGGCGTCGACGATCAAGTACTGCGCGCCGCGCGCTCGCTGGTGGACAAGGGGCAGCTCGACGCCTTCGCCACGCTCCTGCCGGAGGATCAGCTGGAGGTTCTCCAATACCTCGCCGAAGGCTTCAGCCCTGAGGAGGTGTACCGGGACGTCGTGGCCGTCCGACGGCCGCCGGGCGCCCCGGCCGAGGCTGTCGAAGACCTGGCGACGGTCATCGCCAACACCACCGCCCGCATCCGCCTGATCACGGGACCGCAGGAACTGGAGGAGATCCTGGAAAAGCCGTTCGAGGCTTGGCGGGTCTTCCTCCACCCTTCCCAGCGCCGCGTCGCCTACCGCGCTTCGTACGGCGGTCCCGTCCAGGTCACCGGTGGACCCGGCACCGGCAAGACGGTGGCTGCCCTGCATCGGGTACGGCATCTCCTCAGCCGGTCCGAGGACGGCCGCATCCTGCTCACCACCTACACCAACGCACTCGCCTCCGGACTGCGCGACATGCTCGTTCTGCTCCTCGACGAGGACGAGAAGGCACTCGCGCGGGTGGATGTGACGACGGTCGACGCCTTCGCGAACGGAATCGTACGATCGGCTTCGGCAACCGCGCTCAAGCCGATCGGGGACCGGGAACAACTACAGCTGTGGGACAAGGCGATCAAGCAGCTCGGCCTGCCGTTCAGCACTCAGTTCCTGGCGCAGGAGTACCGCCACGTCGTCCTCGGCCAGAACCTGCGTGGTCTCGATGCATACCTCGGCGCGAGCCGCCGCGGCCGCGGCACCGGCCTCGGACCCGCTCGCCGTCGCCAAGTCTGGAGCGGCGTAGAGCGCTTCGAACAGCTCCTCGGCGGCCGAGGCGAGACCACACACCTGCGGATCTGCGCGCGTGCGGCGGAGCTCCTCGGGGCCAGTTCGACGCCGTACGCGCACGTCGTGGTTGACGAGGCCCAGGACCTTCACCCCGCGCAGTGGCGAGTGCTGCGCGCCGCCGTTCCTGCGGGTCCCGACGACCTGTTCGTCACCGGTGACCCGCATCAACGAATCTACGATTCCCGGGTGGCTCTCGGCACCCTGGGCATCGCCACCACCGGTCGCAGCTTCCGGCTACGTGTCAACTACCGCTCCACCGAAGAGATCCTCACCTGGTCGGCGGAGCTCCTCGCACCGATCGCCGTCGACTCACTGGAGGGCGAAGGAACGGACTCGCTGTCCGGGTACCGTTCGCTGCTGCACGGGAAACAGCCTCGGTCCCGGGAGTACACGACGCAGGCAGAAGAGACCGAGGCCCTGGTGGAACAAGTCCGGTCGTGGGTGGCCGGAGGGATCGCGCCGCACGAGATCGGCGTCTGTGCACGCTTCAACCTCCTGCTGAACGCCGCCGAGGAGAAGCTGCGGTCTGCCGGTATCCCGGCCGTACGTGTCAAGGGGCAGCTACCGCCTGGAACCGAGGGCGTACGGCTGGCGACCATGCACGCGATGAAGGGGCTCGAGTTCCGGGCGGTCTCCGTCCTCGGTGTCAGTGACGGCACCATACCGTTCGCCCGCGAGATCACGGCTCGGGAATCGGACGCGCTGCAGCACGAGGCCGACCTGCTCCGTGAACGCTGCCTGCTCTTCGTCGCCTGCACGCGCGCTCGCGAAGCTTTGGTCGTCACCTGGAGCTCCGATCCGAGCCCCTTCCTGCCCCCTTCCGCCCGCTCCACCTGACCGGCACCGGTACCGGTTGCCAGGGGTACGGGTGCGCCTGCGCAGCACACCTCACTCCTCGGGCGCCAGTCCCCCCGTGGCCAGACCGTCCCGCGCGAGATCGGCGAGATGCCCGCTCAACTCGACGATCTCGTGCACGTCCCGCTCGAACGCGGACAGCACGCGGAAGGCGGAGCCGTAGCGACGTTGCTCGTCGATGCCCATCCGGGGGATCCGCGCGCCGCGAGAATCCAGACGGTAGCTCCCACTGGCACTCGTGGACCGACGATTGTTCACGGAGCTGCGCAAGAATCCCTGCAGGTAGTCCGTGTCGAGCTGATCGCTGGCCGAGACCGGCTCCGAGTCCTCGTAGCTGACCAGCCCGGCCCGAGCGAGATCCGCGACGCTGGTGGTCGCGCCGTCAAGCGAGCCCGGTCCACCGCCCTCGGCCAACTCGGGCAGCAGAGTGACCAAGCGACGGACCCTCTTCTCTACTTCCGCACGCAGGGCGGAGTACTCCGCGCAGTAGTCACGGTGCCGGGAGCGGAGGTGCGCACCGGGGGTGAGATCGACGGTGTCGTCGAGGAGTTCGATCAACGGCACGTCGGCGACCTGATCGGGGCGGGGATCCAAGCTGCCGTCAGGGCTGTTGCCGCTCAGATCGACCATGCGCACCGTGTGATTCGTGTCGGCGTTTCCGGAACCCTCAGGGCGCTGGAGACACCAAACGTGCACAGGTAGGGAGTGCGAGGTGGCCACGCCCGGCGGGAGGGCCACCACTTGTCTCAGGATGCCGCGGCGCACCAGCTCCGAGCGGATCCGGCGCCCTGCCTTGCGGTAGGCGACCGAGGCAGGCATGACCATGAGAACGTGGCCGCCCGGCCCGGTGTGTGCGTAAGCATGCTGTAGCCAGGCGAGCTCGCTTTCGGCCTTGGAAGGTGTGCCCAGCTCCCAGCGGGAGTCGAGCAGCAACTCCTCCCGCCCCCACTCGGTGATACCGGCCGGCGGATCGCAGACCACGAGATCGGCCCTCAGATCCGGCCAGGCGTCCGCACGCAGGGAATCCCCGGCCGCGACAGTGACGCGTGTGCGTTGCAGGAGATCGGCGCGGAGCTGCGCGAAACGAGCGCTGTCCGCGTCCGACTCCTGACCACAGCAGCGCGTGTCCACTCCCGCGCCCACGGCCAGGAGCAGGACTCCGATCCCACACGCGGGGTCGAAGATGGTGGCACCCCGGGGAAGATCGGGGGCGAAATGGCGTACGGCACGCACGATGCGTTCGGGGGTCACCTGATCCGATCCTGCCCGCCGCGCCGAGTCCATGAACCGCTCGGTCAAGCCGTTCACAAGATTGACAGGCGGTTCGCTCTGGGCGAGTCGACGCACACGTGCCACCAACTCGTCCGGCAGACCGGGCGCGGGCGCCCCGGCGAGCGTCGCAGCCACTTCCGCCAGTCCCGCGACCATCTGCTCTCCACAAAGCGCCCGAAGGGCTTGCCACAACTCGACCTCGGGCGAGAGCTCTTGGCCCTTGCGTTGCTTGTCGAGCCAGGCCTGGACCTCGACCAGCGCGAAGAGCGGACTGTTCGCCGCCCCTGCCGCCGGCACGGGGAAATCGTCGTGGCGCCGACGCCAGTTGGAGACAGCCGCCCGGGTGACACCGGCGAGGCGAGCGATCTCGGCTCCGGTAACCAAGGCGCCGACTGATGCAGCGGCTTTCTCCGTCATAGCCCCAGCGTACACGGGCAGGAGAGGACACTCCAGAGTGGAATCTGTTGACGTCGTACACAAACATACGTCAATCTCTCTCGTGTACAGCGTGTCCCGCAGGGATCCGCCGCGCGGACGTGTCCGCATGGGCTGCGCATTCCTCGCCCCTGTTCCACGGAGGCCCGCGATGACCACGAACACCGAAGTGCGCACCATCTACCGGTTGAGTTCCGTCGCTCCCACACCAGAAGCCATGCTCGACGTCTTCGATGCGGAGGCGCTGGACCGGCGCGGAGCGGACGTCCACTTCCCCGACCTGATCGGCGTCCCCGCTGTGTACATCACCTGCGGAATGGAGATCGACGAAGCTGCATGGTGCGCGCCCATGGCGCGCACCACCGGCATCACGGTCACCGAGAGTGTCCGCCGAACCGCGGCCGTCCTGCTCCTCGCCGTCGACGGCACGGTGTACGGCATCGGCTGCGACCAGGGGTACCGACTGATTCCCGACCACCTCAAGGACAAGCGTTTCGGACTCTCCTTCGTCATCCGACAGATGGATCCGACCATGATCCGCGGCGTGGTCTCGAAATCACTCGGGCTTGCACGTACGGACATCTCTCTGGTTCCCGGGGGTGCACCAGCGCCCCTGCTCGGCATCCGCGACCACTCGCGCATCGTGCGCAGCCTGGGTGGCTACCTCGATGGCATGCCGCTCACCCGCTCGCGCTATGCGCGGGGGAAGGCCGTCAGCGCTCAGGGCGGCTGCGGATTGAAGATCGCCCTGGGGATCGAGCCCGGCGAGCTGCTCTCCGACCTGCGCACCATCACCGCCATCTGCCACGAGGACGTCCCCCATCCGGAACTGGAGTTCGTCGACCGCATCGCGCCGGTCGGCGACCCTTCCACCCTCGAAGCGCTCGAACGGACTCTGGACGACCGCCTCGGCCTGACCGGCGGCGAACGGATCGCCATCTCCGTTCCCTTCGACCACCACGAGGCGTACACGGAGGCCACGACCTACCTCACACGGATCAACAGCACGGAGGCCAGGCGTTCCGACGGCTTCGACCTCGGTTACGTCCTCGAACGAGCCCGACTGGCACCATCCGGTAGGCGCCTCTCAGTACTGCGGGAGGGGACGGTCACGCTGGCGCGGGACCGCCGGGGAAACGCCGGCGAGATGCTCGCCGTCACCGACGCGCTGTCTTGGTTGGAGGCGGAGGTCTCCCTGGGTCCCCTTCGGTTCTTCCTGCTGGATGGCGAGTGGTACGAGGTGGGAGCGACCTACGTGGAGGAGTGCCGGGCCGCGGTCACCGCCATGCTGTGCCGTTCGCCCTCGATCACGCTGCCCCCCTGGAACGATGGTGAACGCGAGAACGCGTACAACAACAGGGTGGCCGACGAACGGCCGGGGTGGCTCTGCCTCGACACCAAGAACATCACCAATCCTCTCCGAAGGAAGGACCAGGTCGAGATCTGCGACCTCCTCACGCCCGACGGCACCCTGGTCCTTGTCAAGCGCGCGGGCGCTTCGGGTCCGCTGAGTCACCTGTTCCAGCAGGCCAGAGTCGCGGTGGAACTGCTCCAGGAGTCCGCCCGAGCCCGTTCGGATTTCACTGCGAAGGTCGCCCGCCTCAGTCAGGACCAGTACGTGCTTCCAAAGGACTTCACGCCCTCGCGCATCCTTCTTGCCATCCAGCTCAAGCACCGCGAGAGCCTGACTCCGGAGTCACTGTTCGGCTTCTCCCAGATCACGGTAGTCCAGACCGTAAAGGCCTTGCTGGCTCGAGGCGTGACCGTTGAGGTGACGGGCATTCCGGAAGGTGGCGCCGGCCCGATCCCCTACACGTCGCATCGTGCGCACATCAGTGCGGGCGTCCCCTGCTGAGCACCCCGGACACCGCTTCATTCACCCTGACAGGCGCCTGGCCTTTGACAATGGGTCAGATCGGAACACGGCTCCGTTCGAACGTCATTCGAGAAGCGCGCTTTTCGCTCAGGGCCGGCCAATTCATCGCGCCCGAATGGCTACTCGCCGTCAGCCACCAGGCCGAAGAAGACGTACAGCCCGATGAAAACGTCACGCACTGTGCCTGTCCGGGAAGGGGTCACGTCGCCCAAGCGTTGTGCCGTTGGCGCACGGCACTTCGTGATCCGCACTGTTGACAACTGGGCCGGCAGTCGCGCCGACCGCAGTGAGACCGATCCCGCTGACCGGCTCCGGACACCCGGCAACCGGCTGGCCCGTGCCAGCCGGGCCACACGGCGACGTCGAAACCCGCCCGATGTGACGGGCTTTCAGAGCGAGCGTCACACGAGCGTCATGAACCTGAGGAGCGTGCAGCCACGGCTTGCGCAGCCGCCGTTGGCCCTGGATGAATCCGCAGGTCAGGCGCGTATGGCCGACAAGCCTCGCGCTTCACCTGTTGGACAGGCGGAAACAGGTGAAGCGGACCGCGACGGCCACGAAGCCGCAGTTCAGGCGGCCTTCGCGATGGGTTCCAGGATCGCCACGCACTCCACGTGGTGGGTCATCGGGAAGAGGTCGAAGACGCGGAGGGTGCGGACGCGGTAGCCGGCCTCCTTGAAGTAGCCCAGGTCGCGGGCGAGGGCCGCCGGGTCGCACGCCACGTAGGCGATGCGGCGCGCCGAGAGGCCCGTGATGTGGCGGACCGTCTGCTTGCCCGCGCCCGCGCGCGGGGGGTCCAGGACGACCAGGTCGCATTCGGTGATGCCGGTCTTCGGGAGGATCGCCTCGACCTTGCCCTGCTCGATGCGGACCCGCGGGAAGTCCGCCAGGTTGTGGCGGGCGTCCTCCACCGCGCGCTTCGTCGACTCGATGCCGAGGACGGCCCCGGTCTCGCCGAGTCGTTCCGCGAGGGCTCCCGCGAAGATGCCGACGCCGCAGTAGAGGTCGAGGGCCATCTCGCCCTTGCGCGGCATCAGGCCCTGCATGACGGCCTTGATCAGGGTGTCCGCGGCCTGCGGGTGGACCTGCCAGAAGCCGCCCATGCCCACGCGGTACGTACGGCCGTCCGCGCGCTCCCGTACGAAGGGGCGGCCGTGGACGCGGTGGACCCCGCCGTCCTTCTCCTCCACGCGAAGGACGGAGACCGGCTTGTCCAGCTCCACGAGGGGGAGGCGGCCGCCGGGGCGGGGGGTCAGGACGACCTGGCGGTCCTGGGAGCCGGTCGCCGCGATCGCCTCGACCGTGGCCATCTGCGGCCAGTCCTGCTTCTCGATGCCCAGTTCGCTGACGCCGGGCGCCGCGATCATGCAGTGGTCGACCAGTTCGATGGCGTGCGAGCGGTGCTTGCGCAGGCCCGCGTTGCCGTCCTCGTCGATGGCGAACTGCACGCGGGTGCGCCACTGCGGGACCTGGCCCGCCGGCAGCTTGTCGCCCTCGGCCGGCATCACGGTGCCGTCCCAGCCGGCTTCCTCCGGGGTGAGCCCCGCGAGCCGCTTCAGCTGCTCGGCGACGACCTCGCCCTTCAGCCGGCGCTGGGCGCCGGGCTTGGCGTGCTGCCAGTCGCAGCCGCCGCACTTGCCGGGACCGGCGTACGGGCAGGGGGCCGCCACGCGGTCCTTGGAGGCGTCGAGCACGGTGATCGCGTCGGCGCGCAGGTAGCGGGAGTCCACGTCGCCCTCGGTGACCTTGGCGATCACCTTCTCCCCCGGGAGGGTGTGGCGGACGAACAGGACCCGGCCGTCGGCCGTGCGGGCGATGCAGTGGCCCCCGTGCGCAACGGGGCCGACCTCGACCTCGTACTCCTCCCCGACCAGTGACTGCTTCTCGTTCTGCTCGGCGCTCGTCATGGTGGGGAGACTCCAAAAAACTGAAAAGGAAAACGGCCGGACGACCGACCCACCAGTTTACGTGGATCTCGTCCGGCCGTTCACCAACCTCCTAGCCCTTGGAGGAGGGCTCCTTCGGCGGTCGCGGGGTGTCCACCGGGCCGCGACGCACCGCACCCGGGGCGTTCCAGTCCTGGCGCTTCTTCGCCCGCCGCTTGGCCAGCTCCGAGGACTCCAGCTGGTAGGGCACCGAGGTGACCATCACACCGGGGGTGAAGAGCAGCCGGCCCTTGAGGCGCAGCGCGCTCTGGTTGTGCAGCAGGTGTTCGTACCAGCGGCCGACGACGTACTCGGGGATGTAGACGCTGACCGCGTCGCGCGGGTTCTCGCTGCGCAGGCCCTTGACGTACTCGACCACCGGGCGGGTGATCTCGCGGTACGGCGAGTCGAGGATCTTGAGCGGGACGTTGATCCCGCGCCGGTCCCATTCTTCGCGCAGGGCCTTGGTCTCGGCCGTGTCGACGCTGATGCTGAGGGCTTCCAGGGTGTCCGAGCGGGTCAGCTTGGCGAACGCCAGGGCGCGCAGCGTGGGCTTGTGGACCTTGGAGACCAGGACGATCGAGTGGACCCGGGAGGGCCGCACGCTGTCCTCGCTGGGGCCTTCGGCGGCGGCGATCTCCGCGGAGACGCGGTCGTAGTGCTTGCGGATCGCGGTCATGGTGCCGTAGAAGATCACCATGCCGAGCAGGGCCACCCAGGCGCCGTGGGTGAACTTGGTGGCGAGGACGACGACCAGCACCATGCCGGTGAAGAAAGCGCCGAAGGTGTTGATGGCCCGGCTACGGTGCATCCGGCGGCGGGCGGCGACGTCGTGCTCGGTCTTCAGGTGCCGGTTCCAGTGCCGGACCATGCCGATCTGGCTCAGGGTGAAGGAGACGAAGACGCCGACGATGTAGAGCTGGATCAGCTTGGTCGAGTCGGCGTCGTAGATCCACACGAGCAGCATGGCCGCGCCCGCGAGGAGCACGATGCCGTTGGAGAAGGCGAGCCGGTCGCCGCGGGTGTGCAGCTGGCGCGGCAGGTAGCGGTCCTGGGCGAGGATCGAGCCGAGCAGCGGGAAGCCGTTGTACGCGGTGTTCGCGGCCAGGAACAGCACCAGCGCGGTGGCCGCGGCCAGCAGGACGAACAGGAAGCTGCCGTTGCCGAAGACGGCCTCGGCGACCTGGGAGATGACCGGGTGCTGGACGAATTCGGGGCCCACGGGGACGCCGTTGTCGAGCAGGTCGGTCGCGGGGTTCTCCGCCATCCGCACGTCGGTGGCCATGGCCAGGCCGATGATCCCGCAGAACATGGTGACGGCCAGGGCGCCCATGAGGGCGAGGGTGCTGGCCGCGTTCTTGCTCTTGGGCTTGCGGAAGGCGGGGACGCCGTTGCTGATGGCCTCGACGCCGGTCAGGGCCGCGCAGCCGGAGGAGAAGGCCCTCAGCAGCAGGAACACCATCGCGAAGCCGGCCAGGCCCTGCTGCTCGGGCTTGATCTCGAGATTCGCGGTGGGGGCGGTCATGGTGTCGTCGAGGACGAGGCCCTTCCAGGCACCCCAGCCGATCATGACGAATACGGCGGCGACGAAGACATAGGTCGGGATCGCGAAGAGCTTCCCGGATTCCTTCACACCGCGCAGGTTCATCAGTGTGAGCAGAAGGATCATGACCATCGCCGAGAGCACCTTGTGCTCGATCACGAAATCCACCGCGGAGCCGAGATTCTCGACTCCGGAGGAGATCGACACGGCGACGGTCAGGACGTAATCGACGAGCAGGGCGCTCGCCACGGTGAGGCCGGCCTTGGGTCCGAGGTTCGTGTTGGCGACCTCGTAGTCGCCGCCACCGCTGGGGTACGCGTGGACGTTCTGGCGGTAGGACGCCACGACCGTGAACATCAGCACGACGACCGCGAGCGCGATCCAGGGGCTGTACTGGTACGCCGACACGCCCGCGATCGACAGGACCAGCAGGACCTCGCCGGGGGCATATGCCACGGAGGACAGCGGGTCGGAGGCGAAGACGGGAAGGGCGATCCGCTTGGGAAGGAGTGTTTCTCCGAGGCGGTCGCTGCGTAGCGCCCGGCCGATCAGGATCCGTTTGGGCACGTCGGTCAGTTTGGACACGCAGAGGATCGTAAGCGTTCGAAATCAGACTGACGAACCCCGCACCCCCTCATACCGCAATCCCGCCGCAATTCCTCCCCACCCGCAGCACGACTGCGACGCAAGAGACCCCATCGGTGACCGCCCGTGTGTAGCTTGGGCCATGGTCTGAGACCCTGTTAAACCAGAGCATGCAATGAGGCTGGGAACCAGCGAGTCGCTGACAGCCGGAAGGACGGCCGTGCACATCGTCATCATGGGTTGCGGAAGAGTGGGCTCCGCCCTCGCGCAAACCCTGGAACAGCAGGGGCATACGGTCGCCGTCGTCGACCAGGACCCCACCGCATTCCGCCGGCTCGGCGCCGGATTCGGCGGCCGCCGCGTCACCGGGGTCGGCTTCGACCAGGACACCCTGAGGGAGGCAGGAATCGAGGACGCGGGCGCCTTCGCCGCCGTCAGCAGTGGTGACAATTCCAACATCATCGCTGCCCGCGTGGCCCGCGAGATGTTCGGCGTGGAGAACGTCGCCGCCCGCATCTACGACCCCAAGCGCGCCGAGGTCTACCAGCGCCTCGGCATCCCCACCGTCGCCACCGTGCGATGGACCGCCGACCAGATGCTGCGCCGTCTGCTGCCTTCGGGCGCCGAGCCGCTGTGGCGCGACCCGAGCGGCGGGGTGCAGCTCGCCGAGGTGCACACCTCCGCCGCCTGGATCGGCCACAAGGTCAGCAAGCTCCAGGACGAGACGGGCGTCCGCGTGGCGTTCCTCACCCGCCTGGGTGAAGCGATGCTGCCCACGTCGGCGACGGTCCTGCAGGAGGGCGACCTCGTCCACGTGATGATGCGCACGGACGAGATCGACAAGGTCGAGGCGGCGTTCGCCGAGGGGCCCGAGGAGGCACACGCATGAGGGTCGCGATTGCCGGTGCGGGCGCGGTGGGCCGATCCATCGCGGGCGAACTGCTGGAGAACGGCCACGAGGTGCTCCTGGTCGACAAGGCCCCGACCGCCATCTCGGTCGAGCGGGTGCCGCAGGCCGAGTGGCTGCTGGCCGATGCCTGCGAGATCACCTCGCTGGACGAGGCGGCGCTGCAGCGCTGCAACGTGGTCATCGCGGCCACCGGTGACGACAAGGTCAACCTCGTCGTCTCGCTGCTCGCCAAGACCGAGTACGGGGTCCCGCGCGTGGTGGCCCGCGTCAACAACCCGAAGAACGAGTGGCTCTTCAACGAGTCCTGGGGCGTCGACGTCGCCGTCTCCACGCCGCGCCTGATGTCGGCCCTGGTCGAGGAGGCCGTGAGCGTCGGCGACCTGGTCCGGCTGCTGCGCTTCAGCCACGGTGACGCCAACCTCGTCGAGCTCACCCTGCCGGCCGACTCCTCGGTCGCGGGCACCCAGATCGGCGACATCACCTGGCCCGAGGACACCTCGCTGGTCACGATCATCCGGGGAAACCGGGTCCTCACCCCGCACGGGGAGGAGACCCTGGAGCCGGGCGACGAACTGCTCTTCGTGGCCGCCCAGGCCCGCGAGGAACAGCTGGAGGACCTCCTCCAGGCCCGCCGCTAGCCCTGCGGGCACGCTGGACGACGAAGGGGGCGCGCCCTGCCGGGCGCGCCCCCTTCGGGCTTCCCGGCCCCCAACGCGGATACCTCGGCCCGCCGGGCCCGGGTTCCCCTCCACGGCCTCGACGCTGCGACCGCGGCCCCTCGCTCCCACGGCGGCCCTGGCCCGGGAGACCGGAGGCTGGAGGCCGGAAGCAGCCCGCCACGGCCTCGGCCCGCTGGGACTCGACCTGTACCGGGGGCCGCCCCGCCCACCCGGCGGCCGTGCAGGGCTTCCTACGGCCGTCCGCGGCCCGGCCCGCCCGCCGGCCCGGCAGGCGGGCTGGCGGCGCTCCCGCGCCCGTCCGGGGCCAGGAGCCGGGAAGCCGGGAGCCGGGACGCTGCCCGACCGTGGCCCGACACGGACCGCCCGGCTACCGGCTCCCAGCTCCCGGCCCCGGACTCCCCGCTCACCCTTGCACCCCGGCACCCCGGCACCCCGGCACCCCGGCACCCGCAGACCCGCTCCCACCGCAGGGACCGGCAACGCGAAGGGGGCGGGACCGGCCTCCTGGGCCGGTCCCGCCCCCTTCGTCGGCTACGCGCCGTCAGGCCTTCGGCCGCTTGGCGGCGGCCTCCGCCGCCTCCTTGGCCTCCCACTCGGCGATCACGTCGATCGGCGGCGGCGCCTTCGCCAGGAAGACCCAGGTGAAGTACACGGCGAGCACCATCGGCGGGAGCTTCAGCGCGATCAGCACCCAGCCCAGCTGCGTCGCGTCACCCCACCAGTACAGCGGGAAGAGGATCGCGTACTTGGCGAGGAAGATCAGGCCCCAGGCCAGGCTGGCCTTGACGTACGCCTTCTTGCGCCCGGGGTTGCGGGTGCGCCAGGAGAGGTTCTCCTTGAACACCGGGCCCAGGATCACGCCGAGCAGCGGGAAGCCCACCAGCGCTGAGAGCGTGAAGGCCACGCCGAGGCTGACGCCGTAGATCATGCCCGGCAGGTAGAAGCCCTTCGGGTCGCCCGTGAACAGGGCGAAGGCCACGCCCACACCCACGCCGAAGACCCCGCTGAAGGCGTGCTTGACCGTGTCCTTGCGCAGCAGCCGCACGAGCACCAGCAGGACCGCGACCGCGCCGGCCGCGATGGCCGACGACTTCACGTCCTTGTTGATCGTGTAGATCATGACGAAGAGCAGCCCGGGCAGCATCGTCTCCACGGTGCCCCGGATACCGCCGAAGGCGTCGAAGAGCGCCGCCTGGGTCACGGCCTTCTGGTCTGCGGAAGGGGTGGCGGCATGGCGGGCGGCGGCGTGGCGCGGCCCGGTCGAGTCCGGGGTGGTCGGTTTGTCGAGTGACGTCACCGGTCAGTGCTCCTGTCCGAGCGGGCGGAGTTCGTACTTCGGGTTGAAGAGCACCCGACGGCCGTGGGTCATGGAGATGCGCCCCGAGGCGATCATGCGTCTGCCGGGCTCGATTCCCACGATCGAGCGACGCCCGAGCCAGACCACGTCCAGCGCGGCCGAGCCGTCGAAGAGCTCGGCCTCCAGGGCGGGAACGCCCGCGCGCGGCCGCAGGGTGACGGTGCGCAGGGTTCCGGTCACCTTGACTATCTGACGGTCGTGGCAGTCGCAGATCCGCGTGCACCCCGCGGCTTCTGCGTCCTCCTGCAGCTCCGCCGAATGCAGCTCCTCCTGGGAGGTGGACAGCCGCTCAATCATCCGGCGGAACCGGCCCGCAGGCCTGACCGGCTTCGCGGACTTCTCGGGACGCGGTTCAGCACTCATACAGGAAGCGTACCGGCGCGCCCACTACCGCTCGAAGCGGTATCCCATGCCCGGCTCGGTGATGAAGTGCCGCGGATGCGAGGGGTCCGCCTCCAGTTTGCGCCGGAGTTGGGCCATGTAGACCCGCAGGTAATTCGTCTCGGTGCCGTACGAGGGCCCCCAGACCTCCTGGAGCAGCTGCTTCTGGCTGACCAGCTTGCCGCGGTTGCGGACCAGGACCTCCAGCAGGTGCCACTCGGTGGGCGTCAGCCGTACGTCGCGGCCCCCGCGCACGGCCTTCTTGGCGGCCAGGTCCACCGTGAAGCCGTCCGTCTCCACGATCACCTCGTCCTCGACGGAGCCCGCGGACGGCTCGGCCCGGCGGACGGCGGCGCGCAGCCGCGCCAACAGCTCGTCCATGCCGAAGGGCTTGGTGACGTAGTCGTCGGCGCCCGCGTCCAGGGCCTCGACCTTCTCGTCGGAGCTGTGCCGGGCGGAGAGGACCAGGATCGGTACCCGGGTCCAGCCGCGCAGGCCCTTGATCACCTCGACCCCGTCCATGTCGGGCAATCCGAGGTCGAGCACGACCACGTCGGGGTGGCGTGCGGCCGCGAGCTCCAGTGCGCTCGCGCCGTCGGCCGCGGCGTCGACCTCGTACCTGCGCGCCTTCAGGTTGATCACAAGCGCTCGGACGATCTGCGGCTCGTCTTCCACCACGAGCACCCGGGTCATTGAGGTCCTGCCTTCTGTCGCGTCAACCGATCACGGTCGTGATCAAGTTCGTTCTGTTCGTTCTGTTCCATGGGGTCCGCCGTCGCACCCGCCCCGGCGTCGGCGTAGGCGTCGGCGTCGGCGTAGGCATCCTCGCCCGCGCCCGCGCCCACCGTGGCACGCTCCGGTGCCCGGCCGCCGCCCACCGCGCGCAATGTGAGCACCATGGTCAGCCCGCCCCCGGGAGTGTCCTCGGCCGACAGGGTCCCGTCCATGGCTTCGGCGAAGCCGCGGGCGACGGCGAGCCCGAGGCCCACGCCGGCCCCGCGCGGGGCGTCCCCGTACCTCTGGAAGGGGGCGAAGATCCGGTCCTTGGCCTCGTCGGGCACGCCCCGCCCGCGGTCGACGACGCGGACCTCGACCCGGTCGCCGAGGCAGCTGGCCGCCACCA
The DNA here is from genome assembly GCF_044756625.1 of Streptomyces sp. NPDC091682. Taxonomy (NCBI): domain Bacteria; kingdom Bacillati; phylum Actinomycetota; class Actinomycetes; order Kitasatosporales; family Streptomycetaceae; genus Streptomyces; species Streptomyces sp. NPDC091682. The sequence goes on along the minus strand of NZ_JBIVTH010000009.1, from coordinate 308,017 downwards.
GGACGGGCTCCCCCGCCGGGCTGTACTTGACGGCGTTCTCCACCACGTTGGCCACGGTCCGCTCCAGCAGCCCCGGGTCCACCGCCACCATCGGCAGTACCTCGGGCACGTCCAGCAGCACGCTGTCCTCCGGTACGCCGCCCAGCGCCATCGGGACCACCTCGTCGAGGTCGATCTCGCGGATCAGCGGGGTGACGGTGCCGGTCTGCAGCCGGGACATGTCGAGCAGGTTGCCGACCAGGTGGTCGAGGCGGTCAGCACCGTCCTCGATGCCTTCGAGGAGCTCGGCCCGGTCCTCCTCGCTCCACTCCACGTCAGCGGAGCGCAGGGAGCTCACGGAGGCCTTGATGGAGGCCAGCGGCGTACGGAGGTCATGGCTGACGGCGGCCAGCAGCGCGGTGCGGATCCGGTTGCCCTCGGCCATCCGGCGCGCCTCCTCGGCCTCGCCGACCAGCCGCTGGCGGTCCAGGACCACGGCGGCCTGCGCTGCGAAGGCACCGAGCACCCTGCGGTCCTCGGCGGGCAGCACCCGGCCGGACAGGGCCAGTGCCATGTGGTCCCCGATGGGCATGTCCACGTCGGCGTCCTCGGGCCGGGCGACGGGGCCGGGGCCGACGCTGCCGGCCGGTTTCCAGGGCTCCACGTCGTTCGCCCGCTCCAGCAGGGCCACGGACTCCATGGCGAAGGTCTCGCGCACCCGCTCCAGCAGCGCGTCCAGGGCGTCCTCGCCGCGCAGCACGCTGCCGGCGAGGAAGGAGAGGATCTCGGACTCGGCGCGCAGCCGGGCCGCCTGGTGGGTGCGGCGGGCGGCGAGGTCCACGACCGAGGCCACGGAGACGGCGACCCCGAAGAAGACGGCGATGGCGACGATGTTCTTGGGGTCGGAGACCGTGAAGCGGTGCAGCGGCGGCGCGAAGAAGTAGTTCAGCAGCAGCGAGCCGAGGGCGGCGGAGGCCAGGGCCGGCCAAAGCCCGCCGAGCAGTGCGGCCGCCACCGTCAGCGACAGGAAGAGCAGCATGTCGTTGGCGAGGCCGAGGTCCGCGTCGACGTGCGTGAGCAGCAGGCACAGCAGTACTGGCAGGACCGTCCCCACCACCCAGCCGGCGATGATCCGGGGCCGCCCCAACCGGGCCGCCGAGGGCACCACGGGCAGGCCGCGCCCCTTGGCGACGTGCTCGTGCGTGACGATGTGCACGTCGAGGTCGGGCCCCGAGTCGCGGGCGACGCTCGCACCGACCCCGGGGCCGAAGACGTACTGCCACGAACGGCGGCGGCTGGAGCCGAGCACGATCTGGGTGGCGTTGACCCCGCGGGCGAAGGCGAGCAGGGCGTCGGGGATGTTGTCGCCGATCACATGGTGAAACGTTCCTCCCAGGTCTTCGACCAGGGTCCGCTGGACCGCGAGCTCCTTCGGCGAGGCGGCGGTCAGCCCGTCGCTGCGGGCGATGTAGACGGCCAGGATCTCGCTGCCCGAGCCCTTGGCGGCCATCCGCGAGGCGCGCCGGATCAGCGTGCGCCCCTCCGGCCCGCCGGTGAGCCCGACGACGATCCGCTCCCGCGCCTGCCACGTCGAGTGGATGTCGTGCTCGCCCCGGTACTGCTGGAGGTACTCGTCCGCGCGGTCGGCCACCCACAGCAGCGCCAGTTCGCGCAGTGCGGTGAGGTTGCCCGGCCGGAAGTAGTTCGACAGGGCCGCGTCGACCTTCTCAGGCTTGTATATGTTCCCGTGGGCCATCCGCCGGCGCAGGGCCTGCGGGGACATGTCGACCAGTTCGACCTGGTCGGCCCGGCGGACCACCTCGTCCGGCACGGTCTCCCGTTGCCGCACCCCGGTGATCGACTCGACCACGTCCCCGAGCGACTCCAGGTGCTGGATGTTCACGGTGGACACGACGTCGATGCCAGCCCGCAGCAGCTCCTCCACGTCCTGCCAGCGCTTGGCGTTGCGCGAGCCGGGCACGTTGGTGTGCGCGAGCTCGTCCACCAGCGCTATGGCGGGCCGGCGGGCGAGGAGCGCGTCCACGTCCATCTCGGTGAAGGCGGCGCCCCGGTAGCCGAGGGGCTTGCGCTCGACCTGTTCGAGGCCGTGGAGCATGACCTCCGTCCGCGGCCGGCCGTGGTGCTCGACGAAGCCGACGACGCAGTCCGCGCCCCGCTCCACCCGGCGATGGCCCTCGGAGAGCATCGCGTAGGTCTTGCCCACACCGGGTGCCGCGCCGAGGTAGATCCTGAGCTTGCCGCGTCCCATGCGCCCCATTCTCCGGGACCTCCACGCCGCACACGCACCGATCGGCGCCCCGGCGCCGATCCCTGACGGATCCCTGACGCGGGGTGCGGGGCCCCCGACTTCCGGGGGGCGCGCGGACAAGCCGGTGGGCCCCGCTCCCGAAGGAGCGGGGCCCACCGGCCGAAATGCACGACGAGCCCCCCTGTGCGCGGGGGCCGTCCGAGGTCGTCCGAGGTCAGCGGACCTCGGTGATCTCCGGGCCGCGTTCGAGCTGCCCCATGCCGCCGCCGAAGCGGGAGCCTTCCTGGTCGTCCGTCTGCACACCGTCCGGCACCATCTGGGCGTCGTTCGGCAGCTTCAGGACGATCGGGTCGCGCGGAGCCATCGGGCCGTCACCGCGGACGACGACGGTGTCCCGGAAGATCTGCTCCAGCACGCCCGCCGACTCGGGGCGCACCGCGCCCTGGCCGGAGATGACGCCGCGCAGGAACCAGCGCGGGCCGTCGACGCCGACGAAGCGGACCAGCTGGGCGCCGGTCTGCCCGTCCGGGAGCGGTACGGGCACCTGGGCGCGCAGCTCCCAGCCCAGCGAGCCCTGGGCCTCGTCGATGATGCCGCCCTGCTGGGTGATGCCCGCGGCGATCTCCTCGCGGACCTCGCCCCAGATGCCCTCCTTCTTGGGCGCGGCGAAGGCCTGCAGCTGCACGGCACTGTCGCCCAGGACCACGGTCGCGGCCACGATCGCGTCCCCGGCGACCTCGACGCGCAGCTCCATGCCCTCGACGCCGGGTACGAGGATGCCGCCCAGGTCGACCCGGCCGTCGGCCGGGTTCCCGAGCACCTCGGAGACGTCCCAGGGGCCGTCGGGCCGCGGGGCCGGCGGCAGGTTCACCCGACGCGGGGCGGCGCTCTCCTGCTCGCCCGTGTCGTCCTGCTCGGCGACGCCGTCTACGACCTGCTCGGCCGCGCCGCCGTCATGGGCGGAGTCGTTCTTCTTGCGACGTCCGAACACGTCACTGTCCTTCCCGGTCGGTTACGACCGAAGCGTAGCCATTCCCACCCTGCTGACCAGCCCCGGATCCGGCCACGGCCGCATGCCCGCCGGTGGAGCCGAAGCCCCCCTCGGCCCGGGCCGAGCCGGGAAGTTCCGCCACCTCGTGGAAGCGCACCTTCTCGACCCGCTGGACAACCAGCTGGGCGATGCGGTCGAAACGCTCGAACCGGACGCTCTCGCGAGGGTCGAGATTGACCACGATCACCTTGATCTCCCCACGGTACCCGGCATCCACCGTCCCCGGGGCATTCACGAGCGCGAGCCCGCAGCGTGCGGCCAGGCCGGACCGCGGGTGCACGAACGCCGCGTACCCGTCGGGCAGGGCGATCGAGACGCCGGTGGGCAGTACGGCGCGCTCGCCGGGTTCCAGCTCGGCGGCCTCGGTGGTGACGAGGTCGCAGCCGGCGTCGCCGGGGTGCCCGTATGCCGGAATCGGCACCTCCGGGTCGACTCGACGGATCAGTACGTCGACCGGCCGGTGGGAATCGTGGTTGCTCTGGGACATCAGGGGTTCACCTCAAAGGCGCGGGCGCGCCTGACCTGGTCCGGGTCGGCCATCGCCGCCTGGATCTCCTCGGGCCGTCCGTTGTCGATGAAGTGGTCGACCTTCACCTCGATGAAGAGGGCGTCGGCACGGACGGCGACCGGGCCCTGCGGTCCGCCTATCCGGCCGACGGCCGTGCAGTAGATCTTCCGCCCGGCGACGGCGGTGACCTCGGCTTCCAGGTACAGCACGGTGTCCACGGGCACGGGCCGTACGAAGTCGGTCTCCAGCCGCCCCGTCACCGCGATGACGCGCAGCAGCCAGTTCAGGGAACCGAGCGTCTCGTCGAGCGCGGTGGCGAGCACCCCGCCGTGGGCGAGACCGGGTGCGCCCTGGTGTGCGGGCTTGACGGTGAACTCGGCGGTGACGCGCACGCCCTCGCCCGCACGGGCCTCCAAGTGGAGTCCGTGGGGCTGGCCCTCGCCACAGCCGAAACAGTGCTCGTAGTGCGCACCGAGGAGCTCGCCGGGTGCGGGCGCGTCAGGGTGCCTGACCGGCGCGGCGGCATCGGCCGGGGGCGTCAGCGCTGTGTTTCGTCCACTCACAGCCGCAGACCTTACCCGCGCGGCTACCCACCGGTCGCCTCGTGGCAGGCTTGACCGCATGCAGCTCTCCTCCGCGCACCACGACGAACGTCTGACCGCCCCCCGCTCCTGGTGGGGCATCGCCGTACTGCTCGGCCTCGCGTGCGCGTTGATGTTGCTGCCGCTGGGCACGATGCCGCTGCTGGCCGGGCTGGTCGGGGGTACCGCGCTGGCCGGGCGGGTGGTGAGCTCGTACGGATCGGCGCGCGTGCGCGTGGTGGGCGGTGCCCTGGCGGCCGGCGACGCCCGGATCCCGGTGACGGCCCTGGGCGAGCCCGAGATCCTGGACGCCGAGGAGTCGCGCGCCTGGCGCACGTACAAGGCGGACACCCGCGCCTTCATGCTGATGCGCAGCTACGTGCCGACCGCGGTCCGCATCGAGGTCACCGACCCGACCGACCCGACCCCGTACGTGTACGTCTCCACCCGTGAGCCGCAGGCCCTGGTGGCGGCCCTGCTCGCCGCCCGTACCCAGGCGGCCTGACCGGCCGGTGGGGCCGGTGGTGCGGCCGGGGCGGACCGCCCCGGCGGAGGGCCTCAGCCGTGCACGGAGGGATCCGCGGCCTCCAGCGCGATCCTGGTGGCCTCGGGAAGGGGCCCTGCGGGCCGTTCCAGGGGCGGCAGGGAGCTCAGGGTGTCCCAGCCCACGGCCCGCCGCCGCAGGTCACCACGGACCTTCTCGGCGAGTTTGCGGGTGTCCCGGCGGTTCATGACCGCGCCGACGGCGGCGCCCACCATGAACGGCATGAGGTTCGGCAGGCTGCGGAACATCCGCTTCATGATCTGCTGGCGCAGTTCGCGCTTCATCTGCCCGCCGAGCGCCGCGTTCAGCGTGGTCGGCTTGGTCAGGTCGACCCCGCGCTCCTCCGTCCAGGCGGTCAGGTAGGCGAGGCTGCGCTCCGTGAGGCCGCCGTGCGGTCGCCGGCCGTAGACCTCGTGGAGTTCGGCGATGAGCTTGAGCTCGATGGCCGCGACCGCGGTGATCTCGGCCGCCAGTTCCGCCGGCATCGCGGGCGGCACGGGCAACATGGCCGCGGCGCCGATTCCCGCACCCACGGTCGAGGTGGCGGCGCAGGCGCCGGACACCAGCTTTTCGGCGAGCTGCTCGGGGCCGAGGCCCGGGAACTGCGCGCGCAGCGTCGCGAGGTCCCGAACCGGAACGCGCGGGGCGTTCTCGATGATCCGGTCGGTGACGTACTGGGTGGCGCCCTTGACGCCTTCGCCGCCCTTGCGCACGCCGTTCTTGACGGCCTGGACGGCTTGCGTCCGACGAGCCCCGGAGCCGTGCCGGGACCCCTCGTCGGGATCGGTTTGCGACGGCACCGCCGGGGCGGTGTCGTACGGCCCGGCGATCGCCGCACTGGCGGAGCCGCCGGAAGCCCCAGGAGCCGTTTCCGGATCCATGGGTGCCACCTGCGTCTCCGCCGGATCACCAGATTTCCGGAAGCGGCGCTCCCGGAAGGGTGTGGAGCCAGCCACGACCGACGCCTATCAGTCGCAGTCGCGACAGATCGGCTGGCCGTTCTTCTCACGTGCCAACTGGCTGCGGTGGTGCACCAGGAAGCAGCTCATGCAGGTGAACTCATCGGCCTGCTTGGGCAGGACCCGGACGGCCAGCTCCTCGTTGGAGAGGTCCGCACCGGGAAGCTCCATGCTCTCGACAGAGTCGAATTCGTCCATGTCCGCGGACGAAGTCGACTTCTCGTTGCGCCGGGCCTTCAGCTCTTCGATGCTGTCGTTGTCGACGTCATCGTCGGTCTTGCGCGGGGTGTCGTAGTCCGTTGCCATTGTTCGCTCTCCCCCTCTGGGTGTTAGCGGTGTCTCAGCGCACGTAACGCACGAGAGGCCGGACTTGTGCCCGACCTGAGGCGGAGATTTTGCCTCACATCAAGGTCTGTTACTCAATCGACACCCAGCCGCCCGCCCGAAGGACGATTGGCTGGGATGACGAGCGGGACCGTACACGGTCCGGGGGCCGTCTTGCACAAACGCCACCCCGTGTATTTCCCGCCATCCGAGGGGCCGGAAACCCGGACTTCCCGGGCTTTACGGCCGCGGCGGGGTCACTGAACGCACATGGACAGACACCGGCCACTGTGATCGATCACACAGGACCGATTGTTTTCACAGGGCAGGTATTCAGCCAAAAGCGAACACGGGGTCGGGGTCTCACAAAGGAAGAGTGACACGCATCACGAGGCCACCGCCCTCCCGCGGCATCGCCTGGATCCTGCCGCCGTGTGCGCGCGCCACGGAGCGCGCGATCGACAGGCCCAGCCCGACACCCTTGTCACTGCCCGTGCGCTCCGTACGCAGCCGCCTGAAGGGCTCGAAGAGGTTGTCCACCTCGTACGCGGGAACAACGGGACCCGTGTTCGATACCAGGAGGACCGCCTGATCGTGCTGGGCCTCGGTGACCACCTCCACCCAGCCGTCCTCCGGCACGTTGTACCGGACGGCGTTCTGCACCAGGTTGAGCGCGATCCGCTCCAGCAGCACCCCGTTGCCCTGCACCACGGCCGGTGCGCGCTCGCCGCGGATCTCCACGCCCTTCGTCTCGGCCTCGCCGCGCACCTGGTCGACGGCGCGCGAGGCGACCTCCGCCAGGTCCACCGGCTTGCGCTCGACGATCTGGTTCTCGCTGCGGGCCAGCAGCAGCAGGCCCTCGACCAGCTGCTCGCTGCGCTCGTTGGTGGCCAGCAGGGTCTTCCCGAGCTGCTGGAGCTCGACCGGGGCCCCGGGATCGGAGAGGTGGACCTCCAGCAGCGTCCGGTTGATCGCGAGCGGGGTCCGCAGCTCGTGCGAGGCGTTCGCGACGAACCGCTGCTGGGCCGTGAAGGCCCGCTCCAGCCGGTCGAGCATCTCGTCGAAGGTGTCGGCGAGCTCCTTGAGCTCGTCGTCCGGCCCGTCCAGCTCGATCCGTCGGGTCAGGTCGGAGCCGACCACCCGGCGCGCGGTCCGGGTGATCTTGCCGAGCGGGGAGAGCACCCGGCCGGCCATCGCGTAGCCGAAGGCGAAGGCGATGATGCTCAGGCCCAGCAGGGCCATGAGCGACCGGCTCAGCAGGTCGTCCAGGGCGTGCCGGCGCTGCTCGAGGACGCACTGGTTGACCGCCGCGTTGAACTGCTCGGGCTCCAGCGGGCCTCCCATGACACCCGGGCAGTTGGTACTGGAGACCTTGACCTGGCCGCCGACGATCTGGAACGGCAGCGCATTGCCCTGCCGCAGCGCCTGCGCCGCCAGTAGGTAGATGATCGACAGCAACAGGATGCCGGCGATCAGGAACATCCCGCCGTACAGCAGCGTGAGCCGTATCCGGATGGTCGGCCGCAGCCACGGGAAGGGACCCTCGGGCTGGCCGGGGTCCCATGTCGGTTTCGGTGGCGCCGCCGGTGGCGCCGGGGTGGTCGCCATGCGCATCAGATCCGGTATCCGGAGCCGGGCACGGTCACGATGACGGGCGGCTCACCCAGCTTGCGGCGCAGGGTCATCACGGTCACCCGGACGACGTTGGTGAAGGGGTCGGTGTTCTCGTCCCAGGCCTTCTCCAGCAGCTGCTCGGCGGAGACGACGGTCCCCTCGCTGCGCATGAGCACCTCCAGCACCGCGAACTCCTTCGGTGCCAGCTGGACCTCCTTGCCCTCGCGGAACACTTCCCTCCGGTTCGGGTCCAGCTTGATGCCGGCCCGCTCCAGTACGGGCGGCAGCGCGACCGTGGTGCGCCGCCCGAGCGCCCGTACGCGGGCGGTCAGCTCGGTGAAGGCGAAGGGCTTGGGCAGGTAGTCGTCCGCACCGAGCTCCAGCCCCTGCACCCGGTCGCTGACGTCGCCGGAGGCGGTGAGCATCAGCACGCGGGTGGGCATGCCGAGCTCGACGATCTTCCGGCACACGTCGTCACCGTGCACGAGCGGGAGGTCCCGGTCGAGCACGACCACGTCGTAGTCGTTCACGCCGACCCGCTCCAGGGCGGCGGCGCCGTCGTACACGACGTCCACGGCCATGGCCTCCCGGCGTAGTCCGGTGGCCACCGCATCGGCGAGCAGTTGCTCGTCCTCGACGACGAGTACGCGCACGTCGTTTCCTTCCTCCGAGCCCAGAAGGGCACACGTGTATTGCGTCGCCCATCCTGCCCGTTTCGGCCATAAACCGGCTGTAAGGCGGCTCGTGGAGGGGCTGACGGGGCGCAAGTGAGGATTCCCTGGCCCCGTGAGGTTTCTGGGCCCGGGGCGCAGGGGAGGACGAGATCACACCCCATCCACTCCCTGACGGCGGAGAGCCACGTTCCGCCGCCGACCCACGAAGAGGGGGCGAACCCATCATGGACGCATTCACCGCGGGTCTCCTGCAGCGCATCAGGACCACGCAGTCGGACCTCAGGCACGCCCGCGAGACGGGCGACGACTTCCTCGCGGAAGTGGAACTGGCGGAGCTGGAGGACCTCCAGCGCCTGGCCGCCGAACACGGTGTCCCGGTCTCGGCCGCCGTGCCCGCCTGCTGATCCCCCGATCGGCCGGCCCGCCCTTCCCGCACGACTCCGCACGACCCCTGCACGCATCCTGCTTCCGCACGGCCTCTGCAAGATCCCTGCACGACCCTTGCGCGACTCCTGCAAGACCTCTGCACGACGTGGACCCCGGACGCCCGAGCGGGCATCCGGGGTCCACGTGCTTTCAGTCGTGCGTGCTTTCAGTCGTGCCAGGCTCCGGACTCCTCCAGCAGCGGCTGCAGCGAGGCGAACACGGCCGGCGTGGCGGCCAGGGTCAGCTCGCCCGAGGCCGGCTCGCCCGGACGGCCCCCGGTCAGGGCCCCGGCCTCGCGGGCGATCAGGTCACCGGCGGCCAGGTCCCACGGGTTCAGTCCCCGCTCGTAGTACCCGTCCAGCCGCCCGGCGGCCACGTCGCACAGGTCCAGCGCCGCCGACCCGCCCCGCCGGACGTCCCGCACCAGCGGGATGATCCGCGCCGCGACCTCGGCCTGGTGGGCCCGCCTGGTCTGGACGTACGCGAAGCCGGTCCCGAGCAGCGCCTGGTCCAGCGGCGCCGCCGACCGGCAGGCGAGGCGCGTCGTCCCCAACCACGCCCCGCCGCCGAGCACCGCGTGGTAGGTCTCCCCGCGCATCGGGGCCGCCACCACGCCCACCACGCTCTCGCCGCCGTACTCGGCCGCGATGGACACGCCCCAGCTCGGGAGCCCGTAGAGGTAGTTCACGGTGCCGTCCAGTGGATCGACGATCCAGCGCACCCCGCTCGTTCCCGGGGCGTCCGCGCCCTCTTCGCCCAGCAGCCCGTCCTCGGGACGCCGCTCGGCGAGGATGCCGGTGATCAGCTTCTCCGCCGCGATGTCCATCTCGGTCACCACGTCGATCGGGCTGGTCTTCGTCGCCGCCACCGCCAGATCGGCCGGTCGGCCGTCCCGCAGCAGGGCCCCGGCCCGCCGGGCGGCCTCCAGGCCCACTTCCAGCAGTTCGGCCTTCAGCTCGTCAGAGATCACGGTCCCACTCCCTACGCGTACGGACTGTCCACGCCCGCGGCCGCCGGCCGGGGGCCCCGCGCCGGGCAGCAGCCCACCGCGCACAGGTCATGACTCTGGCCCAGCGTGCCGACCCAGCACTCCGCGGCCGGCTCCCCGCGCTCCTTGGCGGCCCGCTCCAGCACCAGCTCCCGGACGGCACCGGCGAAGCGCGGATCGGCGCCGACGGTCGCGGACCGCCGCACGGGCAGGCCCAGCTCGGCCGCCTTCGCGGTGGCCTCGGTGTCCAGGTCGTAGAGGACTTCCATGTGGTCGGAGACGAAGCCGATGGGCACCATGACGACGGCGGGCGCCCCGGCCGCGTGCAGGGCCTCCAGGTGGTCGCAGATGTCCGGCTCCAGCCACGGGATGTGCGGGGCGCCGCTGCGGGACTGGTAGACGAGCTCCCAGGGGTGCGCGACCCCGGTCCGGGCGGCCACCTCGTCCGCGATCACCCGGGCGACGTCGAGGTGCTGCTTGACGTACGCCCCGCCCTGGCCGTCCTCGGTGTGGTCCTCGACCGGACCGGAGGTGTCCGCGGCGGCGGTCGGGATGGAGTGGGTGGTGAAGGCGAGGCGCGCGCCGGAGCGCACCTCCGCGGGCAGGGCGGCGAGCGAGGCCACCACCCCGTCGATCATGGGCTCCACGAAGCCGGGGTGGTTGAAGTAGTGGCGCAGCTTGTCGACCCGCGGCAGCTCCACGCCCTCCTCGGCGAGGGCGGCCAGCGCGTCGGCGAGGTTCTCGCGGTACTGGCGGCAGCCCGAGTACGAGGCGTACGCGCTGGTCGCGAGCACCGCGATGCGGCGGCGCCCGTCGGCGGCCATCTCCCGCAGCACGTCGGTCAGGTACGGGGCCCAGTTGCGGTTGCCCCAGTAGACCGGCAGGTCCAGGCCGTGCCCGGCGAAGTCCCCCCGCAGCGCGTCCAACAGCTCGCGGTTCTGCCCGTTGATCGGGCTGACCCCGCCGAATCCGAAGTAGTGCTGCCCGACCTCCTTGAGCCGCTCGCGCGGGATGCCCCGCCCGCGCGTGACGTTCTCCAGGAAGGGCACCACGTCGTCGGGTCCCTCGGGGCCGCCGAAGGACAGCAGCAAGAGGGCGTCGTAAGGGGCGGCGGAGCCGCCGTCGGGGGCACGGAGCTGGTCTGACATGCCTCGAATCCTGCCACCCCGACGTCCTCGCCCCGGCAACGGACCCGGCCCGTCCCACACCTCGGACGCCAGGTAAGGTCACCCTTACTTCCTGTCGGTATTTTCCCCATGCGGGCGCCTTGTCGGCAGACGTAACCTGTGTGAGCCAACCACGTCCCTTACGGAGGGCACCACCTTGCCCAGTCCCTACCGCGCGATATTCGCGACCCCCGGCACCAAGGGGTTCACAGCCGCCGGCCTGCTGGGCCGGATGCCGCTGTCCATGGTGGGCATCGGTGTCCTCACGATGATCACCGAGTTGGGCGGCAGCTACGCCCTCGCGGGCGGCATCACCGCCACCATCGCGCTGTCCGCCGCGGCCGTGGGCCCGCAGGTGTCCCGCCTGGTCGACCAGTACGGGCAGCGGCGGGTGCTGCGCCCCGCCACCCTGACCGCGGCCGCCGCGGTGACCGGCCTGCTGGTCTCGGCGGCGAACGGCTGGCCGAGCTGGACGCTCTTCGTCTTCGCCGTCGTCGCCGGATGCGTGCCCAGCGTCGGGTCGATGGTCCGGGCCCGCTGGACGGCCCTCTTCCGCGACACCCCCCAGCTGCACACGGCCTACTCGTTCGAGTCCATCGTCGACGAGCTCTGCTTCATCGTGGGCCCGCCGCTGGCCGCCACCCTCTCGGCCGGCTGGTTCCCCGAGGCCGGCCCGGTGGTCGCCCTCGTCTTCCTCCTGACGGGCGTGTGGTGGCTGACGGCACTGACCACCACCGAGCCGGAGCCGCATCCGCACGAGGAGCACACGGACCGGTCCTCGGCGCTGCGCTCCCCCGGCCTGCAGGTCCTGGTGGCGACCTTCGTCGCGACCGGCGCGATCTTCGGCTCCGTGGACGTGGCCACCCTGGCCTTCGCCGCGGAGCACGGCAACAAGTCCCTCGGCGGGGTGTTCCTGGCGGTCTGGGCGTTCGGATCCTGCCTGGCCGGCATCGTCTTCGGCCTGCTGCACTTCAAGGGCAAGGCCGAACCCCGCTGGGTACTGGGCATCAGTGCGATGGCCGTGAGTATGATCCCCCTCCTACTGGCCGGGAACTTGCCGTTTCTGGCCGTGGCGCTCTTCGTCTCGGGCCTCGCCATCGCTCCCACGATGATCACCACGATGGCCCTGATCGAGGCGCACGTGCCACACGCGAAGCTGACCGAGGGCATGACCTGGATCAGCACCGGCCTCGCGGTCGGAATCGCGCTCGGGTCCTCCGTGACCGGCTGGGTCGTCGACGCAGCCGGTGCGCAGACCGGGTACGTCGTCTCCGTATCGGCGGGGGTGGCCGCGGCGGCGGTTGCGTTCGCGGGATTCCGCCGGCTGACGAGGCCGGCGCAAGGGGAGGGACCAGCAATCGATGGGGACGGCGACAGCAGGGCAGAGCAGCACGGAACGGACCGCGTGGCATAACTGGGCGGGCAACGTCACCGCCACACCGGCCCGCACGGTGACCCCGGCCTCGGTCGGGGAACTCCAGGAGGCGGTCCGCCGGGCCGCCGAGGACGGACTGCGGGTGAAGGCGGTCGGCACCGGCCACTCCTTCACCGCGGCCGCCGCGACCGACGGGGTGCTCGTACGCCCGCAGGCCCTGGCCGGGATCCGGTCGATCGACCGGGCCGCGGGCACCGTCACGGTGGCGGCGGGCACGGCCTTGAAGGACCTGAACCGGGCCCTGGCCCGGGAAGGCCTGTCGCTCACCAACATGGGCGACATCATGGAGCAGACGGTCTCCGGTGCCACCAGCACCGGCACCCACGGCACCGGCCGCGACTCGGCCTCCATCGCCGCCCAGATCCGCGGCCTGGAACTGGTCACGGCCGACGGCCGGCTGCTGACCTGCTCCGAGAAGGAAAATCCCGAGGTCTTCGCGGCGGCCCGGGTCGGCATCGGCGCGCTCGGCATCGTCACCGCGATCACCTTCGCGGTGGAGCCCCTCTTCTTCCTGACCGCCCGGGAGGAGCCGATGGGCTTTGAGCGGGTGACGGCGGAGTTCGAGGAGCACTTCGCGGAGAACGAGCACTTCGAGTTCTACTGGTTCCCGCACACCGGCAACTGCAACACCAAGCGGAACAACCGCAGCCAGGGCCCCGCCGCCCCACCCGGACGGGTGAGCGCCTGGGTCGAGGACGAGTTGCTCTCCAACGGCCTCTTCCAAGCCGTCAACTCGCTGGGCCGCGCGGTCCCGGCCACCATCCCCTCCATCGCCCGCCTGGCCAGCCGCGCCCTGTCGGCCCGCACGTACACGGACATCCCGTACAAGGTGTTCACCAGTCCGCGCCGGGTGCGCTTCGTGGAGATGGAGTACGCCCTCCCGCGCGAGCAGGTGGTCGAGGCGCTGCGGGAGCTTCGGGCGATGGTCGACCGCTCCACGTTGCGGATCAGCTTCCCCGTGGAGGTGCGGACGGCCCCGGCGGACGACATCACGCTGTCGACGGCCTCCGGGCGCGACACGGCGTACATCGCGGTGCACATGTACAAGGGCACCCCGTACCAGGCCTACTTCACGGCGGCCGAGCGCATCTTCACCGCGCACGGCGGGCGTCCGCACTGGGGCAAGGTGCACACGCGGGACGCGGGGTACTTCGCGGAGGTCTACCCGCGCTTCGGCGAGTTCACCGCGCTGCGCGACCGGCTCGACCCGGACCGGGTCTTCGGCAACGACTACCTGCGGCGCGTCCTGGGGGACTGAGCCGGGGTCAGGACGCGCTCGGCCGCACCGTCGGCGGCGGCGCGACCGGACTGGGTGTCGGGGCCTGCGGGGCGGGGGCCGGGGCCGAGCTCGGGGCCTCCTTCGACGGGGAGGCACTGGGCGCCGGGTCGACGGAGGCCTCGGGGGTCCCGGAGCCGGAGGAGCTGGGTCCGGGGCTCGGGGCGCGGCCGCCGGACGACGGCGCGGGGCTCGGGGAGGTCCCGGTCCCGGGGCCGTTCCCGCTCTCCTCCTCGCCGCCCGGCTCGTCCCGGGGCGGGGCGGGGCGGTCCTGTCCCACCTTGCGGGTGCCGCCGGAGAAGAGGGTTCCGCCGTCGCTGCTGACGGAGGTGCCGGCCATCGCCTCGTAGGTGCCGAGGCCGCCGAGGGCGATGGCGAAGGTCAAGCCGGAGGCGACCGCGGTCCGCTTCCAGCCCCGAACCCGGGTGCCGTGCACGGTGGCCTCGCCGAACTCCCCGGTGGCGGGCCCCGCAACTCCCGGCCCCACCGCTCCCGGCCCCACAGCTCCCGGCCCCGCGGCGTCCGCGCCCGTCGACTCCGCGCGGGGCCACGACGCCTGACGGGCCCCGGGCCGGGCGCCGCCCCGCAGCTGGTCGCCGGTACGTCGGAAGAGGTGCTGGATGACGGGCCCGCCCGCGGTGGCGACCACGCTGACCACGCCGGCTCCGAGGATGGTCCCGTAGACGCCCATCTTCGAGGCGAGCAGGGCCGCTGCGACGGTGGCGAGCGAGGAACCGGCGACCTGGGCCGCGCTCAGGTCGAGCTTCTCCTTCTCCGGTTCGCCCTCGACGTACCGCGTCACCTTCTGACCCATCGCCATCCCCGGTGTGTCGTGCCTCTCGCGCTTCTCCTCTTCCAGGAGTTACCGACCGCTGAGCGAAGCAGATAGTTCCGTTTCTGGTGATGATGTGAAGCAAGACACCCCAAAACGGACCACAGGTGCAGGGTCGGACCCGATCGAGGGCACGCCAACTCCCGCCGTCCGGGTAAAGTTCGGCGGCGCGGCGGTCCACCCAGGTGGCCCGAATGGAGTACTGTGGCGAGCCCTGGGGCCGTCCTTCCTTTCGGATGTCCGGACTCGGGAGAGGGGGCCGACGGATGGAACACGGCACTCGATGACCGGTGATGCCGCGGTATCGCACGGGCTCCTGATGCGCACAGTAACCATCCGGTCACTGTGCGTGCCCAACAGGTAACCGTGCCATAACGGCGATCAAGGGCGCATGCCCGACACGCCGGTTTAACTCGGCAAGGTTGTGGCAGGCTGCACCCGGGCAGGCCACACTCGACTAGCGGAAGCAGCGACGCACGTGACGTCGGCAGGCACCACCCGGGAGGTCCCCATGCCCGAACTGCGTGTCGTGGCCGTCTCAAATGACGGCACACGACTGGTGCTCAAGGCTGCGGACAGCACGGAGTACACGCTTCCGATCGACGAGCGGCTCCGCGCCGCGGTCCGCAACGATCGCGCGCGCCTGAACCAGATCGAGATCGAGGTGGAGAGCCACCTCCGCCCCCGCGACATCCAGGCCCGCATACGGGCCGGTGCCTCCGCGGAGGAGGTCGCCCAACTCGCCGGCATCCCCGTCGACCGCGTGCGCCGCTTCGAGGGCCCGGTGCTCGCCGAGCGCGCGTTCATGGCCGAGCGCGCCCGCAAGACCCCCGTGCGCCGTCCCGGCGAGAACACCGGTCCGCAGCTCGGCGAGGCCGTGCAGGAGCGGCTGACCCTGCGCGGGGCCGAGAAGGAATCCGTCCAGTGGGACTCCTGGCGCCGCGACGACGGCACCTGGGAGGTCCTGCTCGTCTACCTGGTCGCCGGCGAACTGCACTCGGCGAGCTGGACCTACGACCCGCCGCGCCGTCTGGTCGTGGCCGTGGACGACGAGGCCCGTTCCCTGATCGGCGAGTCGGAGGACCTGCCGGCCGCGCCGGAACCGAGCTTCCCCTTCGTTCCGAGGATCGCGCGGCTGCCGCGCGACCGGCCGCTGGACCGCGCCCTGGACCGGCAGTTGGAACGGGCCGAAGCCAGGCCCGCTCCCACGCCGGAACCGGAGGAGGAACGGGACACCCTCACCAGCCTGCTGGAGGCGGTCCCGAGCTTCCGCGGCGACATGGTGGTCCCGGACCGCACCGAAACCCCGGACGACACCGAACCGGAAGCGGAGGAGCCGCCGGCCCCCGCCGCCTCGGCGGGCGCGGGCGCCGCGTACGCCGATGTGCTGATGCCGCGCACCGTGGCGGGCCACCGGGACCGCCTGACGGGCACCACCGACCGCCAGGCCGAGGCCGACGGGGTCCGCCCCGGGCGCCGTGCGGCGGTACCGAGCTGGGACGAGATCGTCTTCGGCACCCGCCGCAAGAAGCAGGAGTAGCGAGAGCAACGGGGGCACCGCCTCCGGGTCCTGCCCGGCGGCGGTGCTCCTGTTTGCCGCAGCCCGCCTACTGGGGGTCCGGGCCCGTGGCCACCGGTCGGGTCGGGTCGCCGGACCACTCGGACCAGCTGCCCGCGTAGAGGTCCGACTCGATGCCGGCCACTTCCAGGGCCAGTACCTCGTGCGCTCCGGAGACCCCGGAGCCGCAGTACACGCCCACCGCCGTCCCCTCGGACGCGCCGAGCCCCTCGAACCGGGCGCGCAGGGCGTCCGCCGGCAGGAAACGGCCGTCCGGACCCACGTTCTCCGTGGTCGGGGCCGACAGTGCGCCCGGGATGTGACCGCCGACCGGGTCGATCGGTTCGACCTCGCCCCGGTAGCGCTCCCCCGCGCGGGCGTCCAGGAGGACCCCGGCCCGCGCGCGCAGGGCCGCAGCGTCCGCGTCCAGCAGCCCGACGGCACCCGGCGTTGGCTTGAAATCGCCTTCCGCGGGAGTCACCCGGTCGGCCGTCACCGTACCCCCGGAGGCCGTCCAGGCGGCCAAGCCGCCGTCCAGGACCCGCACGTTCGGGTGACCCGTCCAGCGCAGCAACCACCACGCCCGGGCCGCCGCCCAGCCCAGCCCGCCGTCGTACACAACGACGGGCCCGTCCGCCGGGACGCCCGCCCGCCGCATGGCCTCTCCGAAGGCCTCGGGGTCCGGCAGCGGGTGGCGGCCGCCCGCCCCCGGCGGACCGGCCAGTTCGCGGTCGAGGTCGACGTACACCGCCCCGGGCAGGTGTCCTGCCTCGTAGGCGGGCCGCTGGTCGGGTCCGCCGAGCTGCCAGCGGACGTCCAGCAGCACCGGCGGGCGGGGGCCGGCCAGCTCGTTCCTCAGTTCGGCGGCGGCGAGGATCGCAGATTTCGCAGTCATGTCGGCCATCTTCCTCCCCGCCCGCCACGCGCGTAACAAGGCCGTCATCGGCGGGCCGAACCGATCCGGTCAACTCCGCGCCGGGCCGCATTTATGCGGCCCGGTCGGGGCGCGCCGAGTCGCCGGGAGTGGAAGCATCAGCACCGGTAAGCGCCACGACGGAGGAGACGGCTGACATGACCGAGGCAGCGGAAGCAACCCGGCGCACGCCCGGCACCCCGTGCTGGGTGAGCCTCATGGTGCACGGGCTCGGGACCACCGAGGACTTCTACGCCGACCTGTTCGGCTGGGAGTACGAACCGGGACCCGAGCAGCTCGGCCCGTACGTCCGCGCGGTGCTGGACGGGCACGAGGTGGCCGGGATCGGCGAGATGCCGCCGGACCGGCATCTGCCGGTGGCCTGGACGACGTACCTCGCCACGGACGACGCGGACGCGACCGCCGAGTCGGTCCGGGCCTGCGGCGGCACGGTGGCCGTGGGGCCGCTGGACGCAGGTATCGCGGGGCGGGTGGCGATCTGCTCCGATCCGTTGGGCGCCATCTTCGGCCTGTGGCAGGCGCAGAGCCGCATGGGCACCCGGCCGTACCGCGGGCCGGGCACCCCCGTGTGGAACGAACTGGTCACCCAGGACACCTCGACGGTCGGGAAGTTCTACGAGCACGTCTTCGGCCACGAGGCCCAGACCCACGCCACGGCCTCCGACGACTTCGACTACCTGACCCTGCACCTGGAGGGGCACCCGGTGGCGGCCGTGCACGGCGTCGGCCGCTCCCTGCCGCACGACCGGGGGCCGCACTGGATGGCGTACTTCGAGGTGGAGAACACCGACGTGGCGGCCGCGCGGGTCGTCGAGCTCGGCGGGCGCGTCGTCGACCCGCCCCGTGAGGGCCCGCGCGGACGGCAGGCCACGGTCGCGGACCCGGAGGGCGCGGTCTTCGCCCTCGTGCGCCCGCAGCGCTAGCCGGCGGCGCCAAACGGCCCGCGTCCGACTCGGCCCGGCTCAGCGCGCCCTCGGTCCCGCAGTCCGCCCGAAGTGCCGGGCGGTGGGTACGAGGGCGGCCGCGGCGGGTGCGAGGAAGCAGGCCGCGGCGCACACGGCGAGGACCGGGGTGACGCCGATGGTGTCGATGGCCGGGGCGATGAGGGCGAGGCCCACCGGGGCGAAGCCGTAGGACAGCAGGAAGTCCAGCGAGGAGACGCGGGCGAGCTTGTCCGGGGCGACCTCGCGCTGGGTGGCCGTGAACCAGGGCACGTTGAACAGCTCGATCCCGATTCCGGCCACGGCGTAGGCCGCGATGACCACGGCCGGGTGCACCGGCAGCATCAGGCTCAGCGGCGCGAAGCCGTAGACGGCCAGGCCGGCGAAGGCGCTCCAGCCCTGGGAGCGGGGCCGCCGGCGGGCGGTGACCAGGGCCCCGCCGAGCGCGCCCACGGTGTAGGCGGTCATGGCCGCGGCCATGACCCACCCGGCGCCGTAGCGGTCGCGGCTGATGAGGGGCAGGGCAACGCTGGTGGCGGAGTAGCCGAGCGCTATCACGGTGGTCAGGGCGCCGAGTCCGGCGAGGAACCAGGGGTGGCGGCGGGCCTCGCGCATGCCGTCGACGAACTCGGCACGCAGGGACGCGCGCGGGGCGGGGACCGCCGCTTCGGCGGTCGGAGCGCCGCGGCCCGGCAGGAAGGCGGCGACCAGCCAGAGCAGGCCGATCCCCAGCAGCAGCGTCCCCACGTCGACGAACGCCGCCAGCAGCGCCGTCAGGGTGGGGCCCGCGAGCGTGGAGGTCCGTACCGCCATGGTCATGGCGGCATTGGCCTGGTGCCTTCGGTCGGCGGCGACGACCTCGGCGGTGAGCGCCTGGAAGGCGGGGCGGCAGGCCCCCTGACCCGCGCCCGCGAGGGCGGCGGCCAGGGTCATCACCAGCAGCGACCGACCGAGGCCGAGGGCGAGGAGCGGGGCGGCGGACGCGGCTGCGAGGGCGGACCAGAGCACGACGGCTCGGCGTGCATGACGGTCGGCCAGCACCCCGCCGACGGCGACGGCGACGAGGAAGCCGGCGGTGCGTGCCGCGAGGACCAGGCCCAGGTCGGCTGCACCGAGTTCCCGGTGCAGGACGGCGAGACCCAGGACGAAGGGCAGCGCCCAGGTCGCGAGTCCGGAGGCGGTGGTGCCCGTCCAAAGGCGCAGGAAGGCGGTGTCGCGCAGGACGGAACGCGCGGGCGGCGGGCCGGTCTTGGGCGTCGCGGGCACGGGTGTGGTCGCCACGGTGGGGTGCTCCTGATTCGTCGGCAGGTCGCGGGTCGCGGTTCGGTGAACCTCGACCGGGGGTGTTAATGGAAACGATAACCATTACAGTACCCTTCGAACGCGGCACTCCTGCCCGGTGCACGACCACACCCACGCTCTTCCCAGACCGGAGAACCCATGCGCCACCGCGCCCGGATCGGCATTCCCCTCGCACTCACCCTGGCCCTGGCCCTCGCCACCACGGGCTGCTCGACCCCCACCGACGACCACGCGCCGAAGGGCGAACCCGCCGCCCGGACGGCGGCACTCGACAGTTGCGGGCGGCAGTTCTCCTTCGACCGTCCCCCGCAGCGCGCCGTCGCCCTGGACCAGACCTCGACCGAAACCCTGCTGGAACTCGGGCTTCAGGACCGGATGGCCGGGACGGCCAACCTCAAGACGAAGATCCCCGCGCAGTACCAGGACGCCTATGCCAAGGTCCCGGTCATCGCCCCCAAGATCGCCACCGGCGAGCAACTGCGCGCGACCGCAGCCGACTTCGTGGTGGCCGGCTCCACCGACCTCTACACGAAGGACCGCGCCGGCACCCGCGAGGAACTGGCCGCCCTCGGAGTCCCCAGCTTCGTCAGCGCGGTGGACTGCCCGCAGCAGAACGAGGCCGGGAAGACCCCCTTCGAACTGCTCTTCTCCGACTACGAACAGCTCGGCAAGGTCTTCGGCGGCGAGGAACGGGCCGGCCGGCTCGCCCAGGAGCAGCGCGCCGCCGTCGCGAAGGCCGCCGAGAACGCCGCCGGGGCCACCGCCCGGGGCGGTAAGCAGCCCACCGTCGTCTACCTCTACTCGGTCTTCAACGGCATGCCCTACGTCGCCGGCCGGACCGGTCTGCCCAGTGAGATGAGCCGGATCGTCGGCGCGAAGAACGCCTTCGACGACGTGGCCGAGGACTGGCCCGAGGTCTCCTGGGAGGAAGTCGCCCGGCGCGACCCGGACTTCATCGTGATCGGCGATCTGAGCGAGCGCGGCCGGCCCGGCGACAGCGCCGCCGAGAAGCGCGCCACGATGGCCGCGGACCCGCTGGTCTCCAAGCTGGCGGCGGTCCGCGAGAACAGGATCATCGAGGTGCCGGGCATCGAACTGGACCCCTCCGTACGCTCCGTGCACGCCCTGGGGCTGCTGGCCGCGGGGATGAAGGACCTCGGACATGTCCGCTAACCCGGGGCCGGGGGTGATGGACCTGCTGGTCCCGGCCGCCCGCGAGGTCCGGGTGGGTGCGCCGTCCGCGCCGCCGCGGGCCGCGCGGTCCGGCACACCGGCCCGGGTGGGGCTGTTCCTCACCGGGGTGCTCGTACTGGTCGCCTCGGTGGCGGCGGGCACCCGTATCGGCAGCGCCGACGTGGGGTGGACCGACCTCGGCCGGGTGCTCGGCGCCCGGCTGGGCCTGGCCACCGAACCGCTGCCGCCGCTGCTGGACTCGCTCGTCTGGGACCTGCGGCTACCGCGGGTCTTGATGGCGGCCCTGGTCGGCGCCGCGCTGGCGGTCTGCGGCACCGTACTGCAGGCCGTCACCCGCAACGCGCTGGCCGACCCGTACCTGCTCGGGGTGTCCTCGGGGGCCTCGGTCGGAGCCGTCACCGTGGCCGTCCTGCCCCTGCCCCTGTCCGGGCTGGGCGCCGGAACGCTCGGGATCACCGGCGGCGCCCTCCTCGGCGCCCTGCTCTCCTTCGGCCTGCTGCTGGCGCTGTTGCACCGGACGGGCCTGGACTCGGTCCGCATCGTCCTCACCGGCGTGGTCGTCGGACAGCTCTTCACCGCCCTGACCTCGCTCGTCCTGATGGCCTCGGCCGACGCCGACACCACGCGCGCCCTCACCCACTGGCTGCTGGGCTCGATGGCCCCGGCCCGCTGGGACGCCGTCGCGGTCTGCGCGGTCGTCACCCCGCTGGGGCTCGCGGCCGCCTGGCTGTGCGCGAACGCCCTCGACGGGCTCGCGTTCGGCGCGGACACCGCCGCCTCGCTGGGGATCGCCGTACGACGCACCCGGATGCTGCTGCTCGTGGTGACGGCCGTGCTGACCTCGGTGGCGGTGGCCACCGTCGGCGCCATCGGGTTCGTCGGGCTGATCGTCCCGCACGGGGTGCGCCTGCTGGCCGGTCCGCTGCACCGGGTGCTGCTCCCCCACGCGGCGCTCGCCGGCGCGGTGTTCCTGGTGTGGACCGACGCCCTGGCGCGGGTCGCCTTCGCGCCGCGCGAGATACCGGTCGGCGTGATCACCGCGCTGCTCGGCGTACCGCTGTTCCTCCTCGTCCTGCGCAGGAGGGGTGAGCTGTGAGGATCACCGCCGAAGACCTGAACTGGTCGGTCTCGGACACGCCCGTCGTCCGCGGGGTCGACCTGGACGTCGCGCCGGGCGAGACGGTCGGACTGATCGGCCCCAACGGCTCCGGCAAGTCCTCGTTGCTGCGCTGCCTGGCCGGGCTGCGCGTGCCCGACGCGGGCACGGTGCGCTACGACGACCGGTCGATACGGAACTGGAGCGCGCGCCGGATCGCCCGTCGGATCGCCTTCGTGGAACAGGACTCCGGATTCGGCTCCGACCTGCGCGTCGCCGACGTCGTGGGGCTGGGACGGACCCCCTTCCGCGACGGCCTGCGCGGACCGGACGCCACCGACCGGGCGGTCGTCGCGGCCGCGCTGGACCGCGTCGGCCTCACCGCGCTCGCCGGGCGCTCCTGGAAGGGCCTGTCGGGCGGCGAGCGGCAGCGCGCCCACATCGCCCGCGCGCTCGCCCAACAACCGTACGGTCTGCTCCTCGACGAGCCCACCAACCACCTGGACGTCAAGCACCAGTTGGAGCTGATGGAACTGCTCGCCGGCACCCCGCAGACGGTCCTGGTCGCCCTGCACGACCTCACCCTGGCCGCCCGCCACTGCGACCGGCTGCTGCTCATGCACCGGGGCCGCCTGATCGCCTCCGGCACCCCCGCCGCCGTCCTCACCGCCGAGCACCTGGCCCAGATCTTCGAGGTCGACGCCGAACTGGCCACCGACTCCCTGGGACGGCCCTCGGTGTCCTACCGCGGCCCCTTGCGCGCCGTCACGCCCGCCACCGCCCCCACACCCACACCCGTACCTCTTCCCGTACTCCGACAAGGAACGTCATGACGAGCCACCCGACCACCGCGCCCGCACCGACCGTCGACTCCCTCGTCGCGGCCGTACTGGCCGGCGAACACGGCCCGCTGCCCTGCGAACTCGTGGCGACCAGCGTGTTCTGGATCCACCACGGCACCCGGCTCGCCGGCAGCGACACCACCTACCTCAACCAGTACGTCCTGGTGCGCCTCGGCGGCTCCTTCGGCGGCTGCGCCTTCGAGGCCGGCGAGATCGACCCGACGATCTGCCGCGACTCCTCGGGCGCCCCGCTCGACGTGCTGCTCCGCGAGGCTCCGCGCCCGCTGCGGATCGCCGCCCTCGACGCGTACCTGGCCGGGCAGCTCCCGCACCGCGACGCCGGGGCGGAGCCGCTCACCCTCCCCGCGGGCACCCCCGAAGTGCGCGCCCGGGCCCGTGACGCGGCCATCGCCGGGCTGCTGGACATCCGCGCGGGCGCCCGGGTCGGCCTCATCGGCGTGGTGAACCCGCTGGTCGCGGCGATCCGCGAGCGGGGCGGCGTACCGCTGCCGTGCGACTTCAACCTGAGGTCCACCCAGTGGGGCGATCCCGTCACCACCGACATGCACGAGGTGCTGGAGCGTGCCGACGCCGTCGTCGCCACCGGCATGACCCTCAGCAACGGTTCCTTCGACACCGTCCTCGACCGCTGCCGCACCCGGGGCGTGCCCCTGGTCGTGTACGCACAGAGCGGCAGCGCGGTGGCCCGGGCCTTCCTCGGCTCCGGGGTGACCGCCCTGTCCGCGGAGCCCTTCCCCTTCTCCCAGTTCAGCGCTGACCCGACGACCCTGTACCGCTACCGGACGGCGGGGCAGCCGTGACCGCTCCCCCCGCCCGCCGCGGCACCGGGCACGCCGCCTGCCACCACGGCGAGATCCTCCAGGGCGTCTTCCTCGACGCCACCGGGCGCCGGTGCGCCGGCCTGGTCACCCTGCCGATGACCGGGATGGGCAGCCGGGCCGAGTTCACCCGGCGTCCGGGCACCCCGCCGCAGCAGCTCACCGTCGTACCGGGCGACCGTACGAAGGCCGCCCGGGCGGCGGCCCTCACCGTCGCGGAATGCGCGCGGCGGCATCGGGAGCCGCCCTGCGGAGGGGAGTTGCGGATCACCGGGGACATCCCGGTGGGACTCGGCATGGGGAGCTCCACCAGTGATGTCATCGCCGTCGTGCGCGCGGTCGCGGACTCCTACGGGGTGCGGCTGGCACCCGGTACCGTCGCCCGGCTGGCAGTGCGCGCCGAACTGGCCTGCGACCCGCTGATGCTCGACGCCCGCCCGGCGCTCTTCGCCCAGCGCGAGGGGCGGGTGCTGGAGGTCCTCGGCCCCCGCCTGCCGCCGCTGGTCGTCGTGGGCTGCGCCCTGGGCGGGGGCTCGCCCGTGGACACCCTCGCCCTGCCGGCGCGTACGTACGACGAGAGCGAGGTGCGCGCCTTCGAACGGCTGCGCGCCCTGCTGCGGCGGGCCGTGGCCAAGGGCGACGCGGCCCTGCTGGGCCAGGTCGCGACCGCCAGCGCGCGACGGGGCCAACAACTCCTGCGTCACCCGGAGTTCGACACGCTGGCCGGCATCGGCCGGCGGCTCGGGGCCCTGGGGGTCCAGATCGCGCACAGCGGTGCGGTGGCCGGTCTGCTCCTCGACCCGGCGGCCCCGGGCCTGCACCACCGGATCCGCGGCTGCGTGCGGGCCCTGGACAGCAACGGCATCGCCGCGACCCGCGTCTTCACGACCTTCCCACCCCTCCCGCCCCTCCCGACGACCCAGGAGTTCTCCAGTGGACCAGCACATTGCGGAGGCCGTCGGCCGTCCCGACCTGATACGCCTCGACGACCGGCTCGTCTGCCTGCGCTTTGAAACCATGAAGGTCGTCTCCGCCCTCGCCGCGGTCCGCCACCTGCTCGACACGGGGGTGGTGCGGCGCGGGGACACGCTGCTGGACAGCTCCAGCGGGATCTACGCGTACGCCCTCGCGCTGGCCTGCCACCGCCACGGGATGCGCTGCCACATCGTCGGATCGACGACCGTCGACCGCACGCTCTGCGCCCAACTGGCCGTGCTCGGGGCGACGCTGGAGCGGATGGAGCCCTGCGAGGACCTGAAGTTGGACCAGAAGCGGCGGGTCGAGCGCATCCACGAGATCCTCGCGGAGCACCCCGAGTACCACTGGATGCGGCAGTACCACGACGACATCCACTACCTGGGCTACCGGGCGGTGGCCGAGCGGATCCGGCGGTCGACCGGCGGGGACGCCCTGACCCTGGTCGGCGGGGTCGGCTCGGGCGCCTCCACCGGGGCCCTCGCCCGCTATCTGAGGGAGGACTCCCCCGATGTCGAACTCGTCGGTGTGCAGCCCTTCGGCAGTGTCACCTTCGGCTCCGAGCACGTGGCCGACCCCGAGATCATCATCGCCGGGATCGGCAGCTCCATCCCCTTCGGGAACGTCAGCCACGCGTCCTACGACACGCTCCACTGGATCTCCTTCGACGCCGCGCTGTCCGGCAGCGTCGACCTGTTGCGGCGGCACGCGGTCTTCGCCGGCCTGTCCACCGGGGCCGGTTACCTCGCCGCCCGCTGGGAACGGGCCCGGGCGCCGCAACGCACGGTCCTCTTCATCGCCGCCGACACCGGCCACCGGTACGTGGACGGCGTGTACGCCCGCCACCGGGAAGCGGCCGCCGTCGACTCCCTGACGCCGCACCAGGTCACGGATCGGGCCGAACTCGCGCTCCCCTGGTCCCGGATGCGCTGGAACCGGGCCCCGGACGCACGGCCGACCGATCGGCCCCGTCCACCGACCCGTTCAGCCATCAGTCACGAATGATCGATCCGATCGCGCCGCTCCGCCCCGTACCCGATTCCTCGGCCGTGTGGAACTCGGGGCAGGTGGCCCTCGGGGCGGCGTCCCGGGACGGATCACCGGCCGGTGGCCGCGTGGGCGGCGGTCCCGTCGACGCCGTCCGGTGGTGCGGGTCCGACGATGTCCTACCCGCCTACCCGCCGTCGCGGATCGCGTTCACGAGTCCCGTGACGAGATTCGCCCGCTCCGCCATGGCATCGACCACCAGGTACTCGTGGTCGGCATGGGCACCACCGCCGACCGCTCCCAGGCCGTCGAGCGTAGGAACCCCCAACGCGCCCGTGAAGTTGCCGTCGCTGCCGCCACCGACCGCCTTGCCCTCGATGCCGGGGAGCAGTCGCCGCGCCATCTCGAACAACCCCGCCGACGCCGACTCCGGCATCGGGGGTCGGCCCACGGCTCCCCGAACCACGATCTCCGCCCCGTCCAAGTGCGGCGCCAATGCCGCCATCGCCGCCTCGACGCGCTCCTTCTCCCCGGCCGACTCGACCCGGACGTCGACCAACACCGTCGCCTCCGCCGGAACGACGTTGTCCGAGGTTCCCGCCGAGGCCACGGTCGGCGTCACCGTCGTCCCGATCTCCGGCCGGCCGAGCGCCACGAGGTCCAGTACCTGCTGCGCCGCCTCGACCAGCGCGTTCACGCCCGCCTCCGGCTCCAACCCGGCATGCGCCGCCCGCCCCTTGACGACCACCTCGAACGTGCCGCACCCCTTGCGACCAGTCTTCAGGCCCCCGCCATCGGCTGCGCCCTCGAACACGAGCACCGCGCCGCAAGCGCGGGCCCGCTCCTCGATCAGAGCCCGGGAGGAACCGGAACCGACCTCCTCGTCGGCGGTCACCAGGACCTCCACTCCCGACAGGTCATCCAGGGCCGCCAGGCCGTGAACGGCCTGGACGAGACCCCCGAGCATGTCGAAGACGCCGGGGCCCGTCGCGTGCCCGCCCTCCACCCGGAAGGGGCGGCGCGCCAACGTGCCCAGCGGGAAGACCGTGTCGTGGTGACCGAGGATCAGCACCCGGGGATCGCCTCCGCCCGACCAGTGCACGTGCGGGCCGGCCTGGCTCTCCACCAGGGCGGCCCGCCCGCCCAGTCGGCTCTCGATGACCGCCGCCACGGCACGGGCCGAGGCGTTCAGCGCATCGAGGTCGCGCGACGGGGACTCGACCTCCACGAGCGTGCGCAGGTCCTCGAGCATCGCGTCAACGCTCACGGCAGTGCTCTGGTACATCCTCATGTCCTCACGGTACGGGGTACACCCGGCGGCCCCCGGAAGCACCGCGTCGACCGACGGCTTCAGCGCGCGCATCGTCGGCGAGATCCAGGTGGTCCACGCGGTCCACGCGGTCCGCTGAGGCGGTGAGGCTGCTGGAGGGCACGCGGCCCGGTGCGGGTCAGAGTCGGATGACCGTGGGGGCCGCGCCCGGAATGCCCGCGGCCAGCAGCACCTCCCACAGCGCGTGCTCGCCGTACTGGAGGTAGACCGCCTGGTTGAGGTGGCCGCGGGTGTCGAGCTCGTACTCGCGGACGGCGATGCGAACGCTGAGCGGCTGGGGCACGTCAGTGCGTCCCTTCCTTGTTCCGTGTGGCCTACGGTGGTTCGGTCAGGTCGGGCGGTGCGGGCTGTATGAACGTGGCCCGTGGGCCGTCACGGTAGTTGGTGAGAGCGGCGTCGATCGGACCCGAGGAACAGGTGAGGACCGCATGACCCGCACCACCCCGCCCCGCCCGGTCGACGCCGAGGCCCTGTTCCCCGCCCTCGGTGACCATCGCCGTACCAGCACGCGCCTCCACCCGCGCCCCGGCACACCGAAGGCCGACGAGAGCTCGGTGGCCGGGCCGCTCCTGTGGCCCGCCGCTGAACCGTGGCCCGTGTGCACCGCCGTCCACCCCAAGGGCGGCGGGCACCGGCTGTCCGACGTGCGCCTCCAGCGGCGGATCCTCGACGAGGCATGGCACCGCACCCCCGCTACGGGTCCCACCGATGCGGAACGCGCGGTCCTGGAGAGCCTCCAGCCAGGACCGCACGCCCCGCACATCGCGGACGCGGACCCGATTCCGCTGCTCGCCGCCGCGCAGCTCTTCGCCCGCGACGTCCCCGACCTGACCGGACCGGACGGTTGTGACCTGCTCCAGGTCCTCTGGTGTCCTTTCGAAGTGCACGGCCCCGACCGGACCATCGAGGTCGTGCTGAAGTGGCGGCGCTCCCAGGACGTGGGCGAGGTCCTCGGCGTGATCCCTGAACCCGTAGTGGTGGGCAGGGCCGAATGCGTCCCGAACACGTGCGTGCTCCACCCCGAACAAGTGGTGGAGCACGAGTACGAGGGTCTGCTGGACGAGGACCTCCAGGAGGCCATCGAAGTGTGGGAGGGGGGAGACGACGAAGAGGACGATGACGCCTTCGACTCCTCCGCCACGGCCGTCTTCGACACGTACGAGGAGTACGAGGCCGCCATGGCCACCGCGCGCGCGGACCAGGATAACGAGGTGGCCTACCGGGGCGATCTGTCCATCGCGCCCGGCTGGAAGGTCGGCGGCTTCGCCTCGTGGCACCTCACCGACCCGGCGCACATCGATTGCGGAGTCTGCGGAGCACCGATGCCTCCGTTGCTCACGGTGGCCGTCAGCGAATGGGACGGGGCCTCGGAGAGCTGGATCCCGTTGGAGGACAAGGACTCCCTACCGGACAGCCGCATCAGCGACCCCACCGGTGTCTACCTCGGCCGTGGCCTCATGCGCGTCCACACCTGCCCCACCACCCCGGCGCACCCGCACCGGCTCAGCTTCCAGTAGGCGGCCCGCGTGCCGCCCGGTGGTCAGGCGTGGTTGACCGGGAGGACGTCCGGGGAGAGGGCGCCCGCGCGGGCCGCGGCCGAGGTCATCCGCTTGCGGTGGTGGCGGCGGCAGAGGACCTCGTACCCGATCTCGCCCGCCGGGCGGTTGACGTCGCCGACCACCACCTGGGCGCCCTCGACCACCATCTCGCCGCCCACCGTACGGGCGTTGTGCGTGGCGCGGGCACCGCACCAGCACAGGGCCTCCACCTGGAGCTGCTCCAGTCGGTCCGCCAGCTCGATCAGCCGCTGCGAACCCGGGAACAGCTTCGTCCGGAAGTCCGTCGTGATGCCGAAGGCGAAGACGTCCATGTCCAAGTCGTCCACGATGCGCGCCAGTTGGTCGATCTGGACGGGGGCCAGGAACTGGGCCTCGTCCACGATCACGTAGTCCGCCCTGCCGCCCTGGGAGATCTGCGCCACCAAGTACGCGTACAGGTCCATGCCCTCCGGCGCCTCGACCGCCTCCGTCACCAGGCCGAGCCGGGACGAGAGCTTGCCCTCGCCCGCCCTGTCGTCACGGGTGAAGATCACGCCCTGGAGTCCCCGCGCGTCACGGTTGTGGGCGATCTGGAGCGCCAGGGTGCTCTTTCCGCAGTCCATCGTTCCGGAGAAGAACACCAGCTCGGGCATGGGAAGTACGGGACCTTTCGGGACGTGGGAGGGACGCAGGTGACGGGCGGTGGGCCGGGCGGCCGGGCGGAGAAGGTCAGGTGCGGATTTCGAGCAGCGGGACGAGCTGCTCCGCCGCGGTCATCGAGCCGTGCATTCCGGCGAGGGCGGATTCGTTCGGCTCGTTGCGCGAGGCAGTGATCGCGACATCGGCCTGGGCGGCCGCCACCACGTCGCCGATGCGTCCGAGCACGCGCTCGTCGCACTCCCCCGGCGCGCCGAACCAGCCGAGTTCCAGGGCCTCTTCGCGGCTCGCGACCCAGAACCGGTCGCCGAGCACCTCGCGCCACACGGTCAGTACGTCGGCCTCGGCGCCCGGCACCGCGTACACGTGCCGGGCCCGGCCCTCGCCGCCCAGCAGCGCGACGCCGGCGCTCAGCTCCCAGTCCTCGTCGAAGTCGATCCGGGAGTCCTCGTCGAAGGGGACGTCGACCATGCCGTGGTCCGCGGTCACGTACAGGGCGGTGCGCGGCGGCAGTTGCTCGGCGAGCCGCTGGACGAGCCGGTCCACGTACATCAGCTGGCCGCGCCACGCGTCGGAGTCCACGCCGTGCCGGTGGCCGGCCCCGTCGAGCTCGCTGAAGTAGGTGTAGACGAGCGAGCGGTCACCGGCCGCGAGGCGCTCGGCCGCCAGGTCCATCCGCTCCTCGCCAGTCATCCGGCCGAGGAAGGTGCCGCCACTCAGCGCGATCTTGGTGAGCGGGGTGGTCTGGAAGGCGGGCGAGGACACCTGTGCGGTCGCCACCCCGGCCTTGTCGGCCTGCTGGAAGACGGTCGGGTACGGCTGCCAGGGCTTCGGCGAGGTCCACGGGTGCCAGCGGAGCTGGTTCATGAGTTCGCCCGTGGCGGGGTTGCGGACGGCGTAGCCGGGCAGGCCGTGGCGGGCCGGCGGCAGGCCGGTGCCCACGGAGGCGAGCGAGGTGGCGGTGGTCGCCGGGAAGCCCGCGGTGATCGGGCGGCCGGTGCCGCCGCGCGAGCTGCCGAGCAGGGAGGTGAGGTACGGGGCCTCGTCCGGGTGCGCCTTGATCTGCTCCCAACCCATGCCGTCGACCAGGAACACGCAGTTCCGGTCGGCCGGGGTCAGCTCGGTGATGGCGGCGGTGAACCCGGGGACGCCCTGGCCCGCCACGAGCGTGGGCAGCAGGTCGGCGAGCGACCCGACGCCGTACTCCGGGACGGGGGCGCCCGCCAGGTCCAGCAGCTCCGGCTCGGGCCACTCCTGTGCCGCGGAGTACGCCATCAGCGGGCGGAGGGGGAAGACGTCGCCGCGGTGGCCTCGCTGAGGGCCTGAGCGAAGACCAGGGTCTGGCGCACCGCCTCCGGCCCGTCGCCGGCTTCGCTGACCCGCAGGCTGAGGTCGTCGGCGGTGGAGTTGCCGGTGTAACCGTGGTCGGAGTCGCAGTTCGGGTCGCCGCAGGCGGCCGGCTCCAGGTCGATCCGGGAGACGGCGCCCCAGCCGATGGTCAGGACGACCTCGCGGGGCAGGGTGCCGGGGGTGTAGGACTCCGGGTTGGCGACGACGCGGCTCAGCACCACGGAGGAGATGCTGGACAGCTTGACCGACTCGGTGGAGGTGGTCGCGTACGGGGAGGGGGATCCGGCGTCGGCGGCCTGCTCGTCGGTGTGGCTGACGATGAAGCGGTTGCCGGTCAGGACCAGCACGGTGACGTGACGGCGCACCTCGTTGGAGTCGAAGGTCGTCTCCTGGTGGACCAGGTACGACGAGATCGGCTCGCCGCCCACCGCGGCCTCCACGGCCTCGGCCACGAGGGCCGGGTAGTAGCCGCTGCGCTCGATCGCCGTGCGCAGCCCCTGGGTCGTCGTACCGGATTTCGCCATGAGGTCCATCCTAAGGCCCGTACGGGCCCCTCAGGCCGCGCCGTACCCGGTCAGTAACTGGGGAGGGTCCGGGGGCCGAGATCGCCGCGGGCCGGCGGGTGGGCGACGCGGACGGTGGCGCTGAGCACGGAGACGCCTTCGGCGGCGACCACGACGGGCTCCAGTGAGACGCCGATCACCTCGGGGTGGTCGTCCACGAGGCGGGACAGCCGCAGGAGCAGTTCCTCCAGGGCGGGGGTGTCCACGGGATCGCTGCCGCGCCAGCCGAACAGGAGGGGTGCGGTCCGGATGGATCGGATCAGTCCGGCGGCATCCCGGTCGGTGGTCGGGACGAGCCGGTGCGCGGTGTCGCCGAGCAGCTCGGAAGCGACGCCGGCGAGCCCGAAGGAGAGGACGGCGCCCGCGGCGGGGTCGATGACGGAGCGGACGACGGTGTCCACCCCGCGCGCCACCATGGCCTGCACCACGGGCTGGAGCTCGGCCGGCTTGCCCAGCGCGTCGGTGAGCTCCTCGTACGAGCGCCTCAGCTCGGCCTCGTTCGTGAGGTCGAGGCGTACGCCGCCCAGGTCCGCGCGGTGCCGCAGGTGCGGCGCGGTGGTCTTGAGCGCCACCGGGTAGCCCAGCACCGCGGCGGCGCGGACCGCCGCGTCGGCGCTCGGCGCGGGCAGGGTGGGCAGGACGCGGATCCCGTAGCCGGCGAGCAGCTGGCGGGCGTCCCGGTCGGTCAGGGTCAGCACGGCGCCGGGGTCGACGTCCGTCAGCAGCCCGGCCAGCCGGTCCGCGGTCCCGGCCTCGTCGATGTCCTCGTACTCGGGGACCCGCCCGTCGTCGTCGGCGGCGGCCCGGCGCCACTGCCCGTACCGGACGGCCTCGGCGACGGCCTTGACCGCCCGCTCGGCGGCGGGGTAGCTGGGGATGCTGTCGCCGGCGGCGGACAGCGGACCGGCCGGTGCGGGGGGCGCGGGGTCCGCCACGGGGCCCCAGTTCCGGGGCGGGGCGGAATGCGGGGCGCCGCGCACGGCGGACAGGGCTTCGACGAGCTCGGCGAGCTCGACGTGGACCACCGCGACCGGCTTGCCCGGGTACTCGGCCACGGCTTCGCGCAGGGCACCGGCCAGGTCGTCCGCCGGAGCGTCCTCGCTCACCCACGGGATGGCCGTGACCACCACCGCGTCGCAGTCCTCGGAGCGCAGCGCGTCGGTCAGGGCGGCGCGGAAGTCCGCCGGCGCGGCCGCCGTCGTCAGGTCCAGCGGCGGCAGCGGCCGCAGGCCCTGGGTGAGGCAGGCGTCGTAGGTGAGGATCCCGAGGGATTCGGAGTTGCCGAGGATCGCGATCCGGGGACCGGCTGGCAGCGGCTGCGCCGCGAGCAGGAGGCCTACGTCCACCAGCTCGGTGACCGTGTCGACGCGGATGACGCCGGCCTGGCGCAGCAGCGCGGAGACGGTGGCCTCCGGGAGTCGGGTGTCGGGGACGACGTGCCCGGCCGGGCTGTGCCGGCCGCCCTTGGCGACGACCACCGGCTTGACGGCCGCGGTCCGGCGGGCGAGCCGGGTGAACTTGCGCGGGTTGCCGAGGGTTTCGAGGTAGAGCAGGGCGACGTCGGTTGCCCCGTCGTCGTACCAGTACTGGAGGATGTCGTTCCCGGACACGTCGGCGCGGTTGCCCGCGGAGACGAAGGAGGAGAGGCCCTCGCCGCGCCGGAGCAGGGCCGAGAGCAGGGCGATCCCGATCGCCCCGGACTGCGTGAACAGGCCGATCCGGCCGCGCGTCGGCATCGGCGCGGGGGTCAGGGAGGCGTTGAGTTCCACCTCCGGCGCGGTGTTGATCACGCCGTAGGCGTTCGGTCCGATCAGCCGCATCCCGTACGAGCGCACCTGCCGCACCAGTTCGCGCTGGCGGGCGAGTCCGGCCGGGCCGCTCTCCCCGTACCCGGCGGACAGGACGACGAGCCCCTGCACCCCGTGCTCGCCGCAGGCGGCCACCGCTTCGGGTACCCGGTCGGCCGGGACCGCGATCACCGCGAGGTCGACCGGGGCGGCGATGGCTTCGATGGTCCGGTAGGCCCGCACGCCGTCGAGCAGGTCGCGGGTGACGGCCTCGTTGACGGCGTACAGGTGGCCGTGGAAGCCGCTGTCGCGCAGGTTGCGCAGTGCGGCCGCGCCCACTCCTGCACCGGAGCGGCTGACTCCGACGACGGCCACCGAGCCGGGGGCGAGCAGCCGCTGGACCGAGTGTGCCTCGGCGCGCTGTTCGCGGGCGCGCTGCACGGCGAGGGACTCGGCGGTGGGTTCGAGGTCGAGGGTGAGGTGGACGGAGCCGTCCTCGAAGCTGCGCTTCTGCTGGTAACCGGCGTCCGTGAAGACTTTGATCATCTTGGTGTTGGCGGGCAGCACCTCGGCGGCGAACCGCCGGATGCCGCGCTCGCGGGCCACCGCGCCGATGTGTTCGAGGAGGGTGGAGGCGACCCCGCGGCCCTGGTGGGCGTCCTGGACGAGGAAGGCGACCTCGGCCTCGTCGGCGGGTCCGGAGGCGGGCCGGCCGTCGGCGCCGATGCGGTCGTAGCGGACGGTGCCGATGAACTCCCCGCCGATGGTGGCGGCGAGCCCGACCCGGTCCACGTAGTCGTGGTGCGTGAAGCGGTGCACGTCACGGTCGGAGAGCCGGGGGTAGGGAGCGAAGAACCGGTAGTACTTCGACTCGTCCGAGACCTGCTCGTAGAAGCTGACGAGCCGGCCCGCGTCCTCGGTGGTGATGGGCCGGATCCGGGCGGTGCCGCCGTCGCGCAGGACGACATCGGCTTCCCAGTGGGCCGGGTACGAGGGGTCCGACTCGATGGTCATGGGCCTACCTTACGGCCGGATCGGGCCGTCGAACCCTCGCGCGGCGCCGAGGCATGACGGGACGAACCAGGGCAAGCTGGGGAAGGCCGAACGGCGGAAAATTCAGGCCGGAGGTAGGCCCGAGCATTCCGGGTGCCATGAGAGACTGGTCTAGACAACCGTAAGAACCTGAAGGGCATCACCATGGCAGAGCGCCGCGTCAACGTTGGTTGGGCCGAGGGCCTGCACGCTCGTCCCGCCTCGATCTTCGTCCGTGCGACGACCGCTTCCGGCGTCCCGGTGACCATCGCGAAGTCCGGCGGCGACCCCGTCAACGCCGCCTCCATGCTGGCGGTCCTGGGCCTCGGCGCCCAGGGTGGCGAGGAGATCGTCCTCGCCTCCGAGGCCGAGGGTGCGGACGCCGCGCTCGACCGCCTCGCGAAGCTGGTCGCCGAGGGTCTCGAGGAGCTCCCCGAGACCGTCTGACCCTTCGGGTTCCACTTCACGCGCGAAGCCGCGGCCCCCGATCCGGGGGGCCGCGGCTTCGTCGTTCGCCAGAGCCCGGACCGAGGAGCCGAGCCGGACCCCGCCCCGGGGACGGTCGCGCGCTCGGGGCGACCCGGGAGCCGGGCTCCGGGCCCGCCCCATGCGCTCACCCCGCGGGACCGCGGGACCGCGCACCACGAAGAAATCCCGCTCGGCGAAAAAGGCCCGCCGAAATCCAGCCCGGCGCACGCCGAATTAAGCTCGGCCAGAATTCCGCACGGGGAATTGTTTCAACCCAACAACCCAACACAGACCGGCCACCGTACGGCGAATTCGAGCGATCCCACCCTTTGTATACGGCTCCTGTTAATGTCGGCCGCTCGACATGTTTACGGCAGGTTGCGAAGTGCTCACCGCCGGGCGGCGCCGCAGCCGGTGCGCCCCCGCCGCACGGTCGGCGTGGACCGCGGTCAGCGCCCGCGCCCGTTCGGCGTCGCCGCGCGCCACCGCGTCCACGATCGCCCCGTGCTCCGCCCAGGACTCCACGGGCCGGGCCGGCGCCTCCACCACGTACATCCACGCGATCTTGTGCCGCATCTGCGTGAGCAGCGCGATCAGCCCGGGGCTGCCGGAGGACTGTGCGAGCGTCTCGTGGAACCAGCCGCCCAGGGACCGCAGGTCCTCGCCCTGGCCCCGCCTGGCCCGCTCCTGCCCCAGCCTGACCAGCCCGCGCAGCACCTTGAGGTGCGCGTCGGTGCGCCGGCGGGCGGCCCTCGCGGCGGCGAGCGGCTCCAGGAGCATCCGCAGCTCCAACAGGTCCGCGGCCTCCTGCTCGGTCGGCTCCGCCACACAGGCCCCCGCGTGCCGCCGCGTGGTCACGAACCCCTCGGACTCCAGGGTCCGCAGGGCCTCGCGCACCGGGACGCGCGAGACCCCGTACCGGCGGGCCAGCACCTCCTCGGTCAGCCGGCCGCCCGGCTCGAACACCCCGGAGACGATGTCGTCGCGGATTGCCGTGCATACCGCGTGCGCAGGAATACGCAAGACCGAACCTCCGCCTATTTCCGACTGCCACCCTCATTGCACGCACATGCGCGTGCTGCGACTCTATTGCAACACACGATAATTTCCGAGAGCGGCCGGAAATACGAAACATTTGCACAAAGACGCAACACACAAAGACCCCGGCTCGGGGAGCCGGGGTCTTCGGTGAAGCGGTGCGAGGCGGTGTCAGAGGCTGACGCCGTGCGAGCGCAGGTACGAAATCGGGTCGATGTCCGAGCCGTACTGCGAACCCGTGCGGGCCTCGAAGTGCAGGTGCGGGCCGCTGGAGTTGCCGGTGGAGCCCGACAGGCCGATCTGCTGGCCCGGGGTGACCTGCTGGCCGACGGAGACATTCAGCGAGGTCATGTGCCCGTACTGGGTGTAGGTGCCGTCGTTGTGCTTGATGACGACGTTGTTGCCGTACGCGCCGCCCCAGCCGGCCTCGACGACGGTACCGAGGCCCACCGCGTGGACCGAGGTGCCGGAGGCGGCGTGGAAGTCGATGCCGGTGTGGGAGCCGGAGGACCACATGCCGCCGCCCGCGTGGTACTGCGTGCTGACGTACGAGCCGTCCACCGGGGCGACGAAGGTGTTGAGGCGCTTGCGCTCCTCCTCGCGGGCGGCGCGCTCGGCGGCCTCGCGCTCGACCTTCGCCTTGGCCTCGGCGAGGCGCTTGGCCTCCGCGGCCCGCTGCTTCGCGTCGGCCTCGGCCTGCGCCTTGACGGCGTCCTGCTCGGCGACGCGGTGCTGGGACTCGGCCTGGTCGGCTATGTCGCCCGCGAGGTCCTCGGCGACGACCACGGCACCCAGGCCGTTGTCCTGGCCGATGGTGCTGCTGTGGTTGTCCGCGGCGAAGGCCGGGCCGGCGAGGGAGCCGACGACGCCCGTGGTGGCGATCGCGGCGATACCGGCGTAACCGGCGGTCTTCTTGCTCAGGCGGCTGGAGCCACGGTGCTTACCGGTACCAGCGGGACGACTGCCAAGCGCCATGAAGGGGTTGATCCTTTCCTTCCTTCTCGCCTACCGGGTTAGCTGACGGGTTCGGAGCAGGAAGGTCTCCTACGGACCTCCTCTTGCGAGGGGGTCCGATTCACCCCAGGGACTCATGTGGGTCCCCGGCTCCCCAGGCTCGCGCCTGACGGGGACTCGGCGATCGCTGTCCGGTGCCGCGGGTGCGGCGAGTACAACTGACGGGCAGCACGGCCGACGCTAGGCGGATCATCAGTCAATCGCCAAACAGACACGGCTTTTTGTTGCGTACGCCACACCGCATACAAGCAACCTCGCCATTAAACGGACAAAAGGGGTTCCGGAGACAAGTCGCCAGAACCCCTTGCTGAAACCTTCAGCCGACCCTCAATGAGCCGTCATCCGCCGGTCAGTTGGAGACGACCGTGACCTCTCCGATCCCCAGGGCCCGCACGGGCTCCTCGATCAGCGCCGCGTCGCCCACCAGGACGGTGACCAACCGGTCCGCGGGGAAGGCCTGGACGACCGCCGTGGTCGCCTCCACCGTGCCCGTCGCGGCGAGCTGGGCGTACAACTGCGCCTGGTAGTCGTCCGGCAGTTCTTGCTCGACCTGATCGGCGAGGGTGCCTGCGACCGAGGCCGCCGTCTCGAACTTCAGCGGGGCCACGCCCACCAGGTTCTGCACGGCGACATCGCGTTCGGCGTCGGTCAGACCGCCCTCCGCGAGGGTGCGCAGCACCTTCCAGAGGTCCTCCAGCGCCGGTCCCGTGTTCGGGGTGTCCACCGAGCCGCTGATGGCGAGCATCGAGGCGCCCTTGCCGTCCGCGGTGGAGCGCAGCACCTGGCCGAAGGCGCGCACGCCGTAGGTGTACCCCTTCTCCTCGCGCAGCACCTTGTCCAGGCGCGAGGTGAGGGTGCCGCCCAGGCAGTACGTGCCCAGCGCCTGGGCCGCCCACACCCGGTCGTGGCGGTCCGCCCCGATCCGCCCGATCAGCAGCTGCGTCTGGACCGCGCCGGGCCGGTCGACGATGACCACGCGGCCGGTGTCGTCGGCGGTCACCGGCGGCACCGGGAGGGCGGCGGCCGTGTTGCCCGTCCAGGTGCCCAGGGTGTCCGCCAGCACGGCGTCCAGGTCGATGCCGGTCAGGTCGCCGACGACCACCGCGGTGGCGGTGGCGGGGCGCACGTGGGCCTCGTAGAAGGCGCGCACGGCGGCGGAGTCGATCCGGGCGACCGTCTCCTCGGTGCCCTGGCGCGGCCGGGACATCCGCAGGGTGGCCGGGAAGAGCTCCTTGGAGAGCTGCTGGGCGGCGCGGCGCTGCGGGTTGGCCAGCTCGTGCGGGATCTCGTCGAGCCGGTTGCGCACCAGCCGGTCGACCTCGGCGTCGGCGAAGGCGGGGGCGCGCAGCGCCTCGGCGAGCAGGCCCAGTGCCTTGGGCAGCCGGGAGGCCGGGACCTCCAGCGAGACCCGCAGGCCGGGGTGGTCGGCGTGCGCGTCCAGGGTGGCGCCGCAGCGCTCCAGCTCGGCCGCGAACTCCTCGGCGGAGTGCTTGTCGGTGCCCTCGGAGAAGGCCCGCGCCATGATGGTCGCCACGCCGTCCAGGCCCTCGGGCTCGGCGTCGAGCGGGGCGGCGAGGTTGACCTCGACCGCGACGACCTGCTGGCCCGGCCGGTGGCAGCGCAGCAGGGTCAGCCCGTTGGACAGCTGTCCGCGGTCGGGGGCCGGAAAGGCCCACGGCTGCGGTTCGCCGGCCCGCGGGCGCGGGTGGAAGGTCATCGTGACGGCTGCCGTGTCGCTCACTGCTCCGCCCCTTCGTTCTCGTCGGAGTCGTCGGACTCGTCGTGCTGGTCGGACTCGTCGGCCGCGAGCGGCTCGTAGACGAGCACCGCGCGGTTGTCCGGGCGCAGTCGGGCCGCGGCCACGGCCTGTACCTCCTCGGCGGTGACGTCGAGGACGCGCTGGACGGCGGTCAGCGCCAGCTGCGGGTCGCCGAACAGCACCGCGAAGCGGCACAGTTCGTCGGCGCGGCCGGCCACCGTGCTCAGCCGGTCCAGCCACTCGCGCTCCAGCTGTGCCTGGGCGCGCTCCATCTCCTCGGCCGTCGGGCCCTCGGCGGCGAACCGCGCGAGCTCCTCGTCCACGGCCGCCTCGATGGCGGGGATCTCGACCCCGCTGGAGGTCTTGACGTCCAGCCAGCCCAGCGAGGGGGCCCCGGCCAGGCGCAGCATGCCGAAGCCGGCCGCGACGGCGCTCTGGTCGCGGCGCACCAGCCGGTTGTGCAGCAGCGAGGACTCGCCGCCGCCCAGGATGGTCAGCGCCACGTCCGCGGCGTCGCA
This sequence comes from Streptomyces sp. NPDC091682, assembly GCF_044756625.1. Taxonomy (NCBI): domain Bacteria; kingdom Bacillati; phylum Actinomycetota; class Actinomycetes; order Kitasatosporales; family Streptomycetaceae; genus Streptomyces; species Streptomyces sp. NPDC091682. The sequence goes on along the minus strand of NZ_JBIVTH010000009.1, from coordinate 269,669 downwards.
CTCGCGGGTGCCGTCGTGCGGCAGCCGGTAGGCGGCCATCAGCGCACGCGCCGGGACCTCCTCGACGATCTCCTCGCGCAGCTGCTCCCCGATGACGTCGGGCAGCGATCCGTCGCGGGGCGGCTGCTTGCCGTCGTGCGCGGGGATGGTGCCGAAGTACTTCTCGACCCAGGCGAGCGTCTGCTCGGGGTCGATGTCCCCGACGACCGAGAGCACCGCGTTGTTCGGCGCGTAGTACGTGCGGAAGAAGGTGCGCGCGTCCTCCAGGGAGGCGGCGTCCAGGTCGGCCATGGAGCCGATCGGGGTGTGGTGGTACGGGTGGCCCTCGGGGTACGCCAGGGCGGTGAGCTTCTCGAAGGCCGTGCCGTAGGGAACGTTGTCGTACCGCTGACGGCGCTCGTTCTTGACGACGTCGCGCTGGTTCTCCATGGACTCGTCGTCCAGGGCGGCCAGCAGCGACCCCATCCGGTCCGCCTCCAGCCAGAGCGCGAGCTCCAGCTGGTGGGTCGGCATCGTCTCGAAGTAGTTGGTGCGCTCGAAGCTGGTGGTGCCGTTGAGGGAACCGCCGGCGCCCTGGACCAGTTCGAAGTGCCCGTTGCCGGGTACGCTCGCCGATCCCTGGAACATCAGGTGCTCGAAGAGGTGAGCCAGGCCGGTGCGTCCCTTGACTTCGTGGCGCGAGCCGACGTCGTACCAGAGGCAGACCGCGGCGACCGGGGTCAGGTGGTCCTCGGACAGCACCACGCGCAGGCCGTTGGCCAGCCGGTGCTCGGTCGCTGTCAGGCCGCCGGAGCCGGCCTGGGCTGTGGCCGTGTGACCCATGGGCATGTGGTCCCTTCGATCGCGATGCAGAGATTTCTTATCGACCTGCCACTGTATGCAAGCGCGCCGACCGCCGGATAAGTTCCCGGGTCACTCCCCCGCACTCCGTCCGGGGGACCCCCGGGGTCGGAGTCGGCGTTGTCGGTGCGTCGGGCCACAATGGTCCGCGTCGTACCCTCGCCGGACACCACAAGACCGCCAGACCCAGCCAGACCCCCCGCCCGACACCCAGCACACCCCATTTTGGTTAAGGAGCCGCGCAGCGATGGCCCGCCGCAGCACGAAGACCCCGCCGCCGGAGGATTTCGAGGAGAAGATCCTCGACATCGACGTCGTCGACGAAATGCAGGGCTCCTTCCTCGAGTACGCGTACTCGGTGATCTACTCCCGTGCCCTGCCCGACGCCCGGGACGGCATGAAGCCGGTGCACCGGCGCATCGTCTACCAGATGAACGAGATGGGCCTGCGCCCCGACCGCGGCTACGTGAAGTGCGCCCGTGTCGTCGGCGAGGTCATGGGCAAGCTCCACCCGCACGGTGACGCGTCGATCTACGACGCCCTCGTGCGCATGGCCCAGCCCTTCTCCATGCGGCTGCCGCTGGTCGACGGCCACGGCAACTTCGGCTCGCTCGGCAACGACGACCCGCCGGCCGCGATGCGTTACACCGAGTGCAAGATGGCCGACGCCACCTCGCTGATGACGGAGTCGATCGACGAGGACACCGTCGACTTCACCGCCAACTACGACGGCCAGGAGCGGGAGCCGGTCGCCCTGCCCGCCGCGTACCCGAACCTGCTGGTCAACGGCGCGTCCGGGATCGCGGTCGGCATGGCCACCAACATGCCCCCGCACAACCTCGGCGAGGTCATCGCGGCCGCCCGCCACCTGATCCGGTACCCGCAGGCGGACCTCGAGGCGCTGATGCGCTTCGTACCGGGTCCCGATCTGCCCACCGGCGGCCGGATCGTCGGGCTCTCGGGCATCAAGGACGCCTACGAGAAGGGCCGCGGCACCTTCAAGATCCGTGCGACGGTGGCTGTGGAGGACGTGACGGCGCGCCGCAAGGGCCTGGTCGTCACCGAACTGCCCTTCACGGTCGGCCCCGAGAAGGTCATCGCGAAGATCAAGGACCTGGTCGGCTCGAAGAAGCTCCAGGGCATCGCCGACGTCAAGGACCTCACCGACCGCTCGCACGGCCTGCGCCTGGTCATCGAGATCAAGAACGGCTTCCACCCGGAGGCCGTGCTGGAGCAGCTTTACAAGCTGACGCCGATGGAGGAGTCCTTCGGCATCAACAACGTGGCGCTGGTGGACGGGCAGCCCCTGACGCTGGGCCTCAAGGAGCTGCTGGAGGTCTACCTCGACCACCGCTTCGAGGTCGTCCGGCGGCGCAGCGAGTTCCGCCGCACCAAGCGCCGGGACCGGCTGCACCTGGTCGAGGGCCTGCTGGTGGCGCTCCTCGACATCGACGAGGTCATCCGGCTCATCCGGGACAGCGACAACTCCGCGCAGGCCAAGTCCCGGCTGATGGAGCGGTTCTCGCTGAGCGAGATCCAGACCCAGTACATCCTGGACACGCCGCTGCGCCGACTCACCCGGTTCGACCGGATCGAGCTGGAGTCCGAGCGCGACCGGCTGACGGGCGAGATCGACGAGCTGACCGGGATCCTGGAGTCGGACAGCGAGCTGCGCAAGCTGGTCTCCGCGGAACTGGCCGCGGTCGCGAAGAAGTTCGGCACCGAGCGCCGTACGGTGCTGCTGGAGTCCGCGGGCACCGCGGTGGCGGCCGTTCCGCTCGAGGTCGCGGACGACCCGTGCCGGGTGCTGCTGTCCTCCACGGGCCTGCTGGCCCGCACGGCGAACGGCGAGGCGCTGCCGGAGGAGGAGGGCGGCGCCCGCGCCAAGCACGACCTGATCGTCTCGCAGGTCGCCGCGACCGCCCGGGCCGATGTCGGCGCGGTCACCTCGTACGGGCGTCTGCTGCGGCTGTCGGTGATCGACCTGCCGCAGCTGCCGGACACGCACGCCGCGCCGAACCTGGCGGGCGGCGCCCCGGTCTCGGAGTTCCTCTCCGGGCTGGAGGCGGACGAGAAGGTGATCTGCCTGACCTCGCTGGACGAGTCCTCGCAGGGCCTCGCGCTGGGCACCGAACAGGGCGTGGTCAAGCGCGTCGTGCCGGACTACCCGGCGAACAAGGACGAGCTGGAGGTCATCACCCTCAAGGACGGCGACCGGATCGTCGGCGCGGTCGAGCTGCGCACGGGTGAGGAGGATCTGGTCTTCATCACCGACGACGCCCAGCTGCTGCGCTACCCGGCGGGCCAGGTCCGCCCGCAGGGCCGTCCGGCGGGCGGTATGGCGGGCATCAAGCTCGCCGACGGCGCCAAGGTGATCCACTTCTCCGCCGTGGATCCGGCGCGGGACGCGGTGGTCTTCACGGTGGCGGGCTCGCAGGGGACCCTGGACGGCTCGGTGCTGTCCGGGAAGCTGACCCCCTTCGACCAGTACCCGCGCAAGGGCCGGGCCACGGGCGGCGTGCGCTGCCAGCGGTTCCTGAAGGGCGAGGACGTACTGGTCCTGGCCTGGGCGGGCGGTTCCCCCGTCCGCGCCGCGGCGGCGAACGGCACTCCGGCCGAGCTGCCGATCGTGGACCCGCGCCGGGACGGCTCCGGGGCGGCGCTGCCGTCGACGGTCGCGGCGTTGGCGGGAGCCGCGCTGTAGGTCGCGGGAGGGCGTTCGGGTGGTGCGACCGGGGGGACGTACCACCCGAATGCCGACTAGTGTTTTCCCCCAGGACGTGGTGGGGGGAGAACGCAGCTGATGAGCCGTCGAGCGGGCAGCGGACTGATCGGGAACTGGGCGGAGGCCCAGCGCCGGCAGCAACAGACGCAGCTGGTCCAGCAACGGGAGGCGGAGCGCCGGCAGCGGGCCCACGAACGGGACGCGAACCGGAGCCACAGGCAGTACCGCGAGGCCGAGGCCCTACGGCGTACCGCACAGCTCGACGCCGAGGTCGAAGCCCTCAAGGGCCTGTTGGTCGCGGGCTGCCGGACACCGGCGTTCCGGATTTCCGCCCTGGCCCGGCCCGACCGGCTGCAGCCCTTCGACCCCGGGGCCCTGGCGCACCCGGTGCCGATGCCCCGCATCGAGGACTTCCAGCAGCGGAGCAGCGGCTGGACGCTCGGCTCGAACCACCGGGCGCAGGCGGAGCGGGAGGCGCACGCCCGCTACACCCAGGCCTGGCAGACCGCGAACGCCGCGGAGGCGCAGCGCCAGCAGCAACTGGCCGCGTACCGGCAGCAGTACGACCGGTGGGCGGCGGAGCAGATCGCCGGCGTACGGGCGCACAACGGCGGGCTCACGGAGCTGGCGGAGGCGCTGCGCGCGGGTGATGCCGAGGCGGCGGTGGAGTACTTCTCGGCGGCCCTGTACGCCTCGACCGCCTGGCCCGAGGGGCTGCCGAGGCAGGTGGCGGCCGCGTACGATCCGGCCGCGCGCCAGCTGGTGTTGGACTGGGAGCTGCCCGGGTACGCGGTGGTACCGGAGGCCCGGGCGGTGCAGTACCTGCCGAGCACGGACCAGGACAAGGTGAAGCCCCGCCCGGTCACGGAACGACGGGCGCTGTACCGGGACCTGCTGGCCCAGTGCGTGCTGTTGGTGGTGCGCGAGCTGTACGCGGCGGACGAATTCGGCGCACTGGACTCGGTCGTGGTCAACGGCTTCGTGGACTGCCACGATCCGGTGACGGGCCAGGAGGCGCGGTTCGTGCTCGCCACCGTGCCGGCGGCGCGCAGCGCCTTCTCCGGACTGCGGCTGGAACAGGTCAGTGCGGTGGACTGTCTGGTCGCGGGGCTGGGCGGGCTGCTGTCGACGCGGCCCGACCAGCTGACGGCGGTGCGCCCCGGGCGCCGGCCCGACGAGGTCGGCGGGGGTGTCGTCAGCCACGGCGGGCACGCGGGCGACGGGGACGATGACGAGCCGGATCTCTTCGCGATGGACCCGATCGCCTTCGAGAACCTGGTCGCCGAGCTGTTCCGGGCGATGGGCATGGAGGCGGTGACCACGCAACGGTCGGGAGACGGCGGGGTCGACGTGGAGGCGGTGGACCCGGCGCCGATCCGGGGCGGTCGGATCGTCGTGCAGGTCAAGCGCTACCGCAACACGGTGCCGCCGACGGCCGTGCGTGATCTGTACGGCACGGTCCAGGACAAGGGGGCGAACAAGGGGGTGCTGGTCACCACCGCGTCCTTCGGCCCCGGGTCGTACACCTTTGCTAACGGCAAGCCGCTGGAGTTGGTTCCCGGGGCGGACCTGGTCGAGCTGCTCCACCAGTACGGCCTGCGCGGCCGGCTCGGCAGCGGCGCCACGCCACCGGCCCGGCGGGCGGCAGAACCGGCTCCCCCGGCCGAGCACAACGTGCTCGGCATGTCCTGGTCGGGTTCGGTGGCCCTCGACGTGTGCGCGCTCGTCTGCACGGGCAACCGGGTGCTGAGCGAGGAACACTTCGTCTTCTTCAACAACCCGCGGACCCCGGACGGTTCGGTACGGGCCCGCGCGCACGCTGCGCCCGACAAGGCAGCGCTGGAGGTCTCCTTCGACGCCCTGCCCCCGCAAGCAGACCGGCTGGTCCTCGTGGCCGCGATCGATCCGGAGGTCGATCCCCGCGCCGACCTCGCCGGCTTCACCGACGCCCACATCCGGCTGCTGTCCGCGGGCGGCGAAGAACTGGGCCGGCTCGACGTCTCCGACGGGCGCGCCGGCGAAACGGCCCTGGTCCTCGGTTCGTTCCGGCACCGCTCCAACGGCGACTGGGACTTCGTGATCGGCGGCAAGGGCTACCGGGGAGGCCTGGAGGCCCTGTTGGGCGAGTTCGGGGTCGAGGTCGCCTAGCCGGCCCAGTGCTCTGACCGGGAACGCTTGCCGGGTTGGCGGCTCGACCGGGAACATCGGCGCAACCACCGGGCCCGCCAACGACCCGCTGCTCGATCTGCGAGGTCGGTCTCAGCGATCTGCACCCGCCGCGCGATGTCCCCGATCGAGCGCGAGCCGCCCGCAGGTGCGCCGTTCGCCCTTGGGACAGCAGGCCCGCGGGAGCGCACCCACAACCGACGGGTGCGTCACCGGTGCACGTTCTACGCGTTCGGGTCCCAGTCCGCGAGCTGCTCCATCGGCTCGGTGTCGCCGGTGGTCTCCAGGCCGTCGAGCGGGATGCGCGCGTAGAAGTAGAGGACCAGTTCGCTCGCTGCGCCTCGCATCGCCATGTCACCCGGCTCCGCGTCGGCGGCGAGGTCGTCGCAGCGGACGCCGTCGGCGTTGAGGGTCAGGCGCCAGGAGGGGCCCTCGGTCGTGTGCAGGTCGATGGTCGCCGGCTTGAACGGCCAGGGGACGGTCGTCGCCGCGACGGTCGTCAGGAACTCGTCGACGCCCTCGACCGCGACATCCGTCGGCAGCGGCTGTGCTGCCCCCTGGGTGAGCTGGACGTCGTAGGTGTGGACGGCGAACTCCTGGATCTGGTGCCTCGCCAACGCCCCGCTGTTCTCCGGGGCCTGCGAGCGGCCCCACCAGGTCCAGCAGCCGCGGTCCGGGCCGGCCTCGCGCATCGCGTCGAGCATGAGCTCGGTCGACTCGGCGAGCCAGGCGTCCAGGGCTTCGCGGTCGCGGGGCGCGGTCGGGGCGCCCTTCGGGTCCGTCCTCGCCGGGGGCTCGGCGCCCGGGCCCGCCGCGACGATGGCGGCCTGACGGCGGCGGCCGTCGCCGAGGTGCTGCGCCAGTTCGCGCAGCGTCCAGTCCGGGCAGGTCGGGACCTGGACGTCAAGGTCGGGGGCGGACGCGATCGAGGCGCGGAACGCGGCCGAGCGGTCTTCGATCAGCCGCAGGACCTCGGGAAACTCTAAAGTGTTGTGCACCTCGGTTGTGTATCACGGCGCTCCGGCTGCCGGGTAACGAATTTGTCGGACGAACGCGTCGGCGGCCGGGCGGAGCCCCGCCGCCGCCAACCCGGTGCACGTTCCCAATCGGAGCACCAGGGTGGTGACGCCCTCAGGTCTCGTCCGAGCCGGTCCCGGGAACCCCGCTCCCGGGCTCCGCGGGCCGGGCGACGTACCGCAGTACGCCCCACATGCTCTCGGGACGCGCCTCGTGCGGGGCCGCTTCGCGGCAGGCTTCCAGTTCGCGCAACAGACCCGGCCCGTCGGTGCCGGAGCCGATCAGGACGAGCTGGCTCACGCGCGCTTCGCCCCGCCCCCAGGGCCTCGGCGCGAAGCGGAGGAAGCGGCCGACCGCGTGGACCTCGTAGCGCTCCTCGTGCCCGGGTACGCCGAAGTAGACGAAGCCCTTGATCCGGTAGAGCCCGGCCGGACGCCGGTCAAGGAAGTCGATGAACCGGCGGGGGGACAGCGCCTGCTCGGAGGTGAACTCCGTGCTCTCGTACGCGGCGTGCGCATGGTCACAGCGGCCGTGGCCGTGCTCGGGGCCGTGCTCGTGGTCGTGCTCGTGGTCGTCGGCCTCCGCGAGCAGGTCCTCGAAGGAGAGCTGTCCCCGGGTCTCGGTCCAGGGCCTGCGGTCGAAGAGCAGTTCCGGATCGATCCGCCCGTGATCGGTGGCCATGACCGGGGTGCCCGCGGCGCAAACCACGGCGAGCTGCTGCTCGATCCGGGCCCGCTCGACCGCGTCCACCCGGTCGATCTTGTTGAGCACCACCAGGTCCGCGACGGCGAGGTGGCGGTCGGTCTCCGGGTGCCTGGTACGGATGGCGTCGAATTCGGCGGCGTCCACGACCTCCACCATCCCGCCGTAGCGGATGGCGGGATTCTCGCTGGCCATGAGCATCCGGATCATCTCCTGGGGCTCGGCCAGTCCGCTCGCCTCGATGACGATCACGTCGATCCGGTGGACGGGGGCGGAGAGCTTCTCCAGGTACGCGTCGAGTTCGCTGCCGTCGACGGCGCAGCACAGGCAGCCGCCGCCGAGGGAGACCATGGAGTCCCCGACCTGTCCGGCCACCGACATCGCGTCGACCTCGATCGATCCGAAGTCGTTGACGACGACCCCGATGCGGGTACCCCCGCGACCGGCGAGGAGGTGGTTCAGCACGGTGGTCTTGCCGGATCCGAGGAAACCGGCGAGGACGACGACGGGGATGGGCTGCCTGCTGTTCACCCGGTCGATCGTAGCCAGGCCCCGTCAGTGCAGGGGCGGCACCGGGTGGGGCGGGGTGGGACCGGTGTACCGGGCGGCCGGTCGGATGATCTTCGAATCGGCGGCCTGTTCGAGGACGTTCGCGCTCCAGCCGACCACGCGGGCCGCGCAGAAGGTCGGCGTGAACATCTCGCGCGGGAGCCCACAGAGCTCCATGACCACGCCCGCGTAGAACTCCACGTTGGTGTGCAGCTCCCGGCCGGGCTTCAGTTCGGCGAGGATCTCCTCGACCTGGCGCTCGACCTCCACGGCGAAGTCCACGAGGGGACCGCCGAACTGGAGGGCGATCTCGCGCAGCATGCGGGAACGGGGGTCCTCGGTGCGGTAGACGGGGTGACCGAAGCCCATGATCCGGTCACCCGCCAGGACCCGTTCGCGGATCCACGGCCCGATCCGCTCCACGGTCCCGATGGCGTCGAGGGTGTCCAGGGCCCGGCTGGGGGCGCCGCCGTGCAGGGGGCCGGAGAGCGCGCCGATGGCTCCGGTCAGGCAGGCGGCGACATCGGCGCCGGTGGAGGCGATCACCCGGGCCGTGAACGTCGATGCGTTGAAGCCGTGGTCGACGGTGGATATCAGGTACTGCTCGACCGCGCGGGCCCGGACCGGGTCGGGTTCCCGGCCGGTCAGCATGTAGAGGTAGTTGGCGGCGTACGGGAGGTCCTCGCGCGGCTCCACCGGCTCCAGGCCCTGCCCCAGGCGGTGCAGGGCGGTCAACAGGGTCGGCACGGCGGCGCAGGCGGCCAGTGCGTCGGCGGCCCGGCGACCGGGGTCGAGGTCGTAGACCGGTCGGTAGCCGGCGCAGGCGCCGAGCAGCGAGAGCGCGGTGCGCAGCCCGGCCAGGGGGCCGGAGAGCCGGGTGGCCCGGGCCAGGGCCGGCAGGGCGTCCCGCACCTCCTCGGGCAGTCGGCGCAGGGGCGCGATCTCGGCCGCGAAGGCGGCGCGCTCGACGGCGTCCACCGGGAGCGTGCCGCGGAACATCAGCTGCCACACGTCTTCGAAGCTGCGCGTGGCGGCGAGTTCGACGGCCGAGTACTGGCGGTAGTGGTAGAAGCCCTCCCGGCCCCGGACGTCGCCCAGCGCGGTTTCGGTGACCACGACTCCCGCGAGGCCGCGGGGTACTTCCAAAGTGATGTCCATGGATTGACCATCCATGATGGATTCAATCGCTGTCAATATTGATTGAATCAACATTACTATCCGTCTGTAGGGTGTTCGTCATGAGCGACCAGACGGACAGCGCGCGCAGACTCAGCACGCAGGAGGCCGCCCGCGCACTCGGGGTGAAACCGGCGACGGTGTACGCGTACGTCAGTCGGGGCCAACTCACCAGCCGCCGCGATCCCACCGGGCGGGGCAGCAGCTTCGACGCCGCCGAGGTGGCGGCGCTGGCCCGGCGGAGCCGGCGCGAGGCGGCGGCCCCCACCGGGGAACCCTCCGTCCGTACGGCGCTCACCCTCATCGAGCCCGACCGGTACTACTTCCGCGGCGTGGACGCCGTGGAGCTGGCCTCCCGGTACCGCTACGAGGAGGTCGCCGAGTGGCTCTGGACGGGCGCCCTCACGCCCGGGGCCAGGTTCACCGCGCCCCCGCAGGCCTTGGAAGCGGCCCGACGGGCGGTGGCCGCGCTGCCGGAACACGGCGGCCCCATCGACCGGTTGCGGGTGGCCGTAGCCGCCGCCGCGGTCGCGGATCCGCTGCGCTTCGACCTGTCCGAGGAGGCGGTACTCGGCTCCGCGCGCGCCCTGATCCCCACGCTGGTCGGCGCGCTGCCGGCAGTGGGCCGCCCGGCCCGGTGGGCCGGGGACGGCCGGATCGCCCGGCAGTTGTGGTCGCGGCTGACTGCGCGGGAGCCGGACCCGGACGCACTGGCCGTGCTTGACCTCGCGCTGGCCCTGCTGGTCGACCACGACCTGGCCGCCTCGACCCTGGCCGTACGGGTGGCCGCCTCCGCGCGGGCCCATCCGTACGCGGCGGTGTCCGCCGGGCTCGGCGTCCTGGAGGGCCCGCTGCACGGCGCGGCCGGACGGCTCGCGCACCGGATGCTGGTGGAGGTGCTGGAGCAGGGCGGGGCCGCGCCGGTGGTGGCGGAGTACCTGCGGGCGGGGCGCCGGGTCCCCGGGCTCGGCCACCGGCTGTACCAGGGCGAAGATCCTCGCGCGCGGGTGCTCTTCGCCTCGCTGGAAGGACTGGAGCAGGCCGGTCCGGCGCTGGGTGCGGCACGCGAGGTGGCCACGGTGATGGCTCGGCAGGGCGGGCTGCACGCCAACGTGGACCTGGCACTGGCCGTGCTGACGGTGTCGTGCGGGATGCCGGCGGAGGCCGGGGAGACGGTCTTCGCGGTCGCCCGCACGGCGGGGTGGATCGCGCACGCCCTGGAGGAGTACCAGGAGCGGCCGCTGCGGATGCGGCCGAGCGGGCAGTATCACGGGCCCCGCCCGCCCCAGCCGATGCCGTAACGGATCCGGCCCGCCCGTGCTCCCCTCCACGCGGGCTCGGGCGCCGGACGTCAGGCGGCCCTGGACGGCAGACGGCCCCGGACGTCAGGCCGCCCCGGACGTCAGGCGGCCCCGGACGTCAGGCGGCTCCCCACGGGCTGTGCCACCGCTCGGCGATGGCCGCCGCGCGCGCGAAGTGGCCCGCGGCCTCGTCCTCGCGGCCCAACAGCACGGCCAGTTCGCCCAGGGTGCGGGCGACCGGGCGGACCGCCACGGTGAACCCGGAGGAGGGCGGCGGAGCGTCACGGTACGGCAGCAGGGCCGCGTACAACTCCTCGGCGCCCGCCCGCTCCCCGAGCATGACCATGGTCATCGCCCGGAAGGTCGCGAAGACCTTGAAGAAGTAGTCCGTCCGGAGCGGTCCCGCCCGGTCGAGTACCTCGCGGGCCTCCCGCTCCTCGCCCGCGGCGGCCAGCGCGACCGCGAGCAGGTCCCCGGCCTGCGGACCGAAGGCCGCGTACACCTGCCGCAGCCGCGGCAGCGACTGCGCGGGCCGCCCCTGGCTCACCCACAGCGTCGCCATCGCGACCGCCAGGATCCCCTCCGCGTGCGGGGATCCCTGCCGGGCCATCCGCGCGGCCGCCTGCCGGTAGAGGTGCTCCGCCTCCTCGAACCGCCCCTCGACATGGGCCCAGGTCGCCTCGACCGCCTCGCCGACGGCGACCGGTCCGGGCATCCGGTAGGTCCGTGCGAGACGTATCCAGCGCTCCACGAGCCGACGTGCACCGGCCACATCGCCCTCGGCGGCCAGCGCCGCGGAGCGGACGAACATCCCGTACCACTGGTGGCCCGGCAGCTCGTGCGCGGCGCCGAGCCGTTCGAGTTCGCCTCCCAGCGCGGCGCGTTCGGGCCATTCCAGGTCGGCGTCGAGTTCCTTGACCAGCGCCGCGAGCGCCCCCGCACGCAGCACGGGGTCCCCGGTGCCCTCCGCGAGGGCGAGCGCCTCGCGCGCCGCCGCCCGTACGCCCGCCACCTTGGCGTCGGACAGCTCGGCGGCGTACGCGCCCAGTAGCCGGCAGCGTACGGCGGGGCCGTGACCGGGCCGCGCCAGTAGGCGCTCCAGCAGCTCCACCACCGGTCCGTCGACCACGCCGTAGGGCCGGGTCTGCCACGGGGTCGGTTCGGTCCACGCCGTGAACGCCGCGACCAGCAGGTCGTCCCGGCCGGCGCCGACCGCACGGTCGATCGCGGTACGCCGGGTCGTGCGGGCCGCCATGATCGCCCCGGCCCGTACCTGGGCCCGTACCAGCTGGCCGAGCAGCTCGGCGCGCTCGGCGTCCCGGTCGCCTCCGGACCCCACGGGGACCCGCTCGAAGCACTCCACCGCCTCGGCGAGCAGCACGGCGGCCACGTCATGGGCGAACCGGCTCTCTGCGAGCCAGGCGGCCCGCAGGCCGTACTCGACCGCCTTCGCCGCCGTCGCCGAGGAGGCCGCGCGCACGAAGTGGTGGGCCAGCGCGGAGACGTCGTCCGGGGCGAGCCGCTCCAGGCAGGTCGCGATCCTGCCGTGCATCCGCGAGGAGCGCAGCCGACTGAGGTCCGCCAGGAGGGTGTCGCGTACCAGCGCGTGGGCGAACCGGACCCGCCCCGGCTCGGGTTCGGCCAGCAGTCCGGCGAGCAGACCGGCCTCCAACGCGGCCAGCACGCCGTCCTCGCCGGTGTCCGCCGCCCCGACCAGGACCTCGACGTCGGACTCCCGTCCGGCCACCGCGGCCAGGCGCAGTACGGCCACCACCGCCTCGGGGAGGCGTCCGAGCCGCCGGCGCAGCACGTCCCGTACGCCCTCGGGCACCTCGGACAGCGCCACGAGCGAGCCCTCGCCGGCCAGCAGCCTGGCGCTCTCCTGGACGTAGAAGGGGTTCCCTCCCGTGCGTTCGGCCAGCGCGGTCATGACCTCCGCGTCGACCTGCGGGCCGCCCACGCCCCGGACCACCTCGGCCACGGCCTCCTCGGTGAGGCCGCGCAGCGCGATCCGGGCCGGTGAACGCCGTGCCAGTACGGCCAGGGTGTCGTCGAGCCGGCCCTCCGTGTCCTCCGGCCGGTACGCGCCCACGACGAGCAGCGCGGTACCCGGGGGGAGGTCGGCGGCACCGGACAGCAGCGCCAGCGTCTCGGTGTCGGCCCAGTGCAGGTCGTCCAGGACGACGGCGACGGGCCGCCCGCGCGCGGCCTCCACCAGCCACTGGCCGACGGCGCGGTGCAGCCGGAACCGCCCGGCGGCGACGTCCTCGCCGACGGGCGCGCGGCCAGTGCCGGGAGCGCCCTCGGCCAGGAGGGGCGAGAGCGCGGCGGCCACCGCGGGCTCGGGCGGGACGGCCGCCGCGACGGTGCGCAGTGCTTCGCCCCAGGCCCAGGCGGGTGGTGCGCCCTCGGCGTCGGTGGTGCGCCCGAAGGCGACGAGCCAGCCCTCGGTGCGGAGCCTGTCGCCGAAGGCGTGCAGCAGCGCAGACTTGCCCATCCCGGCCTCGCCGGTGACCAGCGCGGCGCCGGGGCCGGCCGCGCGGGCCCGGTGCGCCGCCGCCGTCAGCCGCTCCAGTTCCTCTTCGCGCCCGGCGAACGGCTCGCCCCCGGTGGCGGCCGGGCCCGACGCCACAGATGGCTCAGACAACGCCGTTGGCTCAGACGGCACGGGCACCACAGGCACCGCGGGCACCACGGGCTCCGGTGGCCGCGTGGCCTCGCGCAGCACCCGGCCGTCCTGGGCCAGGACCGCCCTCTCCAGCTCGATCAGGGCGGCACCGGGATCCACTCCCACCTCATCGGCGAGTACCGTCCTGGCCCGGCGCAGCGCCGAGAGCGCGTCGGCCTGCCGGCCCGCCGCCCACAGTGCGAGCGCGTGCAGCCGCCAAGCCTCCTCCCGCAGCGGCTCGTCCCGGGTCAGCAACACGGCCTCGGCGACCGCCCCTGCGAGATCGCCGCCGCCCCGCAACCCGGCGGCGATGGAGAGTTCGCGCGCGGCCAGCCGCAACTCGCCGAGCCGCAGGATCTCGGCGTGGGTCCACGGTTCGTCGGCCGTCTCGGCGTACGCCGGCCCCTGCCACAGCGCCAGCGCCTCGCGGAGCAGGGCTCCGGCGGTCTCCGGCTCGGCGTGCAGGGCCGCGCGTGCACGGCCGAGCAGCCGTTCGAAGCGCCGGGCGTCGACGGCGTCCTCGGGAAGCCGCAGCGCGTACCCGGGCGGCGCGCTCACCAGCAGCCGGGCGGGGGTGCGCGGGGCCCGGCCCGGTTCGAGGAGGCGGCGCAGGTTGGAGACGTAGGCCTGGAGCGAGGCAACGGCCCGGGCGGGCGGCGCCCCCTGCCAGAGCTCCTCGATCATCCGGTCGACGGACACGACCCGGCCGCGGGCCGCTACGAGCAGGGCCAGGACGGAGCGCTGGCGGTGGCCGCCGAGCGGGATCGCCTCGCCGTCCCGCTCGGCCGTGAAGGAGCCGAGTACGCGTATGTGGACCATGACTCGACCAACGTACGCCGTATCGCTCAGCTCCGGCCCGCCCCGGGCCTCATGACGTCACGCAACCCTCCAAGTGCCTTCCAAGAACCCTCCATGTACCGCCGCCGAGTCTCTTCCCATGAAGACGACGCAGCCACGGACGACACGAGCACCGCGAACGCACCGGAGCACGGCACGGCCGAACACCCACGAGATGGTGGTCATCCACCGCGGCCTGCGTCGCGAGGCGAGCCTGCTGGTCGAGCTGATCGCCGCGGTGGCTCCCGGCGACACTGCGCGGGCGCGGGTCCTCGGGGACCACTTCCGCGACTACCGGCTCGGTCTGACGGGCCACCACCACGGCGAGGACGCCTACCTGTGGCCGCTGCTGATGGCCCGGGTCGACCTCGAAGCGGATCTCGTCCTGCGCATGGAGGCCCAGCACGAGCGGGTGGCCGCGAGCCTCGCGACCGCCGAGGAGGCCCTGCCGGCCTGGGAGGGCCGGGCGGGGGAGGCGGAACGCGACGCGCTCGTGTCGGTCCTCTCCGAGCACCGGACCGTGCTGCTGGAGCACCTGGCGGACGAGGAGGAATCGCTCCTGCCGCTCGCCGCCCGCCACCTGTCCGGCTACGAGTGGGACCGGCTGGGCGAGCACTTCCTGACCAGCACTCCCAAGCCCGAGCTGCTGTTCTTCCTCGGGATGGTCCTGGAGGACGCCGACCGGGCCGAGCGTGCAGCGATGCTCGCCGCGCTGCCCCTCGCCGGGCGCCTGCTGTGGCACACCGTCGGGCGTCCCGCCTACGTCCGTCGGATGCGCGCCGTCCGCCGCACCGCCGCTCCGCGCTGACCCCCCTCCCCTGCGCCGCCCCTCCCGCCACTTCCAAGAGACGGAGACGAACCATGTCCCTCAAGCACTTCACCACCGCCCTGGCCGCCATCGGCGGCGCGTTCATCCTGTACGTCGGGCTCAGCTACCTGCTCGCACCGCAGGCGACCGCCGCCGACTTCGGGCTACCGACCTGGCCGCAGCACGACGGCGCCGCCTTCCTCTCCGTCAAGGGCGTGCGCGACGTCGCGACCGGCCTGGTCATCCTCGCGCTCCTCCTCACGGGGCAGCGCCGGGCGCTCGGCTGGGCCATGGCCGCGATCGTCTTCGTCCCCGCCGGCGACATGGTGATCGTCCTCGCGGGCGGTGGACCCGCGGCTCAGGCCTACGGGGTCCACGGCGCCACCGCCCTCGCCGTCGCCCTGACCGCGGGCCTCCTACTGCGCGAGCGTCCGGCCCCTGCCGTCCCGGCCGCCGCCAAGCCGGCCCGGACCTGACCACCCGCCCTCCCTCCTCCCCCTCCCTCACCAGCTCCCCTCTCCCAGGAGAAGACGACATGTCCCTGATCGTGCCTTCCTTCGACGAAACGGTGATCGTGCGCTCGGCCAAGGCCGAGACGATCGGCGCTGCCCCGACGACCATCCAGCTCCTCGCCGACAGCAGTTCCACGGGCGGCGCCCTGTCGACCCAGCGGGTGAGCCTGCTGGACGGCGCCAACGGGGCTGCGCCCCACCACCACTCCCGGTCCGCCGAGCTCTTCTACCTGCTCGACGGCACCGCGCAGCTCCTGTCGGGCGACCAGGTGGTGACCGCGGAACGCGGTGACCTCGTCATCGTGCCGCCCGGCCTCGATCACGCGTTCGCCGCCGCGCCCGGTGAGAACGCCGACATCCTCATCGTGATCACGCCGGGCATCGAGCGGTTCGAGTACTTCCGCCACCTGGAACGGATCGCCTACGGGAAAGTGCCTCCGGAGTCCCTGCTGGACGTCCAAGAGCTCTACGACACCTACTTCACCCGCAGTGAGGCGTGGGACACGGTCCGGGCATGACGGGAGTGGGGTACCCGACAAGCCGGGCGCAAGCATTCCGCTCGTGCCCGTGCCGACCTACCGTTGCTGCCCATGCGGTTCCCCCTCATGAGCGCTCGGCGCGTCGGGCTGCCCAGACGGGCGGTCTCCCAGATCTTGCTGACCCAGCTGGCCATCGCCGCCGGGGTCGCCGTTCTGGCGACCGGACTGTTCCTGGCGCCGCTGAGCGCCCAGCTCGACGACCAGGCCATGCGGCGCGCCCTGGCCATCGCGCAGAGCGCCGCGGCCGACCCGGCCCTGGCCGCCGGGGTCCTGGACTCCGGGGCCTCGGCCGACAGCCCCGTACAGTCCTCGGCCGAGCGGATCCGCCGGGCCACCGGAGCCGAGTACGTGGTCGTGCTCGACCTGGACGGCATCCGCCGCTCGCACCCGAGCGCCGACCGGATCGGGCTCCCCGTCTCCACTGACCCGAGCGATGCCCTGGCGGGGCGCGAGGTCATGGAGATCGACGACGGCACCCTGGGCCGCTCCGCCCGGGGCAAGGTCCCGCTCCTCGCGGCCGACGGCGAGATCATCGGCGCCGTCTCGGTCGGCATCGCCTACGACAGCGTCCGCGACCGGTTGCTCGGCGCGATCCCCGGACTGCTCGCCTACGCCGGCGGGGCCCTGGCAGCGGGCGCCCTCGCCGCCTACCTGCTCTCCCGCAGGATCCAGCGGCAGACCCGCGATCTGGCCTTCTCCGACATCGCCGGCCTGCTCGCCGAGCGCGAGGCCATGCTGCACTCCATCCGCGAGGGTGTGATCGCCCTGGCCCCCGACGGCAGGGTCCGGCTGGTCAACGACGAGGCCGCCCGCCTGCTGGGCCTCGCCCCGGACGCCGCCGTCGGCTGCGCGGGGCGCCCGCTGGAGGACGTACTGGGTGCGGGCCGCACCGCGGACGTCCTGTCGGGCCGTGTCACCGGCCGGGACCTGCTCACCGTCCAGGGCCCCCGGGTGCTGGTGGCCAACCGCATGCCGACCGAGGACGGCGGCGCCGTCGCCACCCTGCGCGACCGCACCGAACTGGAGCGCCTCGGCCGCGAGCTCGACTCCACCCGGGGCCTGATCGATGCCCTGCGCGCCCAGGACCACGAGCACGCCAACCGCCTCCACACCCTCCTCGGCCTCCTGGAGCTGGGCCTGCACGAGGAGGCGGTGGAGTTCGTGACCGAGGTCGCCGGCGTGCACCGCACGACGGCCGAACAGGTCGCCGAGAAGGTCCACGACCCGCTGCTGGCCGCCCTCCTGGTGGGCAAGGCGGCCGTCGCCGCCGAGCGCGGCGTCCCCCTGCGCCTGGCCGGCTCCACCCTCCTCCCCGACCGCCTGGTGGACCCGGGCGGCCTCGTCACGATCCTCGGCAACCTCGTGGACAACGCCCTGGATGCCGCAACGGGTTCAGCGGCGCCCCTGGTCGAGGTGGAGTTGCGCGCGGAGGGGCGTACCGCCGTGCTGCGGGTGTGCGACAGCGGCCCCGGGGTGCCCGCCGCGCGCCGTGAGGAGATCTTCACGGAGGGCTGGTCGACCAAGCAGCCCAAGGCCCACCGCGAGCGTGGGCTGGGCCTCGCCCTCGTACGCCGCCTCGCGGAGCGGCAGGGCGGCAGCGCGCGGGTCGGTGAAGCAGCGGACGGAGGGGCGGAATTCTCCGTCGTACTCCCGGAGGCCCTGCGGTGAACGAGACCCCGATCCACGTATTGGTCGTCGACGACGACATGCGTGTTGCCCGGATCAACGCGGCGTACGTGGCAAAGGTTCCCGGATTCCTGGTGACGGCTCAGGCTCATTCAGCCGCCGAGGCCCTGGAGTTCCTCGCCTCGCATCCGGTGGACCTGGTCCTGCTGGACCACTACCTCCCCGACGAGAACGGCCTGGACCTCGTTCGGCGGCTGCGCCAGCTCGGCCACCGCACCGATGTGATCATGGTCACCGCTGCCCGCGACCTCGCCACCGTGCAGGCCGCCATGCGCCTCGGCGCCCTGCAATACCTGGTCAAGCCCTTCACCTTCGCCGGACTGCGAAGCCGGCTGGAGGCGTACGGGGCGCTGCGCCGCACCCTGGAGACGGGCGGTGAGGCCGAACAGGCCGAGGTGGACCGGATCTTCGGTGCCCTCGCCGCCGCGGGATCCCCGAACGAGCTCCCCAAGGGCCATTCCGCCACCACCGCGGAGCTCGTCCGCCAGGTGCTGCGGTCCGCCGAAGGTCCCCTGTCCACCCAGCAGATCGCCGACCGCGCGGGCATCAGCCGGCAGACCGCCCAGCGCTACCTCAAGCTCCTCGAACGCACCGCGCGGGTCAGCCTCGCCCTGCGCTACGGCGAGACCGGCCGTCCGGAACACCGCTACGCCTGGCTCCCGTCGGAGGGGCCGGCCTGACGGCGACCGGCCTTCCGACCGACCGCCCAGCCGACCGGCCGACCGGCCGCTCCGCCCCTCGGCCCCCTCGGCCCCTCAGACCGCTCCGGCTCCGGTCAGGGAGCGGACCTCCGTCTCCGCGTGCTTCGCCTCGTCCGCTTCCTCTCCCGAGGTGACGGTGCCCAGCCAGCCCGCCAGGAAGCCCAGCGGGATCGAGACGATCCCCGGGTTCTGGAGCGGGAAGTACTGGAAGTCCACTCCGGGGAAGAGGGAGTCGGCGCTGCCCGACACCACCGGCGAGACCAGTACCAGGAGCACCGCCGGAATCAGACCGCCGTACACCGACCAAACGGCTCCGCGCGTGGTGAAGCCGCGCCAGAAGAGCGAGTACAGCAGCACCGGCAGATTCGCCGAAGCCGCCACCGCGAAGGCCAGCCCCACCAGGAACGCCACGTTGAGGTCTTGGGCGAGCAGCCCGAGGGCGATCGCGACCGCCCCGATGCCGACGGCCGCGCCCCGGGCCACCGCGACCTCGCTGCGCTGCCGGGCGTGCCGGCGCTTGAGGGAGGCGTACAGGTCGTGTGCCACGGAGGCCGAGGAGGCCAGGGTGATGCCGGCGACCACGGCCAGGATAGTGGCGAAGGCGATGGCGGCGACGAAGGCGAACAGCACCGCGCCCCCGGTGGAGTCGGCGCCCCCGCCGAGGAAGGCCGCCAGCAGCGGAACGGCCGTGTTCCCCGAGGCGTTGGAGGCCCGTACCTCGTCCGGTCCCACCAGCGCGGCCGCCCCGAAGCCGAGCACGATGGTCATCAGGTAGAACCCGCCGATCAGCGCGATCGCCCACACCACCGAGCGGCGGGCCGACCGCGCGGTGGGCACGGTGTAGAACCGCGACAGGATGTGCGGCAGCCCGGCGGTCCCGAGGACCAGCGCGAGGCCGAGGCTCATGAAGTCGATGCGGGCGGTCCAGTCCCCGCCGTACTTGAGGCCGGGGCCCAGGAAGGCCCGTCCGTGCCCGCTGCGGTCGGCTGCGCTGGTGAGCAACTGGTCGAAGTTCCCGTGGAAGCGCAGCAGCACGAGCACGGTCAGGGTGATCGCGCCGCCCATCAGCAGCACGGCCTTGACGATCTGGATCCAGGTGGTGGCCCGCATCCCGCCGAAGGACACGTAGACCACCATCAGGGCGCCCACGCCCACCACGGTGAGGGTGCGGGCTACGGCGCTCGAGTTCCCCAGCAGCAGGCCGACCAGACTGCCCGCGCCGACCATCTGCGCGATGAGGTAGAGGACGGAGACGACGACCGAGGAGATGCCGGCCGCGATCCGGACCGGACGTTCGCTCATCCGGGCGGCGACCACGTCGGCAAGGGTGAAGCGCCCGCAGTTGCGAACGAGTTCGGCGACGAGGAACAGCACCACGAGCCAGGCCACGAGGAAGCCCACCGAATACAGCAGCCCGTCGTAGCCGAAGAGGGCGATCAGGCCGGAAATGCCGAGGAACGAGGCCGCGGACATGTAGTCGCCCGCGATGGCGAATCCGTTCTCCATCGGGGAGAACAATCGCCCGCCCGCGTAGAACTCCTCGGCCGAACCGTGCCGGTTCCGGCTGACCCAGGTGGTGATGCCGAGCGTCACCGCGATGAAGAGGCTGAACAGGATCAGCGCGAGGGTCTGGTGCTCGGTGGTCACCGGCCGGCCCTCCTCGCCCGGGTCCGCTCGGCGCCGTGCTCCTGCTCGAAGACGGTCCAGCGCAGATCGAGCGCGGCCCGGTCCCTGCGCAGTCGCGCGTGCCGGGCATAGGCCCAGGTCAGCAGGAAGGTGCTGAGGAACTGGCCGAGCCCCGCCAGCATGGCCACGTTGACCGCGCCCACCACGGGCCGGGCCATCAGGCCGGGCGCGGCAGTGGCGGCGACCACGTAGGCGACGTACCAGAGGAAGAATCCGGCGGTGGCGGGGACGACGAACCTGCGGTAGCGGGTGCGCACCTCCTGGAAGGCGGCGCTGCGCTGCACTTCGAGGTAGATGTCGGATGCTCCGGGCGCGGGGCGTCCACCCACGGGAACCGGGGCCGGCTGGGACGTTTCCTCACCCTCGCCCCACCCGACGGCCAGCGCGTCGTCGTACCAGGGGTCGTCCAGCCGGATCGTTCCGGTATCACGACCTTCGTGCTTGTCCACCGAACTCTCCTTGTCCGCTGCCGCATTGGCCGCGTGCCCACAAGGATGTACGGAATGGGTCTTTCCGGACGGGTGTACCGGCGCTCTTCACTCCAACAGGTGATGGAACGAAGAGCGCCGGTGTGCCGTGGTGCGTTCGGTGTCAGTCTCTGCCGGGGGCCGGCGGCACCCGGGTCAGGCGTCGATGCGCGAGCGGTCCAGGGTGGCCGCGGAGCTCGTGATGAACTCCTTGCGCGGGGCCACCTCGTTGCCCATGAGCAGGTCGAAGACCTGCTCGGCCGAGTCCAGGTCGCCGATGTTGATCCGGCGCAGGGTGCGGTGGCGGGGGTCCATGGTGGTCTCCGCCAGCTGGTCCGCGTCCATCTCGCCGAGGCCCTTGTACCGCTGGATCGAGTCCTTGTACCGGATGTTCTTGCGCTGGTACTCCAGCAGCGTCTGGCGCAGCTCGTTGTCCGAGTACGTGTAGACGTACTTGTCCTGGCCCTTCTTCGGCTGGACCAGCTCGATCCGGTGCAGCGGCGGCACGGCCGCGAAGACCCGGCCGGCCTCGACCATCGGCCGCATGTACCGCTGGAAGAGCGTGAGCAGCAGGCAACGGATGTGCGCGCCGTCGACATCGGCGTCCACGAGCAGCACGATCTTGCCGTACCGGGCGGCGTCGATATCGAAGGTCCGGCCCGAGCCGGCTCCTATGACCTGGATGATCGCCCCGCACTCGGCGTTCTTGAGCATGTCCGAGACCGAGGACTTCTGAACGTTGAGGATCTTGCCGCGGATGGGCAGGAGCGCCTGGAACTCCGAGTTCCGGGCGAGCTTCGCGGTACCGAGGGCGGAGTCGCCCTCGACGATGAAGAGCTCGCTGCGGTCCACGTCGTCGCTGCGGCAGTCGGCCAGCTTGGCGGGGAGCGAGGAGGTCTCCAGTGCCGTCTTGCGACGCTGCGCCTCCTTGTGCTGACGAGCCGCGATCCTGGTCCGGGCCGCCGCGACGATCTTCTCCATCACGGCGCGGGCCTGCTGCTTGTCGTCGCGCTTGGTGGACGTCAGGAAGGCCTTGAGCTCCTTGGCGACCACGGCGGCGACGATCCGGGTGGCCGCCGAGGTGCCGAGCACCTCCTTGGTCTGGCCCTCGAACTGCGGCTCGGCGAGCCGGACGGTGACGACGGCCGTCATGCCCTCCATCGCGTCGTCCTTGACCACGTCGTCCTCGGCGACGCGCAGCAGCTTGGCCGAGCGCAGCACCTCGTTGACGGTCTTGGTCACGGAGCGTTCGAAGCCGCTGACGTGGGTGCCGCCCTTGGGGGTGGCGATGATGTTCACGAAGGACTTGACGCCGGTCTCGTACCCCGTGCCCCAGCGCAGGGCGATGTCCACGCCGAGCTCGCGGGTGACCTCGGTCGGGGTCATGTGGCCGCGGTCGTCGAGGACCGGGACGGTCTCCTTGAAGGTGCCCGATCCGGTCAGCCGCAGTACGTCGCAGACGGCCTTGTCCTGGGCGAGGTACTCGCAGAACTCGCTGATGCCGCCGTCGAAGCGGAAGGTCTCCTCGGTCTTGCCGGCCCCGTCGATGCCGCGCTCGTCGCGGACGACCAGGGTCAGGCCGGGGACGAGGAAGGCGGTCTGGCGGGCGCGCTGGTAGAGCGTCTCCAGATTGAGCCGGGCGTCCTTGAGGAAGATCTGGCGGTCGGCCCAGTAACGGACCCGGGTGCCGGTCTTGCCCTTGGCGACCCGCTTGACCTTGCGGAGGCCGTTGGCGGGGTCGAAGGGGCTGTCGGGGCCCTGCTCGGTGAACATTCCCGGGACGCCGCGCCGGAAGCTGATGGCGTGGGTCGAGCTGTTGCGGTCGACCTCGACGTCGAGGCGGGCGGAGAGGGCGTTGACCACGGAGGCACCGACGCCGTGCAGACCGCCGGAGGCCGCGTACGAGCCACCGCCGAACTTGCCGCCGGCGTGCAGCTTGGTCATGACGACCTCGATGCCGGACAGGCCGGTCTTGGGCTCGACGTCCACGGGGATGCCGCGGCCGTTGTCCCGGACCTCGACGGAGGTGTCCTCGTGGAGGATCACCTCGATGTGGTCGCAGTAGCCGCCCAGGGCCTCGTCGACGGAATTGTCGATGATCTCCCACAGGCAGTGCATGAGGCCCCGGCTGTCGGTGGAGCCGATATACATGCCGGGGCGCTTGCGGACGGCCTCCAGCCCTTCGAGGACGAGCAGGTGCCGCGCGGTGTAGTTGGAACCGTCCCGGTCTGCTCCGGACAGCAGCGCGCTGGAAGGCACGGACGTGTCGGCGGTCACGCAGTTCGCTCCTCGCTGAATTTCTTTTCTGGCCCGGTCGGGCGCAGGGGTGGCTCGGGTGCCGCTCGAAGGGTACCGAGGCCAGGTAGAGCCGATGCAACGCCACCCTCGCCCATTCCGCAGCCTAGTCCAGATCCGTACGGATGTTCGATCCCCCGCGCGGGTGAAGGAAACATCACGTTCCCTTCCGCGCATGAACCATTTAGGGTTCGGGCACGTCCTCATGAACAACCTGGCACTCACGCCGGGGGAGGATGGAACTGCAACAAGCGCACGACTGACAACGCGAAACCGTAAAGCAACGCAATACGGCTCCTTCGCCGCCAACCGGCAACAGCCGGCCAGCTTCGGAAGGAAGTTTCGAGGAAAAGCCGCGAGCGGGAACGTTTTCGGCCTGGTTGGATGTTGACCCTGGTACGACAGCTCGTCGAGCTAGAGAAGAGGCGACGTGACTACTGTTCTGACACCCGCGACCCCGCTGACGGCCGCTGACCGATGCGACCGTTGCGGCGCCCAGGCATATCTGCGCGTCGTCCTGCTGAGCGGCGGTGAACTGCTCTTCTGCGCCCACCACGGGCGCAAGTTCGAGCCGGAACTCAAGAAGATCGCCGCGGAAATACAGGATGAGACCGAGCGGCTCACGTCCGCTCCGGCTGCCCATGCCGAACCCGAGGACCGCTGACACAGGCCTGCACCTCGCATCCGACGAGCCAGGACCGGCTAGGCCGGTCGACGGGCGGCACTCCTGAGACCCAGGAGTGCCGCCCGTCCTCACGTCCGCGACCCCGCGGCTAGGGCGTACGGTGCCCCTGTACGGCCCCTGTGCGGGGTCCGTAGGCCCCGCGGGCGCCCCACCCGATGCCTTGGACCTTCCCGGGCTGCGCGCCCGTCTCCGGGGCCAGTACGAAGTCGACCAACGGGGCGACGCGCGTGTAGACACCGGGGCTGTCGGCACGCCCGCAGCCCCGGCCCCACGAGACCAGCCCGATGAGCCGGCCCTGAGCCACCAGCGGCCCGCCGCTGTCCCCCTGGCAGGCGTCCCTGCCGCCGCCGTCGTCCCCCGCGCACACCATGGACTCCGCGCGGTACTGCCCGTCCGCGTCCCCGGGGTAGGCGCGCTCGCAGACCGCGTCCGCCAACACCGTCACCCCCGCGGCACGCAGCCCGTACGCATAGTCACCAAAGCCGCTCGTGTCGCCCCAGCCGTACACCGCCGCCCCGGTCCCCGCCGCGTAGGCGGAGTGCCCCGTACCCGCCATGGGCAGCACGTAGTGGGCCGGTACCGACTCGGCCAGCTCCAGAACGGCGAGGTCCCCGGCATTGCTCGCCGGGTCATAGGCCGGGTTCACCCTCGCCCCGCGCACCGCGATCTCCCGGCCGTCGGCCGCCCGGAGCTCCGTACGCCCCGCGATCACCCGAAAGTCGGCCACGGATTCGACCGGGCCTCCGAGCACCTGGCTGCCCAGGCAGTGCGCAGCCGTCAGCACCCGGGTCGGGGACACGACCACGCCTCCGCAGAACTGCCCGCCCCGCGTACCCCCGAACCGGTCACGGCTGGCGAGGGCGACGACCCAGGGGCTGTCGGCGACCTTCACCGGCTTCCCGCCGATCACCACGCTGTCCGCGGCCGCCTGTGGCACCTGGGCGAACGGCGCCGCGGCCGCTCCCGCCGCCAGGGTCAGCGCTCCCGCCAGAGCACGGGCAAAGGGACGACGCATGAGGCCTCCTGACTCCGAGTGTGCATGACTCCACCCAGAGTGGGTCGCCCGGTGGCCGAGCGCACCCGCGCGGCCACGTCGCGCTGTCGTCCCCCGCGGCTTTCGACGGCGCCCGGCGCCGTCGAAAGCCGCCCGCTCAGTCCAGGTAGTCGCGCAGCACCTGGGAGCGGGACGGGTGCCGGAGCTTCGACATCGTCTTCGACTCGATCTGGCGGATCCGCTCACGCGTGACCCCGTAGACCTTGCCGATCTCGTCGAGGGTCTTGGGCTGGCCGTCCGTGAGGCCGAAGCGCATCGAGACGACGCCGGCCTCGCGCTCGCTCAGGGTGTCGAGCACCGAGTGCAGCTGCTCCTGCAGCAGCGTGAAGCTCACCGCATCGGCCGGGACGACCGCCTCGGAGTCCTCGATGAGGTCACCGAACTCGCTGTCGCCGTCCTCGCCGAGCGGCGTGTGCAGGGAGATCGGCTCGCGGCCGTACTTCTGGACCTCGATGACCTTCTCGGGAGTCATGTCGAGTTCCTTGGCCAGCTCCTCCGGGGTGGGCTCGCGGCCCAGGTCCTGGAGCATCTGGCGCTGCACGCGCGCCAGCTTGTTGATGACCTCGACCATGTGCACCGGGATGCGGATGGTGCGCGCCTGGTCGGCCATGGCGCGCGTGATCGCCTGCCGGATCCACCACGTGGCATAGGTCGAGAACTTGTAGCCCTTGGTGTAGTCGAACTTCTCGACCGCGCGGATCAGACCCAGGTTGCCCTCCTGGATCAGGTCCAGGAAGAGCATGCCGCGGCCCGTGTAGCGCTTGGCGAGGGAGACCACGAGGCGGAGATTGGCCTCCAGCAGGTGGTTCTTCGCACGACGGCCGTCCTCGGCAATGATCTCCAGCTCGCGCTTGAGCTTGGGCGCCAGCTTGTCGGAGTTCGCCAGCTTGTCCTCGGCGAACAGACCCGCCTCGATGCGCTTGGCGAGCTCCACCTCCTGCTCGGCGTTGAGGAGGGGGACCTTGCCGATCTGCTTGAGGTAGTCCTTGACCGGGTCGGCGGTGGCACCGGCGACCACCACCTGCTGGGCGGGGGCGTCGTCCTCGTCGTCGGAGATGACGAAGCCCTTGTTCTCCCCGCCCTCCTCCTCTTCCTCGGCCTCGGCCTTGACGGCGTCGGGACCCTCGTCCGCGGTCTCGTCCTCGCCCGCCTCGTCCGCGTCCTTCTTGGAGGCGGTCTTCTTCGCCGCCGTCTTCTTGGCAGCGGTCTTCTTGGCGGGCGCGGCCTTCTTGGCCGCCGTCTTCTTCGCCGCCGTCTTCTTGGCGGCGGGCTCCGTCCCGGGCTCTCCCGCGAGCGCGTCCACGATCTCCGGGTCCGCCGCCCCGGCTGCCGGAACCGCAGTGGCCGCGGGCTGCGCTGCCGTCGTCCTGGCCACCGTCTTCTTGACGGTCTCGGTGGCCGTCCGCTTGGCGGGGCTCTTGGCCGCGACGCTCTTGCGGGTGGTGCGCTTGGGCGACTCCGCGGCACTGACCATCAGCGTCACACCCTCTTCCTCGAGGATCTGGTTGAGGCTGCGCAGAACATTCTTCCACTGGGTCGCAGGAATCTGGTCAGCCTCGAAGGCCCGACGCACGTCATCGCCGGCGATCTGCCCCTCGGCCTTGCCCCGCTCGATGAGCGCCATCACAGACTCGGAATCGGCGATCTCCGGCGGGAGCGTACGGGATGTGCTGGCCGACACGAACAACCTCTCGGAACGATGGGAACGGCTTCCGACCCCGGGCCTGGTGGTGCTGGACCGGAGCCGACGACCACCGACCGGGGATGGGCCGGCGGCGCGGGCAGGGGCCGGGGAGCTGCACAGCACCCCCAAGGGCTGCTGTCTTCCCTCCGTCGGCCATCACCTCTTACGTCATCGCGTGACCTCGCAGAGCGTTACGCCCAATTATTCGTGGCCCGAGTCACACCCCGTACGCACGAGTGCCGCTCCTGTGGTCGTACCCGGTGCTCGACGCTTACCGAACCGCCACGAATGGGGCCTCACACCGGTGTCGCCGGACCCGACCGGGCCCGGCGACACGTTCTGCACCCCCTCGCCCCCGCGCGTCCGCCCGTCAGTGCTCGCGCGGGGCGGGGACCACGCGCTCGACCTCCGGATGAACCGTCAGGAGCTGGCGCATGGCGTTCTCGGCGCCCGTCGCGTCACCCGCGGCGAGGGCCTCGACCATCCGCGCGTGGTGCGCGACGCAGGTCTCGCTCGGACGGTCGCAGGCGGTGATCGGGCTGCCGGAGACCTGGAGGGCGGCGGTGACGATGCCGGAGAGGTGCTCCAGCATGCGGTTCCCGGCGACCTGGATGAGGAGCGCGTGGAATTCGTTGTCGGCGCGCGCGAAGGTGATCGCGTCGCCCTGGCCGAGGGCGTGCCCCATGATCTCGACCATGTCCGAGAGGCGCTGCTGGATGTCCGGACGGCCGTGGCCCGCGGCGAGGCGGGCGGCGAGCGGCTCGATGGTCCAGCGGAGCTCACCGAGCTCGCGGCGCTGGTCGTCACGCTGGGGACCGAAGGCGCGCCATTCGATGATGTCGGGGTCGAGCAGGTTCCAGTCGGCGACGGGGCGGACCCGGGTGCCGACGTTGGGGCGGGCGCTGACGAGGCCCTTGGCCTCCAGGACCCGCAACGATTCGCGGACGACCGTGCGGGAGACCTCGAAGCGCTGGCCAATCTCTTCGGGGACCAGCGGGCGGTCCGCACCGAGGTCGCCGGAAACGATCATCTGGCCGAGCTGCTGGACGAGTTGGCCGTGCAGTCCGCGTCCACGGCTGCCTGCCGCTCGGCGGCCCACGCGGCTCAACTCGACGTCGGCACCGTCCCAGTGGGGCACTCCGGCGCGGTCGGACCCGGGGGTCTCCGCGTAGGGGTAGCGGTCGAGTTCGCCCGGGCCGGCGAGGCCGGAGTCGGCGTGGCGGGCGGCGGTCATCATGGTGTGCGCAAGGGTACTCACGAATCCTTTGTCGGCCGTGCCTCCATGACCCTTGAGGTCTTTGGTGAAAAGCACACGAAAGGGTGATCGGTGCCACCTACGCAATTGACGACTTATCGTAAAGAACCGGACGTTTTGCGGGGAGTTGCGGTCCGCTTGACGTGACACGGACCGCAACGGTCCCGTCCTCGACTCCTCCCGAACCGGAACGATCACCAACGGACCCGGCTGCGCAGTCCGGTGAACCCATAGGCGCACAACAGGACCATCAGCGACAACACCAGTGCGGTCCCGACGGGTTGGGCCATCACTCGGAGGGCCCCCGCCAGCAGGCGGTCGACCTCCGGCGGCCACTGCCCCCAGGTCAGGCCGCGCAGGCGGGACCCGAGCCCGGTCGACGGGTACGCGGACGAGCCCTCCAGCGCCTTGCGCACCAGCGGAACCACCATGACCGGCACGGCGAGCACCGCGGCCACTCCCGCGGTCGCGGACCGGAAGACACCTGAGGCCAGTACCCCGGCCCAGGAGCAGCCGACGAGCAGTCCGGCCCAACTCACGGCCGGGGAGAGCCACTCCACCGGGGTGCGCAGCGGACCGCTGTCGAAGACCAGGGCGAGGGCGGCGGCGTCGGCGGCCACCGCCAGGGCGCCCAGCAGCAGCGCGAGGGCAGCGCTGGTGCCCAGCTTGGCGGTGAGCAGTCCCATCCGGCGGGGCACGGTGCCCCGGTCGGCGGCGAGTGCGGGGTAGCGGTACTCCTCGCCGAAGGCCAGGGCGCCGAGCAGCCCCGCGCCCAGGGCGGCGGGCGGTAGCGGCAGTAGCTCGGGCCAGGCGGCGAGCAGCCGGTTCTGCGGGGTCTGCCCGGTGCGGGCCAATACGAGGGCGGTGAGGACGGAGACGGCGACGACGAGGGCGGCGGTGAGGACGGGGGTGGCGGTCCCGAAGACCCGGAGCAACTCGTAGCGCAGGGGCCGCAGCGGGCCGCCCACCCGGCGCACGGCCGAGGCCGGACGCCCGGAACGGATCTGCCGGGGGTGTTCGGCGGATGCCTCGGCGACGGCCCGGGTGCGGTCCGCGTCGGGCTCCGGTGACGTTCCGGCCTCGGTGCGCGCGGCCGGAACGGGCGCCGTCGGCGCACCGGCGTCACCCGTCTCGTCGGCGAGCTGGTGGACCAGCACGCCGTGCCGGAACGCCGCCTCGCCGACCTCGGCGCAGTTGCTGCCGTACACCGACAGGCGGCTGCCGCTCTCGGCGACGATCTCCACCGTGCGTCGGGCGGCCCTGGCCTCCCGGCCCAGTACGTCGGCCAGCCGGGCCGCGTGCGGGGTGCGCACGGCGACCCTCGGTCGCAACCTGGTCCGGGCGAAATCGGCCGCGTCCTGGTCGGCGACGAGCCGGCCCGCCTCGATGCTGACGACGCGGTCGGCGCTACGGGCAGCCTCCTTGGCGTCGTCGGTGGTGAAGAGCACCGCGCCACCGAGGGAGGCGTGGCCACGCAGCAGACCGTGCAGCCAGCCGCGTTCGCGGGGGGAGAGTCCGGCACCCGGCTCGTCGAGCAGCAGGGTGCACGGATCGGCGAGCAGCGCCGAGGCCAGTGCGACCCGGCGCTCCATGCCGAGCGACAGCGAGCCGAGCCGTTGGTCCCGCAGTCCCGCGATGCCGACGACCTCCAACATGGTGTCGGCCCGGGAAGCCGGCACCCCGGCCGCGGCACAGAGCATCCGCAGCTGATTGCGGACGGTCCGGGCCGGGTTGCCGGGAACGTCTCCGAGGAGCACTCCGACCTCGCGGCCGGGGTGCGGGATCCGGTGCAGCGCACGGCCGCGGAAGTAGGTGACGCCGCGGCCCGGTTCGAGTTCGAGCATGAGCCGCAGTGCGGTGGTCTTGCCCGATCCCGGCTCGCCGAGCAGGGCGGTCACGTGCCCCGGGCGGGCCTCGAAGGTGAGGTCGTCCACGAGGGGCGGGGCGTCGGGGCGGGGCTTGCTGGTGAGTCCGATGGCCTGGAGCATCGCTTCTCTCGCGGGGGGTGAGACCGCTCAGCGGCAGGGTGGGTACCGCAAGCAAGATAACGCGATATGTCCGATATTCAGCGCAACCGGTCCGATGGAATGCCGATACTGCCGCCGGGCCCCGCACGGACGGCGGGTCCGGACCCGGTACCGGCCCGGATCTTGGGATCAGATCCGGTACCGGGATCGCGCACGACGTTCCCACCTCTGCCGGCGATACCTCGTGCGCCGCGGTGTCAGACTTCCGGACGCAGCATCGGCGGGTTGAGGAGGGTGGCCCCGCCCGCCCGGAACAACTGCGCCGGACGCCCGCCCTGACGGGTCGTCGTACCTCCGGCCGGGACCAGGAATCCGGGAGTGCCGGTGACCTTGCGGTGGAAGTTGCGCGGGTCGAGGGACACGCCCCAGACCGCCTCGTAGACCCGGCGCAGCTCGCCGACGGTGAACTCCGGCGGGCAGAAGGCAGTGGCCAACGAGGAGTACTCAATCTTCGAGCGGGCCCGCTCGACACCGTCGGCGAGGATCCGGGCGTGGTCGAAGGCGAGCCCCGTGGAGGCCTCGTCGGTGTCGGCCAGCACCTCGTCGACCGGGGCCCAGCGCGCGCTGTTGGCGTCGCCCCCGGCTCGGGGCGCAGGCAGGTCCGGAGCCAGCACCAGGTGCGCCACACTGACGACACGCATCCGCGGATCCCGTTTCGGATCGCCGTAGGTGGCCAGCTGTTCGAGGTGCGCCCCGTTGCCCGCGCCGGGCAGGGCGGGGTCGTGCGCGCACAGGCCGGTCTCTTCGGAGAGCTCCCTGGCGGCGGCCCCCGCCAGGTCCTCGTCCCCGCGGACGAAGCCTCCGGGCAGCGCCCAGCTCCCCTGGAACGGCTGCTCACCTCTCCGGACGACCAGCGCGCAGAGCGCGTGGCGCCGCACGGTGAGCACGACCAGGTCGACGGTGACGGCGAAGGGCGGATAGGCCGACGGGTCGTAGGGCGACATGCCGCGATCATAGTCGTCTGCCTGACGATAAACAGCGCTTTGGTGACCTTGAAGGCAGTACCCCGACGGCGGGGGGCTTCCGATCGATCGGAGGATCCGGCCTGAACGGGGTGAGCGTGCTCAACCGCCCAACTGGAGCACATCGGCCGCCTCCTCCACCATGCCGAGGCCGAGCCGGCTGATCCGGACGGCGAAGGGCTCCCCCGCCACCCGTAGGCCCGAGAGTCTGAGCCCGCCCAGGGGGGCTCCGGGGAGCGGCGCGAGGGCGACCGTGCCGGCGGGGGCGTCGGGGCGGATCCCGGCGAGGGCGGTCAGCGCGTGGATCCCGGCCGCCGCGGCCACTGCGGCTGGGCGGCAGGCCGCCGGGTGCGGCACCGGGGCGCTGCCCGCGGTCCGCTGCTCGGCCGCGAACATCTCCGGCAGCCGGTACCCGAAGGCCTCGGCCGCGTCCAGCAGGCCGCCGAGCAGGCCGGTGGCCTCCTTCTCGAAGCCGGCCTGGGCCAGGCCCGCCACGGCCACCGCGCTCTCGTACGCCCGCACGGCGCCCGAGCGGTGGCCGAACGGGTTGTGTCCCGGCTCCTTGACGGCCATGCTCCGCAGCCCCCATCCGGAATCCATGGCGGGGGCTCCGAGTAGCCGGGCCAGCTGCTCGGCGCGGGTGCGGTCCAGGAGTCCCGGGGCAAGCCGGCCGCCGCTGAGCAGTCCGGTGTCGAGCAGGTGGGCGGCGGCTCCCGTCAGCCGTGGGAGCGGCCTCCCGTCGGGGTGGAGGGCCGAAGCGGGCCGGCCGCCGTCCGGACCGTCGATCCAGAACCCGGCCCGGAACCGCTCCTGCAGCGCGACCGCCCGCTCCTGCCACTCCTCGGCTCCGGGCCGTCCATAGGCGGCGAGCAGATCGGCGCCGAGCACGGCGGCCCGATGGGCGTGGGCCTGGGTCTCGCAGCGACGCGGACCCGGGTCGGGATCGGCCAGGAAACCGTCCTCCCCCAGCGCGCTGCGCAGCCAGTGCAGGCACCGCTCGGCGGCCGGAAGCAGCCGGGCCACTTCCTCTTCGGGCATGCCCCACAGCCGGGCCTCGGCCAGCACCGCGGGGAAGGCCAGGGTCGCCTCGGTGCCGGTGCACCCCGGTGGAAGCTGCGCTCCCGCTCCGCGTAGCGGGCCCGGGATCTTCCCGAGGTCGGGTCCGCCCCCTTCGGTCTGGGTCCGGGCAAGAATGCGCAGGGTGGCCGCGGCGAGACCGGTTCCGAGCGGCAGCGCCATCCGGGCGGCCCAGAGCGATTCCGCCGGGGCCAGACCCAGCCGCCAGGGCGCTCCCGCCGCGGCGAAGGCGTCGCCCGGCTCCTCTGAGTCGCGCAGGAGCAGCGCGCCCAGGTCCTGGACGCTGGTCCGAAACCATGCCTCGGCCCTCGGATCGTCCCCTTCGGCCCGGGCGGCAGCCAGCGGGTTGGCCACCTGCCCGGCGGGGGCCCGCCCCACCCGGTGCGGGGTGGTCCGCAGTTCGATGGTGCGGGATTCGCCGGGAGCCAGTTCGAACTGCCAGCGCAACAGCCCCGCCGAAGCCAGCGCATCGTCCGGCGGCGGGTCGGCTGCGGTCACGGCCTGCGCCTCGCCGGTGCTCCAGCGCAGCCCGGCGGCGTGCACCCCGGCGGGCAGCTCGGGCCCGGCCCGCCCGGCGGCCACGGCGGCCAGCTCGGCGAGGTCGGTGCCGAGCAGCACCTCCACGGGCAGGCGTACCGGCCTGGCCGCGAAGCTGCGCAGGGTGATCCGCTCGGTGCCGTCCGCGTGCCGGACCCTTTCGACACCGATGTCGGGGTCGGGGCCGGGCTCTGCGCCGGTGCGCACGGTAGCGGTGAAGACGGCCCGGTCGGCGGCGAGGCTTCGCCCCTGCACGGCGACCGGATCCCGGCCGCCGAGACGCAGTACGCAGCGGGAGAGCAGGCGGCGCCCGGACCGGTAGATCCCGTCGATCCCGTGCCCGGTCAGCTGTCCGTGCTCCGGAGAGATGACCAGACAGGGCGCGGCGACGCAGATGACGGCGCCGTGCACGGGCGGCAGTTCGGACCTACGGGCGGCGGGCGCGCCGGGTGGACGGGGAGGTGCGGGGAGGGACATGTGTCGCCTTGTCTGCGCTCCGGTCGGTTCAGCTGGGCGGCGGCGCGGCCGGGGCCGCACCACCCCCCAACTGAACGCCCCCACCCCCGCCCGGGTCACGGGCCCGGGCCCCGTCCGGGCGTACCCGAAGCGAAGCCCCCGCCGCCGGGGCGGGCCCAGCGCGTACCGAAGCGATTGCACCGGACCGCCGGACGACGTGAACCGGTGCGCGCTCACTGTCCGCTCCCCGCAGTGCGGCGGGACCCCCGGCGGGGGGTCGTGCGGCCCCGTCGGCCGGGAGGACGGGTACCGGCCGAGGAGCGCCGCCGGGGCTCCCGGCGGCGCCGCTCCTCCCGCAGGCACTGCCGCAGCCCCTCGGGGTCGATCCCTTCGTTGCACGCATGGTGGAGCAGCTGGGCGAAGCGGTACTCCGCATCCGCCCGCAGGGCCAGGCCGAAGGCGATCCGGGCGGTCGGCTCGTCCCCCGTCGACCACGAGACCCAGCCGGCGAGGGTGAGCGGGGCCGCGGCGTGCTCCCCGTAGGCCCCGATGCAGCGCCGGGCCAGGGCCCGCCACAGCCGCAGGGCCGGGGCCGCGTCCTCGTCCTCCATCCATTCGGCCGCGATGTCCCGGATCTCGCGGTCCTGGAGGCCGAGGATCAGTGAGGCGGCCTCGTCGTGGCCAAGCAGCGCATCGTCCCAGTCGTCCGCATGGGCCCCGCCCTCTACGGGCGGTGCCAGCGTCAGGCGCCGCATCAGGGTCCGTGCCAGGGCGATGGTCTCGGCGCCGACCTCCTCGCGGGTGGCCCCGTCGAGGATCCTGGGCATCAGGGCCGCCGCGGCCCGGTCGAGGGCCCGTTCCGCCTCCTCGGCCACGGCCCCGCGCAGCGGTGCCATCCTGCTCTCGATCTCCTTGAGGGAGCCCCGGACCTGGAGTCCGGCGAAGGTGGCCGTCGCCGCCAGCACCGAGGTACCGACCGCGGCCAGCCGGCTGCCCCCGGCCGGACAGCACCGCTCGTCGGGGCATACGTAGGACCAGAACCGTCCTGCGGACAGGCACAGGGCCTCCAGCACGGGCACGTCCAGTGCGCCGCAGGCCAACCGGATCCGCTGGGCGAGCGGCCGCAGCCTGGTCATCACCCGCCGACCGTCTTCCTCCTCGCCCGGCTCCTGGCACAGGTACACGACGATGCCGTCGGGCTTGCCGCCGCGCCGTTCGCTTCCCGTGATCAGGCATTCGGCGACCTGCCGGGCGGTGTCCTCCCATTCTGCGGACGAGCTGGGAATACCGACGCGGAGCCGGCCGCCGAAGCGCCCGCCCTCGCCGTGCACGGCGACCATGACGAGGGAGTCGGTCGGGTGGAAGCCGAGCATGTAGGGCAGCGCGTCGGCCAGTTCGGCCGGGCCGCGCAGGGTGATCTGGGGTCCGGTGGTGGCTCCGGCCGGGCTGGTGGAGGGCCGGTCGGACGGGGTGCGCGATTCGTGGTTGTTCGTCATGCCACGAAGGTCCCGCGCCCGATCCGATCCCGAAAGCCCTGTGGATAACTCCCACCGCCGCCGTCCACAGGCCCGGAGCAGCATTGGCGCGATGTCGGAGGCATCGGGTTGCATGGGGGTATGAACGCAGACCTGAGGTCCTCGGCCGACTCCGTACTAGCCCGTCTCGTGGGCGACCCCACGGGCGCCGCCAGGCTGCGCGAGGACCAGTGGCGGGCGATCGAGGCCCTCGTGGCGCACAAGCGGCGGGCGCTGGTGGTACAGCGCACCGGCTGGGGGAAGTCCGCGGTCTACTTCGTCGCCACCTCACTGCTGCGGGCGAACGGCGCCGGCCCCACCGTGATCGTCTCCCCGCTCCTCGCGTTGATGCGCAATCAGGTCGAGGCCGCGGCCCGGGCCGGGATCCGCGCCCGCACCATCAACTCCGCCAACCCCGAGGAGTGGGAGGGCATCCAAGCCGAAGTGGCGGCGGGTGAGGTCGACGTCCTGCTGGTGAGTCCCGAGCGGCTCAACAACCCCGATTTCCGCGACCAGGTCCTCCCCAAGCTCTCCGCCGCCACCGGGCTGCTCGTGGTCGACGAGGCGCACTGCATCTCCGACTGGGGCCACGACTTCCGCCCCGATTACCGCCGGCTGCGCACCATGCTGGCCGACCTGCCGCCGGGTGTCCCGGTGCTCGCCACGACCGCCACGGCCAATGCCCGCGTGACCGCCGACGTCGCAGAACAGCTCGGCACCGGGGCCGGTACGGACGCTCTGGTGCTGCGCGGCCCTCTGGACCGCGAGAGCCTGAGCCTGGCCGTACTGACCCTGCCCGACGCGGCGCACCGGCTGGCCTGGCTCGCCGACCACCTCGGGGACCTGCCCGGCTCCGGGATCATCTACACGCTGACCGTGGCGGCCGCCGAGGAGGTCACCGCCTACCTGCGCCACCGGGGGCACACCGTGGCCTCGTACACCGGCAAAACGGAGAACGCCGATCGTCAGCAGGCCGAGGACGACCTCCAGGCGAACCGGGTCAAGGCACTCGTGGCCACCTCCGCCCTCGGGATGGGCTTCGACAAGCCCGACCTGGGCTTCGTGGTGCACCTCGGCTCGCCCTCCTCCCCCATCGCCTACTACCAGCAGGTGGGCCGCGCCGGCCGTGGCGTGGAGCACGCGGAGGTCCTGCTGCTCCCCGGCCGGGAGGACGAGGCGATCTGGCAGTACTTCGCCTCGGTGGCCTTCCCGCCCGAGGAGCAGGTGCGCCGCACGCTCGACGTCCTGGCCCAGGCCGGCCGGCCGCTGTCGCTGCCCGCCATGGAGCCGCTGGTCGATCTGCGCCGCACCCGACTGGAGACCATGCTCAAGGTGCTCGACGTCGACGGCGCCGTGCACCGCGTCAAGGGCGGCTGGACCTCGACGGGCGAGCCCTGGGCCTACGACGCCGAGCGCTACGCGTGGGTCGCCCGCCAGCGAGCCACGGAACAGCAGGCCATGCGCGACTACGCCGCGGCCACCGGATGTCGGATGGAGTTCCTGCGCCGCCAGCTCGACGACGAGGAGGCAGCGCCCTGCGGCCGCTGTGACAACTGCGCCGGAGCCCGGTTCACCGCGGAGGTGTCCACCACCGCGCTGGACACCGCGCGCGGTGAACTCGGCCGCCCGGGCGTGGAACTGGAGCCGCGCAAGATGTGGCCGACCGGGCTCGCGGCGGTCGGCGTCGACCTCAAGGGGCGCATCCCCGTCGGGGAGCAGGCCTCGACGGGCCGGGCGCTGGGCCGGCTGTCCGACATCGGATGGGGCAACCGCCTGCGCCCGATGCTGGCCCCGCAGGCTCCCGACCAGCCGGTTCCGGACGATGTGGCGCAGGCCGTGGTCGCAGTGCTCGCCGACTGGGCCCGGGGCCCCGGCGGCTGGGCCTCGGGAGCGCCGGACGCACCGGCCCGGCCGGTGGGCGTGGTCGCGCTGCCTTCGCGCAGCCACCCCCAGCTGATCGGTTCGCTGGCCGCGCGGATCGCGGAGATCGGGCGGATGCCGCTGCTCGGCGCGCTCGCCCACACGGAACAGGCTCCGGAGTTCGGGTCGGTGTCCTCGAACAGCGCGCAGCGGGTGCGGGGGCTCCACCAAGCCCTCACCGTGCCTCCGGCGCTGGCCGATGCGCTGGCGCAGTCCGCGGGCCCGGTGCTGCTCGTCGACGACCGCACGGAGAGCGGGTGGACCATCGCGGTGGCTGCCCGGCTGTTGCGGCGGGCAGGCGCGAAGGAGGTGTTCCCGCTGGTGCTGGCGCTTCAGGGCTAGTCGAATGCGTCATCTTCGGCGTGGCGGGGCAAGGATATGAACGGCATACCGGCGAATTCCGGTCGGCGGCGTCAATTGCTCGTTGCCGCATGCTCAGAAGCCACGCGAGAATTGGGGTGCTCCCGCTCGGCTCCTCGGCACCCTCCTGGGCCGCGCTGCGGCGCGCCCTGACTCCACCGTGCCCGTTCGCGGGCGTGTACCCGAAGGGAGGACCGTGACCTTCGGATTCGCGCCGCCCCCGACCACGTCCCTGGCAACAGCCACCGGTGGCACAAGCCGGCACGGCAGACTGCTGGAACCCGCGGAATGGACAGCGGCGGGCATTCCGCTGCTCAGCAATCCGCGCGAGATCGTGAGCGGGCTGCACTCCCGGCACAGCCCCGTGCCCTCGACTGCGGTCATCGCCGTCCTCGGCCCGGAGGAGCAGCTCGTGGCGAGCGCCTCCTTCGTGCAGAGGTCGACCTCGGCCGACGGCTGGGAGTACCGCAACGCCCTGCTGTCCCGGCTGCGCCGGGTCCTGCCGCACGACCTGCGCAGACGGACCCCGGTGCGGACGGCGGTGCTGCTCTACTGCCGCGAGGGCGATGAGCAGTGGACCGAGGAGGACGGGGCGTGGATGTGGGGGCTGCGGGACGCCTGCACCCTGCACGGCCTGCGCTGCGGCGCGTACATCACGCTGACCCGCGGGGGCTGGCAGGTGGTGGGCGAGGGCCGTGGCGGGCGGCGCCCGAGCTCCGACTCGCGGCCGCAGCGCCTGGGCGACACCGTGGCCGAATTCTCTCCGCTGGCCATACACACCGGGGGCGGCGCGGTCGAAGCCCTGCGGCGGACCGCCGCGCGCTGACCCTGGAGGACCCCCACGGCCAAGGCACGCGCCCGTGTGTCCGGCCGCGCCCGGGCGGCTGCCACCCGCGTACCACCGCACGGTCGCCGCCTTGCATGCGGGCATGCCTCACGGCCGTACACCCAGGAACGGGCGTACGGCGGATCAGGCCTCGGGCTCCGACTCGGACCCCGGCGCAGGCTTCAGCGGGGCCGGCCCGTGGCCCGCCCCGCCCCTCGCCCGTTCTGGGTGCAGGGCGTCAGACGCCCGCACCCAGAACGGAGTTGATCTGCTGCGGGTCACCGCACACGATCAGCAGCGCACCCGCCCGGGTGAGCGCGACCGGCAGGGCGCCCGCGACGGTGTCGACCGCTCCGCCATTGGCCGCGAAGACCACGACGGGACGGCCGGCGGCACGCTGGGCCTGCGCCGCATCCGCGTAGAAGACGTCGTCCCCGGCGTCGTGCAGGGCCCAGTACGCGGCCTCGCCGAAGGACAGCTCGTGCGCGGCCCACGGGTGCGGGTCGCCACTGGTGAGCACCAGGATGTCACCGGGCGCGCGCCCGGTGTCGAGCAGCAGGTCGACGGCCTCTTCGGCCGCGTCCAGCGCGCCCTCGGCGGAGGCCGGGATCAGCTGGATCTGCGGCACCGCCGCGGAGACGGACGGCGCGGTGGGGGCAGCGGCAGGAGCCGCGGGAACGGGTCCGGGGGTGGCCTGCGGCGCACGCTGTGCGGGCGGTGCGGGCCGGGCGGGACCGGGGCGACCGGGCCGCGGTACGGCGGCGGGACGCGGACCAGGTACGGGGCGGGGGGTCTGCGCGGTGCGGCTCGCGGCCGGCGTGACGCGGGGACCCTGGGCACTCTCGTGAATCTGAGGCTCCTCGATGGCGGGGGTGAGAGGCATGAGTTGACATCTATCAAACACCGGTACGAAACGTACCGGTTGGTGGCACACGCGTGCGATCAGAAATCGAAGCCGAGTTGGCCTCCGTTTTCCAGCTCCATCGACTCCTCGCTCCGGCGCACCTTCTTGAGATGGCGCCACCGCGGCAGCGCGTCGAGGTACGACCACGAGAGCCGGTGGTAGGGGGTGGGTCCCAGCTCTTCCAGCGCCGCCCGGTGCACGGGCGAGGGGTACCCGGCGTTGGCGGCGAAGGCGAAGTCCTCGATTCCACCGCCCCGTTCCCCGAGCTCGGCCATCATGCGGTCGCGGCGGACCTTGGCGATGACCGAGGCCGCGGCGACGGCGATGCAGGACTGGTCGCCCTTGATCACCGTACGGACCCGCCAGGGCGAACCGAGATAGTCGTGCTTGCCGTCGAGTATCACCGCGTCGGGCCGCACCGGCAGCGCCTCCAACGCGCGCTCCGCCGCCAGTCGGAGGGCGGCCGTCATCCCCAGTTCATCGATCTCCTCGGGCGAGGAGTGCCCGAGTGCGTACGCGGTGACCCAGTCCTCCAGGACATCGAGCAGGGCGTCGCGCCGCTTGGGGGTGAGCAATTTGGAGTCGGTGAGCCCGGCGGGCGGCCGGCGCAGGCCGGTGATCGCCGCACACACGGTGACGGGTCCGGCCCAGGCCCCTCGTCCGACTTCGTCGACCCCGGCGATGACCTTGGCGCCGGTGGTTGCACGGAGGGAGCGTTCGACGGTGTGGGTGGGTGCTTCGTACGGCATGGCGCCAGCAAGGTTACGCCGCCCCGGGCCCACTGCACACCCCCGCCCCGGTCCGACCCGCCCGAGATCGGACGCGAACCCCGCTCCGCGCGCCCCGGACCGCCCCCGCCACGTCTCACACCCTGAGCAGCGGCACCATGACCTCGTCGATCAGCGCCGCGATGTCCGCATCTCCCCATTCGCTTCCGCACACCTTGGCGCGATACATCAGCATGGCCGGAATGACATCCACAACAAACGGACCAGTAGCGTCCGGCCGTACGTCACCCCGCCCGATTCCACGCTCCACAAGCTCCCTGATCAGACGCTGGGCCGGCTCGTGCAGACCGGACCAGATGACTCCGCGAAACCGATCGACATGCATGTGATCGCATTCGTGAAGCACCGACCGCAGGGCCTGCCCGGCGCGCGAGTGCATGACGTCCCGCGTGCTCACACACAGCAGA
The DNA here is from genome assembly GCF_044756625.1 of Streptomyces sp. NPDC091682. Taxonomy (NCBI): domain Bacteria; kingdom Bacillati; phylum Actinomycetota; class Actinomycetes; order Kitasatosporales; family Streptomycetaceae; genus Streptomyces; species Streptomyces sp. NPDC091682. The sequence continues at coordinate 230,538 of NZ_JBIVTH010000009.1, read as the reverse complement.
TAGAGGTCCTCGCGGATCGAACCAGAGTCGGGAATGTCACCGATACGCGGCAGACCGCTCCGCAGCGCATCAGCCACCAGGTCCACCTTCGACGGCCAGCGACGGTAGAGCGCGGCCTTGCCGGTGTGCGCGCCGGACGCGACACCTTCCATGGTGAGCGCGTTCCAGCCGACCGTGCTCAGCTGCTCCAACGCGGCGTCGAGAATCGCCCGTTCGAGCTCCGGCCCCCGCCTGCGCCCAGGCGACGCCGCTGACCAGCGCGAACCCACCATCTTCCCCACCTCCGACCGGCTTGCGCGTTCGACGCACGCATTTTCAGCCTTAGTGAACGCTTGCGTTCACTAAGGCGCGGCTCCTACCGTGGTCCCGCAGTGAACGAATGCGTTCACTATTTCACTTTGGGGGGATCCTCAGTGACAAGCTCTCAACTCGCCACACCCCGGATACCGGGCGCGGCGCGCCGGGCGGGGCGCCCCGGAGTGGCGCTCGCCGTCATCGCCGCGTGCCAGCTCATGGTCGTCCTCGACGCTACGATCGTGAACATCGCGCTCCCGCACATCCAGAGCGCCCTCGACTTCACCACCACCGACCTCTCGTGGGTGCTCAGCGCCTACACCCTCACCTTCGGCGGCCTACTGCTGCTCGGTGGCCGGGCGGGCGACATCCTGGGCCGGCGCCGCGTGTTCCTGGCCGGAATCCTGATCTTCACCCTGGCCTCCCTCCTCGGCGGCTTCGCCCAGGAGCCCTGGCAGCTGCTCGCGGCCCGCGCCCTGCAGGGGGTGGGCGGCGCGATCGCCTCGCCGACCTCGCTCGCCCTGATCACCACGACCTTCGCCGAAGGCCCCGAGCGGAACCGGGCGTTCGGGGTGTTCGCCGCCGTCTCCGCGGGAGGCGGCGCGATCGGCCTGCTGGCCGGCGGCATGCTGACCGAGTGGCTCGACTGGCGCTGGGTCCTCTTCGTCAACGTGCCGATCGGCGTGCTGATCGCGGTCCTCACCCCGCTCTACATCACCGAGTCCGAGCGTCACCCCGGCCGCTTCGACATCGCCGGAGCCCTCACCTCCACCGGCGGCATGGCCTCCCTCGTGTACGGGTTCATCAGCGCCGCGGAGAAGGGTTGGCGCGACGCGATCACCCTCGGCTCGTTCGCCGCGGCCCTCGTCCTGCTCGCGCTCTTCGTCGTCATCGAGTCGCGGGCCCGCGAGCCGATCATCCCGCTGCGCATGTTCGCCGACCGCAACCGCACGGGCACCTACGTGATCATGCTCGGTCTCGCCGCTGCGATGTTCGGCATGTTCTTCTTCATCGTCCAGTTCGTGCAGAACGTGCTGGGGTTCTCCCCGATCCAGTCCGGGCTCGGCTTCCTGCCCGTGACGGTCGCCATCATCACCGCCGCCGGCCTCTCGCAGCGCTTCCTGCCGCGTTTCGGCCCCAAGCCCTTCATGGTCATCGGGTCCGCGCTCACCGGGACCGGGCTGGCCTGGCTGACCTTCATCCGGACCGACAGCTCCTACGTCTCCGGAGTGCTCGGGCCGATGCTGCTGTTCGGCTTCGGCATGGGCCTCAACTTCGTGACCCTCACCCTCACCGCCGTCTCCGGCGTGGCGCCGAAGGAGGCGGGTGCGGCCTCGGGGCTGCTCAACGCAAGCCAGCAGGTCGGCGGCTCGCTCGGCCTGTCCATCCTGGTCACCGTCTTCGGCACGGCCAGTCGTGACGAGGCCACGCAGCAGGTCCCCTCCTTCATGGCGCAGGCGGATCCCGAACAGATCGCCGCCTTCAAGGAGACCGGCTTCCTGCCCGACCCCTGGGGCGACCTGGTCCTGGCCCACGGCATCTCCACCGCCTTCTACGCCGCCGTCGCCATGGCGGGCCTCGCCCTGGCCACCGCCCTGCTGGTGATCCGGGTGCGCAAGAGCGACCCGGAGGCCCTGGCCGGCGCCGCCGCGAAGGCCGGCCCGGCCGCCTGAACGAGGCCTTCCGCACGGGGCCGGGTGCGGGTGCGGGTGCGGGTGCGGGTGCGGGTGCGGGTGCGGGGAACGATCCCCGCAGCCGGCCCCGTACGCGTCCCCCGGAACCCCCGTGGGGTCGACTAGTACTCGACGCGGCTACCGAACGAACCCAGGCGCGAGCAGACCTCGTACGAGGCGGTCACGGGACGCTCGCGCAGGATCTGCCGGGCCTGGTACTCGCCCAGGCTCATCGCGTACCAGGGGACGTCCCCGGCTTTGGCCATCTCGTCGTTGATCCCGCGCAGGGCGCAGGACCGCTGCGGCTCGGGCAGCCGGTCCAGGGCGGGGACGGCGTCCGCCGACAGGGACTGGAAGTAGGAGAGGTCGATCTTCGCGTCCGCCTCGAAGCGTGCCACGTTCCGCTCGGCGACCATCCCGTCCGGGGAGAGCAGGCCGAAGGCCAGGACGGCCGCGGCCACACTGCCCGCGAACGCGCGCGCCAGCCAGCGCCCACCGAACAGCCCGGCCGCCATGATCAGTACGATGACGAGCCCGAGCCACAGCTCCATCGCGGCCACCGAAACACGCAGCCGGGTCAGCCCGTACGCCTCCACGTACAGGTCCATCCGGCGCAGCGCGGCTGCGACGACGACTAGCGTCAGCGCGCACAGCGCCCCGAGGACGGCACGGACGAAGCGACGGTCGCCCGCTCCGGAACGCGGGGCCCAGCGCAGGGCGAGCGCGATCACGGCGAGGGTGAGCAGGGTGGCCCAGAGCAGCTGCCAGAAGCCCTGGCGGGCGTACTCGGCGTAGGTGAGCCCGGTGCTCCGCAGGACCTTGTCGTAGCCGCCGAACAGGACCGCCAACTGGACGGCGTTGAAGCCGGCGAAGAGCAGGTTGAGCACGATGAGCGGAAGGGCCCATTCGACGCGGGAGCGCGGCTTGCCCGGGGCCACCTTGATCCGGTCCCAGCGCAGCGGGGCCGCGGCAGTGCGGGCCGCGGCGAGCGCGAGGACGGCGCCGAGGAGGAAGAGCACGAACCGGACCGGCCCGTCCTCGACCGACACGTCGGGCAGCAAGTCGCCCAGCAGATCGGCGAAGGCCGCATCCGCGGAGGCGAACAGCGCGCCGAAGAGCAGCAGGAGGACGCCGGCCACAACGGTCGCCTTGGCCACGGGCAGCCAGCGGTCCTTGCTGACCCCGCCACGCGAGCGCAGCCCGGTCAGCAGCCAGCCGATCCCGGACACGGCGGCGTCAAGGAACCCGAGCGGGCTGAGCAGGACGCCCGGCCAGGTGCGGCTGCCGTGGAGGGCGAGCGCGCCCAGCAGGACCGCGGACAGGATCGCCAGCGTGGCCGGCCAGGCGGAGTCGCGCAGGGCCGGTACGGCGAGCAGGGCGAGGCAGCCGATCACCCAGGCGACGGTCCAGGGACGGGCGCTGCGGCGGGCCGCGCGGGCGGCGACGTATGCCGCGACGACGGCGGGCACCACCGCGAGCAGCAGGCCGGGGCCCATGCCGTCGCCGAGCAGCAGCGCGGTGGCGAGACCGGAGGCGAGGACGGCGACGAGGGTAGCGGTCCGGATGGGGGCGGCCTCGGCGGGGCGCACCAGAGTGGCCCAAGAGGGCTTGGCCGAGCGTTGCTGCACCTGCCAGGGGTTCCCGGGCACTGCGCCGGCCTGCGCCCACGGCGGTGCGCCGGCCTGCGCCCCCGACGGTGGGCCGGCCACGCCGGTGTGTCTACCACCGGCCGGATGGGGCTTGGCGGGCGAATCCCCGTCCGTGGCTTCTGCGTTGACCGCGTCGTCGGTCCGGGCTTCGTTCGCCCCGCCGGTGTTCTCTGACATCGGGTTCCCTCCCCTATCGGCCGCCCCGGAGTTCACATTGGGGCGGCGCTGCGGACAGAGTAGGCCGGCACGATGCAGTTTTGAACAGGATCAAAAGAGTGCTGTGGCAGGACCGTGACAATCGGAGGGGGATGTTCACCGCACGTCGGACGAACCGGCGACGCGGGACGCGGCCAAGGCACTGGACTGATCGAACGCTCCGAACGCACCCGAGGTGCCACACCGTGCGAACTCCCCGGTGCCGCCGTCGGATCCCTCCCACGGGCATCAGCCCGCAGCGACCTCCGGCAGCCAGGCCGGCAGCGCCTCGGTACGCGCCAGCCACGCGGCCGGCAGCACGGCGTCACCGCGCGCGCCCAGCACCCCGCCGACGATCGCGCAGGTCGTGTCGACGTCCCCGCCCACCTGCGCGGTGGTCCAGAACGCCCGCTCGTAGTCGTCCAGCGCCCGCGCCGCCGACCACAGGGCGAACGGCACGGTGTCGTGCGCGCTCGTGCGCCGCCCGCAGCCCAGGACCGCCGCGACCGTGGTGGCGTCGCCGTAGTCAAGCATGTCCCGCGCGCGCCGCAGCCCCGCGCCCACCGCGCTGCGCGGCACGAGTGCGATCACCCCGTCCAGCAGGTCGGAGGCTTTCGGCGGACCGTCGGCGCTCGCGGCCAGGGCCGCTGCCGCTGCGACGGCCATCGCCCCGCACACGGCCTCGCGGTGCTGGTGGGTGGTGTAGGCGGAGATCTCCGCCTGGTGGGTGGCCTGCTCCGGGTCGTCGGCGTACCAGGCGCCGAGCGGCGCGATGCGCATCGCGGCGCCGTTGCCCCACGAGCCCTGCCCGTTGAACAGTTCGGCGGCCAGCGTGCGCCAGTCCTGCCCCTCCCGCACCAGACGCAGCATCCGGTTGACCGCGGGCCCGTAGCCACGGTCGAAATCGTGGTGGTGGGCGAAGGAACTCGCGAGCGCGTCTTGGTCGATGCGCCCGTGCTCGGCCAGCACGGCCACCACCGAGCAGGCCATTTCGGTGTCGTCGGTCCACTGCCACGCCTCGGCGCCGGTGGGCAGCTCGCGCCGCTTGAGCAGCGGGTAGTTCACGGGGACGAAGTACTGGGAGCCGAGGGCGTCACCCAGCGCCAGCCCTCGGAGGCTGGCCATGGCGCGCGCGTAGCGCCGTTCGGGAGTGGAATCAGGCGTCATTGCGGGCCACTCTAGCCGTCCAGGTCATAGGGCTCGGGTGTGGTCCACCGCTCAAACGGGCGGTCCAACCGGTACCGGCCGTCCGGGCCGAGCAGGAGCACCCGGAATTCGCCGTTGCCCGGATTGGACAGGGCCTCGAATTCGGCCACGGACCAGTGGAACCAGCGCATGCAGAACAGCCTCATCGTCAGCCCGTGCGTCACCAACAGCACGTTCTCGGGATGGTCGGGGGCCTCGAAGCTGCGGTAGAGGCTTTCCAGGAAGGACCCGACCCTGTCGTACACATCGGCCCCCGACTCGCCCTGCGCGAAACGGTAGAAGAAGTGTCCGTACGCGTCGCGGTACGCCTTCTGCAGTCGTACGTCGTTCTGGTCCTGCCAGTTCCCCCAGTCCTGCTCGCGCAGGCGCGGCTCCTCGCGCATCCGCACCCGCGTCGGGTCCAACCGGAGCTCCCGGAAGGTCTGCAGCGTGCGGCGGTACGGGGAGACGTACGCGCTGATCGTCCCGGTGCCGAAGAGCTCGCGCAGTCGGACGCCCGCCGCCGCCGCCTGCTCCCGCCCGGTGGGGGTCAGCCGCAGGGCGTGGTCGGGTTCCCTCTCGTACACCGAGTCGTCGGCGTTCCCCTCCGATTCCCCGTGTCGGACAAGGACGATGCGCCGTGGTCGAACCATCCCACGACCCTATTCGGCAGCCGGGCAGCCCGCCGACCGGGCACGCCGATCGCCCCCCGCCGGTCGTCGTACGGTCATACCGTCCAGGAGGGTTCGAGGTCGACGACATCGCCGGTGAGGGCCTCGACATCGGCCTGGATCTGGGCACGGAGGGAGAGCCGCTCGACCCGCTCCTGCCGGTACTTGCCGTGCTCGGCGGCGGCGTGCCACATGGAGAGGACCAGGAACTCCCGACCCGGAGCCTCCCCGAAGAGGCCCCGGACCATGCCGGGCGATCCCGCCATCGCCGGATTCCACACCTTCTCCTGCATGAGGGCGAAGTGGTCGACCCGGCCCTCCCGGACCCGCGTGTGCGCGACCCGTACGACGTCGGCATCGGTGAAGCGCGGCTCGAAGCCGGTCTTCACGTCGAAGCGGTGGTCGAAGAGGGTGACCCGCAGATCGGTGTAGGTGCCGTTCTGGGAGGCGGCCAGCCGATCGTGGGAGCGGGCCATGAAGGAGTCGTAGAAGGAACGGCTCTCCCAGAACGCGAAGACATGCGCGACCCCCTGCCGGCCCCGGCTCCAGCCGCCGCCCTGCCCCCGGAATCCCGGCTCGCCCGGCAGCCCCGCCCATTTTCGCTGCCCGCGCTCGAACCCGCGTCGGTCCGTCACCGTGCAGCGAATCCACTTGACCAGCACTGCGCCATCGTACGGGCCAAGCGCGGCCCCGTTCAGTCCTCAGCGCGGTGGATCCGCACCAGTTCTGCCGCGTCCCGATCGGACAACCGAAGCCCGAACTCCTGGTCGAGCACGGCGAGCAGGTCGTCCGGGCCGACGATCTCCTGCTCGGCGCGGCCGTCGGGGTACAGCCGGGTGAGTTCCCGCCCGACGAGCGCCTGGCGGACGCCGTCTCCCGGGCGCTGGACGATCAGCCGCCCGGCAAAGGAAGAGGAAGGGTGGCTGGAGCTGTAGTGGTTGAGTACGACGTAGTCGACGGGGCGGTAGTGCTGCGGGGAGAAGGCGTACAGGTCTCGCCAGGTGTCTCCGCGCAGCAGGCACAGCACCAGAACGCCGTCCTCCTCCTCACGGACGCGGTACGTCCACTCCCCCTGCTGCACATCGGCACCCGGTCGTCCCAGCGGCACCGGCTCCCGAGGCCCTTGGAACCCGAACCCGACGTCACACAGCCACCGTTCACCCTCGACGGTGACGACGAGGACGGCGTGTGTCACCGCGAGGACGGAGTCCCCGCGGGTGCGGGTGCGGGCACCGCGCCCGGAGACCTCGAAGCCGATCCGCTCCAGGGCGGCGGCCAGCAGCGAGTTCTGCTCGTAGCAGTAGCCGCCGCGACGGCCGTGCACGAGCTTGCCCTCGATCGACTTGAGGTCCAGCGCGACGGGGCGGCCGAGCAGGACGTCCAGGCTCTCGAAGGTGATGGCGGCGGTGTGGGCGCGGTGCACTGCGTACAACGTGCGGAGGTCCGGACGGAGTTCCCCGGACGCCTCCCGGTCCCCCTGATGTCCGATCCGGTCCAGATACGCGTCCAGGTCCAGCTCGTCACCGCTCCACATGACTGACCATCTCCCCGTTCCCCCGCCTCGCCGGCCATCGCACTACCGTGAAATCCGCAGGCGCGTCGTCGTGCGCGCCCCGCACAATGATCACCATGACGGCCTTGCACTCCAACCCGCTTTTCGACCGCCTCGCCGACGCCGAAAACATCCTGGTCGCCGGTGCGGGCGGCGGCTTCGACATCTACGCCGGCCTCCCCGTGGCCCTGTCCCTCATGCACCAGGGCAAGCGGGTCCACCTCGCGAACCTCTCCTTCAGCACGCTCGCCGGACTGCCCTCCGAGGCGTGGCAGGCCCCCGACCTGGCCACCGTCACCCCCGACTCCGCGCCCCACCTGTCCTACTTCCCCGAGCGGACGCTGGCCCAGTGGCTGGAGGCGCACGACTACCCGGCCCTCGTGTACGCCTTCCCCCAGACCGGGGTCCAGCCGCTGCGCGCCGCCTACCGCGAACTGATCGACCTCCACCACATCGATGCGATCGTCCTGGTCGACGGCGGCACGGACATCCTGATGCGGGGCGACGAAGCGGGCCTCGGCACGCCCGAGGAGGACCTCACCAGCGTCGCGGCACTGGCCGCGCTGGACGACGTGCCCCAGCGCCTCGTCGTATCGGTGGGCTTCGGCGTGGACGCGTACCACGGGGTCAGTCACGGCTTGGTGCTGGAGAATATCGCGGCGCTGGAGCGCGCGGGCGCCTACCTCGGCGCGTTTTCCATACCGCGCGCCACCAGGGAGGGCGCCCTCTTCCTGGACGCGGTGGCCCATGCCCAGGAGCAGACCCCGGACCGGCCCAGCATCGTGAACGGCTCGATCGCCGCGGCCGTCCGGGGTTCCTTCGGCGACGTGCAGTTCACCAGCCGCACGCGGGGAAGCGAGCTCTTCGTGAACCCTCTGATGTCCCTGTACTTCGCCTTCGACCTGCCGGGGCTCGCCGCGCGCTGCCTCTACCTGGATCGCATTGAGGACACCCACCTGATGCGCCAGGTCCATTCCCGGATCGCCGAGTTCCGCGAGGACCTGGTCACCCGTCCGTCCCGCCGCATCCCCCACTGACCCGGTGACGTGCTCGACGGTGGCCCGCGCGGCGGCGGAGAAGCCGCGGTGGTGAAATGCGGGCCGGCGACATGCGTGGTGGGGTGTCCGCGTCACCGTGAACACCCCGCCTGAACGGCTCACACACGCACAACAGTGGCGTCATGACATGGGTGTGGTGCACCTACTCCTGGCGTGCGGCGTTCCCCGCTCCGCCGGCACCGTACGATTCGCGGAAGACGGTGCGCTCCCGGGCACGCCGACCCGGATGGCGCTGGTCCTGCGCCGGATGGCCGACCGACACCAACAGGGCGATGGCCAGGTCGTCACGGCCGTCGATCCCGATCACCTTCTTCACCTTCGCCTCGTCCCAGCCGTTCATGGGCGAAGTCGCCAGGCCCATCTCCGTCGCGGCGAGCATCACGAAGGATGCCGCGATCATGGCGTCCTTGACCGCGTACTCCCGCAGCAAACCCCGCTGGTCGAGATCCTCCTGGAACACCCGTGACGCAACGGAGAACATCGCGACGAACTCGTTGTTCCACGCTCCGCTGCGCCGGGCCTGCTCGTAGACGTCGCTGTGGTCATCCCGCCAGGACTGGGGCTCGGCGACGAAGACCAGTACGACCGGGGCCTCTTGCGGCTGGGGCTGGCCCCCCGTGGCCCACGCCAGTCCCGCACGGCCCTCGTCTCCGGATACCACGACGATGGACCGGTCCTGCAGGTTCCAGCTGGTGGGGGCCTCGACGGCGAGATCGAGAAGCGCGTCAAGCGTGGCCTCGGGGATCGGGGCTGGCAGGTAGTGGCGGACGGTGCGGCGGGTACGGATCGCTTCTGCGACGGACATCGTTGGACTCGTCATGTCACTCACTATTGGAGAGTCACTCTCCATCGGGAAGAGGGCACTAATTAGTGCGTTACTCTCCCCGCATGAAGACCACTGTGGAATCGTCCGGGCTGCCGGCCGACGTCTACTCCGCGAAGTGCCCTACCCGCCAGGTCCTCGATCACATCTCCGGCAAGTGGACCATCCTGGTCGTGGACGCCCTCCTCGAAGGCATCCTGAGGTACACCGAATTGAGTCGGCGCATCGAGGGCGTGTCACAGAAGATGCTCACCCAGACCCTGCGCGGCCTCGAAGCCGACGGGTTCGTCACCCGCACCGTGTTTCCCACCATCCCGCCCCGGGTCGAATACGAACTGACGGAGCTCGGCCGGAGCCTCGCGGGGCCGATCACTGCGCTCCGCCAGTGGACGGAGACCCACATCAACGAGATCGAGCGGGCCCGGGCCGCGGCGGAGGCCGGGAAGGTCCTTTGAGCAGGTGCATCAAGCAGTAGATCCACAACGCCGAGAGGGTGCCGACCATTGGTCGGCACCCTCTCTCACGTGCAGGTCAGCGCCCTGAGCCGCACATCCTCAAGGATGCATCGGGCGCGGTTCCGCCTGGTTTCAGCTGCAACCGCTCGTCGAGCCGCAGCCCTCGCAGATGTAGCAGGAGCCGGCGCGCTGCATCTTCGTACCGCAGGAGAAGCAGAGCGGGGCGTCGGCGGAGACGCCGAGCTGCATCTCGACTAGTTCGGCGTTGCTGTGCGCCGTCTTCGGGGCCGGGACGGAGGCCGCCACGACCGGCTTCGGGACCGACGGGACCGCGGCCAGCGGGGCCGCCTGCATCAGGGCCTCGGTGTCCAACTCGTCTTCGAGCGGCTCGTAGGAGCCGGTGTCCAGGTGGCGCTGGCGCTCGTCGGCGGTGTGGATGCCGAGGGCGGAGCGGGTCTCGAAGGGCAGGAAGTCCAGCGCCAGACGACGGAAGATGTAGTCGACGATCGACTGCGCCATCCGCACGTCCGGGTCGTCCGTCATGCCGGCCGGCTCGAAACGCATGTTCGTGAACTTCGAGACGTAGGTCTCCAGCGGAACGCCGTACTGCAGACCGACCGAGACGGCGATCGAGAAGGCGTCCATCATGCCCGCGAGGGTCGAGCCCTGCTTGGACATCTTCAGGAAGACCTCGCCCAGACCGTCGTCCGGGTAGGAGTTCGCCGTCATGTAGCCCTCGGCGCCACCGACCGTGAAGGAGGTGGTGATGCCCGGGCGGCCCTTGGGGAGGCGCTTGCGGACGGGGCGGTACTCGATGACCTTCTCGACCGTGGCGCGGATGGTCTCCTCCGCCTTGGCGGTGACCTCCTCCTTCTCCACCTCCTTCTTCTTGGCGGAGAGGGGCTGGCCGACCTTGCAGTTGTCGCGGTAGATCGCGAGCGCCTTGACGCCCATCTTCCACGCCTCGAAGTAGATCTCCTCGATCTCCTCGACGGTCGCCGTCTCCGGCATGTTGACCGTCTTCGAGATCGCGCCGGAGATCCAGGGCTGGATCGCGGCCATCATACGGACGTGACCCATCGCGGAGATGGAGCGCTCGCCCATGGCGCAGTCGAAGACCTCGTAGTGCTCGGTCTTCAGGCCCGGGGCGTCGACGACCACGCCGTGCTCGGCGATGTGGGAGACGATCGCCTCGACCTGCTCCTCCTGGTAACCCAGGCGGCGCAGGGCCTGCGGGACGGTGCCGTTGACGATCTGCATCGAGCCGCCGCCGACGAGCTTCTTGAACTTGACCAGGGCCAGGTCCGGCTCGACACCGGTGGTGTCGCAGGACATCGCGAGACCGATGGTGCCGGTCGGCGCGAGGACGGAGGCCTGGGAGTTGCGGAAGCCGTTCTTCTCGCCGAGGCGCAGGACGTCCTGCCAGGCCTCGGTGGCCGCGGCCCAAATGCTGTTGTCCAGGTCCTCGGTGCGCGGCGCGAGGGCGTTGGCGTCGGCGTGCTGCTTCATGACGCGCTTGTGGGACTCGGCGTTGCGGGCGTAGCCGTCGTAGGGGCCGACGATGGCGGCCAGTTCGGCGGAGCGCTTGTACGCGGTACCGGTCATGAGCGAGGTGATCGACGCGGCGAGGGTGCGGCCGCCGTCGGAGTCGTACGCGTGGCCGGTGGCCATCAGCAGGGCGCCGAGGTTGGCGTAGCCGATGCCCAGCTGACGGAAGGCGCGGGTGTTCTCGCCGATCTTCTGCGTCGGGAAGTCCGCGAAGCAGATGGAGATGTCCATCGCGGTGATGACGAGCTCGACGACCTTGGCGAAGCGCTCGGCGTCGAAGGACTGGTTGCCCTTGCCGTCGTCGTTCAGGAACTTCATCAGGTTGAGCGAGGCGAGGTTGCAGGACGTGTTGTCCAGGTGCATGTACTCGCTGCACGGGTTGGACGCGGTGATGCGGCCGGACTCGGGGCAGGTGTGCCAGTTGTTGATCACACCGTCGTACTGGATGCCCGGGTCGGCACAGGCCCACGCGGCCTCGGCGAGCTTGCGGAAGAGCGCCTTGGCGTCGACCTTCTCGATGACCTCACCGGTCATGCGGGCACGCAGGCCGAACTCGGTGCCGTTCTCGACGGCCGTCATGAACTCGTCGTTCACGCGGACGGAGTTGTTGGCGTTCTGGTACTGGACGGACGTGATGTCGTCGCCGCCCAGGTCCATGTCGAAGCCCGCGTCGCGCAGGGCGCGGATCTTCTCCTCCTCCTTCACCTTGGTCTCGATGAAGGCCTCGACGTCCGGGTGGTCCACGTCCAGGACGACCATCTTGGCCGCGCGGCGGGTGGCGCCGCCCGACTTGATCGTTCCGGCGGACGCGTCGGCGCCGCGCATGAAGGAGACCGGGCCGGAGGCGTTGCCGCCGGAGGAGAGGAGCTCCTTGGAGGAGCGGATGCGGGAGAGGTTCAGGCCGGCGCCGGAGCCGCCCTTGAAGATCATGCCCTCTTCCTTGTACCAGTCGAGGATCGACTCCATGGAGTCGTCGACGGCCAGGATGAAGCAGGCGGAGACCTGCTGCGGCTGGGGCGTGCCGACGTTGAACCACACCGGGGAGTTGAAGCTGAAGATCTGGTGCAGGAGGGCGTAGGTCAGCTCGTGCTCGAAGATCTCCGCGTCAGCGGGCGACGAGAAGTAGTCGAAGTCCTCGCCGGCCTTCGTGTACGTCTTCACGATCCGGTCGATCAGCTGCTTCAGACCGGTCTCTCGCTGCGGGGTGCCGACCGCGCCGCGGAAGTACTTGCTGGTGACGATGTTGACCGCGTTCACCGACCAGAAGTCGGGGAACTCGACACCGCGCTGCTCGAAGTTGACCGAGCCGTCGCGCCAGTTGGTCATGACGACGTCACGGCGCTCCCAGCTCACCTCGTCGTAAGGGTGCACGCCCGGGGTGGTGTGGATGCGCTCGATACGCAGGCCGCCCTTGGCAGCCTTGGTCCCCTTGGCGCGGGAACCACGTGCCGAGCCGCTCGCCGTCTCTGTCATGCCGCTTCCTCCCATATGCGGGCAAAAACGCCCTAAAGTGCCATCGATATTCCGCGGCACAGTGCTGTGTCTTGTGTCTACGTCTCTTCGCCTGGCCGACCGGCCGCATCACGACGCGTGAGCGCCGCGGCACGGATGGTCCGATCAGTCGGCGGCGGAGGCGGGCACGGGGACCTGGGCGGTCCCACCGAGCTCGCACTCTTCGGTATGAGACCGCGATACGCGGAGTTCCGCGATGGCGGTCTCGAAGTCTTCAAGGGTGTCGAAAGCTTTGTAAACGGAAGCGAAGCGCAGGTACGCGACCAGGTCGAGCTCCTGCAACGGGCCGAGTATGGCCAGACCCACATCGTGGGTGGTCAGCTCGGCACTCCCGGTGGCGCGCAGCGCCTCCTCGACCCGCTGGCCGAGCTTGGCGAGGGCGTCCTCGGTGACCGGCCGCCCCTGGCACGCCTTGCGCACGCCGGAGATGACCTTGGTGCGACTGAAGGGTTCGGTCACCCCGCTGCGCTTGATCACCATCAGCGAGGCCGTCTCCACCGTCGTGAATCGACGGGAGCAGTCGGGGCACTGACGGCGCCTGCGGATCGACGTACCGTCGTCCGTGGTGCGGCTGTCGACGACACGGCTGTCGGGGTGCCTGCAGAAGGGGCAGTGCATGGTTCCCTCACCCTCCCTTTTGGCACGATCGAATCACCCCACGGAGCCCCTGAACGACGGAGACTGACTCCGTCGGGGGCTCGTGAAGCAGCCACAAGCATATGCGATGCCGAGGCCCCCGGAAGACCCGAGGACCACAACCTCTGGGTGGCAGCGCTCATCCAACCACTAGATCTTGGGTTGTGGCGGATTTACATGGCTTCGCGTGTCGCGGCGTCCGATGGGCGGACGCACGGCCTCCTGGTGCCACACTGGGCACAGGCCCAAAAGCGGCGATCCGACCGGGAACGGTACCGTAGGCGGCGAATGCCGGGCCGAACCCACGTTCGACGAACCGATCGTCCATACACCCCTTGATATGCCCACGCAGGACGATCTGCGATTTTTCACTCGAACGTGTGTTTGGCGCAACCTTTCGAAAGCTACTACCGTTGTCCAGCTAGGGAGAACATTTCGAGAGGGGCCGACGTGACCACCACCGCAGACAGTGCCGCCATTACCGCCCAGAACCGCTCCCAGAGCCGACTCGAGCCGGTGCATGCCATGAACGACGCAAACCTGAACCCGGATGCGGAGCCCGCAGTACGCCCCGCACGCTCGCTGCCAGGTCGACCTCCAGGCATTCGCGCCGACAGCTCCGGGCTCACGGACCGGCAGCGGAGGGTCATCGAGGTCATTCGCGACTCCGTGCAGCGTCGGGGTTACCCGCCGTCGATGCGGGAGATCGGCCAGGCGGTCGGCCTGTCCAGCACCTCGTCGGTCGCACACCAGCTGATGGCCCTGGAGCGCAAGGGCTTCCTGCGCCGTGACCCGCACCGCCCCCGGGCCTACGAGGTGCGAGGCTCCGACCAGCCGAGCTCGCAGCCCACGGACACCACAGGCAAGCCCGCCGCGTCGTACGTTCCCCTGGTCGGCCGGATCGCGGCCGGCGGCCCGATCCTCGCCGAGGAGTCGGTCGAGGACGTCTTCCCGCTCCCCCGCCAGCTGGTCGGCGACGGCGAGCTCTTCGTCCTCAAGGTCGTCGGCGACTCGATGATCGAGGCCGCCATCTGTGACGGCGACTGGGTCACGGTCCGTCGCCAGCCGGTCGCGGAGAACGGCGACATCGTCGCCGCGATGCTCGACGGCGAGGCCACGGTCAAGCGCTTCAAGCGCGAAGACGGCCACGTCTGGCTCCTCCCGCACAACGCCGCCTACCAGCCGATTCCCGGCGACGAAGCGACGATCCTTGGCAAGGTCGTCGCGGTACTGCGTCGGGTCTGACCCCGCCGCCCCCATTCAGCCCCCGGAACCCACTGCGCCGGTTCCGGGGGTTGCCCTGTTCTCTGCGGCCAAACCACCACCGCTCGCGAAGATGTGGTCGCCCGCTACTTGCCGTCAGTCTGAGCGGCGGCGTCGATCGCAGCGAGCGAGCGGCGGACCTGGTTGCGGTCCGTGGTGTACCAGAAGTCCGGCAGCGTGGCCCGCAGGAAGCTCCCGTACCGGGCCGTCGCCAGCCGGGGGTCGAGGACCGCGACGACGCCCCGGTCACCCGAAGCCCGTACGAGGCGGCCGGCACCCTGCGCCATCAGCAGCGCGGCGTGCGTGGCCGCAACGGCCATGAAACCGTTGCCACCGTGCTCCTCGACCGACTTCTGCCGGGCGCTCATCAGCGGGTCGTCGGGGCGCGGGAAGGGGATCCGGTCCATGACCACGAGCTGACAGCTGGGCCCGGGCACGTCCACGCCCTGCCAGAGCGAGAGCGTCCCGAACAGGCAGGTCTTCGGATCGGCGGCGAAGGACTTGATCAGCTCGCCGAGGGTCTCCTCGCCCTGGAGCAGGATCGGATGGTCGAGCCGGCCGCGCAGCTCTTCGGCGGCCGCCTTGGCGCCGCGCATGGAGGAGAAGAGACCGAGGGTGCGTCCACCGGCCGCTTCGATCAGCTCGGCGAGCTCGTCCATCATGTCGCCGCGGGTCCCCTCGCGGCCCGGCGTGGCCAGGTGCTTGGCGACGTAGAGGATCCCCTGCTTCGGGTAGTCGAAGGGCGAGCCGACGTCGAGGCCGCGCCACACGGGTACGTCGTCGCCCTCGACCCCCTCGGGGGACAGGCCCAGCGAGGCCGCAACCCCGTTGAAGTCGCCGCCCAGCTTGAGGGTGGCGGAGGTCAGGACCACGGAGCGGTCCTCGAACAGCTTCTCGCGCAGCAGGCCGGACACCGACAGGGGGGCGACGCGGAGGGTGGCGCCGAAGCGGTCGTGGCGCTCGTACCAGACCACGTCGTACTCGGAGCCGTTGGTGATCCGCTCCGCCACGCCGTGGATGCTCTCCACCGCGGCCAGCGCCTGCTTGCGCACCGCGTCCTCGTCGTGGACGGACTTGTCCCGGGTCGCGCCGATCGCCGAGATCACGTTGCGCGAGGCGTCCCGCAGGGACATCAGCGCGTAGCCGAGGTCCTCCGGGATCTGCTCCAGCCGACCCGGGAGCGCCAGCTCCATGACCCGCTCGAAGGTCTCGGAGGCGGTCTGCAGGGAGTCGGCGGTCTTCTCGTCGACCAGCTTGGCGGCACGCTTCACGGCCCGGTTGACCTGGCCCGGGGTGAGTTCGCCGGTGGCGACCCCGGTCACCCGGGAGACCAGCTCGTGGGCCTCGTCCACGATCAGCACCTCGTGCTGCGGCAGCACGGGAGCGCCTTCGATGGCGTCGATGGCGAGGAGGGCGTGGTTGGTGACGACCACGTCCGCGAGCTTGGCCCGCTCACGGGCAGCCTCCGCGAAGCACTCGGCGCCGTACGCGCACTTCGTGGCGCCCAGGCACTCGCGGGAGGAGACGGAGATCTGAGACCAGGCCTTGTCCGAAACACCAGGGGTCAGGTCGTCGCGGTCGCCGGTCTCGGTCTCGTCCGCCCAGTCGCGCATGCGCAGCAGGTCCTGGCCGAGCTTGCTGGTGGGCGCGGCCGCCTCGAACTGGTCGAAGAGTCCGTCCTCTTCGTCCTGCGGAGCGCCCTCGTGCAGGCGGTGCAGGCACAGGTAGTTGGACCGGCCCTTGAGCATGGCGAACTGAGGGCGGCGGCGCAGCTGCGGATGCAGTGCCTCCACGGTCCGGGGCAGATCGCGCTCGACGAGCTGCCGCTGGAGGGCGAGGGTTGCCGTGGCGACCACCACGCGCTCGCCGTGCGCGAGGGCCGGCACCAGATAGCCGAGCGACTTTCCGGTGCCGGTACCGGCCTGGATCAGCCGGTGGGAGTTGTCGTCGATCGCTTCGGCGACGGCTTCGGCCATGGCCACCTGGCCGGGGCGCTCCGTGCCGCCGACGGCGGAGACGGCGGCGTGCAGCAGGTCGGGGAGGGAGGGCTTCGTCATAGCACTCCCAACCCTACGGGGCCGCACTGACAGCGAGCGCACCGGCGAGCAATCATGGCCGGTACAAGGGGTTGGGCACGGTGCCGTGCTGCACGGCGTGCGGACGGTCGGGCCGGTCGCGGTAGCCGTCCTCGTAGAGCCGGTTCCGGTTCAGGCAGAGCCGTCCGATGCGTTCGCCCAGCAGGTCGAAGAGCTCGTAGCGGTCTTTGAGCTCCGGGAAGCGGGCCTGGTGGCGGAGGATCTCCGCCCGTACGAGGGACCAGAACGCGCGCTCCGGGACGCCCAGGCCGTCCTCGCACAGGGCCGAGAGGTAGCGGAAGACGCCGACGAACAGACCGGAGTGGATGAACTGGGGCAGGAAGTCGGCGGGCTCGGTGAGCAGGACCGCTCGGACCTCGTCGGGCAGGGACTCGAGCTCGGGCAGCGGTTCGTCGGTGATGTTGACGTCGTCCACGAAGTCCTTGACCGCGAGCCGGACCGGGACGTCGCACTCGTCGAAGATCACGATGGCGTTCTCGCCGTGCGGGGAGAAAACGGTGCCGTAGCGGTAGAGGAAGTGGAGCAGTGGGGGCAGGAGGGCGGCGAAGAGGCGCTGGAGCCAGACGGTGGGGGTCAGTCCGGACCGGGCCACGAGTTCGGTGGTGAAGGACCGGCCGCGCGGGTCGGTGTGGAGGAGGGAGGCGAGCGTACGGGCGCGCTCGCCGGGTGCCAGCAGGCCGGTGAGGGGCTCGCGCCAGATCGCGCCGAGGAGCTCCTTGTACTGGTACGGGACCTCGGGGAGCGCGTCGTAGACCGGGTGGCGGACGGTGACGGAGGCGACCTCGCCGAGCAGGACGACCCGGCACTCGTCGCGGAGGAAGGGGTCGCCGTCGCGGAGGGAGTGGATCCAGGCGGTGACGGCCGGGGCTGCGAGCGCGAGGTCGTTGGGCAGTCCGCGCCAGACCATGGTGTTGAAGACGGAGAGCGGGAGTTTGACGCTGTGCCGGTCGGGCCTACTGAGGTTGAGGAACGTACGGACGGACTGCTGCGGGAGACGCACGTCGGGATCGGCGGGGAGCGGGACCAGGGCGCCGGAGGCGAGCGCCGGGGCGAAGAGGGGGAGGACGACCTCGTCCCACTGCCAGGGGTGGATCGGGAGGTAGAGGTAGTGGAGCGGGTCGAGGCCGCGGTCGCGCAGGGACTGGTCGAAGGCGGCCCGGGTGACGGGGTCGAGCTCGGCGGAGTAGAGGTGGGCGGGGTCCTCCAGGCCGGCGGTCCCGCGGTAGGCGGCGAGCGAGGTGTGGGCGGCGAGCCAGGGCAACCGCTGGCGGGTGCGCGCCTCGGGGGCCCATGCGGCGGTGTCGGAGGCGGAGAGTCCGATCCGGCCCTTGTTGGGGACGAGCCAGGGGTGGCCGGTCTGGTGGCCTTCGAGGGCGGCGTAGTCGAGGTCGGCGAGGACGTCGGCGGTGAGTGCGGTGTGGTCGAGTCGGGCGTCGGCGGTGAGGGTGGCGCTGAGCTCGCGGACGAGGTGACCGAGGGTGGGTCCGTCGAGCCCCAGGAGGTTCCGGGCCCGGATGAGGAAGGCGTACGGATCCTCGAGTGCGGTCGGGCTCCCGAGGGCGCCCGGCACGATCGGTGCTGTCGGTGCGGTCGGCGAGGGTGGCGGTGGGGTCAGGATGATCGTGTCCGGGGTGACGTGCCAACTGCCGTACGAGCGGCGCCGGGCGCGGAAGCCGAGGCTGCTGCCGTCGTCGAGGGTCAGGGTCCAGGCGTCCCCTGCGGTGGCCGGTGCGGGGACGGGGCGGATGATCTCCTCGTAGGCGAACTCGCCGAGCATCTTGGCAAGCAGCCGGCGGGCGGCGAGGCCCCAGGTCCCGCGGTTGAGTTCGGGCGGCGTGCAGAGGTCCCGGGGCAACGGCGGCCCGGCGGGGTCGGCAGCGTGGGGGGCTGCGGGGAAGTTCGGCACGTGACTCCTCGGAGGTCGGGAACTTTGCTTCGTTACGCAGAGTTATCGAGGGGAGAGGTGCGAAGCTGCCGACGACGGTCGGGGTTTGCGGGGCGGCACTCAGAGGAGATTGCGCAGCACCCGCTCCCGGATCATCAGGGCGGCCCGCTTCTCGGGAAGGTCGATTTCCGCGGAGCAGCGGAAACCGGAGTTCAGGAAGGCTGATACGGAGGGGGTGTTGCGGATGTCCGGTTCCGCGACGACGCGTGTGCAGCGGGGGCGGTTGCCGAGGACCAGGTCGGCGACGGCACGCAGCAGAGCCGTTCCCAGTCCGCGGCCGCGGTTCGTGCCGTCTCCGATGAGCAGGTGGATACCCGTGTCGTGGGGGCGCGCCGGGTAGTGCCCGGAGAGCGGGTCAAGGTCGGCTCGGTAGATCTCCCAGTAGCTCATCGGCGTGCCGTCGAGGAGTCCGAGGCAGGGGATGCTGCCGCCGTCCCCGTCGAGCTGGGCCCGCAGGTGGGCATCAGTGACCGCGGCGGAGCCCGCGAGCTCCCAGTAGGCGGACACTTCGGGATCGTTCATCCAGCCGGTGAGTAGCTCCAGGTCACGGCCGGGCCGCACGGGTTCGAGGCGGAAGGCTCCGGCCGGTGTGGTGACGCTGCCCCAGATGGCGGGGGAATCGAGCAGGTCGGCCTCGGCGAGCAGGGGCAACAGCTCCGCATTGAGGCGTTGTGCGCGCCTTCCGCGGGCGACTTCGACGACGCCGGTGGTGGTGCGTGTGTCGTGGCCGGGTCGCGCGGCTGGAGCTTGGGCTGAAGTGTCGGTGGAGGGCATCGGGGGCTCTTCTCCGCGTCGGCGCCGACGCGTCAATCGTGAAGGGGGTTGGTGATGGTGACGTAGACGGACTGCGTGTCGACGGGGCCGACCAGCTCGTCGAGGCCGCCCAGGCGGGTGAGCAGATTGGCCTTGCAGCGCAGGGTGGGCGAGTCGAGCAGCCGTGCCGGGAGCGGGCCGAGGCCGGCGGCCTTGGCGAGGAAGCGGCGGAAGGCGGCGAGGAGGACCCGTTCGTCTGCGAGCCGCTGGGATCCGAAGGCGCCGATGAGGCCCAGCACGTTGTTGATGCCGAGGTAGTAGGCGAAGCGTTCGTCGGCGACGGCGTCGGAGACGAAGGTGTCACTGGCGCTGCCGATGCCGGGGAGCCGGTGCTCCAGTTCCGCGCGGCGGGATTCGCGGAAGTAGTAGCCCTGGTTGTCGCGGTAGCGGCCGCCGATCGGCCAGCCGGCTGGGTCGAGGAGCACCAGGGTGTTCTGTTGGTGCGCTTCGAGGGCGATACCGGCGAGCGCATCGAAGGCGAGGACCGGCAGCACCACGTGGTCGAGGTAGCGCAGGAACCACTCGGCGGCGACGGCGGACGTGGTGTGGCCGGTGGCGATGGCGAGTCCGGTGATGAGTTCGGCGAGGCGGGAGCTCATGGTGGTCCGGCCGGGCCACGGGCGGGGGGCGGTGAGTGCGGCGATGCAGACCGGGTCGTCGCCCGAACGGAAGGGGTTGTGGCGCAGCAGGGCGTCAAGTCCGGGCACGGGGGTTCCGTCCGGCGCGTCCACGGCGACCCAGGCGGGGTCGCGGACGATGTCGAAGGCGGGGTGGGACGCCTGCCACTGCTCGGCGAGGCCGGTGCGGAGCAGCCGGTGTACCTCGACACCGCGGTGGAGTTCCTTGCGGAGGTTCTCGCGGCGGGAGTTGGTGATGCGCAGGCCCAGGGAGAGCTTGAGCATCGCGGGGGCGCCCGGTCGGTGGACGGTGCGCACGGAGGATGTGGGGTACCAGGGCTCGCCGTGTGGGCCGAGGTCGTACAGAAGTCCCGCGTCACGGAGGGCGGAGACGGCGGGGCGCTCGAGCAGGTCACGGGCCTGCCAGGGGTGTAGGGGAAGGGGGGTGGTGCCGCCCGGCAGCGGGAGACCGGGGGCGAGTCGGCCGAGGAGCTGTGGCGCGGAGACGGGGCGGCCGCTCTCGGTCCAGGCCGATTCGCTCGCGAGGGCCGCGGGGTCGATCGCGAACCAGTGCAGGGGGAAGGAGCCGTGGAGTTCGGGTGAGTAGCGGCGTACCTCGGCCTCGGAAAGCCCTTCACGGCTCTTCGGGTCCGGCTGGAGGGGGTGACCGAGGAGGAGCGCCTGCTCGGCGGTGAGGAAACGGTCCCCGCCCAGGGGGGCCGGGGCGGTGGGGCGTTCCCGCCGGTCGGCGATGAATTCGGCGGTGCGGCGCACGGAGTCGGCGACCCGGCCGACGAGGTCGGCGGCGCCTCGGCCACCGCTCGTGCCTTCTCGGGCGATGAGCGCGGCGATGGTGACGGCGTCGAGGGAGGGTGCGGCGGCGGTCGTGCCTTCGAGTCGGACCGCACCGAACCGGTGCCAGCCGGCGTGGGACCAGTGGCGGACGGGAACGAGCAGGGCGGTACCGGAAGCGGGAAGGGGGATGCGCAGGGGGGTTCCGGCGGGGCCGTCGGGGCGGCCGAGACCGGATTCGCGGACCCAGCAGCGGAGCAGGTTCTCCACCGCCGCGGCCTCGGCGGCGACGGCCGGGTCGGGGTGGTTGAGCAGGTCGGGCAGTGTGGTCGGCTCCAGCCGTAGGGGGCTCGTCCATCCGGAACGGGGCCGGGGTGTGCCGTCCTTCTGCCGCGGCACCGTGGCCGTTGCCCCGGCGTCGGTCCCGCTGGCGGCCGCCACCGGGGGAAGCTGCTCGGCCGGTGCTCCGGGGGCTCCGGCTCCGGGGGTTCCGGGTGCGCCCGTCGGGCGTGGCTTCGGGTGCTCGGCCGTGGCTCCGTCGGCGTGGGGAGGCGTGCCGGCCGGGGGCGGGGTCGGTGCGTCCTCGGCGGGCACGGGCCGGGCCGGCGGGGTGACAGCGGACCCCGAGCCCTGTACCTCGTGGACGTCGGGCCGCGGCGGCGTCGGGGACGGCGGCTCCGCGACCTCCCTCAGCGGCGCAGAGGTGCCGGGCGACGCTGACGTCTGTCCCGGGGCGACGGCCTCCTCGTGGTCCGGGAGCGGATTCGGCAGCGCCGGGGCCGGCCCCGGCGGCAGCGGGGCGGGCCGGTCGGGAGACAGTGGCTGGTTCTCCGTGATGGGGGTGGAATGGTGCGGATCGGGCATCGCGGGTCCTCGGGGTGCGGGTCAGTGGGTCCGACGGGCGGCGGCCGGGATGGCGTCGGCCAGACGGTCGAGGACCGCCGCGGCCTGCTCGTCGGTCAGGGTCAGCGGGGGAAGGAGGCGCACCACGGCGCCGTGGCGGCCGCCGAGTTCGACGATCAGGCCGCGGTCCAGGCACTCCTGGCGGACGGCAGCGGCGAGGGACGGCGCGGCGGCCCCGGTGTCGGGGTCGACGAGTTCGATGCCGATCATCAGGCCCCGGCCCCGTACCTCTCCGATGCACGGATGGCCGCAGGCCAGGCCGTGCAGGGCGGCCAGCATCCGTTCCCCCAGGGCGGCGGCGCGCTCGGCGAGCCGGTTCTCGCGGACGAAGGTGAGCGTGGCGGTACCGGCGGCCATGGCGAGCTGGTTGCCGCGGAAGGTGCCCGCGTGCGCGCCGGGGGCCCAGACGTCCAGGGCGGCCCGATACACGATCACCGCGAGCGGCAGGCTGCCACCGATCGCCTTGGAGAGGACCATGACGTCGGGCACCACCCCGGCGTGGTCGACTCCCCAGAAGGCACCGGTCCGGCCGACGCCCGTCTGCACCTCGTCGGCGATCAGCGGGATCCCCCGCGCCGCGGTGATCTCGCGCATCCGGCGCAGCCAACCGTCCGGGGCGGGGATCACCCCGCCCTCGCCCTGCACGGGCTCGACGATCATGCCTGCGGGGGCGGACACTCCGCCCTTCGGGTCGTCCAGCAGGTTCTCCGTCCAGCGCGCGGAGAGTTCGGCGCCTTCTGGGCCACCGACTCCGAACGGGCAGCGCAGGTCCTGCGGGTACGGCAGCCGGGTCACCCGCACGCCGGGGGCGCCGCCCGAAGCGTCCAGGGCCCCGGCGGTCATGCCGTGGTAGGCCCCGGTGAAGGCGAGCAGCCCGGGGCGTCCGGTCGCGGTGCGCACCAGTGTGAGTGCGGCCTCCACGGCGTCCGTTCCGGCCGGACCGCAGAACTGGATGCGCGCGTCGGCTGCGAGCGCGGGCGGCAGGTTGGCGAACAGCTCGGTGGTGAAGGCGTCCTTGACCGGGGTCGCGAGGTCCAGCACGTGCAGCGGGGCCCCCGAGTCGAGGACGCCCCGGATGGCTTCGAGCACCACCGGATGGTTGTGCCCGAGGGCGAGCGTGCCGGCGCCGGAGAGGCAGTCGAGGTAGCGCCGCCCGTCGGCGCCCTCGATGGTGAGCCCGCGGGCCCGCACGGGGACGATGGGCAGCGAGCGCGCGTACGTCCGGGCGGCGGACTCCCGCTGTGCCTGTCTGCGCAGGATGTTCTCAGGAGCGACGGAACCCCCCGGCCCCTCGCTCACGCCCGAGCGGCCCGAGCGACCCGAACCGCCCGGGCTGCCGGCTCCGTCCGGAACCGGTCCCCGGCTTCCCTGCGGCGGCACTTGAGGTGGGATCTCTGTCGCGGCCGCCGCCGCGGCCGGCTCGGTGGCAGCCACGAGTGTCGGTCCTCCCGCACTGATTGCTCTTCCGGATTGCGTCTCGAACATGAACGCTGCTCCCCCATCCCCCGTACGTACCAACGACGGTGACGGCGAGGGATCACGGGTTGACTCAAGATCCTTGTTCTGCAAGGGGAGAGCGCCAGGAACCACGGCCCCGGCCTGTGTCGTCCTGGGCGACAGCGGCATAGTGGGGGGCTGCACTCCACTCCTCGAACTCCCAGGGGGACGAACGACATGCGATCGAACCGACCGGTCACCGCGATTCTGTGCGCGGCCACGCTCGCGCTGACCGCGGCTGCCTGCGGCCCCGGCGACGAGGAGGCCGGCGGCGACGCCAAGCCGACCGTGGCGGCGAGCCTGCCGGGCCAGGACGGGATCAAGATCCCGGACCAGCTCAAGGACAAGCTCAAGGAACACGGTATAGACCTGGAGAAGTGGAAGGGGGGTGAGTGGAAGAACTGGAAGAAGGAGGACTGGCTCCGCGAGGCGGGCGACTACATCAACCCGGTCATCGAGGGCCTGTGGGACCCGGACCGCATGCGTGACGCCGAGCAGCCGCAGCGTCCGTCCGTCGACCCCGACGCGGGCAAGGACCAGGGCGTCACCGACCCGACCCCGGCACCGGTGGCGGCCAAGCAGGCCAACCCGCCCTACCACACGAGCGTTCCGTCGTCCGGCAAGGTGTTCTTCGACGGCCCCGAGGGCTCGATGGTCTGCTCGGCGACCGTGATCAAGGACCCGGCCCACCCCGGCAAGTCGAACATGGTCTGGACCGCGGGCCACTGCGTCCACGCGGGCAAGGCCGGCGGCTGGTACCGCAACATCGCCTTCGTCCCGTCCTACAACAACACGGGCAAGCCGTCGGCACAGCTCAAGGGCGCGCCCCGCGAGACGGTGGCCCCGTTCGGCGTGTGGTGGAGCGACTGGGCGCAGACCTCCGACCAGTGGATCGCGAGCGGCGGTCCGACCGGCGGCGCGGGTGCCCCCTACGACTTCGCGGTGCTCCACGTGGCGCCCGAGAAGGGCAAGACCAAGTCCCTGGAAGAGACCGTCGGTTCGGCGCTCCCGGTGGACTTCAACGCGCAGGCCGTGCCGAAGGTCGCGAGCATCACGGCGACGGGCTACCCGGCGGCGGCTCCGTTCGACGGCCAGCGCGCCTTCCAGTGCACGGACCGGCCGGGCCGGCTGTCCCTGAACGCGAACGACCCGGTGATGTACCGCATCGGCTGCACCATGACCGGCGGTTCCTCCGGTGGCGGCTGGGTCACGGCGGGCGCCGACGGCAAGCCGGCGCTGGTGTCGAACACCTCGATAGGCCCGGCCAAGGCGGGCTGGCTGGCCGGGCCCCGGCTGGGGCCGGAGGCGAAGGGCATTTTCGACGCCGTCAGCGCCAAGTTCAAGTAGCCCCGAACCCCGAGCGTGACCGAACGGCTGAGGCCCCCCTGCGGTGCAGGGGGGCCTCAGCCGTCAAGCCGTCAAGCCCGCTCAGCGCTTCGCGAGCGCGTACGGCGCCAGGTCCGCCGCCAGTTCCTGGTGGACCCGCGCCTTGAGCAGGGTGCCGTCCGGGGTGTGCTCCTCGGAGATCACCTCGCCCTCGGCGTGCGCCTTGGCGACCAGCGAGCCGCGCGTGTACGGCACCAGGGCCTCCACCTCGACCTCGGGCCGCGGCAGCTCGGAGTCGATGAGCGCGAGGAGTTCCTCGATGCCCATGCCCGTGCGCGCCGAGACGGCGATGGAGTGCCGTTCGATCCGCAGCAGCCGCTGCAGGACCAGCGGGTCCGCGGCGTCCGCCTTGTTGATCACGACGATCTCGGGCACGTTCACCGCGCCGACCTCACGGATCACCTCGCGCACCGCCGCCAGCTGTTCCTCCGGCGCCGGGTGCGAGCCGTCCACGATGTGCAGGATGAGGTCGGAGTCGCCGACCTCCTCCATCGTGGAGCGGAAGGCCTCGACGAGGTGGTGGGGCAGGTGCCGGACGAAGCCGACGGTGTCGGCCAGGGTGTAGACCCGGCCGCTCGGCGTCTCGGCCCGGCGCACGGTCGGGTCGAGGGTGGCGAACAGTGCGTTCTCCACCAGCACGCCCGCGCCCGTGAGGCGGTTGAGCAGCGAGGACTTGCCCGCGTTGGTGTAACCGGCGATGGCGACCGAGGGCACCTTGTTGCGGCGCCGTTCCTGCCGCTTGATGTCACGGCCGGTCTTCATCTCCGCGATCTCCCGGCGCATCTTCGCCATCTTCTCGCGGATCCGACGTCGGTCGGTCTCGATCTTGGTCTCACCGGGGCCGCGCGTGGCCATGCCGCCACCGCCGCCGCCACCCATCTGCCGGGACAGCGAGGCACCCCAGCCGCGCAGTCGCGGCAGCATGTACTGCATCTGCGCGAGGGCGACCTGCGCCTTGCCCTCTCGGGACTTGGCGTGCTGGGCGAAGATGTCGAGGATCAGCGCGGTCCGGTCGACCACCTTCACCTTGACGACGTCCTCAAGGGCGATGAGCTGGCCGGGGCTGAGCTCACCGTCGCACACGACGGTGTCCGCGCCGCTCTCCATGACGATGTCACGCAGCTCGCGCGCCTTGCCCGAGCCGATGAAGGTGGCCGGGTCCGGCTTGTCACGGCGCTGGATCACACCGTCGAGTACGAGAGCACCCGCCGTCTCGGCGAGGGCGGCGAGCTCCGCGAGGGAGTTCTCCGCGTCGTTCACCGTGCCGGAGGTCCAGACGCCGACCAGGACGACGCGCTCCAGGCGCAGCTGCCGGTACTCGACCTCGGTGACGTCTTCGAGCTCGGTGGAGAGGCCGACCACGCGGCGCAGGGCCGCGCGCTCCGAGCGTTCGAACTGCTCGCCGTCCCGGTCTCCGTCGATCTCGTGGCTCCAGGCGACGTCCTCTTCCATCAGGGCATCGGCCCGAAGGCTCTCGGTGAAGCTCTGCGAGTCCCGCACGTCCTGGGCGTCCCGCGCGTCCTGGGAAGGGGAAGAAGAGGAGGTCATTGGATCCTTACGTCGATTCGAATAGCAGTGCCACGTTAGCTGTCACGTCCAACGTGTCACACCGCCGGGGGATTCCCCGCACGGCCCCGTCGATGGTGACATGCCCGTTCCTCGCCGGTCACACCCTTTTATCGGGTGCTCACGTCCGCCGCCGTGCCGGGGGTCGCCTTGCCGGAGGCCGGCTTGCCAGAGGCCGGCTTGCCAGAGGCCGCCGTGCCGCTCCACTCCGGGTGCCCCGGCATCGGCGGGGTCGTGGCCCCGTACAGCCAGGGCTCCAGGAAGGCCGCGAGGTCACGGCCCGCCTCCTGCGATGCCAGGCGTACGAAGTCGGCCGTCCCCGCGATCCCGTCCCGGTTCTCCGCGACCCAGCGCCGCTCGATCTTCTCGAAGGCCTCCGTGCCGATCTCCTGCCGCAGGGCGTAGAGGATCAGCGCGGACCCGTCGTAGACCACCGGCCGGAACAGCCCGATCTTCTGGCCGGGTGCGGCTGCCTTCGGGGCGGCCGGCGGGCCGCCCGCCGCCCGCCACTGGTCGGAACGCTGGTACGCCTCGCGCATGCGCCGCTCCAGGGAGTACTTGCCGAGCCCGTCCGCGTACAGGGCCTCGTACCAGGTGGCGTGTCCCTCGTTGAGCCACAGGTCGGACCAGGTCCGCGGGGTGACGCTGTCGCCGAACCACTGGTGGGCGAGCTCGTGGACCATCACGGACTCGACGTACCAGTCGGGGTAGCCGTCGCGCGCGAACAGGTTGCTCTCGAAGAGCGAGAGGGTCTGCGTCTCCAGCTCGAAGCCGGTCGTGGCCCGCGCGATCAGCACACCGTAGTTCTCGAAGGGGTAGCGGCCGACGCGCTCCTCCATCCACTCGATGTGGCCCGCGGTCTTCTTGAGCCAGGGATCGAGCCGCTGCCGGTCGGCCGCGGGCACCACGTCGCGCAGCGGCAGCCCGTGCGGTCCGGTGCCGTGCACGACCTCGGAGCGGCCCACGGAGACCTGGGCCAGCTCGGTGGCCATCGGGTGCCGGGTGCGGTACGTCCAGGTCGTCGTGGGGCCGAGCCGCACGGCGGGGGCCACCGACTCCCCGTTGGCGACGGCCGTGAGGCCGGCCGGGGCGGTGATCCGGAAGGTGAAGAGCGCCTTGTCGGCGGGGTGGTCGTTGCAGGGGAAGACGCAGTGCGCGGCGTCGGCCTGGTTGGCCATGGCCAAGCCGTCCTCCGTGGGCACCCAGCCGCCGTCGCCGCGGCCGCGCGGATCGCTGGTGTGCCGGATGGTGATGTGCAGCGGCATGTTGTCCGCCACCGGGCGCGCGGGCGTCAGGACCAGGTCCTCGGCCACGCTCTCGAACCGCGCCGGCTCCCCGTTGACCTCCGCGGACGCCACCTTGCCGTGGGTGAAGTCCAGATTGATGCGCTCCAGCCGCTCCAGGGCGCGGGCGTCGATGACGGTGACCGCGTCGAGCGGGTTCAGATTGTCCTTGTAGTCGAAGGACAGGTCGTACGAGAGCACGTCGTACCCCGGGTTCCCTAGCTCCGGAAAGAGCCTGTCGCCGATGCCCAGCGGCTTCGGTGGGGGCAGGACGGCGGCGACGAGGGTGAGGGAGGCCGCGGCGAGCAGGGTGGCGCGCAGGCGCGGGGAGGAGAGCTGCATCCACCACCGCTTACCAGCGCCCGCCACACGGCCGCGTACGGCGCGCGACGGGTCCACCCGAACGGGGCCTTCCGGAGGCGTTCCGGCCTACGTCCGCTCCCGGCCCGCGTCCCCACCGGGCCACGTCTCCGCGCGGCCCGCGTCTGGGCGCGCCCTTAGCCCCGGAGCCCTGTAGACCCGTAGACCCGTAGACCCGTAGACCCGTAGACCCGTAGACCTGGACCGCGCCTACACCCGGCTCACGTCGTACACGCCCGGCACGTCCCGCATCGCCCGCATCAGCGCGGGCAGCCCGGCCGCGTCGGGCAGCTGGAGGGTGTAGCTGTGCCGGACCCGCTGTTCGACCGGCGGCTCCACGGTCGCGGAGACCACCTCGACCCCCTCGCGGGCGATGGCCTCGGTCAGGTCGGCCAGCAGGTGCGGGCGGCCGAACGATTCAGCGCGCAGGGTGACCCGGCAGTCCGCCGTCGCCCGCCAGTGCACGGCGACGGAGGTGCGCCCCACGGCGCGCATCTGCGCCACCGCCGCGCAGTGGATGCGGTGCACGGTGACGGCCCCGCCGCGGACCAGGAACCCGGCGACGGCGTCCGGTGGCACCGGGGTGCAGCACCCGGCCAGCCGCACGGTGGCGTCCGGCAGGTCGGCGACCGCGTTGGCCCCGCCACCGCGGGCCCCGACCACCGAGAGCGGTGCCCGGGCGGCCGAGGTGGTGGCCATGGCGCGGTCGGGATGGGATTCGAGCCAGCTGCTGATGGCGATCCGGGCGGCGGGGGTCCGTGCGTGGTCCAGCCACTCGGCGGCGGGGCCGGAGGTGGCGTCCTGCGCGAGCAGCAGCTGGACGGTGTCCCCGTCGGACAGGGCGGAGGACAGGGAGGTGAGGCGCCCGTTGACGCGGGCGCCGATACAGCCGTGGGCCGCCTCGCCGTGCTGCGCGTAGGCGGCGTCGATACAGCTGGCTCCGGCCGGCAGACTGATCGTGCCGGTGGCGCTGCCATCGTCCCGGAACACGGTGATCTCCCGGTCCTGGGCCAGCTCCGCCCGGAGCACGGTCCAGAAGGTGTCGGGGTCGGGCGCGGACTGTTGCCAGTCGAGGAGTCGGGACAGCCAGCCGGGGCGCGTGGGGTCCACGCGCTCCTCGTCCGGGTCGGCGGCGGCATCGGCCGTCGCGGTGGCGTACGGATTGCCGAGGGCGACCACGCCGGCCTCGGCGACGCGGTGCATCTGCCGGGTCCGCACGATGACCTCGGCCACGTAGCCCTCGGGGGTGGCGAAGGCGGTGTGCAGCGACTGGTAGAGGTTGAACTTCGGGGTGGCGATGAAGTCCTTGAACTCTGAGACGACCGGGGTGAAGCAGGTGTGCAGCTCGCCGAGCACGGCGTAGCAGTCGGCGTTCTCGCCGACGAGGACGAGGATGCGGCCGAAGTCGGAGCCGCGCAGTTCGCCGCGGGTGCGGGAAATGCGGTGCACGGAGACGAAGTGCCGTGGCCGGACCTGTACTTCGGCGGCGATGCCGGCCTCGCGCAGGACACCCCGTACGGAGTCGGCGATGGCGGGCAGCGGGTCGCGTTCTCCGGCATGGGCGGCGAGGAGCGCGCGGGTGCTCTCGTACTCCTCGGGGTGCAGGATCGCGAAGACGAGGTCTTCCAACTCGGTCTTGAGGGCCTGCACGCCGAGCCGTTCGGCCAGCGGGATGAGCACGTCGCGGGTGACCTTGGCGATGCGGGCCTGCTTCTCGGGGCGCATCACGCCCAGGGTGCGCATGTTGTGCAGCCGGTCGGCGAGTTTGATGGACATGACGCGGACGTCGTTGCCGGTGGCGACGAGCATCTTGCGGAAGGTCTCGGGTTCGGCGGCGGCGCCGTAGTCGATCTTCTCCACCTTGGTGACGCCGTCGACGATGAAGCACACCTCGTCACCGAACTCCGCCCGGACCTGGTCGAGGGTCACGTCGGTGTCTTCGACGGTGTCGTGGAGCAGAGAGGCCGTCAAGGTGGTGGTTTCGGCGCCGAGTTCGGCGAGGATCAGGGTGACGGCGAGTGGATGTGTGATGTACGGCTCACCACTTTTTCGCATCTGGCCGCGGTGCGAGGTCTCCGCGAGGAGATACGCGCGGCGCAGAATGGACAAATCGGCGTCCGGGTGGTGGGCGCGGTGCGCCTCGGCAACGTGGCCGATCGCGTCCGGAAGCCGGTCTCGTGACGTCGGCCCGAGCAGGGCCGCGCGCCCGAGCCGGCGCAGATCGAGCCTGGTCCGACCGCGTCTGCGGAGCTCAGGGCGCGCTTCGGGGTGTGCTTCGGGGTTCGTGGCCTCTGCACTCATGGGCACCTCCGGCGGCTTCGACCGGCGGTGGTGGGCATGGGGTGAGCCCTCAGGGCCGGTGCCTGATGTTACCGACCCCACCACGTGGCGCAGTCCACCTCTCGCTCAGCGTGAAACGGATCACCCGTTAGAGGGAAGCTCTAGCCGAAAGCCGTTTCGGTGAGCCAGGACCCCTCGAACTCCCCCGCAGCCACGATCACGGCTGGTCCGGTCATGTCGATCTGCCCGTCGGGGTGTTCGGTGATGATCAGGGTTCCGCCGGGGAGGTCGACGGTGTACGCGACCGGTTCGCCGGTGGCGGCCGGGTCGACGCCGTCGCGGCGGATGGCGGCCACGGCGACGGCGCAGGCGCCGGTGCCGCAGGAGCGGGTCTCGCCGGAGCCGCGCTCGTGGACGCGCATGGCGACGTGTCGGGGGCCCCGGTCGACGACGAACTCGACGTTGACCCCGGCCGGGTAGGCGGACTCCGGGCTGAACGCGGGGGCGGCGAACAGGTTCCCCGCGTGGTCGAGGCTCTCGACGAAGGCCACCGCGTGCGGGTTGCCCATGTTCACGTTCCGCGCGGTCCAGCTCCGGGCGTCGACGCTGACCGTGACCTCGCCGGCGGGCAGCTCGGCGCGGCCCATGGAGACGGTGACGTCGCCCTTCTTGTCGAGGTGCACCCGCTTGACGCCCCCGCGGGTGGCGACGGCGAGGTCGCCCGGTTCGACGTGTCCGGCGTGCTGGAGGTAGCGGGCGAAGACGCGCACGCCGTTGCCGCACATCTCGGCGATGGAGCCGTCGCTGTTGCGGTAGTCCATGAACCACTCGGCTTCGTCGGCCAGGTGCGCGGCCTCGGGGTGCGCGGCGGACCGGACGACGTGAAGGACGCCGTCAGCACCGATTCCGGCGCGCCGGTCGCACAGCTTCGCGACGGCGGACGCGGGCAGCTCGATGGCGTTGTCCGGGTCCGGGACGATCACGAAGTCGTTCTCGGTGCCGTGGCCCTTGAGGAAGGAGAGGGTGGTCTGCGTCACCGGCCCATGGTACCGAGCACCAGCTCAGGGCCGCCGGACCGTCCGAAGGGCGGAACCGTCCGAGGGGCGGTCAGCGGAGCCGGGCGACCCGGTACACGGCGAGACCTACGACGGCCAGTGCGACGACGGCGTAGAGCGCGGCCATGCGCCAGTCCGGGCGGCGGCCGCTCCCCCGAACCGGGAGGCCGGGCCACGTGTAGCCGACCCGTCGGGCGGCCATCATTCCCCAGCCTCCGGCGCAGCAGCTGATCAGGAAGCCGAGCATGGCGACCACGGCACCGCCGTCGCCGAACTCGAAGGCGAGCGGGAAGGCGAACATCAGCGAACCGGTGGCGGCGAGCATCGCAATGGGGGCGATCTGCCACAGGCGCAGGCGGCGCTGCGGGCGCAGTTCGACCTCGAACTCGGGTCCGGCGGCGGCTTCCGCCTCGGCGGAGTCCGGGGTGTCCGGGCCGTCCGGGGTCAGTCGCGCCGGATCGGCGGGCAGCCCGAGGCCCGCGGGCCCGTCCGTCTCGTCGGTCCCGTCCAGAAGCATCGGGTCCGCTTCCCTCCGGGTATCGTCCCGCCCGGTGTCGCGAGGGCCGGCCTCCATCGCCACGCGCCCTCCCCACTCGGACTCAGTACGCCGCCGTTCATCGCAGGTGATCGCACCTGCTGGAGTTTGATGATGGCACGCCCCCGGCCCCGCTACTGGCGCGTGAGGCGTCCCGATGCCATCACGTGATCAGGCTGTGACCGCTCGTTCGACCAACGACTGCGCGAGTCCGAGGAGTTCCCCCCGGTCGGCGACGGCCCCGCTGAGCCAGTGGACGCGCGGGTCGCGGCGGAACCAGGAGTCCTGGCGGCGGGCGAACCGCTTGGTCGCCCGGACGGTCTCGGCCCGGGCCTCGTCCTCGGTGCACTCACCGGCGAGCGCGGCAAGGACCTGCTGGTAGCCGAGCGCCCTGGAGGCCGTGATTCCGTCGCGCAGCCCGCGGGCCTCCAGTGCGCGGACCTCGTCCACCAGTCCGGCCTCCCACATCCGGTCGACCCGCAGCGCGATCCGCTCGTCGAGCTCCGGGCGGGCCACGTCGACGCCGATCTGCACGGTGTCGTAAACGGAATCGTGGCTGGGCAGGTTGGCCGTGAAGGGGCGGCCGGTGATCTCGATCACTTCGAGCGCGCGGACGATGCGGCGGCCGTTGCTGGGCAGGATGGCCTGCGCGGCGGCCGGGTCGGCGGCGGCGAGCCGGGCGTGCAGGACGCCGGAGCCGCGGAGCGCGAGCTCTTCCTCCAGTCGGGCCCGCACCTCGGGGTCGGTGCCGGGGAACTCCATGACGTCCAGGGCGCCACGGACGTACAGGCCGGATCCGCCGACGAGGACGGGGGTACGCCCCTCGGCGAGCAGTTTGTCGATCTCCAGGCGAGCCAGCCGCTGGTAGTCGGCGACGTTGGCGGTGTCGGTGACGTCCCAGATGTCGAGGAGGTGGTGCGGCACGCCGCCGCGCTCCTCGGTCGTCAGCTTGGCGGTACCGATGTCCATCCCCCGGTACAGCTGCATGGAGTCGGCGTTGACGACTTCGCCGTCGAAGCGGCGGGCCAGGGCGACGCCCAGGTCGGACTTTCCTGCCGCGGTGGGACCTACGACGGCGATGACCCGCGGGGCGGGGGCTGCATTCCTCACCGCCCCAGTTTCGCAGCCCCTGGTCAAGACACAGCCATGTACCCGATCGAGTGACGTGACGGGGTGGGGTCGGGGTCGTTGCCCTGGCGAGGTTCCGGCCGGACATGCGCCCTGCGTACGCCCGGCGCAGGCCGGTCCGGTCGACGCGGAACTTCACTCACACGAGTAACGTTACGGGAGTAGACATGGGCATTTTTGATCGGTTTTTTCGCCGTAAGGACGAGATTGTGACCGAAGAGGTCGCGACGGAGGACCTGACGGCGGAGTCCGGCACGGCCGAGGAGGCCGAGCCTGTTGCCGAGAAGTCTCCGGAGGCGGGAGTCGTGGAGATCCCGAAGCAGCAGGCGGCCCCGGTGGCTGCGGACAGCGAGACCGGCGAGGGCGCCCGTACGTAGCGACCGCCAACGGAAGGTGACCCATGGGCCTGCTGGACAATCTAAAGGCCAAGCTCGCTCCGGCGAAGGACAAGGTCGGCGATCTCGCGCTGCAGCACGAGGGCAAGATCGGCGAGAGTCTGGACAAGGTGGCCAGGGCCATGGACTCCAAGACCAAGGGCAAGTACAGCGGCCAGATCACGAGCGGAACGGGCAAGGCGAAGGACGCCCTGGGGAAGATCGCGCACAAGGACGCTCCCGGCGGGCCGACGCCGCCGGCCGCCTCCTGACGCGGTCCGGGAAAGGGGCGCGGGACCGGCACGGCCGGGTCCCGCGCCCCTTCGCCGTTCCGAGAGCCCCACGGCCCCTCCTGGTAGCCCTGTCGCGCCCCGTCGGCTGCGCGGCCGCCGCGCGGCCACGACCGGCCGGGAACGATCAGGAACGGCTACGACCGGCTAAGACCAGGCGGCGACGAAGTACCCCACGCCGTACGGCGCGTCCTCGTACAGCAGCCGTCCCGCCAGCTCCGCGCCCCCGGCGGCGCCGGCCAGCACCTGCCAGGGGGCCCGTCCGGCGGCCTGGAGCTCGGCCGCGAGAGCGGCATCGATCCCGGCCAACGCGGCGACGTCGGCGGCGCCCAGCGCACGGGCGGCCTCCGCGTCGAAGGCCGCGGCGCGCTCGTCGAGGTATCCGGGGGCCTTGAGGGTGCGGCACGCACTGCCGTCCCCGAGGACCAGCATGGCCACGCGTTCGGCGGAACCGCCCAGGTCCGCGCCGAGGAGGCCGCAGCCGCTCGGGGCGAGGTCCGCGGCGACGGCCACCCCGGCGACCGGGGCTGCCGCCCAGCGGGCCTGGCCGAGGAGCCAGCCGGCCACCGCGAGGGAAGCCGGGAGGGTGGACCCGGTGGCATGGCCGCTCGGCAGTTCGCCCAGGTCGGGGCCCAGGGTGACGGTCAGGTCCACGCCGAACCCAGCGAAGCCGCCGGGGGTGCCCTGGTCGTACGCGCCGCCCTCGGCGGCGGCCCCGACCACGACCAGCAGGTCGGGCCGGGACGCGGCGAGCACCGCCAGCGCGTCGGAGCAGGCGGTGCGGGCGTCGCCGAGTTCGGCGGCGGCCCCCGCGGCCACCTCGGGCACGAGCAGCGGCGGGGCAGGACAAACGGCGGCGGCTACGAGCATGATCCGCAGCCTAGCCGCAGGCGCGGGGCCCGTGCCCCTCAGGAGGAGGTGGGCACCGAGCAGCCGGAGGTGACGACCGGCAGGGGCGCCGGGACGCCCAGCTTCGGGATCCCGAGCATGACGCCCGCCGGCTGGGCGGGGGCGGCGTTGCGCTTCTCCCAGGCGTCGCCGGCGCGGGTGCGGCGCACGATCAGCGTCGGGCCCTCGGCCAGCAGGTGGTGCGGCGCGGCGTAGGTGATGTCCACGGTGACCACGTCGCCGGGGCGGACCTCCTGCTCCGGCTTGGTGAAGTGGACCAGGCGGTTGTCGGGGGCGCGGCCGGACAGGCGGTGCGTGGCGCCGTCCTTGCGGCCCTCGCCCTCCGCGACCATGACCTCCAGGGTGCGGCCGACCTGCTTCTTGTTCTCCTCCCAGGAGATCTCCTCCTGGAGGGCGACCAGGCGCATGTAGCGGTCCTGCACGACCTCCTTGGGGATCTGCCCGTCCATGTCGGCGGCGGGGGTGCCGGGCCGCTTGGAGTACTGGAAGGTGAAGGCGTTCGCGAAGCGGGCCTCGCGCACGGCGTGCATCGTCTGCTGGAAGTCCTCCTCCGTCTCGCCGGGGAAGCCCACGATGATGTCGGTGGAGATCGCGGCGTGCGGGATCGCGGCGCGGACCTTCTCGATGATGCCGAGGAACCGCTCCTGCCGGTACGAGCGGCGCATCGCCTTCAGGATCGGGTCCGAACCGGACTGCATCGGCATGTGCAGCTGCGGCATCACGTTCGGGGTCTCGGCCATCGCCGCGATCACGTCGTCCGTGAAGTCGCGCGGGTGCGGGGAGGTGAAGCGGACCCGCTCCAGGCCCTCGATCTGGCCGCAGGCGCGCAGCAGCTTGCTGAAGGCCTCCCGGTCGCCGAGGTCCGAGCCGTACGCGTTCACGTTCTGGCCGAGCAGGGTGATCTCCGAGACGCCCTCGGCGACCAGGGCCTCCACCTCGGCGAGGATGTCGCCGGGCCGGCGGTCCTCTTCCTTGCCGCGCAGGGCCGGGACGATGCAGAAGGTGCAGGTGTTGTTGCAGCCGACGGAGATCGAGACCCAGGCGGCGTAGGCGGACTCGCGGCGGGTCGGGAGCGTGGAGGGGAAGGCCTCCAGCGACTCGGCGATCTCGACCTGCGCCTCCTCCTGGATGCGGGCGCGCTCCAGCAGTACGGGCAGCTTGCCGATGTTGTGCGTACCGAAGACGACGTCGACCCAGGGGGCCCGCTTGACGATCGTGTCGCGGTCCTTCTGGGCGAGGCAGCCGCCGACGGCGATCTGCATGCCGGGGCGCTTCGTCTTCATCGGGGCCAGTCGGCCGAGGTTGCCGTACAGCTTGTTGTCGGCGTTCTCGCGGACCGCGCAGGTGTTGAAGACCACGACGTCGGCGTCGCCGTCGGCGCCTTCGGGCGCCCGGACGTAACCGGCGTCCTCCAGCAGACCGGAGAGCCGCTCCGAGTCGTGCACGTTCATCTGGCACCCGTAGGTGCGCACCTCGTAGCTTCGCTTCACGTCCACTGCCTGGCTCCGGTCGCTGCTGGTCATGCAACAAGGGTAGGCGGTACCCGGTGGCCCTCCGGTCCCCCGTTCAGCCGACCCGGGGGAAGGCGGCGGCCGAAGAGGACGAGCAGCAGGTCCTGGGCTTCCCCGTGCACGGGAGTTCCCTCGCCGTGGGACCAGTCCAGGTCCTGCGCGCACAGCTGGACGCCGGTCAGGTCCGCGCCGAAGAAGCGCAGGGACCGGGGGGTGACCGCGTCGAGGAGGAGCCGCAGCCGGTCTGCGGGGACGCGGCGCGGGTGGCCGAGGGCGACGGTGATGTCGAGGCCGTGGACCACGTCGTGGGCGAGGGCTCCGGTGGGGCCGGCGGCGGGCGGTTTCCAGGGGTGGTCGGCGTTCTCGCGGAGCAGCGCGGCGAGCTCGCGCGCGGTGAAGGCGGCGGCGTCGCGGCGGGCCGTGCGGTCGGTCATCCGGTGCAGGTTGCCGCGGGCGCGCAGCAGTTCGGCGGCGAAGCCGGGGAGGGTGGTGCGGAAGCCGAGGGACAGGTGGGCGGCGACCTCGCGGACGCGCCAGCCGGCGCAGAGGGAGGGGGCGTCCCACTGGTCCGGGGTCAGGGCGTCCAGTACGTCGGCCAGCTCGCGGCGTTCGGCGGCGACGGCCGCGGCGATCCCACGGCGGTGCACGGAGGTGGGCGAGGTGGATCGGGAGGTCGGTCGGGAGGTCGGTCGATCGTTGGGTCGGTCGGTGGGTCGGCTCATGGCTTCAGGGTCGGGGCGGCATTGGGCATAAGTCCAAGAGCGGGTCCTTCTGCAATCTAGAATCCAGGCTTATGGAACTGGCTCAGCTGCGCTATTTCGTGGCCGTGGTGGAGGAGGGCGGCTTCACGCGGGCCGGGGCGCGGCTGCACGTGTCGCAGCCCGGGGTGAGCGCACAGGTCGCACAACTGGAACGCGAGCTCGGGCAGCGGCTGCTGGACCGGTCCGGGCGGCGGGTGACCCCGACGGAGGCGGGCCGGGCGGTGCTCACGTACGCGCGGGCCGTGCTCGCGGCGGTGGAGGGCGTGCGGCGGACGGCCGAGGAGTTCTCCGGCCTGCTGCGCGGGCGGGTGGCACTCGGGCTGGTACCGGGGGCGGCCGGGGCCGTGGTGGGCGGGTTCGACGTGGTGGAGGTGCTCGGGGCCTTCCACGACGAGCACCCCGGGGTGGAGATCTCGCTCTCCGAGGACACCTCTGAGCGGATGCTGGCCGCCCTGCTGCGCGGGGAGCTGGACCTGGCGGTGGTCGGCCTCTCGGGGGAACCGCCGCCGGACGTCTCCTGCCAGGTGGTCCTCGACGAACCCCTGGTCGCGGCGGTGCGGGTGGACGATCCGCTGGTGGCGGCCGCCGTGAACGGCCGGATCCCGCTGGCCGCACTGCGCGGGCGGTCCTTGATCGGTCTGCCGCGCGGGACCGGGCTGCGCGGGGTGCTGGAGCGGGCCTGTGCGCAGGCGGGCTTCGCCCCGCGGGTGGACTTCGAGGCGGCGGCGCCCGCCGTGCTGGTCCGGCTGGCCGCGCGGGGCTTGGGGGTGGCGGTGGTGCCGTCCGGGGCGGAGTCGGCAGCAGGCCAGCGTGCCGGCGTCGGCAACGGCAACGGCAACGGCAACGGACTGTGCGCGCTGCGGATCACCGAGCCGGAACTGAGCGGGAGGGTCGCGCTGGCCTGGCGCACGGACGGACCGTCCGGGCCGGCCGCCCGCAAGCTGCTGGGAAGGCTCCGCTCGGGAGCCCCCGGACGGCCCGCGCCGTGACAGGACGGCGGACGGGTGGCAGGATCGCGGCCATGCCTCTCGTACCGCCCCGGATCAGCAGGCGCCACGCCCTGCGGGTCCTGGTGGCGGTACTCGCCGTGCTCGGGGTCCTGACGTGGTGGCTCAAGCCCTTCGGGCAGCCGGAACTGGAAGGCGAGCTGACCTTCAGCACGGGCGCGCGAACCGGGGTCTACCACCGGTACGGGCAACTGCTGGAGCAGGCGCTGGGCCGGGACATGCCAGGAGTGGACGTGCTCCTGCAGACCAGCGAGGGCTCGCAGGAGAACCTGAAGCGGCTGGCCACCGGCGAGGCGGACTTCACGGTGGCGACGGCGGACGCGGTCGCCAAGTACCAGCTCGACAAGAAGCCCGGCGCGGACCGACTGCGCGGGGTCGCACGGCTGTACGACGACTACGTGCAGCTGGTGGTTCCGGCCGGCTCCCCGGTGCAGTCGGCCCGGGACCTGAGCGGCAAGCGGGTCGCGATCGGTCAGCCGGGCTCCGGCGTGCGGCTGGTCTCGGAGCGACTGTTGAAGGCGGCGAAGATCGACCCGGTTCTGGACATCACGCCGGTGTCGATCGGCATCGACACCATGCCGGGTGAGCTGGAGGCCGGCCGGATCGACGCGTTCTTCTGGTCCGGCGGCCTGCCGACGAACGCCGTGAAGGAGCTGTCGGAGCGCTTCGACATCCGGCTCGTACCGCTCGGTGACCTGATGGAACCGCTCCAGGAGAGCGGCAGCCCGGCACGCTACTACCGGACGGCCGTGATGCCGCAGGACGTCTACACGCGGGCGCGCAACACCAGCTCGGTATCGACCCTGGCCGTGCCGAACCTGCTGGTGACCACGGCGGGAACCGACCCGCAGCTCACCGAGCAGCTGACGCGGACGGTGATCCTCAGCCGCGACCTCGTCGGGCGCGAGGTGCACGCGGCGCAGCTCGTGGACCTGCGGACGGCGATCTACACCGACCCGCTGGACCTGCACGAAGGCGCACGCCGGTACTACCGGTCCGTCAAGCCCTGAGCGTCCTGGGGTTCACGAAGGGGACGGTGGCGAAGGCAGCAGCATGGTCGCTGCCGCGGCCGCGCCGATCAGCCCCGCATGGGTGCCCAGCATCGCCGGCACCACCTGGATGTCCTTGACGAACGAGAGCGTGGCGTAGGCCGCGAGGTGGCTGCGGATCGGGGCGAAGAGGATGTCGCCGGCCGCGGCCACTCCACCGCCGATGACCGCGATGTCCGTCTCCACGAGGGTCGCGGTGGCCGCGATGGCGGCGGCCAGGGCGCGGCCCGCCCGGTCGAAGGCGGCCAGGGCGACCGGGTCGCCCTCGGCGGCGGCAGCTGCCACTCCCGCTGCCGTGGCGTCAGGCCGGCCGGCCGCGCCCTTCGCACCGGTCACGCCGACACCTGCGCCGGCCCCCGCCGTGCCCGACGGCGTCCAGCCCTGGTCCAGGGCCCAGCGGGCGATCGCCGTACCGGAGGCGATCGACTCGACGCACCCGTGGCCGCCGCACACGCACGGCTCGCCGTCGAACGCCACACTCATGTGGCCGATGTGCCCCGCGTTGCCCGTGGGGCCGGGGTGGAGCTGGTTGTTCAGGATCAGGCCACCGCCCACGCCCGTGGAGACCACCATGCACAGGGCGTTCGCGTGGCCCCGGGCCGCACCCAGCCAGTGCTCGGCAGCGGTCATCGCCACCCCGTCACCGGCCAGCACGGTCGGCAGGTCGGCCCCGCGCGCCGCGAGCTCCGCCACGACCCGCTCTTGGACCGGGAATTCCCGCCAGGCCCCGATGTTGACCGGGCTGACCGTGCCCCGGGAGGTGTCCACCGGGCCGGCGCTGCCGATCCCGCAGCGGACCGCCGAGGCCCAAAGCGGCGACTCGGAGAGGTCGGCGACGACCTCGGCGACCGCCGCCATGACCCCGTCGGCGTCCGCCCCGCGCGGGGTCGGGCGGCGGGTGGTGGCCGTCATCGTGCCGTCGGGTTGCACCAGCGCACCGGCAATCTTCGTACCGCCGACGTCGATCGCGACCGTCGGTCCGGCGGCCGCTGCGGCGGCCCGTGGTGCGGGGAACGGGGCGCTGGGAATGATCACGGTGGCGGCTCCAGGAAGGTTTTCAGGATTAAGTATGCGCCGGGGGCGGCGCCGTGCTCTCGCGAGGCTCCAGCCTCGGCCGCTCGCTGATCCGCACCCCGGGCGGGCTGCCCGCGAGGACGGCCAGGAGTTCCTCGGCGGCCAGCCGACCGAAGCCGGCGGTGTCCCGTACGAGAGCGGTGAGCCGGGGATGGGTGACCCGGCAGAGGGCGGAATCGTCCCAGGCCACGATCGAGAGCCGGCCCGGAACCGGGATGCTCAGCTCGGCGGCGACCGCGCGCCCGGCCACGGCCATCACGTCGTTGTCGTAGACGAGCGCCGTGGGTGGATCCGGCTCGGCCAGGACCCGTCGCGTGGCCGCCGCGCCCTCGGCGTCGGAGTAGTCGGTGACCACCGAGCGCACTTGGTCCGGACCCAGGCCGCGACGTGCGGCCTCGGTCCGGAGGGACTCCATCCGGCGGACCGTGTGGGCGAGGCCGGGGAGCCCGGCGACGTGCACGATCCTGCGGTGGCCGAGCCCGTACAGGTGCTCGAGGACCTGTGCCATGGCGCCGGCGTCGTCGGCCCGGACGGAAGACAGAGCCGCGGACAGAGCCGCGGAGGGAGCCGGGGCCTGGGCCTGGGTGGAAGCCTGGGCCGGATCCTGGGCCGGATCCTGGGCGGGAGCCGAGGAGGGCCCTGTCCTGCCCTCGAGACCGGTGGCCGCGCCGCCGTCCGGGAAGAGGGCCTCGCCGATGGTGACCGCGGGCAGGGCCAGTCCCTCCAGGAGCGCCGGTCTCGGGTCGCTGGTCCGCGGGTCGACGACGAGCACGCCGTCGACCCGTCGCTCGGCCCACCAGCGGCGGTAGACCGCGCATTCGGCGTCGATGTCCTCGACGACCTGGAACAACAGGGCGGTGCGGGCCGCGGAGAGGACCTCCTGGATGCCGGAGACGAGCTGGAGGAAGAACGACTCGACGCCGAGCGTGTGCGCGGGCCGGGCGAGGACCAGGCCGACGGCTCCGGAGCGTTCGCCGGACAGGGCCCGGGCCGCACTGTTGGGCTGCCAGCCGAGTTCCTCGGCGACGCGCCGGATCCGGGCCCGGGTGTCCTGCGAGACGCCCGGCCGGCCGTTGAGCGCGAAGGAGACGGCGCTCTCCGACACGCCGGCCTGCCGGGCGATGTCCTTGATCGTGGGTCTGCGGGCCATGGCCTGCCTCATTCGTCCTTCGGGTGCGTCACACGTGGCGGAATACGGACGGCAATGGCCGGACCGTACGCGATCCTGCCCCGACAGGCCGCTTTTATGACGATCCATTGGTCTTCCGGGGGGTGCGTCGAGCGGCGGCCGTGGCTCGAAGTCCACCTCGGCCGCCCGGTCCACCGGAACGTGCGGGAGTCGGGCCGCGGCACGGTGACCGGCCAAGTCCCCTACGGCGAACCGGCGTAGGCCCGTATGGGGCCCCGCGCGCCCGGGGCGACGGCCGCGGCCGGATCGGGCGCCGCCACCCACGGCCCTTTCGGGGCGGGGCCGTTGGGCCCGGTCACCATCCCCACGTCCTCGAACCCCCCGGGCCGGTGCGCTCCGGTCGGCGGTGCGGCCGCCCCCGTACGGCCCGAGGCAGAACGGGCCCGAAGCGGCGACCGCGTGACCGAAATACCGCTGTCCATTTCCACGCACTTCGTTTCAGCCGGCCGTAACTAAAGCGCATTAGTTTCCTCAGGGTCTTCACCTAGAACCCTTGTGTCAACTGGGCTGAAGCGCATAAGCGCATGGTCAGGGGCCCTGTTGACTTTCCCGATCGGCACCGGCAGGTTGTGGCGCATCCGATGAAGTCCTCCAGAACTCCAGGACGCCCCGTGCACGATGACGTGCTCCGCTTCGGCGCCAACTACACGCCGGCCCGCGGCTGGTTCCACCACTGGCTGGACTTCGACCTCGACGAGGTGCGGGCCGACCTCGATTCGATCGCCGCGCTCGGGTTGGACCACGTCCGCGTCTTCCCGCTGTGGCCGGTCTTCCAGCCGAACCGGACGCTGATCCGGCCGCGCGCCGTCGAGCAGCTCGTCGCGCTCGCCGACGCGGCCGCCGAACGCGGGCTCGACGTCAACGTGGACGGGCTGCAGGGGCACTTGTCGAGCTTCGACTTCCTGCCCGCCTGGACCCGGA
Organism: Streptomyces sp. NPDC091682; assembly: GCF_044756625.1. NCBI lineage: Bacteria > Bacillati > Actinomycetota > Actinomycetes > Kitasatosporales > Streptomycetaceae > Streptomyces > Streptomyces sp. NPDC091682. Next base: position 188,683 of record NZ_JBIVTH010000009.1, on the reverse strand, counting down.
CCTGGCACCGGCGCAACATCTTCACCGACCCGGACGTGGTCGCCGGGCAGGAGGAGTACTTGCGCACGCTGGCCGCGGCCCTCGCCGACCGGCCGAACTTCCTGGGCATGACGGTCGGCAACGAGATCAACCAGTTCTCCGGCGCCCCGCACCCCGACCCCGACCGGATCACCCCGGACCAGGCCGCCCGCTGGCTGGAGCGGATGCTCGCCGCCTGCGAGGAGGGCGCACCAGGGCGGCTGCACCTGCATGCCGAGTACGACGCGGCCTGGTACCGGGACGGACACCCGTTCACGGCGGCCCATGCGGCCCGGCTGGGCGGGGTCACCGCCGTGCACTCCTGGGTGTTCAACGGCACCGCGCAGCGCCACGGCCGGAGCGGGACGGCGACGGAGCACCATGCCGCGTACCTGATCGAGCTCTCCAAGGCCTGGGCCCTGGACCCGCACCGCCCGGTGTGGCTCCAAGAGGTCGGTGCCCCGGCGCCGTTGATCCCGCCCGCGCACGCGGCGCGGTTCACCGAGGCCACCGTCGCCAACGCCCTGGACTGCCCGGACCTGTGGGGCGTGACCTGGTGGTGCTCGCACGACGTGTCCCGGGAGCTGGCGGACTTCCCGGAGCTGGAGTACGGCCTCGGCCTGCTCACCAACGACCGCCGGACCAAGCCGGCCGGCGCCGCCGTCTCCCGGATCGCCGCGCGGTGGCGGGGCCGCGCGCACCGCCCGGCGCCGCGGTCCACCGCGCTCGCCGTGGACGTCGGTGCGGGGGCGCAGGCTCCGGGGCGCTCGGTGTGCGCCCCGGGCGGCGCGTTCTTCGAAGCCTGGGCCTCGCTGACGGCCCAGGGGGTGCGCCCCGCGGTGGTCCTCGCGGAGCGTGCCGCGGACCCCGCCCATCTGGCCGCGCGCGGCATCACCGAGGTGCTGCGCGTGCACGACGTGACCTGACCGGCCGATCTCCCGGTCCCCCGATCCCTTCGTGAGGAGCCCCGCATGCCCGAGACCGACGACGTCGTCGATCCGCGTACGCCGCCCGCCTCGGTACGGCCGACCCGGCGCAGGGTGCTGGTCACCGGGGCCGGGGCCGCCGTGCTGCTGGGTCTGGCGGGCCGCGCCCGGGCCGCCGCCGCGCCCGCGCCCTTACCAGTGAGAGCGCCCGCCGCGGCACCGGCACCGGCACCGGCACCGGTCGACCTGGCCCCGTACGCCTCGTACTGGTTCCCGGACTCCCTCCCGTCGGGGGCCCCCGGTCCCGGGATCGTGTGGCGCTCGCTGAGCCGGTGGACCCCCGAGAGCGATCCCGATCTGGCCCACAACACCTCGACCGTGCCACTGGCGCAGCGGTTCACCCCGGTCCCGGCGAACCGGGACGCCCGCGCCGGCCAGGCCCGCATCGCCTCCCTGGTCTCCTTCGGGCCCACGGCCGGGAACCCGTCCCAGGGCTCCCCGACCGCCGACCACTACGCGCTCACGCACTGGGCGTACATCGACGAGCTGGTCTTCTGGGGCGGTTCGGCCGGCGAGGGCATCGTGCTCGCGCCGAACGCGCCGGTGGTCGACGCCGCCCACCGCAACGGCGTCCGGGTGCTGGGCAACGTGTTCCTGCCGCCCGTCGCCTACGGCGGCGACCTGCGGTGGACCTGCGACCTGGTGCGGCGGGACTCCCTGGGCCGCTTCCCGATCGCCGACAAGCTGGTCGAGGTGGCGCGGACCTACGGCTTCGACGGCTGGTTCGTGAACGCCGAGACCGACGGCGGGGACAGCGCGCTCGCCACCCGGATGCGGGAGTTCCTGCGCGCCCTGCGGGCGGCCGGCGAGCCGCACGGACTGCGCACCACCTGGTACGACGCCATGAACAACACCGGCCGGGTGGGCTGGCAGGGCGCCCTCAACGCGCTCAACCAGGAGTTCTTCGAGGACCGGGCCGGGACGGTCTCGGACACGATGTTCGTGGACTTCCGTTGGACCCCGGACACCCTGGCCGCCTCGGGCACGCTCGCCGACCGCCTCGGCCGCTCCCGCCACGACCTGTGGGCCGCGGTCGACACCGAATCCCGCGGCTGGGACGCGGTCGTCGACTGGGACGCGATCGTCCCGCGCGGGCGGGACCACGTCGTCAGCTACGGCTTCTACCGGCCCGAGTGGACCCGCAACCACCTCACCGACCGCTCCCCCGGCGCCTTCCACCGTGCCGACGACCGGTTCTGGACGGGCGAGTCCCTGGACCCGGCCCGGCCGGCGCCCGGGGCCCGCTGGCGGGCGCCGGCGACGGCCGTCGCCGACCGGTCCACCGTCACCGGGCTCCCCTTCGCCTGCTCCTTCAACACCGGGCACGGGCTGCGCTGGTACGACAGCGGCAGGGTCGTTTCGGACACGCCCTGGAACCACCTCGGGCTCCAGGACCGGCTCCCCGGCCGCCGCTGGGCGGTCGACACCGCCGGGGCGCGCCCCTCGGTCACCCTGGACTTCGCGAGCGCCTGGCGCGGCGGCTCCAGCCTGCTGGTCGAGGGCGAGCTGACCGCCCCGGTGACCATCGGGCTGCACTCCACACGGCTGCCGCTGACCCGCGGGTCGGTCCTGGAGCTGGTGCACGCCACCGGACCGGAGCCGGTCGCCGCGGAGATCACGGCGAAAGCCGCGGCGGGGATCGCGGTGGAGGTCGGCGTGGCCGTCCGCGAGCCGTCCGGCCCCGGCGAGCCCGTCCCGTACACGTGGCTGCCGGCCGCGACCCGGGACGGTGGGCGGGGCTGGCGCACGACGCGGGCCGCTCTGACGGCACTGGCCGGCAGGACCGCGTACGGCCTCGCGGTACGGATCACCGCGCTCGGGAAGGGACCGGTGGTGTGGCGGATCGGCGCCGTGTCGGTGCGCGACGAGACCCGCACCCGGCGCCCGGTGCCTCCCACCGCACTGGTCGTGGACGCCTCGTCCCGGCAGGACGGCCGGGCCCGGGTGCGTCTGTCCTGGCGGGCGGCGGCCGGCCCCGACGGGCGGCCGCGCCACTACGAGGTGTGGCGGGTCCTGCCCGACGGCACGCGGCGCTTCCTCGGGGGCACCTGCGGCACCGCCCTGTACCTGCCCGCCGTCCCGCGCGCCGGACGGGAACGGGCGGCGGCCTTCGAGGTCCGGGCCGTCGACGAGCTGTACGCGGTGTCGGAGGCGGCCCGCACCGCCCTCGTCTGGTAGCCGGACAGGGGGTCTGTGGCTCAGCCGCCCTGGGGGTCGGTGCGCGGGACGGCCACCGTCACCCGCAGCCCGTGCGGCGGGTTCTTCTCGTAGGAGAGGGACCCGCCGCCCGCGGCGAGCAGGGCACGGGAGATCGACAGGCCGAGCCCGGAACCCTTGACGTTCTGGTGGCGGCCGCTGCGCCAGAACCGGTCGCCGACGCGGAGCAGCTCGTCCTCGGTGAGGCCGGGGCCGCGGTCTGCGACGGCCACGCGGACGGTGCGCCCCTCGGTGGAGACCGAAACCTCGACCTCCTCGCCCGCGGGGGTGAATTTGAGGGCGTTGTCGATGACCGCGTCGAGCGCACTGGACAGGGCGATGGGGTCGGCCCAGCCGGTGATGGCGCTCCGGCCCGTCTCGGTGAGCCGTACGCCCTTCTCCTCGGCGTAGGGGCGCCACGCGGCGACCCGCTCGGCCGTCAGGGCCCCGATGTCGGTGAGGCTGATCTCGGCGGAGGCGTGCTCGGCCAGCGCCAGGTCCAGCAGGTCGTCTAGGACCTGGGTCAGGCGCTTGCCCTCGGTGCGCACGGAGGCGATCTCCTCGTTCCCCTCTGGCAGTTCGAGGGCGAGCAGCTCGATCCGCAGGAGCAGCGCCGCGAGCGGATTGCGCAGCTGGTGGGAGGCGTCGGCGACGAACGCGCGCTGCTGTTCCAGGACCTCTTCGACGTTGTCGGCCATCTCGTTGAACGAGTGGGCCAGGCGTTGGAGTTCCGGGGGCCCGCCGGCGGCCGCGACCCGCGAGTTCATCCGTCCGGTGGCGATGCCGTGGGCGGCCGCGTCCAAGGTCTGGACGGGCTTGAGGACCCAGCTGGTGAGCTTGAGGGCGGCGCCGAAGGCGACCAGCATGGCGGCGGCGAGTCCGCCCACGATCAGCAGCCAGCCCTTCAGGATCCGGGCGCGCATCTGGTCGGTCGGGGATTCGGTGGCGACGACCGCGACCACGTCCCCGTCGAGGACGACCGGGGAGATGACGAGCAGTTTGCCGTCGGTCTGCCAGGGCCACACCTGCGGCGGATCGTGGCTGCGCCGGCCGGCCAGCGCCTGCTCCAGGGCCCGGCGCCCCTCGCGGGAATCCGGGAGCTGCCACCAGCCCGGGGACCGAGCCAGGGCGTTGTCGTCCCGGTAGAAGATGCCGGCGCGGATCCCGTACAGCGTTTGGTAGCGGGCGAGTTCCTGCCCGAGGGTCTCGCGGCGCTCGGCGGCGCCCATGGATCCGGAACCCTCGGCGTCGATGAAGAACTGTGCGAGGGCGGCGAAGCGGGCGCTGTCGTCGATCCGGTCGACCACCACCCGCTGCTGCTGCCCGGCGGCCAGGCTCACGGCGAGCGGGAAGCCGAGGGCGAGCAGCGTGCCCGCCATCAGGATGACGAGCAGCGGGAGCAGACGGGCACGCACGACAGAAGGTTCCTAGGGAGCGGCCGGGGCGACGAGCCGGTAGCCCACCCCTCGGACGGTCTCGATGAGGGCGGGCATGCGCAGTTTGGAGCGGAGCGAGGCGACGTGCACCTCCAGGGTGCGCCCGGTCCCCTCCCAGCTGGTGCGCCACACCTCGCTGATGATCTGCTCGCGGCGGAAGACGACGCCGGGCCGCTGCGCGAGCAGGGCCAGCAGGTCGAACTCCTTGCGGGTGAGGGGCACGTCGGCGCCGTCCACGCTCACCCGGCGGTTGGGCAGCTCGATGCTGACGGGGCCGAGGCGGACCGTGGCGGCCGTACCGGTGCCGGCGACCTCTTCGGAGGCGCCGGTGCGCCGGGCGACGGCGTGGATGCGGGCGAGGAGCTCGCCGGTGTCGTAGGGCTTGACCACGTAGTCGTCGGCGCCCATGTTCAGGCCGTGGATGCGGGAGCGTACGTCGGCCCGCGCGGTCACCATGATCACGGGGGTGGCGGTGCGCTTGCGGATCTTGCCGCACACCTCGTAGCCGTCCTGATCGGGCAGACCGAGGTCGAGCAGGATCACGCCGTAGGGCTGGGGGCAGGTCGGCGCGCCGGCGGGCAGGAGCGCCTGGAGGGCCTCTTCGCCGTTGCGGGCGTGGGTGACCTGGAAGCCGTGGCGGGCGAGGATCGCGGACAGGGCTGCCGCGACGTGATCGTCGTCCTCGACGAGCAGCAGTCTCATGTCGTCCCCCTCTCCTCTTGTCTCACTCGGGCTTCACTGCGCATGGTCACACGCAGGGCCGCACGTAGGGCCACCATGCATCCACGCCGATACGGAGTCCCACGTCAAGAGGGTCCCGCCCCGGCGCGCCTTCCGTTATGCACCCGGTACGCGGACATGATCGACCACACCGGTGTCGCGCACGGAGCGTATCGGGAAGAGGCCGGATCGTTATCCTCAATTCTCCCTCAGATGTGATGACGTTGTGCGCGTCACGTCACTACTGTCCTGCCAACCGAGGAGGACGGAGCAAGAAGCCGATGAGCGGAGTATCAGTGACCAAGGACGTGCAGGACGCGGCCGGTGCCGCAGACGACCTGGTCGTACTGAGCAACGTCAACAAGCACTTCGGCGCGCTGCACGTGCTTCAGGACATCGATCTGAGCATTGCCCGCGGTGAGGTAGTCGTGGTGATCGGTCCCTCGGGATCGGGCAAGTCCACGCTGTGCCGGACCATCAACCGGCTGGAGACCATCGACTCGGGCACCATCACGCTCGACGGGAAGGACCTGCCCTCCGAGGGCAAGGAACTGGCCCGGCTGCGCGCCGACGTCGGCATGGTGTTCCAGTCGTTCAACCTCTTCGCGCACAAGACGGTGCTGCAGAACGTCATGCTGGGCCAGCTGAAGGTCCGCAAGACCGACAAGGCCACGGCCCACGCGAAGGCGCTGTCCCTGCTGGAGCGGGTGGGCGTCGGCTCCCAGGCCGACAAGTACCCGGCACAGCTCTCCGGTGGCCAGCAGCAGCGCGTGGCGATCGCCCGGGCGCTCGCCATGGAGCCGAAGGTGATGCTCTTCGACGAGCCGACCTCGGCCCTGGACCCGGAAATGATCAACGAGGTGCTGGAGGTCATGCAGCAGCTCGCCCGCGAGGGCATGACGATGGTGGTCGTCACGCACGAGATGGGCTTCGCGCGGTCCGCCGCCAACCGGGTCGTCTTCATGGCCGACGGAAAGATCGTCGAAGAGGCGACTCCCGAGCAGTTCTTCAGCAACCCGCGCAGCGATCGGGCGAAGGACTTCCTGTCGAAGATCCTGCACCACTGAGGTTTCCGTCTGGTAGTCATCCGTATGCGGATCGTCGCCGGATCGTTCCTGTCTGCCGTGCGTGCGCCGCAAGCGTCGCTCGTCGTTCAACCACGTCTCATCCGAGGGAAGTTCACCATGAAGATCTCCAAGGCCGCTGCGGCCGCGGCCGTCGCCGTCGCCCTGTCCCTGACCGCGACCGCGTGTGGCGGCAGCAAGCAGGACGCCGCCAGTGACGGCGGTGCGTCCGGTGGCGCCAAGGACAAGATCGTCGTCGGCATCAAGTACGACCAGCCCGGTCTGGGCCTGAAGACCCCGGACGGCAAGTACACGGGCTTCGACGTCGACGTGGCGACCTACGTCGCCAAGGAGCTCGGCTACGAGCCGAACCAGATCGAGTTCAAGCAGGCCGTCAGCGCCGAGCGCGAGAACCTGATCGCGAACGGTGACGTGAAGTTCGTCGTCGCGACCTACTCGATCAACGACAAGCGCAAGGAGAAGGTCGACTTCGCCGGCCCGTACTTCCTCGCGCACCAGGACCTGCTGGTCCGCGCCGACGAAACGGGCATCACCAAGGCCGAGGACCTGAACAAGAAGAAGCTCTGCTCGGTCACCGGCTCCACGTCGGCGCAGAACGTCAAGACCAAGCTGGCTCCCGAGGCCGACCTGCTGGAGCAGGGCGGCTACTCCGAGTGCATCACCGGCCTGGAGAACAAGGCCGTCGACGCCCTGACCACGGACAACTCGATCCTGGCGGGCTACGCGGCGCAGGACAAGAACAAGGGCAAGTTCAAGCTGGTCGGGCTGAGCCTGAGCAACGAGAACTACGGCATCGGTCTGAAGAAGGGCGACAAGGAGCTCCAGACCAAGATCAACGCCGCGCTCAAGAAGATGGTCGAGGACGGCAGCTGGCAGAAGGCCGTGGACAAGAACCTCGGCCCGGCCAACTACAAGAACGAGCCTGCTCCGCAGATCACCGAAGGCAGCTGATTCATCGGTGAGGAGCGTCGCCGCCCGCCTGCCGCGGGCGGCGGCGCACCTCACCGGCCATCCTGGGGAGAGCGCAGGGCATCGTGTTCGATTTTCTTGATTCCGGGCAGTACGACGTGCTCGGAGCCTTCTGGGTGACGGTTCAGCTCACCCTCTACTCGGCGGTCGGATCCCTGATCTGGGGGACCGTCCTGGCGGGGATGCGGGTCAGCCCGGTCCCGCTGCTGCGGGGCTTCGGCACCGCCTACGTCAACCTGGTCCGCAACACCCCGCTGACCTTGCTGATCATCGGTTGCTCGCTGGGGCTCAACCAGACGCTCGGCATCGCCCTGGGCGGCAGCACGTTCAAGGAGATCGGCTTCCGGCTCGCGGTCCTCGGACTGACCGCCTACACCGGCACCTTCGTCTGCGAGGCCCTGCGCTCCGGCATCAACACCGTGCCCGTGGGTCAGGCCGAGGCGGCCCGCGCACTGGGGCTGAGCTTCTTCCAGGTGCTCACCCTGATCGTGCTCCCCCAGGCTTTCCGGGCGGTCATCGCACCGCTCGCCAACGTACTGATCGCACTCACCAAGAACACCACGGTGGCGGCGACCATCGGCGTGGCCGAAGCGGCCCTGCTGATGAAGGAAATGCTCGAGAACGAACCGCAGGCGCTCTTCGCGGTCTTCGCTGTCTTCGCTCTCGGTTTCGTCCTGCTGACCCTGCCCACCGGCCTTCTGCTGGGCTGGGTCGCCAAGCGAGTGGCGGTGAAGCGATGAGTTCCGTTCTGTACGACACCCCTGGCCCCAAGGCCAAGGCGCGCAACTGGATCTACAGCGGGCTCTTCGTCGTGCTGTTCGGGCTCGTCCTGTGGTGGGCGCTGTCCCTCATGGGCGAGAAGGGCCAGCTCGACGCCGACAAGTGGTCCCCCTTCGTCACCGACAGCCGGGTCTGGACCACGTACCTGCTCCCGGGCCTGGTGGAGACCCTCAAGGCCGGCGCGCTCGCCATGCTGATCGCCCTCCCGTTCGGCGCGCTGCTGGGCATCGGTCGACTGTCGGACCACGCGTGGGTGCGGGGTCCGGTCGGCGCGTGGGTCGAGTTCTTCCGTGCCATCCCGGTGCTGATGCTGATGCTGTTCGGCTTCGCGCTGATGGCGCCGCGGCTCATGGACGTCCCCTCCGACACCCGGCCCTTCTGGGCCGTGGTCACGGGCCTGGTCCTCTACAACTCGGCCGTCATCGCCGAGATCGTCCGGGCGGGCGTGCTCTCCCTGCCCCACGGCCAGAGCGACGCCGCCAAGGCGATCGGCATGCGCAAGGGCCAGACGATGTTCCACGTGCTGATCCCGCAGGCCGTGACGGCGATGCTGCCGGCCCTGGTCAGCCAGCTCGTGGTGATCCTCAAGGACACCGCGATCGGTGGCGCCCTGCTGGGCTTCGGGGAACTGCTCTCCATGAACCGGCAGATCTCGGCCAACTACAGCAACACCATCCCGACGCTCTTCGTGATCGCACTGATCTACATCGTCGTGAACTTCGGCCTCACCTCGTTCGCCTCCTTGCTGGAGGGCCGACTGCGGAAGTCGAAGAAGAGCACCGGTGCGGTGGTCGGCGTCAACGATGTGAACGACATGGCGACCGGGGCGAACTCGGGCGGGATCTGACGGCCCTCCCGGTCCAGGGGCCGTTGGGGCTCTGACCTCACGTCATTCATATTGCTCAGTCTGTGTGGTGCGGCGGAATTCATCCGCCGCACCACATTGCGTTGTACCGATCGATGCGACTTCCGGCTTCGACGTCGGCCGTGCTGGAGGAGCCTCGAGCGATCCAGTCCATCAGTGGGACCTCGTGATGATGCCGCCGCTCTTTACCGAGGTGAACGGCGGGCAGGCGATGAAGGAGGGGGCACGCTCGTCCTTCCATTCCAGCGAATGGACACTGACGTCGCCGCCGCCGTCCTCACGCACGCAGATGACCGCCGCCTTGCAGTGTCCATCCTTGACGCCCTTTTCGGAATTTCCGATTCCATTTACCGCTGCGCCGACCAGGGTCACTTGACGCGGGCACCTACAGTGGGTTGCATACGTTCTGTGATCACATACCGGACATCGGGAGCCGCGCCATGGACCCGGTGATCGTCGTCGGCGCGGGACCCGTCGGACTGTCCCTGTCGCTCGCCCTGGCAGGTGCGGGCGTACCCTCCGTCGTGCTCGACGAGGGGCCCGGAAAGGAAGAGGTCCGGCCGGCCCGTACCGTCGTCCTGCACGCCGAAACGTCGGCCATGGCGCACCGGCTGGGCTGTACGACGCTGCGCGACGAGGGGACGTACTTCGCCGCCTGGCGCACGATGCGCCGGCGCCAGACCGACCGGCGGATCACCTTCGAGGACCGCCAGGCCCCGCTGCACGTGCCGCAACACGCACTGACGCGCGGACTGCGCGACGCCGCCGTGTCCCACCCGCTCGTCCAGCTGGTCACCGACAGCAAGCTGGATTCCCTGGAGCAGGACGGCCGGGGCGTCACCGCGCACACCCGGGGCGCCGAAACCACCTGGTGGCGCGGGAGTTACCTGGTCGGCTGCGACGGCGCCCGCTCCACCGTGCGCAAGCTGCTCGGCATCCGCTTTCCGGGCCGCACCGCCGTGGAGCGGCACGCCGTGGCCGCGCTGCGCACCGAACTGCCCTGGCCCGGCGAGGCCTTGCTGCACCGCAGCCCGCCGCAGGAGGTCACCTCGCGGCCGCTGCGCGACGGGGTGTGGCGGTTGGACTGGCTGCTCCCGCCCCGCGGGGAACTCGTGACCCCCGACGTGCTGGTGACCCTGATCCGCGACACCCTCGCGGTGTGGTGCGGCGGCACGACACCCCCGTACGACCTCATCGACACCGGGGTCCACACCCTGCACCACCGCCTCGCCCGCCGCTGGCGCGACGGCCGCGCCTTCCTCGCCGGAGACGCCGCGCACCTGCTGGGCGCGCTCGGCACCCAAGGGGTCGAGGAGGGACTCCGGGACGCCGAGAACCTGGCGTGGAAGCTCTCCCTGGCCTGGCACCAGGGCGCTTCCGAGGCCCTGCTCGACAGCTACGAGGGCGAGCGGCGCACCGCGGTCGCCTCCCGCCTGCGCGCGGCCGACCAGGCGATGCCGTCGCTGCGCGCCGGGGGCGGCCTGCGCACCTACCTCCCCGGCGCCGCACGTTCCGCCGAATCCCTGCTCACCGACGGCCACCTGGGGCGCGGACCGCTGGGCTCGGAGCCCACGTACGCCCCGCCGGTCGCCGTGCACGAGGTCCCGACGGCCACGGAGCCGGGCGGCCCGGTGGCGAACGTTGCGGTGACCGCGCCCGACGGGGCGACCGTGCCGCTGCGGGACCTGCTCGGGCAGGGCCGGTTCCTGGTGGTCCTGGTGGCTCCCGGCACCGGGGTCTGGGACCGCCGCCACTGGCTCGGCGCCGGACTGATGCCCCGACTCGCCGCGGCGGTGAGCGCCCTCCCGGTCCGCACCGACCTGCTGGTCGCGGACGGCTATCCGGGGGCTCCGGCGCACACCGTGCTGCTGGTGCGGCCGGACGGGCACCTGGCGGCGACCTTCGCGGGGGTCCGCCCGGCGGAACTGTACGAGGCGGCGGACACCCTACGGGCGGGCGCGCCCGCGTCCCGGGTACCGGCGCCCGCTCAGGCGTCGTCGGTGCCGATGCCGACGACGCCGACCGCGGTGATCGATTGACCGTCTCCGGGACTCCGTGGTTCACTCGCGGAGTGACCGGCAACGACGTACGCCTGTGGCGGAGGGTCCATATGGACCTGCTCCGCTACGCGGGCTGCGTGTGTCGCCCTTCCTGCTGATTCGCCCTTCCCTCCGCGCGCCCCGTGCCGTCCACCGGCCTGCGCGCACCTCCGCGAACCCAGGAACGGTCCCCCTTCATGTCTGCACCCGCATCCGCACCCCCGTACGCCCTGGAGTCCTCGACGGCGGCCGGCGGCCCCACGGCCGCCGAGCTCCTCGATTTCGCCCTCCGCACGGCGGCCGACGCCGAGGTCGTGGCCTCGCTGCCACTCGATCCCGAGGGCCGCACCTGGATCCGGCTGGACGGGCCGGGCGGCAGCGAGGCGTGGCTGATCGGCTGGCCTCCGGGCACCGGCACCGGCTGGCACGACCACGCCGAATCGCGGGGCGCCTTCGCCACCGCCCGGGGCCGGCTCACCGAGCACTCGCTGACCGTGCGCCTGCCCGCGGAGGGCTGGAGGTCCCTGGAACTGGCCCCGGACGTCGACCGCCGCCGCACCCTGGCCGCGGGATCGGGGCGCGCCTTCCGGGAACACCACGTGCACGAGGTCCTCAACGAGTCGCAGGCCGAGCACGCGGTCTCCGTGCACGCCTACTACCCGCCGCTCCCGCTGATCCGCCGCTACAGCCGCAGCGGCCCGGTGCTCAGCCTGGAGCACGTCGAGCGTCCGGCGGACTGGCAGTGAGCGCCCCGATCGGCATCGACGAGTTGCTGGAGCGGGTCCGCGCGGGCTACACCCGCGTGGATGCGCGGGAGGCGTACGCCGCCTCCCGCGCCGGGGCCCTCCTGGTGGACATCCGCTACCAGGCCCTGCGCGAGCGGGACGGGCTGGTCCCGGGCGCGCTGGTGGTCGAGCGCAACGAACTGGAGTGGCGCCTGGACCCACGGGGCAGCCACCGCCTCCCCGAGGCCACGGGCCACGACCTCCAGGTGGTGGTGATCTGCAACGAGGGCTACGCGTCCAGCCTCGCCGCGGCCTCGCTGCACGCCCTGGGGATCCACCGCGCGACAGACCTGACCGGCGGCTTCCAGGCCTGGAAGTCCGCCGGCCTCCCGGTCGCACCCGCCTGATGCCCCCGGGCTCCGGCCGGACCCGGTTCTCGAACGCCGGACGGGCTGGAAGGTCCGGCCTCGCCGGCCTTCGCGGCGGGGGGGGGGGGGGGGGGGGCCCCCCCCCCCCCCCCCCCCCCCCCCCCCCCCGGGGGGGGGGGGGGGCCCCCCCCCCGGGGGGGGGGCGGGCCCCGCCCCCCCCCCCCCCCCCCCCCCCCCCGGCGGGGGGCGGGGGGGGGCCCCCCCCCCCGGGGGGGGCGGCGGGGGGGGCGGGGGGGGCCGCGGGGGGCGGCGCCCCCCCCCGCCCCCCCCCCCCGCGGGGGGGGGGGGGGGGGGGGGGGGGGGGGGGGCCCCCCCCCCCCCCCCCCGACCCAGCTCGGCCACGAGCGGGCCGAGGACCTGGGGGCCGCGGGCGCCCGCGAGGACGACCTGATGGCCTGCCGCCACGAGGATCCTGGCCAGGACCGAGCCGATCCGCCCGGTGCCGATGATGCCTGTCCGCATTGCCGCTCCTCGGGAAGGGGGTCTCGTTCGCCGTCTCGGTCGGGCTCGTTCGCCGTCTCGGTCGCGCTCTCAGTCCATGCCGATCCAGACCGACTTGGTCTGGGTGTAGCTCTCCAGCGACTCGGGACCGCACTCGCGGCCGTAACCGGAAGCCTTGTATCCGCCGTAGGGCACGGCGGGGTCGTACTGGTTGTAGCAATTGACCCAGACCGTGCCGGCCTTGATCTGCGAGGCGACCCGGTGGGCCCGCCGCAGGTCCTTGGTGTGGACGCCGGCGGCGAGGCCGTACGCGCTGTCGTTGGCGATGCGCACGGCGTCCTCCTCGGTGTCGAACGGGATGATCGACAGGACCGGGCCGAAGATCTCCTCCTGGGCGATCCGCATGCCGTTGTCGACGCCGGTGAAGATGGTCGGCAGGAAGTACAGGCCCTGACTGGAGGCGCCCTCGGGGGTCCAGCCGCTGCCGCCGGTGCGCAGGACCGCGCCTTCCTTCTCGCCGACCTCGATGTACGAGCTGACCTTGTCGAACTGTCCGCGGTGGGCCAGCGGTCCGAAGAGGGTGGCCGGGTCGCGCGGGTCACCGGGCTTGAGGTCGGCGGCCCGGCGGACCAGGCGTTCGACCATCTCGTCGTGGATGGGGCGCTGGAGCAGGAGCCGGGAGCCGGCCGTGCAGATCTCGCCCTTGTTGTAGTAGATGCCGAAGAAGGCGAGTTCCTCGGCGGCGTCGAGGTCGGCGTCGGCGAAGACGATGTTGGCGGACTTGCCGCCGAGCTCCATCGTCACCTTCTTCAGGGTGCCGGCCGCCTTGCGGATGATGGTCTGGCCGACCGAGGTGGAACCGGTGAAGGCGATCTTGTCGATGTCGGGGTGGCCGGTGAGGGTTTCCCCCAGTTCCACGCCCGGACCGGTGATGACGTTCAGCACCCCGTCGGGGATCTCCGCCTCCTGGAAGAGCTCGGCGATCTTCAGGGCGGTCAGCGGGGTGGCCGGGGAGGGCTTGTGGACCACCGTGTTGCCCGCCGCGAGCGCCGGTGCGATCTTCGTCATCGATAGCAGCAGCGGGAAGTTGAACGGGGTGATGGCGCAGACCACGCCGAGCGGTTCGCGCAGGGTGTAGGCGAGCTGGCCGCCGGCCGGGGCGCGCGAGGAGCCGTCGACACGGGTCACGGCCCCGGCGTAGTAGTGCATGAGCTGGGCGGCCATGGGGGCGTCGACCGTGCTGGAGAACGCGAACGGCTTGCCCATGTCCACGGTCTCCAGCAGGGCGATCTCTTCCAGGTCGCGCTCGATGAGCTCACCGACCCGGTTCAGCCGCAGCGCGCGCTCCTGGGCGGACAGTCTGCTCCAGGGGCCTTCCTCGTACGCCGTACGGGCGGCGGCGACGGCCGCGTCCGCGTCCGCGGCGGCGGCCTGGGCCACCGGTACGATCTCCTGCCCGTCCACGGGGCTGATGTCCGGTTCGGTCCGGCCGTCCCGGGCCGGGACCCAGGCGCCGCCGATGAACAGTTTCCCGGGGTTGGCGAGGGGCTGGCCGCTCAGCTCACGCTTGGTCATGGCTGCCTTCCGGTTTCGGGTGCGGGGGCGGTACTAGCCCTTCGCGAGCTGCGTCAAGAAGTTCTCGGCGAGGGCCTTGGAGGAGTAGGGGTTCTGGCCGGTCGTCAGCTTGCGGTCGACGACCACGTGCGAGTCCCAGATGGCTTCGGCCTTCTCGTAGCGGGCGCCGAGCCGGGTGAGTTCGACCTCCAGGATCAGCGGGAGCCGGCCGGCCATGTTGGTGACCAGTTCCTCGCTGTGCGAGAACGCGGTCATCCGGTAGCCCTCGAAGGGCCAGCGGCCTTCGCCGTCGCGCAGTGCGAGCAGCGCGGTGTGGCCGTGGCACACGGTGGCGAGCGGCTTGTCCTGCGCGATGACCCAGCGCAGGATCTGGGCGAGCTCGTCGGACTTGGGGAGGTCTCCGATGGCGCCGTGACCGCCGCTGACGTACACGCCGTCGTAGTCCGCGACGTCCTTCTCGGTGAGGGTCTCCAGTGCGATGGGAGCTCTCAGCTGGGGGGTGTTCTCGATGGCCCGGACGTATGCGGCGGCGTTGGCCGCGTCTTCGTCCGGCGAACCCTGGGGGCGGACCCACTGGAGGAACTGGGGGTCGATGCTCGTCTGGTCGACCGTCGGTGCCCTGCCCCCGATCGTCGCCACGTCCACGTCGTGGCCGGCCGCTTTGAAGAGCGAGAAGGGCACGACGAATTCCTCGGCCCAGAATCCCGAGGGGTGCTGTTCGCCGTCGAGCAGATGCAGTGTGGCTTTGGCCGTCATGACGACGAGAATCTTCATGATTCTCTCCTTGTTCTGGATTCGCTGCCGATTCAACACGCCACCCGCGGGGGGCGTAAGGGGGATGACGTCAGGCCCGCGATACTTCGTCACGTGCGTCCAACGCCGAGATGATGGTGCGGAATTCACCGACCAGGGGGTGGTCGGGGTGGGCTTCTGCAAATATGCGCTCCCCGTACAGAGCCGCCATTTCCGGCGAGTAGGGAAGGATTCCGGCCACTGGCGCGCCGTAGACCGCCTCGGAGCGCCGGCGGGCCGCGTCCCGGTCGATGCCCTCGGGGGCCATGCTCAGGACCAGGTTCCGCCGGCAGGTCAGTCGCCCGGCGAGGGCGATGGTCTCCTCGACCCCGGAGAGGTCGATCCGGTCGGCCCGGGCCATGATCATCAGTACGTCGGCGCTCGCCATGGCGGTCACCGACTCGTTGTTGAGCCCGGCGTGGGTGTCGAGCAGCAGCACGTCGAGGGCGTAGTGCGCGGCGAGCCGGTCGAAGCCCTCCGGCAGCAGTCCGACGTCGTAGCCCCCGGCCATGATCTCGCGCAGGGCGGCCGTCCCGGTCCGGGCCGGTACGACGTACAGCCCGGGCACCCCCGTCTGCTGGGCGGTGGTCTCGATCTCGCAGCGGCCGAGCAGGTAGTCGGTCAGAGAGGCGCCGGGCCCCAGGCGGAACAGCAGGTCCAGGGTGGGTGACTGGATATCGGTGTCGACCACCCCCACCCGGCGCCCCTCGGCCGCCAGCAGCAGCGCGAGGTTCGCCAGTACCGAGGACTTGCCCGTCCCACCGCGGTGCGAGTGCACGACGATGGTGCGGGTCATCTAGGCCACCACCCGGGTGCCGGCGCCGTCCGCGCGCGGCCCCCGCGCCGCGCGTGGCCGGTGCAGGGCCAGCATGGTGACGTCGTCGTGCTGTTCGGCGGTGCCGGTGTGCTCGCGCACCGCCAGGTCCATCCGGTCGACCACCTCCTTGCCGCTGACCGGTGGCCCGGCGAGCAGTTCCAGCATCCGGTCGTCGCCGAGGAAGCTGCCGCCCGGGCAGCGTGCTTCGGGGACCCCGTCGGTGAAGGCGAACAGGGTGTCGCCGGGGTCGAGCTGGGCGTAGCCGAGGGTGTAGACGCAGTCGGGCTGGATCCCGACGGCGGGCCCGGTGATGTGGAGGGCGACCGGTGGGCTGCCGTCGGCGGGCAGCAGCAGGGGCGGGTTATGGCCGCCGTTGATGTAGACCAGGCTGCCGGTGAGCGGGTCGAGCACCCCGAAGAAGAGGGTGGCGAAGTAGCCCTGCCGCAGGTGGTTGCGGGTGAGGTAGCCGTTGGTGGCGGTGACCGCGTTGAGCAGCGGGGTGGCGCCGACGACCGGGATCCGCCGGCTGCCGCCGGCGCGTCCGGCGACCAGGTGCTGTAGGCCGCTGTTCTGCGCGGTGTGCCGCAGCAGGGAGCGGATGAGCGCCATGAACAGCGCGGCTCCGACCCCCTTGTCGCAGACGTCGGCGACGACGAAGGCCAGCCGGCGGCCGCGGGAGATCTCGAAGACGTCGTAGAAGTCTCCGGCGACCTGTCGGGCGGGACGGAACCGCACGTCGATCTCCCAGCCGTCGGGGACGGGCATCGATTCGGGCAGGAAGCCCGCCTGGATCTCCCGGCCGATCTCCAGTTCCTTCTCGTAGCCCATGAGTTCGGCGCGTGCGTCGGCCTCCCGCAGGGTGCGGCCGAGTCCGGCGCGCTCCGAGCAACTGTGCAGCCGGGCCCCGACGAGGGCGGGCAGGAAGGGCGGTACGAGGTAGTCGTGCCCGATCCGGACGTGTTCCTCCAGGGCGGCGAACTCCGTCACGGTCCAGACGACCACGATGGGGGCCCCGGCCCAGCGGCGCAGCCGGCGGACGGCCGTGCGCACCGCCTCCCCGTCGGACTCCGCCGGGGCGAGCAGCACGTCCGCGACGGGCAGCAGTTCCAGCGCGCCTTCGCGCAGCTCCGTCAGGGAGCGGGTGACGAGTGCCGCGTCCATCGTCCGCAGGGCGTCGAGCAGCTCGGGCGGCGGTGGCGGGTACGCGTCGAGGATGATCACGGTCGTGGAGGGCATCGGTGGGTCCCCTCAGCCTTCACAGTCAGGGTGCTGATGTTGCGGCCGTCCCTGTGTGCGTAGCCGAACTCGTCCACGCTGGTCAGTGCCAGGTGGATGCCGAGGCCGCCGATCCGCCGGTCCTGCGGGGGGACCCCGTGGGCGGGCGGCAGGCGGCCTTCGACGGGGTCGAAGGGGGGTGCGGTGTCCTCGATGACGATCTGCACCCCGTCCGGGCCGGAGCGGCCACGGACGCTGATCCGTCCGCCGCCGCCCCGGTACCCGTGCATCACGACGTTCGTGGCCAGTTCGTCCACGGCCAGCCGGAGCCGGTAGGCGGCGCCCTTGTCCAGGCCCGCCGCTCCGGCCAACCGCATGACGAACGAGGCGATTTCGCCCAGTGCCCCCACCGTTGCGGGCACTTCCAGCGCGCAGGACTTCCTCGCCAGTTCGACCATGTCAGTCACGGTGGTCACTCATCGGAGAGAACGATGCTCCGGTCGAGCCCGGCCGTCCGGATGGTCCGGGACACGGGCTCGATGGCACCGACCACCTTGATGGTGACGTCGTTCGCGACCTTCTGCTGGGCGAAGACCAGGGAGCGCAGTCCGGCGCTGGCCATGTAGCCGACGCCGGCCATCCTGATCTCGACGGTCTGCGTGCCGTGGCCGGCGGCCTTCTCGATGGTCCGGTGGAAGTCCGGCGCGGTCTTGGCGTCCAGCTCGCCCGTCAGTTCGATCACGGTGGTGTCGCCCTCGATGCTCAGGGACACGGAAAGCGGCATGTCAGGTCTCCTTCGGTCAGGGCGTGTCGAGGTCCTCGGAAGCGTTCGTGCGGCCCACCAGGATCACCACCGAGCGCGGGCCGATCAGGTACTTCCCGGCGTTGTCCAGCTCCTGCTCGGCTCCGGGGGTGCGGATGTCGTACGGTGCTTCGGCCCCGGTGTCGGCGAACAGGTGCCAGCTCCGGCCTCCCGGCAGGGCGGGCAGCTCCAGGTCGTGCGACTCCCAGTGCGCGTTCATGGCCACGTACACCACGTCGTCGTCGCCGGTGCCGCAGCGGGCCACCGCCAGCAGCCGGCTCTCGGCCGACCAGTCGGGCTGCCAGGCCCGCTCCCCGTGCCAGCTGATGTCCGGCAGGCCCAGGTGCTCGCGGACCTGGCCGGTGGGGTGGGCGGTGGATCGCAGTTCGCGGTGGTGCTTGCGGAACTCGATCATCTCCCGCGTGAACCGGAGCAGTTCGGCGTTGTCGTCGACCTGGTCCCAGTCGAACCAGGAGAGCTCGTTGTCCTGGCAGTAGGTGTTGTTGTTGCCCTGCTGGGTGCGGGCGACCTCGTCCCCGGCCAGCAGCATCGGGATGCCCTGGCTGGTGAAGAGGATCGCGAGGGCGTTCTTCATCTGCCGGGTGCGCAGCGCGTTGATCTCCGGGTCGTCGGTGGGTCCCTCGGCGCCGCAGTTCCAGCTGTTGTTGTCGTTGGCGCCGTCGTTGTTGTGCTCGCCGTTGGCGTCGTTGTGCTTGTCGTTGTAGGAGACCAGGTCGGCGAGGGTGAAACCGTCGTGCGCGGTCAGGAAGTTGACCGAGGCCGCGGTGCCGCGGGTGGCGTACAGGTCGGGCGAGCCGGCGATCCGGGTGGCCAGCTCGCCGGTGACGCCGGGGTCGCCCTTGAGGAAGCTGCGCACGGTGTCGCGGTACTTGCCGTTCCACTCGGCCCAGCGGCCGTAGGCCGGGAAGTTGCCGACCTCGTAGAGGCCGCCGGCGTCCCAGGCTTCGGCGATGAGCTTGGTGTGCCGCAGGACGGGGTCGTAGGCGAGCAGTTCCAGCAGCGGCGGGTTGGGCAGCGGGGTGCCGTCCAGGGCCCGGCCGAGGATGGCCGCCAGGTCGAAGCGGAAGCCGTCGATGTGGTAGTCGGCGACCCAGTGGCGCAGGCAGTCGAGCACGTAGTTGCGCACGACGGGGTGGTTGCAGTTGACGGTGTTGCCGGTGCCGCTGAAGTTGAAGTAGTACCCCTCGGGCGTGAGCATGTAGTAGGTGGCGTTGTCGAGCCCCTTGAAGGAGATCGTCGGGCCCTGTTCGTTGCCCTCGGCGGTGTGGTTGAAGACGACGTCGAGGATGACCTCGATGCCGGCCGCGTGCAGGTCCTTGATCAGGGTGCGGAACTCGTCGCCCTGCATGCCGTAGCGTCCGGTGGCCGCGTAGCCGGCCTTGGGCGCGAAGAACGAGACGGTGTTGTAGCCCCAGTAGTCGAAGAGCTGCTCGCCCGTCTCCGGGTTGGTGCGCGGGTTGTCGCTCTCGTCGAACTCGAACACCGGGAGCAGCTCGATGCAGTTGATCCCGAGTTCCTTCAGGTACGGGATCTTCTCGCGCAGGCCTGCGAAGGTGCCGGGTGCGGTGACCTGCGAGGAGGGGTGCCGGGTGAAGCCGCGCACGTGGGTCTCGTACACGACGAGGTCCTCGGCGGGGATGCCCAGCGGGGTGTCGTCGCCCCAGTCGAAGTCCTGGAGGCAGACGCGGGAGCGGTACTGGTAGCCGCGGCTGCGGTCCGGCTCCACGCCCCACACGTCGCGGCCGGCGATCAGCCGGGCGTAGGGGTCGGAGAGGATCTGCCGGGCGTCGAAGCGGTGGCCGGTGACCGGGTCGTAGGGGCCGTCGGCCCGGTACCCGTACTCGATGTTCTCGTGGTCGAGGCCGAAGACGGTCATGGCGAAGACGCTGCCGGTGCGGAATTCCTCGGGGAACTCCAGTTCGGCCATGGGTTCGGGTTCTCCGCGCTTGAAGATGACCAGGGTCATGGAGGTGGCCTGGTCGGAGAAGACGGAGAAGCTGACCCCGCCGGGGACCACGTTGGCCCCGAAGGGGAACGGTTTGCCCGCGCGGACGCGGTACCCGCCCACCTCGTGGGTCGGGTACGCGTCGACGCGCAGCACCTGCTCGGACCGGGTCTCGGTCATCGCGCGGCCCTGGCCTTGGCCTTGGCCGCCGCGGCGACGGCCTCGCCGGTCTCGAAGAAGTCCAGGAACCCGGTGGCCGACATGACGAACCGGACTTCTTCGCTCACCCCGTAGAGGGTGACGGCGACGCCGGCGTGCTGCGCCTCGCGGTAGACCACGAGCAGGGTGCGCAGGCCCGCGCTGGAGACGTAGGTGACCGCAGTGAGGTCGATCTTCAGCGGCTTGCCCTCGCGGACCAGCGGCAGCAGTGCCTGGAGCAGCGAGCCGGATGTTTCGCTGTTGATCTCGCCGGTGGCGACGAGCACGGTGCCCGTCTTGTTCCGGCGTTCCTTGACGTTGAGAGTCATTGCATTCCCCTCTAGTTGGGGCGCCCCCCGTTGAGCGCTACTTCTTGGCGACCGGACGAAGCCGGACCTTGACCTTCACGCGGCCCTGCACGTCGGGCAGCCGGACGGTGAGGGCGTCGGCGTCGAAGTCGGTGTACGGCTTCTCGTCGATCTCCACGGACGCGATCTTCACCGAACCGGCGGGAAGCAGGTCGGGCGAGACGCGCAGGATGCGGTCGGGCAGGTTCGTCGGGTCGGGCTGGAAGTGGAAGTCCATCTCCCGGCCGTTGATGAGCAGGTTGTTGTACACGGCGGAGAGGTAGCAGAGCTCCGCCGAGTGGTACATGGACATCGAGTGGCTGCCCTTGAGCCGCTCGGTGCCGAGCAGGTACGGCGTACCGCTCGCGAGCACGTTGAAGTAGACGGCTCCCTCGTCGTGGTCGAGGAAGAAGGTGTTGTAGAAGGCCTGCGCCTGCCGGGCCTCGCGCAGGTTCGCGTCGCCGCCGACCGTGCCGTTCAGGATGAGGTAGGCGAGGATCGCCTGCTCCTGCTGCCACCAGGCCTTGCGGTCGTGCCAGGCGAACCGGTACGCCTCCTGGTCGCCCTCCTTGATCCGCTCGACGACGTCGTACCAGCCGCCGCGCTGCACGTCGCTGCCGACCGCCGGCATGATCTCGCCGATTTTCTTGGCGAGCTGCTCGTACTCGGGCTTGGCCTTCAGCGAGTTCATCCGCATCAGGTTCCAGGCGATCTTCAGGTTGTGGCCGACCACCGCGCGGTTCTGCTGCCAGCTGTGCGCGGTGTCGTGCGACCAGTCGCGGAAGAAGCGCTCCTGGACGAAGGGGCTGTTCTTGTAGTCCGGGAACTTGTCCGCGATGGTGTCGAAGGTGTACTCGAGGAAGTCGGCGTACTTCTGGTCGCCGGTCGCCAGGTACAGGTTGATCAGGTAGGCGGGCGCGTGGTCGCCGACCGAGTTCCAGTTCTTGCGCTCGGCGTTCTCACCGAGGGACTCGTGGTCGGCGCTGAAGAGGATCGGGTCGATGTGCGAGTAGTAGCCGCCCTGCTCCGGGTCGAAGAAGAACTTGTCGAACAGCCTGATGGTGGCGTCCGCGTCGTTCTTGATCCGGACGTCGCCGGTGACCCGGTAGGTCTGGATGGGGCCGGCCAGCGCGTAGATCTGCTCGTACATCGGGATCGCGTCGTAGTCGTCGGAGAACTCCGAGGTGAAGAGCTTGCGCTCGCTGTCCCCGTCGACGCTGATGCCGTGGTACCAGAAGACCACGTCCTCCTCGCTGTCCACGACCCGCATGTGCTTGCGCAGGTACTCGGTGCCGCGCTCGGCGACCTCCAGGTACTCGTCCTTGCCGGTCAGCAGGTAGGCCGAGGCCATGCCGTAGACCAGGCGGGAGATCGTGTCGGTCTCCTGGACGTGGCTGGCGGTCTTGTCGCCGCCGAGCCGGATCTCGGTGCGGTACTCGGTGAAGTCCACCGGCCCGTCGCCGAACTGCGCCCGCTTGTAGAAGTCGGCCAGGGATTCGATCTGCTTGATCCACCAGCTGGGCTCCTCGAACCGGTAGTCCTCGGACCCGCGGCCCAGGAAGACCAGGCGCTTGGCGTCGAAGCTCCCGCCGCGCTCCGGGTAGTGCACCCCGTAGACGAAGAGGAACCGCCCGGGCGAGAGCATCTCGTCGATGTGCCCGGAGGCGTCGATGTAGGGCTCGTCCAGGTTGCGCACCAGCTCGGCGCTGGGGTCACCGGCGAGGGAGACGTCGAACTCGCGCCCGTCGGAGGTCCTCAGCCCCAGCAACCGGGCCCCGGAGTCGAAGCGGGTGACGTATCCCGCGATCGTGTCGGAGAAGGAGAAGGTCACGGCGTCAGCCATGGGTCACGCACCGTCCTTGTCGTGAGAGCCGTCGTCCTCGTACCCCTGGCTGACCTCGACGATGACCCCGTCGGGATCGCGGACCCACACGGTCCGCCAGCCGCAGATGAAGTCGTCGAAGTCCAGCGGTCCCAGGGTCACTTCCGCCGCGTCGCCCAGCTCGGCCAGGAACGCGTCCACGCTGTCGGTCTGGAAGGCCAGGTGGCGCATCCGTCCGGGGGCCCCCGGACCGTCCTCGTGCGCCGGGCGGGCCGGTTCGGTCCCGCCGGCCGCGAAGAGCTCCAAGTACGCGTCCCCCTTGCGCAGGAACACGATCTGAGCCTCCCCGAGGTCGACGACCCGGGCCCGGGCGAAGCCGAAGTACCGGGTGTAGAACTCCTCGGTGGTCTTCTGGTCCGTGCAGTTCAGGCCCACGTGGGACCACCGCAGCCCGGCGGCCATCAGCCGGCCCCCCGGCCCCGGCCGGCCGCGATCAGTTCGATGATCCGGCGGGCGAACAGGTGGTGGTGGGCTCCGGTGCGGCCGGTGACCAGGTCCCCGTCGACCACCACGTCCTCGTCGACGTACTCGCCGCCCATGTTCCGGACGTCACCGATGAGGTTGTTGTGGCAGACCACCTTGCGGCCCCGGATCTTGTCCGGGATCGAGGAGGCCAGCCACATTCCGTGGCAGATGATCCCCTTGAGGACCGTCGGCTCCTCGAAGGCCCGGCGCAGCAGCTCGGTCGCCGGGGCGAGGACGTCCACGTCCTCGGTGTAGCGCAGCCGGTCGGCCACCATGCCGGAGGGCACGATGATCGCCGCGTACCGGCGCAGCTCCGCGTCGCTCAGCCCCTCCAGGGACTGCGTGGCGGTGAAGGGCGCCCGGTACTCGTGTCCGGTGAAGGTGATGGAGTCGTTGCCCCACAACCGGGTCAGGAAGTCGACCTCGGCGCCCTCCTCGGCGAACCGGTGCTGGTAGTAGAAGATCTCCGGCTCGTAGTAGTCGCTCTCGACCAGGACCGCGATCCGGGTCCCGGACAGCGCGCCCTCGCGCAGCACCGCGTCAGACACGGGAGGCTCCCTTCAGGAAGTCCGCCGCGCGCTCGGCGATCATCGCGATGGCGGTATGGCAGTTGCCGGACGGGACCGCGGGCATCACGCTCGCGTCGACCACGCGCAGGTTGCGTACGCCGTGCACCCGCAGCTCGGGGTCGACGACGGAGAAGTCGTCGATGCCCATGCGGCAGGAGCCGGCCTGGTGGTGGTAGCTCTCCGACTTCTGCTTCGCGAAGGTCGCCAGGTCGTCGTCGCTCGCGTAGCCGGGGCCGGGCTGCAGCTCCTGCTTGTACCAGGGCGAGAAGGCGGAGGTCGCGAAGATGTCCCGGGCGATCTTGATGCCCTGCACCATCCGTTCCAGGTCCCACCGGTCGCCCAGGTAGTTCGGGTTGATCAGCGGGTGGGCCAGCGGATCGGCGCTCGCCAGCTTGATCGAGCCGCGCGAGACGGGCCGTACGACACCGGGCAGGATGGACACCGTGTTGGGGTGGTCCCGGCCGACGATCACGTCGAACGGCACGTGGACGAAGGCGATCTGCAGGTCGGGGGCGGGCAGCCCGGGCCGCGAGGACAGGAATAGAGCGCTCTCCGACAGGTTCTGCGCCGGCGGCGGGAGCTCCTGGGTGACCTCGGCCATCAGCCCGGTCAGGACGTGGTTGTGGAAGTTCTCGCCGACCCCGGGCAGGGCCGCGGTGACCTCGATGCCGTGCTCGCGCAGCTGCTCCGGGTGGCCGATGCCGGAGAGCAGCAGCAGCTTCGGGGACTCGATCGCCCCGGCCGCCACGATCACCTCTCGGCGGGCCCGTACGGTGTGCAGGCCGGGCGCCGCGACGCTGCTGTGGCCGTCCCGGACGGTGCGGCCCGGGGCGTCGCTGTCCGAAAGCGTGGCGGGGGGCTGGAGCTGGACGTACTCGACGCCCGTGCAGGTGTCCCCGTCGAGCAGCAGCCGGGTGCTCTGCGCGTTGGTGCGCAGGGTCAGGTTGGCGCGCCGCAGCGCCGGCTCCAGATAGGCGGCCAGGGTGCCCTGGCGGCGGCCGTCGGCCACGTCGATGTGGTGCCAGCCGGTGCCGAAGAGGCCGCGCCGGGGGCCGTCCGTGTTGAAGTCGGCGATCTCCTGGTGGCCCAGTTCGACGGCGGCGTCGATGAAGGCTCGGGAGACCGGGTTGGGGCCGTGCCGGCCGGCGTTGGTGATCCGCTGCGGGCCGCGGGTGCCCGTGGTGGCGGCGGTGACGTCCTCCTGGCCCTCCAACAGGGCGAAGTAGGGCAGCACGTCCTCGTAGGACCAGCCGGCGGCGCCCTGGTAGGCCCAGTTGTCGAAGTCCGAGGCGTGGCCGCGGATGTGCATCATGATGTAGAGGTTGCTGCTGCCGCCCGGGGCCTTGCCGCGCGGTTCGTACGTCCGGCGGCCACCGAGTCCGGGCTGCGGGGTACTGGTGTAGCCCCAGTCCACCGGCCCGCCGAGGAGCTTGTACCAGGAGGACGGATCGTCCACCTCCGGCGGGATGCGGGGGCCGCCCGCCTCCAGGACCAGCACGGAGACGTCCGGGTCCTCGGAGAGCCGGTCGGCCAGCACGCTGCCGGCGGTGCCGGATCCCACGACGACGTAGTCGTACTCTTCGACGCTCACGGCTCCCCCTCAGCCCTGGCTCAGCACCTGGAAGGGAACCGTGTCGTGGTAGTTCGCCATGTAGGCGATCTTTCCGTCCACGATCCGGAAGAAGTTCATGACCTCGGCCTCGATGGCCTCGCCGGAGGCGCTGACCGCGGTCAGGTGCGAGACGGCCGCGGCCTTCTCACCGTCGACGAGGAAGTGCACGGGCTCGTTCCGGAAGGCCCGGTACATCGTGCCCATGCCCTTCATCATCGAGCGCAGCACCTCCAGACCCTCGATGTGGCCGGCGAGCTGCTCGTCCATCACCTGGTCGTCGGCGAACAGGTCGCACCAGCGGTCCCAGTCCCCGGCGTTGGCGTACTCGTAGTACTTCCGAAGGATTTCGGTGTGGCTCTCGTATCGGTCCATCGCGTTCGACCCCCTATCGGTCCCTGCGGGTTCCGTCCGGCGCGAACGGCGCCCAGAATTGGCTGAAGGCGGTCGCCGAGTCCCCGAAGAGGCCGTCCCGGCCCTCGACGATCCGGCCGCCGCGCCACCGCATGAAGTGGAAGACCGGGTAGTCCATCCGCTCGTACGGGGACGTGCTCGTCTCGTCCGCGCCGTCCCGCAGGGCCACGTTGCGGCACACGTCGGCGCTGCAGTCCTCGCCGACGAGGACGGCCTGGATGTCCATCCGGAAGGTGCCGCCCGTGAGCTTGTGGGTCTGCCCCATCAGCTCCAGGAAGGCGTCCAGGCTCTCGTACCAGCCGGCCAGCGGGTGGCTGCCCGGCACCAGCCAGCGCAGGTCCTCGGAGTAGTACTCGAGGATGCGCGCCCGGTCGCCGGAGCCGAGGGCGGCGTAAGCCGCCTCGACCCGCTCCCGTGTCACTTCGGTCATCGTCGCTCCTCCTTCGTCGGCGCGCGCGCTCAGAGCGAGCCGGAACCGGGCATCGGCGCCAGGTCGTTGACGGTGTACTGCTTGATCAGCGGTCCGTCCGGACCGGCCACGACCGTCCAGGTCTGGTCGGCGTCGAAGCCGAGCCACTGGCTGCGGGCGGCTGGCGGGTCCCAGATCTTCGCCTGCCAGTTGACGAGGACCCGGACGACCGCCCGGTCGCCCTCGATGACGGGCTCCACCTTGGTGACGGTGTGGACCTCGTCGAAGAAGCGGTTGGTCACGGCCGCGTACCAGCGGCCGAACCCCTCGTGTCCGAGGAAGGTGTCCTCGGGAACCTTGAACTCCAGGTCCTCGGTGATCAGGGCGAGCACGTCGTCCAGACCCACGTGCTGGTCCAGCGCCACGTACCAGTTCTCGGCGAAACTGCGGATCGCGTCCTCGGTCAGCTGCCGCTCGGCGGGCATGCGCTCTCCTCCTGTCCGTGCTGCGTGAGTGCTCTGGTCAGATCTGGACGTCCACGAGGAACGGTCCGGGGTGGGACAGCATCCGGCCCACGGCGGCGACCGCCTCGTCCGGCTTCTCCACGCGCATCCCACCGGCGCCGAGCGACCGGGCCAGCCCGGCGAAGTCGATCTCGGGGTGGGAGAGGTCGAAGGAGTGCGGGAAGCCGTGTTCCGGGATGTCCCGCTCCCGCCAGTACTGGGCGATGTTGTCGTCCAGCAGCCGATACTTGCGGTTGTTGCACACCACGAACTTGGCGTCGATGCCGTGCCGGGCCGCCGTCCACAGCGCCTGGTACGTGTACATGGACCCGCCGTCGCCCGCGAAGCCGACCACCAGCCGCTCCGGCCGGGCCAACTTCGCCCCGACCGCGCCCGGGAAGCCCACGCCGAGCGAGCCGCCCCGGGTGAGGTGGTAGTCGCCGGGGCGCTCCGCCGGCAGGTAGCGGGTGACCAGCGGCGAGGTGGTCAGCGCCTCGTCGAAGACGATCAGGTCCCCGCCGGTGCGCTCGGCCAGGGTCTTCAGGAAGACGGCCATCGGCGTGCCGTCGTCCGGGGCCGAGCGCACCGCGCGGGCCCGCTCCCGGGTCCGTACGTCGAGGCGCGCGGCCGCCACGGCCCGCTGCTGCGGACCGAGCCGCCGCTCCAGTACGCCGGCCAGCGCGCGCAGCGCCTGCTTGGGATCCGCGGCCAGGCCCAGGTCCACCGGATGGTTCTTGGCGATCTCGTAGGCGTTGAGGTCGATGTGGACGACCTTGGCGCCCGCCCGGAAGGGGCTCTCCAGCTCGGGGAAGACCTCCGGGAAGACATAGGTGCCGACGATCAGCACCCCGTCGGCGTCCCCGACGAGCTCCTTGCTGTGCGGGCCGAACATGTGCCCGGTCTGGCCCCGCCGCAGCGGGTGCGAGGCCGCGATGTTCACCTCGGACGAGTCGACCTCGTACACGTCGGCGCCCAGCAGCTCGGCGACGGCGACGAGCTCGTGCTGCGCCCCGGAGAGCGCGACCCCGTCCCCGACCAGCACGATCGGCCGCTCGGCGGAGGCGAGCAGCTCGGCCGCCCGCCCCACCGAGGCCGGCGAGGGCGACACGTCGGTGAGCACCTGCGTGGAGGGCAGGACCGGCTCGGAGTTGAGCTCGTCCAGCACGTCCATGGGCAGCGCCACGAAGACGGGACCGCGGGGCGGGGTGAGCGCGATCTTCACCGCCCGCCGGACGGTGCGGAGCACGGACCGCGGGTCGGTGACCCGGGTCGCGTACTTGGTCACCGGCTTGGCCAGCGCCACCAGGTCGCATG
Source organism: Streptomyces sp. NPDC091682 (assembly GCF_044756625.1). NCBI lineage: Bacteria > Bacillati > Actinomycetota > Actinomycetes > Kitasatosporales > Streptomycetaceae > Streptomyces > Streptomyces sp. NPDC091682. The sequence continues at coordinate 161,118 of NZ_JBIVTH010000009.1, read as the reverse complement.
CCATCTGCGCGTCCATGGCGTCGTAGCGCACCCCGGCGTCACCGGCGACCACGACGAGCGGGGTGTGCCCGCGCAGCGACTGGTAGAGCATGCCGATGCCGTTGCCCAGGCCGACGCCGGAGTGCAGCTGGAGCAGCGCCGCCCCGCCGGTCGCCCGGGCGTACCCGTCGGCGATGCCGGCGGCCACGGTCTCCTGGAGGGCGAGGACGTAGGTGAAGTCCTCCGCCGCGTCCACCGCGTCGAGGAATCCCTGTTCCACCGTCCCCGGATTTCCGAACATCACCTTCAGGCCGTCGGCCTTGAACTGCTCGATCAGCCTTTCCCGTCCGGGAGTGGCTTCCATGAATTCCCCCTCAACTCTGAGATTTCCCTGCGGCTTCCGGGATCACCAGCCGTATCGGGTGAGACCGTCCTCCAGGACTTCCACGATCTTCTGCCCCGTGAGATACGAGTCGGGGGTGGAGCGTCCGGTGACGAAGGGGAAGTCGACGATGACCGATACCGGCTTGCCGAAATTCCCGTGGTACGCGCCGCGCGGGCCCGTCGCATCGCGCAGGATGTACTCCAGCGGATACGGCGGCGGCCCCATGTTGAAGTCGGTACCGAGGAATCCGGTGCCGTCCTTGTAGTCGTACTCCTTGCAGTGGCCGGTCACGTGCTTGCCCCAGATGATGCTCCGGCGGTCGCCCCAGTCCCGGGCGAAGGCCAGGCAGGCGACGCCGTAGCACTCGGCGGCGACGACCTTGCCGGCCTTCTGGAAGGCCAGGATCAGGGCGTGCACGCGCTCGTTGTTGGCGAGGTCCACGATCGGGCCGCTGCCGCCGACGATGAGGATCGCGTCGTACCCGGCGATGTCGGCGTCGAGTTTGTCGAGATCGCGGTGGTACTGCTCCAGCTTGGGCAGATAGCCCTCGTCGCTCGTGTACGGACGCTCGGGGACCCACGCCTCGATGTCGAGCGGCGAGTCCAGCCGGCTCGACTGCTCGAACTCCCGACCCAGCCGGGCGTTCTCCTCAGTGGTGACCGAGCGTCCCAGCGGGGGATCGATGTAGTTCGCGTCGAGGCTCGGCGGAAGAGCGTGTGCACGCTTTCCGGTCGGCGTGGCGAATATGACCTCGTAGCCCCGCTCGTCGAACTTCGATACGGGGCCTATCAGTTCCTCGGCCCAGTATCCGTGTTCGGAGACAATGACCAGAATCCTTCTGCTCACGTATTCCTCCAGGCGCCGCCTGTTGTCGTTGGCGTTCCCCACACTGGCCGCGCCCAGGGGCTTCGTCAAAGCGCTGGTGTGCGACTTCGTGAGGTAGCGGGCCAGCTCGTGGCAGCACCTCAGGAAGTCGTCCGCAGACGTCAGGAAGTAGCCTCAGGACTACCTGACTTCGGCCGAATCGATGAACCGTTCCGGTGGCTCCGCCCTATGGTCTGGACGCGCCGTGAATCAGAGGCGCACGAGCCGACTTGATGAACGAGCAACAGCACGGGCAAGAGCACGAGGAGAGGGACGGGGACGATGACGATGGACCTGTTGTGCACACACATCGATCAGATACGTCCGGTGAAACCCACGGCCGTGGGCTGCGAGGAGTGCCTCATCGCCGGCGACACCTGGGTGCACCTGCGGATGTGCCTCAGCTGCGGGCACGTCGGATGCTGCGACTCGTCGAGGAACCGTCACGCAACCCGGCACTACCGGACCACCGAGCACGCCATCGCGGCCTCCCACGAGCCCGGCGAGGACTGGGCCTGGTGCTACGCCGACCAGCTGATGCTGGACCCGGCATGAGCGCGGCCCCGGAGGGTTCCGCCGCCGCCACCGCCACCTCTGCGTCCTCGGCCGCCGAACGCGCGGAGCACAAGAAGCCGGTCATCCTCGCCGTGGACGACGACCCGCAGGTGCTGCGCGCGGTCCGCCGCGACCTGCGCAGCGCCTACGGTGACCGCTACCGGGTGCTCGGCGCCTCCTCGGCGGCCGACGCCCTGAAGATCCTGGACTCCCTCGACGAGCGCGGCCACGACCCGGCGCTGTTCCTCGTGGACCAGCGCATGCCGGACGTGACCGGCGTCGAGTTCCTGCTGGAGGCGGTCAGCCGCTTCCCGGACGCCCGCCGCGTGCTGCTGACGGCCTACGCGGAGACCGACGCCGCGATCACCGCCATCAACCGGGTCCGACTGGACTACTACCTGCTCAAGCCCTGGGACCCGCCGCACGAGCGGCTCTTCCCGGTCCTGGACGACCTGCTGTCGGACTGGCTGGCCACCTACCGGCCGGCGTACGACGGGATCATCGTCGCCGGCCACCTCGTCTCCCCGGGCACCCACGCCGTGCGGGACTTCTTCACCCGCAACGGCCAGCCGTTCCGCTTCCTCAACGTCGAACGGGACCCCGAGGCGTTGACCCTGATCGCCGCCCAGCCCGACGGGGCGCTCCCCCTCGTCCGCTTCCCGGACGGGTCGGTGCTCTCGGCTCCGACCGACACCCAACTCGCCCAGCGCCTGGGCCTGGCGACCACCGCCTCCCGCCCGCACTACGAGTGCGTCATCGTCGGCGCGGGCCCGGCGGGCCTGGCGGCGGGCGTCTACTCGGCCTCGGAGGGCCTGTCGACCCTCATGCTGGACTCCCGCGCCCCGGGCGGCCAGGCGGGCACGTCCAGCCTGATCGAGAACTACCTCGGCTTCCCCTCGGGCCTCTCGGGCGGCGACCTGACCCGCCGGGCCACCATCCAGGCCTCCCGGTTCGGCGCCGAGATCCTGCACCCCGTGGAGGTGGTCTCGCTGACCCGGGACGACCCGGCCAAGATCCTGACCCTGGCGGACGGCACGGAGATCTCCGCCGAGACGGTGCTGCTGGCCACCGGGGTCTCGTACAACCGCCTCGAGGCCCCCGGCGCGGACCGCTTCGAGGGGGCCGGCCTCTACTACGGCGCGGCCACCACCGAGAGCTCCGCCTGCATCTCCCAGCACGTGTTCATCGTCGGCGGGGCCAATTCCGCGGGCCAGGCGGCGGTGCACTTCGCCAAGTACGCCGCCCGCGTGACCATCCTGGTCCGCGCGGCCTCCCTGGACGCGAGCATGTCCCGCTACCTGATCGACGAGATCGACCGCACCCCGAACATCGAGGTGAAGGTGCGCACGACGGTGGTCCGACTGGACGGCGAGGAGCACCTCGAACGCCTCACCCTCCACGATGCGGACACGGGCGAGGACACCGAGGTCCCGGCCCGCTTCATGTTCACCTTCATCGGCGCCCGCCCGCACACCGACTGGCTCGCGGGGGTCGTCGAGCGCGACGAGTACGGCTTCGTCCTCACCGGCTCGGACCTGATCTCGAACGGCGGCGAACTGCCGGCCGAGTGGAGCCTGGAGCGCGCCCCGTACCCCCTGGAGACGAGCGTCCCGGGAGTCTTCGCGGCGGGCGACGTCCGCGCCCACTCGGTCAAACGGGTCGCTTCGGGGGTGGGCGAGGGAGCCATGGCCGTCTCGCTGATCCACCGCTACCGCTCGATGGGCTGAGAGCGAACGCCGCGCGCCTTGCGATCAAGGGCGCAGCGGATGCAACGTTGATTACATGATTACAGCCGAACAGAGCGAACAGCTCCGCGCGTGGTTCGCCGAGCGCCTGCCGGTCGACGTCTACGAGTCCCTGGACTCGGTCACCCTCGACCGCGAGGAGATCACGGTCGTCGGCGTCATACCGGCGGCCGAATCGGTCAAGGAGTTCCGCGAACGCACCCGCGAACAGCGCGTCGAAGTGGCCCGCGAGGCCGAAGAGCTCTACCGCCGGAAGGTCGCCTGGGGCGTGCGGGTGGGTGGGGAGACGACCCTGTTCACCCACCTCGCCGTCCCGGTGATGACCCGTCTGCGCCAGTCCGAGCGCCAGGTGCTCGACACCCTGGTCGCCGGCGGCGTGGCCCGCAGTCGGGCCGACGCCCTCGCCTGGTGCGTCCGACTCGTCGGCCGCAACACGGACGAGTGGCTGACCGAGCTGCGCGGCTCCCTGGACGAGGTCCAGCGGGTCCGCGCCCAGGGACCCGACGTCTCCGAACCGACCGACTCCATGAAGTCCGGGTCCGAATGAGGAATCCGCCCCACGGCGGCGCGTGATCGAGTAAGGCTGGCGACGACCGACACCCAGGGAGAGGCACGCACCCATGACCACCACCGTCGAATACATCCGCTACCGGATCGCATTGGACGACCAGTCGGCCTTCGAGGACGCGTACGCCCGGGCCGCCGAGTCCCTGGCCGCTTCGCCCGAGTGCATCGACTACGAGCTGGCCCGCTGCGAGGAGGAGAAGGAGCGCTACATCCTGCGGATCCGCTGGACCTCGATCGAGGACCACCTGAACGGGTTCCGCAAGGGCGAGCACTTCCCCGCCTTCTTCGGCGCGATCCGTCCGTACGTGACGGCCATCGAAGAGATGCAGCACTACCTCGTGACGGGCGTCGCGGGCACGGGAAAGGCCGCCGGATAACGATGAGCACCACACCCACCATCTACGAGTGGATGGGCGGAGCGGAGGCGATGGACCGCCTCACGGACGCCTTCTACGCCCACGCCCTGCAGGACGAGGTCCTGGCCCCGGTCTTCGCCGGCATGGACTCCGAACACCCGCAGCACGTCGCGGTCTGGCTGTCGGAGGTCTTCGGCGGCCCGTCGGACTACACCGCCCACCACGGCGGCCACCAGCACATGGCCACCAAGCACCTGGGCCGGGCGATCACCGAACGGCAGCGCCGCCGCTGGGTGGACCTGCTGATGGACACGGCCGACGAGGTCGGCCTCCCGACGGACCCGGAATTCCGGGGCGTGTTCGCGTACTACATCGAGTGGGGCACGCGGATGGCCCTGATCTACTCGGGCCCCAACCCACCCCCGGTCGACGCGGCCAAGATCCCGGTCTGGTCCTGGGGCCAAACCCCACCCTGGATCCCCAACACCCCCCAGGACTGACCCCCGGGGGCAGGCCCCGCGGCCTGCCCCCGCCCCACCAACCCGGCCCCACCGGCGTTTGAGGCGCTGCTCGAGGCGCCGTTTCAGCCCCGCCGGCGCTTGAGGCGCGGGGTCCGGGGCGGAGCCCCGGTAGCCGGCCCGGCATCGGCATCGGCATCGGCCAGCACCACCACCAGCCCCGCCCCACCTCCGGACGGCCCCCGCTCCCGCCAGAAGCCCACGGCCTCCTCCAGCACCTCCACCAACGTCTCCCACTCGCCCGGCCGAGCATCGGCATAACCCCGCCACGACGTCACCGCCACCAGCCACCCCCCGCCGGACGGCGACGGCACCCACGACAGGTCCCGCAGCGCATCGGCCAACGCGTCCCAGTTCCCGCCGACCCACTCCGGCAGCCGCAAGGCGTCCCCGCACCGCCGCATCAGCTCGGCCTTGCTCCGTACCCCGCTCAGGTCCAGCCGTACGACCGTCCGGCCCGCCGCTTCGGCGGCTTCGAGCGCGGGGGTGAGCGGCTGCGGGTCCAGGCTCATCGGAGAACCGCCTTGAAGGTGTCGTAGTGGTCGTCCGTGTAGAAGAACTCCCCACCCTCACCCGTCACGATCCGCCGGGCTCCGCGATCACGCTCCCCCGGCGTGCGCACGGTGTACTCGTGGTAGTAGCCACGCTTCTGCGCGGGCAGGGCCTTCTCGAAGTTCCCGAAGACCGTGCCGTCCTGCCGGTAGGGGTACGGCCCGCCCTCGTCGATGAGCGCGAGCACGTCACGGGCCTGCTGAGGCAGCCCGTCGGCCCGTACGGTGGCCATCCCCTTCGCCCACCCCGGGACGGCGGAGGCACTCGCACGGGAGGCGGCGGCAGGTACGGACGTCTGCCCGTCACACCCCACCGCACCGACCAGCGCGGCACAGAGGAACAGGGGCCCCAGCAAACGCAGCAACGATCGGGGCACGTTCCGAAAGATCATGCACCGATCGTGCCAAATATCCGATTCGCTAGCGAATCGCCCGGTGGCCTCAGAGTGCGGCCATCTTGGTGTAGGGACTCAGGATTCGCTTCTGAACCGAACCGAAGTCGACGAGAACAGCGATCCCCTCCTCGATTCCGACGACACGGCCGAGGCCGTGCTCATCGTGGGTAACCCGGTCGCCGACGTTGAACTGCCGGATCGGCTGCTCCACGGGGGCCTTGAACGGGCTGGACGGCAAATGGCGGCGAGGTACTGCTGACTTTGTCATTGAACCCAGTATGCGCCCCGCGGGCCGCCGCGCGGCCCGCCGTTCGGATCTCAATTCCAGCACCATCCGCACCGGCGGCAGCAACAGCGACCGCCACCGGTGCGTCATACCCGGTCAGACCGCGTCAGTCGTCCGGGTCGGCCCGGTCCAAGGCCGGCCGCAGCCCGGGGGCCGACTCGGTGAGGAGGTAGTCGGCAACCGCCGTGTCCGTGACGAGGCTGGTCACCAACCCCGACCTCAGCACGGCACCGATCGCGGAGGCCTTGCGCAGCCCGCCCGCGATCGCCACGACCTCGGGAATCCTCCGCAGCCGGTCGGCCTCGACGGTGATGCACCGCTCGCCGAGGTCCCGGCCGACCCGACGCCCCTCGGCATCGAACAGGTGCGCGGACATCTCCGCCGCCACGCCCAGCGAGGCGTAGTGCTCCCGCTCCTCGTCGGTCAGCATGTCGTGCACGGTCGAAATGCCCGGCTCCCACGAGCCGATCGACACGGCCGCGACCGTCACCTTGTCGAAGTACTCGAAGGCGCGCGCGATCCCCGTCTGGCTGCGCAGCGCGGCGGCGGTCGCCGGATCGGGCAGCAGCATCGGCGCGTAGATCGGGTGCGCGTCACCGCCCGAGACCTGGGCGGCCCTGCGCACGGCCTCGACCGAACCCCGCTCGGCGGTCCCCGCGTCGTACACGCCGGTCAGCTGCACCACGGTGCACTGCGGCAACCTGTGCAGGGAGGCGGCCATGTGAATGGTCGACCGCCCCCACGCCAGGCCCAGCACGTCGCCTTCGTTGACCAGTTCGCCCAGCAGGTCGGCCGCGACCGCGCCGAGGTTCTCCGGGTCGGGCGCGTCCTCGGTGGTGTCGGCGGGCGACTCCACGACGACGGCGTGCCGGAGCCCGTACCGGGCCCGGAGCGCGTCCGACCGCTCGGCATCGAGTTCGGCCGGTACCCGGATCTCGATCCGTACGAGGTCACGTTCGAGGGCGGTCTCCAGGACCCGGGCCACCTTGAAGCGGCTCACGCCGAACTCCTCGGCAATCTGGATCTTGGACTTGCCCTCCAGGTAGAAGCGGCGGGCCATGGCCGCCGCCTGCACCAGCTCCGCGGGTCCCATCCGCAGGGCTGACCGTCCCGCCGACATTGCAGACACCGCGCTCTCCTCACTGCTGTTCACACTCTCGACTCGCCGTTCATCCTGTCAGATCCGACGGCCGTTGATCAGCCTGGACAGCTCCCGTTCACCGAGCTGTTCATCAACCCTTGGTTCAGTGGTCGCAAGCCCACGGCGCGGCTGCGATCGCTGCACCCGCCTGCTCACGCAGCGTGCGCACGGCGGTGGCCGGATCGACCGCTCCGTAGACCGCGCTGCCCGCCACGAACACGTCCGCGCCGGCCTCGGCACACCGTTCGATGGTCGAGGCGGAGACCCCGCCGTCGACCTGGAGCCACAGCTCCAGGCCGTGCTTGGCGATCAGCTCCCGGGTACGGCGGATCTTCGGGAGCATGATGTCGAGAAAGGGCTGGCCGCCGAAGCCGGGCTCGACCGTCATGATCAGCAACATGTCGAGCTCGGGGAGGATGTCCTCGTACTGTTCGATCGGCGTCGCGGGCTTGAGCGCCATCGAGGCCCGCGCCCCCTTGGCCCGGATCTCCCGCGCGAGCCGCACGGGCGCGGCGGCGGCCTCGGCGTGGAAGGTGACCGAGCCCGCTCCGGCCTCCACGTACTGGGGGGCCCAGCGGTCCGGGTCCTCGATCATCAAGTGGAGGTCCAGCGGGGTGTCCGTGGCCCTGCTCAGGGATTCCACGATCGGCATACCGAGGGTCAGGTTCGGGACGAAGTGGTTGTCCATGACGTCGACGTGCAGCCAGTCGGCCCCCTCGACGGCCTTCGCCTCCTCGGCGAGTCTGGCGAAGTCGGCGGACAGGATGCTGGGATAAATCTGAGCGGCCATGCCCCAAGCCTGCCATGCCCCCACCGGGTTCCGGCCACGACCCCGCAAGTCGCCCCGCGCACGACGGGCCGGGACGACCGGGCACGGTACAGCGGGGACCGGGTGATGCGAGAGCGACCCCGGGGAGCGGGATCCGGCCGGGCGGGACGGGGAGGCGCGGCGGGGGCTTCGCGATGAGCGGGAGCCTCTCGACCTGAATCACGGATGGGTATGGGGGTTTCCCGTCAGTCCCATCCCCGATACCGCCCGAGAGGATCCCGCCCTCCCCGAAGCCCCCGCCCCGCCTCCCCCCGCCCGACCGGCACCCGCTCACCGCGAAGCCCCCGCCCCCGCCCCCGCCCCCGCCCCCGCCCCCGCCGACAAGGCCCGGCCCGGACGGCATCGCGGTCGGTTCCGGCCGGGCGGGGGGAGGCGGGGCGGGGTCCGGTCCTACGCCGTGCGCCTCAGCAGCGCCAGGTACATCGCGTCCGTGCCGTGCAAGTGGGGCCAGAGCTGGACGTCCGGGCCGTCGCCCAGGGCCGGGACGCCCGCCATGAAGGGCCTCGCGTCGATCAGTTCCGCGGACACCGGGGAGTGGCCCGCCCCGCGGCCCTTCAGGACGTCGTCCACGACGACCCTGGTCTCCGCCAGGTGCGGGGAGCACGTGGCGTAGCCGACGATGCCGCCCACGCGCACCGCCGACAGGGCCTCGCGCAGCAGCCCGCGCTGGAGCGGCGCGAAGCCCTCCAGGTCCTCCGGGCGGCGGCGCCAACGGGCCTCCGGGCGGCGGCGCAGCGCGCCGAGGCCCGAGCACGGGACGTCCATCAGGACCCGGTCGAAGGAGCCGGGCAGCCATGCCGGGCGGGTGCCGTCGGCCGCGATCACCTGGTACGGGCCCGGGTTGCCCGCGAGCGCGCGCTCCACGAGCCGGGCCCGGTGCGGCTGCTTCTCCGAGGCCAGCAGGAACGCACCGCGCTGCGCCGCGAGCGCCGCGAGCAGCGCCGCCTTGCCACCCGGGCCGGCGCACCCGTCGAGCCACCGCTCGTCGCGGCCCTCGACGGGTGCGGCAGCCAGCGCCATGGCCACCAGCTGGCTCCCCTCGTCCTGGACGCCCGCGCGGCCCTCGCGGACCGCCTCCAGCGCGCCCGGTTCGCCGCCCTCGGCCATCCGGACGGCGTACGGGGACCAGCGGCCCGGCAGCGCCGAGTCCTCACCGACCGCCTCCAGCAGTTCCTCCGGAGTGGACCGGCCCGGGCGGGCCACCAGAGTCACCTCGGGACGTTCGTTGTCGGCCTCCAGCAGGTCCTCGATGCCCGCGCGCCCGCCGCCCAGCGAGTCCCACAGGGCGCTGACGACCCACCTGGGGTGCGAGTGGTACACCGCGAGGTGTTCCTCGGCGTCGTCCTGGTAGGGCGGTGCGACGCGCTCCAGCCAGGCGTCGAGGTCGTGCGCGGCGATCTTCCGCAGAACGGCGTTCACGAACTTGGCGCGCCCGTCCCCGAGCACCACCCGGGCCAGTTCCACGCTCGCCGAGACCGCCGCGTGCGTGGGGATGCGGGTGCCGAGCAGCTGGTGGGCGCCGAGCGAGAGCACGTCCAGCACCGGCGGGTCCACCTCCCGCAGCGGGCGGTCGATGCACGCCTTGATGACGGCGTCGTAGGTGCCCTGGCGGCGTAGCGTCCCGTAGACCAGCTCGGTGGCCAGCGCCGCGTCGCGCGCCTGGAAGTTCTCGTCCTGTCGGGCCTTCTTGAGCAGTGGCGGCAGTACGAGGTTGGCGTAGGCGTCGCGCTCGTCCACCGCCCGCAGCACCTCGAAGGCCAGCATCCGGACGGGGTCCTTCTGGGGCCGGCGGTAGGGCTTGGCCTGTTTGCCGCCCGCGCCTGCGGGGGCAGGCTTGCGACGGGGCTGACGGGGCTGTTCGCTCACGTGAAAGGTGCTCCGGGGTTTACGAGTGCTACGAGTGCTACGGGTCTTGCGGGGGTGGGACGGGGGGACGTCCGCGCTCGGACGTCGCCCCGATCAGCCTACGTCGGCTCCACCGAGGCGCTCGCCGGGAGCGATCCGCACCCCGCGCGCCCAGTCGGCGGCCCGCATCGGCTTCTTGCCCTGCGGCTGCACCCACAGCAGCTCCACGGCGTGCGAGCCGGTGCCGGCGTACACGTTGTTCTTGGCGGGGGCCAGCTCGCCCGGTTCCAGGTCCGTGCGGTCGGGCACCAGGCCGAGCGAGATCAGCTTGAGGCGTTCCCCGCGGAAGACGGTCCACGCGCCCGGGGCCGGCGTGCAGCCGCGGACCACGCGGTCGGCGCGCATCGCGGGAGCGGTCCAGTCGATCCGGGCGTCCTCCACGGTGATCTTGGGCGCGTGGGAGATCCCGTCGTGGGGCTGCTCGACGGCGCGCAGGGTGCCGTCCTCGATGCCGTCCATGGTGGCGGCCAGCAGTCCGGACCCGGCGAAGGCGAGCCGGGTGAGGAGGTCGCCGCTGGTGTCGGTGGGCCGGATCTCCTCGGTGAGGATGCCGTAGACCGGGCCGGTGTCCAGGCCTTCCTCGATGCGGAAGGTGGAGGCGCCGGTGACCTGGTCCCCCGCGATGATCGATTGCTGGACGGGCGCGGCGCCGCGCCATGCGGGCAGCAGCGAGAAGTGCAGGTTGACCCAGCCGTGCCGGGGGATGTCGAGGGCGCTCTTGGGGAGCAGGGCGCCGTAGGCGACGACCGGGCAGCAGTCCGGGCCGATCTCGCGCAGTCGGGCCTGGAAGTCCGGGTCGCGGGGGCGGGCGGGCTTGAGCACCTCGATGCCCACTTCCTCGGCGCGTTCGGCGACCGGGCTGGCGACGAGGCGGCGGCCGCGGCCGGCCGGTGCGTCGGGCCGGGTGATCACGGCGGCGACCTCGTGCCGCCCGGAGGCGATCAGGGCGTCCAGGGCGGGTACGGCGACCTCGGGGGTGCCTGCGAAGACGAGCTTCACTGGGGACTACCTCGCTATCTCGGCTGTCAGCAGCGCACCAGTCTATGGGGCGCGGGTCGGGCCGCCCACCTGTGGTGTTGAGGGGGCGTACGCACACGCGCACGCCCCTCGCATATGCCGACACGCCCCCACAGCGTGACCTGGGCGACGGGTGGCGCGTTGTCAAGAGAGATTGACCAAAACGGGCCGCGTGTGAATGAACGGTGTCTGCGGCCCGATCCGCCCTTCAGCACCGGTTCGAGAGGCTTCTTCATGGCCGACCACGCCACCCACGACGCTCAAGCCCGGGCCAGCCTGCACCTCCTGGTACGGGACATCGAGCGGGTTCGCCGGCAGGTGGATGCCCTGCGTACGCTCACCGCCCAGCTCGGCAACGTGTACCGCCCGCGCCGATCGGGTCCCTCGACCGGCTTCGTCGTCTACGGCCGGGCGCCCGCCCCGACCGTCCGCCTCGCGCAGGAGCTGCGGGACAGCGTCGAGACGCTGGTCACCGCGGCGGTGGACTTCGACCGCTCGCTCGGCTTCTCGTGGGACGCGGTCGGTTCTGCGCTCGGTGTCACCAAGCAGGCCGTGCACCGCCGCTACGGGGCCCGGCGGGCGCAGTCCGCCGAGTCCGCGGAGCCGCTGGCCGAGGGGACGACCACCCGGACCATGGGGCCGCTGCCGACCGTCCCGGCAGCCCGCTCGATGCCGCCGCAGCCGGTGCGCGAGGAGGCCCAGGCAGCCGCTGCCGCGGGCGCTCCCGCGCGGGGGCTCGGAGAGGTTCCCCGCTCCCCCGCCTTCCCCGGTCCGCGCAGCGGCTGAGGAGTGTCCTGCCGCCGGGACGCCGACACCCGACGGCCGGCCGCGCCGGATCGCCGCGCCCGAGTCCGCCCCCGGTGGGACGCCCGTACGGGCGTCCCACCGGGGGTTTCGGCGTTCGGCGACGGCCTTGCCCGCACCGCGTCGGCGCGGCTCGTAGGCGCGGCTCGTCGGCGCGGCCCGGTGCCGCGGCCCGTCAGCCGATGTCGGGTGGGTCGATCCGGACCCGGACGGCCTCCGCCGCCGGAACCCCCTTCGCCAGCCGGGCCGCCTGCGCCGCCTTCAGGGCGGCCGCCAGGGCGGCTCCGCTGCCTGGCGGAACCCGGACCAGCGCACGCTCCCCGGGGGACGGCTCCCCGCGCCGCCCCGGGAGCGGCACCGGCCCCAGGATCTCCGCGTCGGGCGGCAGCTCGGCTCCGGCCAGGAAGGCCTCCACGGCCTCGCCCCGGCCGGCCACCGCCGCCATCCGGGACACCGGCGGGAAGCCGAGCTGGGACCGCTCCGCGAGCTCCCGCACGGCATGGCCCACCGGGTCCCACCGCACCAGCGCCTGGACGGGCCGCAGCGTCGGTTCGGCGACCACCACGACCTGGCCGTCGCCCCGGACCAGGGAGGCGGCGGCGATCCACCGCCGCAGGGCTTCCTCGCCGGCCCGCAGGTCGGGCCGACCCAGCATGGCCCAGCCGTCGAGCAGCAGCGCGGCCGCGTACCCGGCGCCCGCGGCCACCGGTTCGGCGCCGGGGGTGCACACCACCAGCGCAGGCCGGTCCGGCACCTCGTCGAGGACGTGGTCGCGCCCGGAGGTCCGTACGGCCACGGCCGGGAAGGCGCGTCCCAGTTCCTCGGCGGTGCGCCGGGCCCCGACCACCTGGGCCCGCAGCCGGAACGATCCGCATTCCTCGCAGTGCCAGGACGGCTCGCCCCGCCCGCACCACCCGCACCTCAGATCCCGCTCGTCGGGGGCCTCCAGGGGTCCCGCGCACACCGTGCAGCGGGCGGGGGTGCGGCACCGCTCGCACGCCAGCCGGGGCACGTAGCCCCGCCGCGGTACCTGTACCAGTACGGGCCCGGTCTTCAGCCCTTCCCGTACCGTCTCCCAGGCCAGGCTCGGCAGGCGCGCGGCCCGGGCCGCCTCGTCACGGGCGAGCAGCTCGTCCCCGACGGTCCTGATCCGGGGCGCGCAGGCCCGCACGGTCTCGCGGTCGGCGATCAGGGGCCTGGCCCAGCCGGACTCGACCAACTGGGCGGCCTCCACGGTGCAGCTGGTACTGCCCGCGAGGAAGCCGCAGCCGTCGCTTACGGCGCGGAGTTCCAGCACTTCTCTGACGTGCGGGAAGGGGGCGTTGTCATCGCTGTGGCTGGAGTCCCCGTCGTCCCAGACGGCGACCAGCCCAAGGTCCCGCACGGGTGCGAACATCGCGGCCCGGGTGCCGATGACGGCCCGCACGGATCCCCGGTGCACCGCCAGCCATTGGCGGTAGCGCTTCTCGGGTCCCGACTCGGCGGTCAGCAGCGCGTGCCGGCCTTCGCCGAGGAGGGCGGTCAGGGCCGCGTCGACGCGGGCGGCGGTGCGGCCGTCCGGGAGTACGGCGAGGGCCCCGCGCCCGGAGGCCAGGGTGGCGGCCATGGCGCGGGCGAGTTCGTCGGCCCAGCCGGGGCCGGGCAGGGCGGTCCACACGGCGCGCGGGGCGCCACCGGTGGCGAGGGCGCGCAGGAAGCCCGGCCCGGCGCCGTACCGCGCCCAGCCGGCCGGCTCGGGGACGGGGGGCGGCGGCAGGGGCTCCGGTGAGGGCTTGGCCTCGGCGCGGGCGCTGCGCGCGGGCAGGGCGAGCTGGAGGACGTCGGCGAGGCTGCCCGCGTACCGGTCGGCGACGGCCCGGGCGAGGGCGAGCATGCGGGGGCTGAGGACCACCTCGGGCGAGACCACGTGGGCGAGGGCGGCCAGTGCGCCGTCGTAGTCGGACTCTGCGCGGCGTTCCACGATGAAGCCGTCGATCAGGCCGCCGCCCTCGCGGCGGCCGCCGTGCACGTGGTGGGAGCCGGCGCCGAACCGGACGCGGACTCGGACGCCGGGCTGGGCGGCCTCGGAGAGCTCCTCGGGGACGGCGTAGTCCCAGAGCTGGTCGAGGTGGAGGACGCCCTTGTTCACGAGGATCCGGGCGACGGGCAGCTCGGCGGCGAGAGGGGCCCCGCGCCAGGTGCGCGGCTTTGCCTTGGGCGCCTTGGCCTTCGCCTCGGCGACCATCTCCCGGATCAGTGCGAGCTGCTCCGGCGGGCCGCCCGCCTCGGTTTCGCTCTCGCCGTTGTCCCTGCTCACAGCAGCATTCTTACCAAACGCCACCGACAGTGGGCGCCCTCCCGAGATCAGGGCGGGCGGCGGCAGGTGGAACTACCCTTCAACGCCGGGCTCGCGCCCGGCTCCAGATGAAGCCGTCACCCCGCGCACCGGGAGGGCAGGAGCAGCATAGGCACCGGACCGCCGGCCGATCAACGCGAATACGGCCCCGGACCAGCGGTCCGGGGCCGTACGGGTCCGCCGTGCGGCGGGGTGTGCTTACAGGCCGGCCGCGGTGCGCAGGGCGTCCACGCGGTCGGTGCGCTCCCAGGTGAAGTCCGGCAGCTCACGGCCGAAGTGGCCGTAGGCGGCGGTCTGGGCGTAGATCGGGCGCAGCAGGTCCAGGTCACGGATGATCGCGGCCGGGCGCAGGTCGAAGACCTCGCCGATCGCGTCCTCGATCTTCTGGACCTCGACCTTGGCGGTGCCGAAGGTCTCGACGAAGAGACCGACGGGCTCGGCCTTGCCGATGGCGTACGCGACCTGCACCTCGCAGCGCGCGGCGAGACCGGCGGCGACCACGTTCTTGGCGACCCAGCGCATGGCGTAGGCGGCCGAGCGGTCGACCTTCGACGGGTCCTTGCCGGAGAAGGCTCCGCCACCGTGGCGGGCCATGCCGCCGTAGGTGTCGATGATGATCTTGCGGCCGGTGAGGCCGGCGTCGCCCATCGGGCCGCCGATCTCGAAGCGGCCGGTCGGGTTCACCAGGAGGCGGTAGCCCTCGGTGTCGAGCTTGATGCCGTCCTCGACGAGCTGCGCCAGGACGTGCTCGACGACGAACTCGCGGATGTCGGGAGCGAGCAGCGAGTCGAGGTCGATGTCCGAGGCGTGCTGCGAGGAGACCACGACGGTGTCCAGGCGCACGGCCTTGTCACCGTCGTACTCGATGGTGACCTGGGTCTTGCCGTCGGGGCGCAGGTACGGGATGGTCCCGTTCTTGCGGACCTCGGAGAGCCGGCGGGACAGCCGGTGCGCGATGTGGATCGGCAGCGGCATGAGCTCGGGGGTCTCGTCGCAGGCGTAGCCGAACATCAGGCCCTGGTCGCCCGCGCCCTGCTTGTCCAGCTCGTCCTCGTCGCCCTCGACGCGCTTCTCGTAGGCGGTGTCGACGCCCTGCGCGATGTCCGGGGACTGGGCTCCGATGGACACCGACACGCCGCAGGAGGCGCCGTCGAAGCCCTTCTTGGAGGAGTCGTAGCCGATCTCGAGGATCTTCTCCCGGACGAGCTGCGCGATGGGCGCGTAGGCCTTCGTCGTCACCTCTCCCGCGATGTGCACGAGACCCGTGGTGATGAGGGTTTCCACGGCGACGCGCGAGGTCGGGTCCTCGGTGAGGAGCGCGTCGAGGATCGTGTCGCTGATCTGGTCAGCGATCTTGTCGGGGTGGCCCTCGGTGACGGACTCCGAGGTGAACAGACGACGGGACACAACGCTCCCTGGGGTTGCAGCGGCTGCTGGCTGATCATTTGGCGGAACCACATCGGGGGCTGCGCCCGATCACGTTCCGGATGCAGTTTATCGGTCGCCACCGTTACCCGGACCACCCGTCTCGCCTTATGGGAGCCGTGTGACCTGCGGCACTCCCATTCTTACGCACAGAGGTGATCTGGAGAAGGGGAATCGGGCCAGGCGCGTCGCGACTAGAGCCGGACGGCCACCTGGTCCCAAATCACCTCAGCCAAGGCCTCCTTCGGACCATAGGGAACCTGAGTCTCAGAGCCATCAGAGGCCAGGATCACCGCTTCGTTCTCCTCGGAACCAAAGGTTCGAGCCTCCCCGACCTCGTTCACGACGAGAAGGTCACAGCCCTTTCGGGCGAGCTTGGCGCGGCCGTTCGCGAGGACGTCGTCGGTCTCGGCGGCGAATCCCACGACCACCTGTCCGGCTCTGGCCCGATCGGCCGAGATCTCTGCGAGAACGTCCGGATTGCGCACCAGCGCCACCGGCGCCGGGTCCTGTCCGTCCTTCTTCTTGATCTTTCCGCTCGCGTATTCGGCGGGCCGGAAATCGGCCACGGCCGCGGCCATCACCACGGCGTCGGCGTCGGCGGCGGCCTTGAGCACGGCCTCCCGGAGCTGCACTGCCGTCCCCACCCGTACGACGTCCACCCCGGCCGGGTCGGCCAGCGCGGTGTTGGCCGAAACCAGGGTGACCCGGGCCCCGCGGGCGACGGCGGTGCGGGCGAGGGCGTAGCCCTGCTTGCCGGAGGAACGGTTGCCGAGGAAGCGGACCGGGTCCAGCGGCTCCCGCGTGCCGCCCGCGCTGATCACCACGTGCCGCCCGGCGAGGTCCGGCTCGGCCGCACCACGGGTCAGGACCCGGCGACAGACATCGAAGATCTCCTCGGGGTCGGGCAGCCGCCCCTTGCCGGTGTCCTTGCCGGTGAGCCGGCCGACGGCGGGCTCGATGACGAGGGCGCCGCGCCGGCGCAGCGTGGCCACGTTCTCCTGGGTGGCGGGGTGCTCCCACATCTCGGTGTGCATGGCGGGGGCGAAGACCACCGGACAGCGGGCGGTGAGCAGGGTGTTCGTGAGCAGGTCGTCGGCGAGCCCGTGGGCGGCCTTGGCCAGCATGTCGGCCGTGGCGGGTGCGACGACGACGAGGTCGGCGGACTGCCCGATGCGCACGTGCGGCACCTCGTGGACCGATTCCCAGACCTCGGTGGAGGCCGGGTTCCCGGAGAGGGCGGACCAGGTGGCCTCCCCCACGAAGTTCAGGGAGGACGCGGTGGGCACCACCCGCACGTCGTGGCCGGACTCGGTGAGCCGGCGCAGCAGCTCGCACGCCTTGTAGGCGGCGATCCCGCCACTGACCCCCAGGACGACCTTCGGCTTGTCCACCACGTACTTCCCTTCGACGGCTGCGACGCGTTCGGCTCTGATCGTCGTCGTACCCACCCATGACACACCACAGGCCCGGCAGATGTTCTGCCGGGCCTGTGGTGAAAGGACTTCTGGTGCCCTACTGGGCCGGGGCCTCGATGGCCTCGGAGGTCAGCAGACCAGCGTTGATCTCGCGCAGCGCGATCGAAAGCGGCTTCTCGTGGACGTGGGTGTCCACCAGCGGGCCGACGTACTCGAGCAGGCCCTCACCGAGCTGCGAGTAGTACGCGTTGATCTGACGCGCGCGCTTGGCCGCGTAGATCACGAGGCTGTACTTCGAGTCCGTGGCCTCGAGCAGCTCGTCGATCGGCGGGTTGATGATGCCCTCGGGCGCGGTGATGGAAGAGGACACGCTCTACCTTCCGAAGATGGGTGAAAGATTGGGCCGTCCTGGAATCGACCGAATCAAAAACATCGATCAACGATCAGACAACTGCCATCAAGGCTAGCAGCTCACGGGCTACGTCCTCGACGGAGGTGTTGACCAGGGTGGTGTCGAACTCGGACTCGGCAGCGAGCTCGATCTTGGCGGCGGCGAGCCGGCGCTCGATGACCTCCGCCGATTCGGTGCCCCGACCGGTCAGCCGGCGGACCAGCTCGTCCCAGCTCGGCGGTGCCAGGAAGACCAGCTGGGCGTCGGGCTTGGACTCGCGGACGAGTCGCGCGCCCTGGAGATCGATCTCCAGCAGTACCGGCTCGCCGTTGTCCAGGCGTTCCAGCACCGCGCCGCGGGGAGTGCCGTAGCGGTTGCCCGCGAACTCGGCCCACTCCAGGAGCTCGCCGTTGGCGATCAGCTTGTCGAACTCGTCGTCATTGACGAAGAAGTAGTGGACTCCGTGTCGCTCACCGGGCCGCGGCTTGCGGGTGGTGGCCGACACCGAGAGCCATACCTCGGGGTGAACCTTGCGCATATGCGCGACGACCGTGCTCTTGCCGACCCCTGAAGGGCCGGAGAGCACGGTCAGCCGCGGACGAACCTCTGCTGCCATAGAGCGATTATCCAGGTTCTCGGGACTGCCTGAGAACGCCGGGAGAACTTCAGTCGACGCCTCAGGCGCCGGTGCTGCCGAACTCGCGCTCCAGAGAGGCGATCTGGTTGGAACCGAGACCTCGGACACGCCGGGACTCGGAGATGCCGAGACGCTCCATGATCTGCTTGGCGCGCACCTTGCCCACGCCAGGCAGAGACTCCAGCAGGGCGGAGACCTTCATCTTGCCGATGACGTCGTTCTCCTGGCCCGTCTTGATGACCTCTTGGAGCGAGGCACCGGAGTGCTTGAGTCGATTCTTGACCTCGGCCCGCTCCCGGCGAGCCGCGGCGGCCTTTTCGAGCGCGGCTGCGCGCTGTTCAGGGGTAAGGGGCGGAAGAGCCACGCCTACGTCACCTCGGATGTCGAACTGTCGGATACGGACCGGCGGGCTGCCCGAAGGCACCACACCTGGCGAGCTCCCGAACAGCGATGAACTCGTTCGCTGCACGTTCACTCTGGTCGGAGACTAGCGGCCAACACCGCTCCAGTCAGCGAGAACGGACGAAAAGTCCTGGTCAGCCTCCACCGAACCGGACATCACCGACAAAATACCCCGGTTTTGTCCGATGAAGAGCGTTCGAGTTTCGCCAAGAAGTGCGGGAGGCCGTGCCGCGGAGCTGCGGCCGGCCTCCCCGAGCGAGCGATTACGCGGTGACGGCCTCGTGGATCTCGTCGGCGAAGCGCCGTGCCGAGTCGCGCAGGGCGCTCACGTCCGGACCGTGCTTCAGGACGCCCCGCGAGACGTTCGGGACGACGTTGCGCACCGCCTTGCCGAAGACGCCCGGCAGGTCCGCCGCCGTCGCGCCCTGCGCGCCGATGCCGGGGGCCAGCAGCGGCCCGTTGATGTCCAGGTCGAAGGAGGACAGATCGCCCAGCGTGGCGCCGACCACCGCGCCGAAGGAGCCCATGGGGGCGGCGTCCGCGTTCTCCGCCGCCAGGTGCGCCAGCATCGTCGCGCCGATCGTCCGGCCGTCCTCGCGGACCGCCCGCTGGACCTCGGCGCCCTCCGGGTTCGAGGTCAGCGCCAGGACGAACAGGCCCGCGCCCGACTCCCGGGCCAGGTCGACGGCCGGCTTCAGCGAGCCGTAGCCCAGGTACGGGGAGACCGTCAGCGCGTCCGAGAACAGCGGCGAGGCCGGGTCCAGGAAGGCCGAGGCGTACGCCGCCATGGTGGAGCCGATGTCGCCGCGCTTGGCGTCCATGACGACCAGGGTCCCGGCCGCGCGGGCGTCCGCGACGGCCCGCTCCAGGACGGCCACGCCCTTCGAGCCGAACCGCTCGAAGAAGGCCGCCTGGGGCTTGAAGACCGCCACCGACTCGGCGAGCGCCTCGACGACCGTGCGGGAGAACCGCTCCAGGCCCGCGATGTCGTCCTGCAGCCCCCACTGCGCCAGCAGGGCGGCGTGCGGGTCGATGCCCACGCACAGCGGGCCCCGGGAGTCCATCGCCGCGCGCAGGCGGGTGCCGAACGGGGTCACAGTCACTTGGTGGCCTTTCGGGTCTCGGCGCCCACCGCTTCGGCGAGCGTCGCGTACGGGCTGTTGGCCAGGCGCGCGGCGAGGCCCTTGTGGATGGCGCGGGCGTAGCACGGGCCCTCGTAGATGAAGGCGCTGTAGCCCTGGACCAGCGTGGCGCCGGCCAGGATCCGCTGCCAGGCGTCCTCGGCGTTCTCGATGCCGCCGACCCCGACCAGGACCAGGCGGTCCCCCACGCGGGCGTACAGGCGGCGCAGGACCTCCAGCGAGCGCTCCTTGACCGGGGCGCCGGAGAGCCCGCCGGTCTCCTTCACCAGGGACGGGGCGGACTTCAGGCCCAGCCCCTCGCGGGCGATGGTGGTGTTCGTCGCGATGATGCCGTCGAGGCCCAGCTCCAGGGCCAGGTCGGCGACCGCGTCGACGTCCTCGTCCGCCAGGTCGGGGGCGATCTTGACCAGCAGCGGCACCCGGCGGTCGGTCACCGTCCGGTCCGCGGCCTCGCGCACGGCCGTCAGCAGCGGGCGCAGCGACTCGGTGGCCTGGAGGTTGCGCAGGCCCGGGGTGTTCGGCGAGGAGACGTTGACCACGAGGTAGTCGGCGTGCCGGGCGAGGCGCTCGGTGGAGGCGACGTAGTCCCCCACGGCCTCCTCCTCGGGCACGACCTTGGTCTTGCCGATGTTGACGCCGACCACGGTCTTGAAGACGGCCTCACGGGCCGCCAGGCGGGCCGCCACGGCCGCCGAGCCCTCGTTGTTGAAGCCCATGCGGTTGATCAGCGCGCGGTCCGCCACGAGTCGGAAGAGCCGCTTCTTCGGGTTGCCGGGCTGCGGCTCGGCCGTGACCGTGCCGATCTCGATGTGGTCGAAGCCGAGCATCGACATGCCGTCGATGGCGACGGCGTTCTTGTCGAAGCCGGCGGCGAGTCCGAAGGGGCCGTGCATGCGCAAGCCGAGGGCCTCGGTGCGCAGCTCCTCGTAGCGCGGGGCCAGGGCGGCCGCGACGAAGGTGCGCAGCACGGGGGTGCGGGCGGCCAGGCGGATCCAGCGGAAGGCCAGGTAGTGGGCCTGCTCCGGGTCCATCCGCTTGAAGACCAGGTTGAAGAACGTTTTGTACATCGTCGGAAAATCCCTCTGCGCTCGTGAAGAGGGGGACACCCGTCGTGAAACCGGTGTCCCCCTCCCCGTGTCCGGGCTGGCTGTGCGGGCCTGCGTCAGTCGCGGGCTGCGGTCAGGTGCTCCGCGTGCTCCTGGAGGGAGCGCACGCCCACGTCGCCGCGGTTGAGCGCGTCGATGCCCTGGACGGCGGCGGCGAGCGCCTGGACCGTGGTCAGGCAGGGGACGCTGCGGGCCACGGCCGCCGTGCGGATCTCGTAGCCGTCGAGGCGGCCGCCGGTTCCGTACGGGGTGTTGACGATCAGGTCGACCTGGCCGTCGTGGATCAGCTGGACGATGGTCTTCTCGCCGCCCGGGCCCTCGCCCTCGCTGAGCTTGCGCACCACGGTGACGTTGATGCCGTTGCGGCGCAGCACCTCGGCGGTGCCGGAGGTGGCCATCAGCTCGAAGCCGTGGGCGACGAGCTCGCGCGCCGGGAAGATCATCGAGCGCTTGTCGCGGTTGGCGACGGAGATGAACGCGCGGCCCTTGGTGGGCAGCGGGCCGTAGGCGCCGGCCTGCGACTTGGCGTAGGCGGTGCCGAAGACGGCGTCGATGCCCATGACCTCGCCGGTGGAGCGCATCTCGGGGCCGAGGACGGTGTCCACGCCGCGGCCGTGGATGTCGCGGAAGCGCGACCACGGCATGACGGCCTCCTTGACGGAGATCGGCGCGTCGATCGGCAGGGTGCCGCCGTCGCCGGTCTTCGGCAGCAGGCCCTCGGCGCGCAGCTCGGCGATGGTGGTGCCGAGCGAGATGCGGGCGGCGGCCTTCGCGAGCGGGACCGCGGTGGCCTTCGAGGTGAAGGGGACGGTCCGGGAGGCGCGCGGGTTGGCCTCCAGGACGTAGAGGATGTCCCCGGCCATCGCGAACTGGATGTTGATCAGGCCGCGGACGCCGACGCCCTTGGCGATCGCCTCGGTGGAGGCGCGCAGGCGCTTGATGTCGTAGCCGCCGAGGGTGATCGGGGGCAGGGCGCAGGCCGAGTCGCCGGAGTGGATGCCGGCTTCCTCGATGTGCTCCATGACGCCGCCGAGGTAGAGCTCGTGGCCGTCGTAGAGGGCGTCCACGTCGATCTCGATCGCGTCGTCGAGGAACCGGTCGACCAGCACGGGGCGGGTCGGGGAGATCTCGGTGGACTCGGCGATGTACGACTCGAGGCGGGCCTCGTCGTAGACGATCTCCATGCCGCGGCCGCCGAGCACGTAGGACGGGCGGACCAGGACCGGGTAGCCGATCTCGTCGGCGATCGCCTTCGCACCCGCGAAGGTGGTGGCGGTGCCGTGCTTGGGGGCCGGCAGGCCCGCGTCGGCGAGGACCTGGCCGAAGGCGCCGCGGTCCTCGGCGGCGTGGATGGCCTCCGGAGAGGTGCCGACGACGGGGACGCCGTTGTCCTTGAGGGCCTGGGCGAGACCGAGGGGGGTCTGGCCGCCGAGCTGGACGACGACACCGGCGATGGGGCCGGCCAGCGACTCGGCGTGGACGATCTCCAGCACGTCCTCGAGCGTCAGCGGCTCGAAGTACAGGCGGTCGGAGGTGTCGTAGTCGGTGGAGACGGTCTCCGGGTTGCAGTTGACCATCACGGTCTCGTAGCCGGCGTCGCTGAGGGCGAAGGAGGCGTGGACGCAGGAGTAGTCGAACTCGATGCCCTGGCCGATGCGGTTCGGGCCGGAGCCCAGGATGATCACCGCGGGCTTGGTGCGGGGCGCGACCTCGGACTCCTCGTCGTACGAGGAGTAGAAGTACGGGGTCTTGGCGGCGAACTCGGCGGCGCAGGTGTCGACCGTCTTGTAGACCGGGCGGACGCCGAGGGCGTGCCGGACCTCGCGGACGACGTCCTCGCGCAGGCCGCGGATCTCGGCGATCTGGGCGTCGGAGAAGCCGTGGCGCTTGGCCTCGGCGAGCAGCTCGGGGCCGAGCTTCTCGGCGGCGGTCAGCTCGTCCGCGATCTCCTTGATGAGGAAGAGCTGGTCGACGAACCAGGGGTCGATCTTCGTGAACTCGAAGACCTCTTCCTGGGTGGCGCCGGCGCGGATGGCCTGCATGACGGTGTTGATGCGGCCGTCGGTCGGGCGGACCGCGGTGCGCAGCAGCTCGTCCTTGTCGCCGGTGGGGCCGACGAAGGTGAACTGCGAGCCCTTCTTCTCCAGGGAGCGCAGGGCCTTCTGGAGGGCCTCGGTGAAGTTGCGGCCGATGGCCATGGCCTCGCCGACCGACTTCATGGTCGTGGTGAGGGTGGCGTCGGCCAGCGGGAACTTCTCGAAGGCGAAGCGCGGGGCCTTGACGACGACGTAGTCGAGGGACGGCTCGAAGGAGGCCGGGGTCTGCTCGGTGATGTCGTTGGGGACCTCGTCGAGCGTGTAGCCGATGGCCAGCTTGGCGGCGATCTTGGCGATCGGGAAGCCGGTGGCCTTCGACGCGAGGGCCGAGGAGCGCGAGACGCGCGGGTTCATCTCGATGACGATGACGCGGCCGTCGGTCGGGTCGATCGCGAACTGAATGTTGCAGCCGCCGGTGTCGACGCCGACCTCGCGGATGATCGCGATGCCGATGTCGCGCAGGCGCTGGTACTCGCGGTCGGTCAGGGTCATCGCCGGGGCGACGGTGATCGAGTCACCGGTGTGGACGCCCATCGGGTCGAAGTTCTCGATGGAGCAGACGACGACCACGTTGTCCTTGGTGTCGCGCATCAGCTCCAGCTCGTACTCCTTCCAGCCGAGGATGGACTCCTCCAGGAGCACCTCGGTGGTCGGGGAGAGCGTGAGGCCCTGGCCGGCGATGCGGCGCAGCTCGTCCTCGTCGTGGGCGAAGCCGGAGCCGGCGCCGCCCATGGTGAAGGAGGGGCGGACGACGACGGGGTAGCCGCCGAGGGTGTCGACGCCCTTGATGACGTCGTCCATGGTGTGGCAGATGACCGAGCGGGCGGACTCGCCGTAGCCGATCTTGGCCTTGACGGCCTCGACGACGCCCTTGAAGAGGTCGCGGTCCTCGCCCTTGTTGATGGCCTCGACGTTGGCGCCGATGAGCTCGACGCCGTACTTCTCCAGCACGCCCTGCTCGTGCATGGAGATGGCGGTGTTGAGCGCGGTCTGGCCGCCGAGGGTGGGCAGGAGCGCGTCGGGGCGCTCCTTGGCGATGATCTTCTCGACGAACTCGGGGGTGATCGGCTCGACGTACGTGGCGTCGGCGATCTCCGGGTCGGTCATGATCGTCGCGGGGTTGGAGTTCACCAGGATGACCCGCAGGCCCTCGGCCTTGAGGATGCGGCAGGCCTGGGTGCCGGAGTAGTCGAACTCGGCGGCCTGTCCGATGACGATCGGGCCGGAGCCGATGACCAGGACGGACTGGATATCGGTGCGCTTAGGCACGCTCGGCCTCCATCAGGGCGGTTTCCATCAAAGACGTGAAGCGGTCGAAGAGGTACGCGGCGTCGTGCGGGCCGGCGGCCGCCTCGGGGTGGTACTGGACGCTGAAGGCCGGCTGGTCGAGCAGCTGGAGGCCTTCGACGACGTTGTCGTTCAGGCAGACGTGGGAGACCTCGGCGCGGCCGTAGGGGGTCTCGGTGACCCCGTCGAGGGGCGCGTCGACGGCGAAGCCGTGGTTGTGCGCGGTGATCTCGACCTTGCCGGTGGTGCGGTCCTGCACCGGCTGGTTGATGCCGCGGTGGCCGTACTTCAGCTTGTAGGTGCCGAAGCCGAGCGCGCGGCCCAGGATCTGGTTGCCGAAGCAGATGCCGAAGAGCGGCGTCTTGCGCTCCAGCACGCCCTGCATGACGGCGACGGGACCGTCTGCGGTGGCCGGGTCGCCCGGGCCGTTGGAGAAGAACACGCCGTCGGGGTTGACCGCGTAGACGTCCTCGACCGTGGCGGTGGCGGGCAGCACGTGCACCTCGATGCCGCGCTCGGCCATCCGGTGCGGGGTCATGCCCTTGATGCCGAGGTCGACGGCGGCGACGGTGAAGCGCTTCTCGCCGATCGCGGGGACGACGTACGCCTCCTTGGTGGCGACCTCGGCGGAGAGGTTCGCGCCCTTCATCTGCGGCTGCGACTGGACCTTGGCCAGCAGGGCCTCGTCGCGGATGCCGACCCAGGCCTCGCCCGAGAAGATGCCGACGCGCATGGCGCCGCGCTCGCGCAGGTGGCGGGTGAGGGCGCGGGTGTCGATGCCGGAGATCCCGACGACGCCCTGCTGCGCGAGCTCCTCGTCCAGCGAGCGCCGGGAGCGCCAGTTGGAGGGGACGCGGGCGGGGTCGCGCACGACGTAGCCGGCCACCCAGATGCGGGAGGACTCGGGGTCCTCGTCGTTGACGCCCGTGTTGCCCACGTGGGGGGCGGTCATCACGACGACCTGCCGGTGGTACGACGGGTCGGTGAGGGTCTCCTGGTATCCGGTCATGCC
This sequence comes from Streptomyces sp. NPDC091682, assembly GCF_044756625.1. Classification (NCBI taxonomy): domain Bacteria; kingdom Bacillati; phylum Actinomycetota; class Actinomycetes; order Kitasatosporales; family Streptomycetaceae; genus Streptomyces; species Streptomyces sp. NPDC091682. The sequence goes on along the minus strand of NZ_JBIVTH010000009.1, from coordinate 135,970 downwards.
GGTGGAGAACACGGCCTCGCCGAAGGTCTCCCCCACAGCGCCGTAGGCGCGGCCGCGGAAGATCCGACCGTCCTCCAGGACGAGTACGGCGGGAGCTTTGGCTGCTCCCCTGGTGGAGGTCGTCATCGTTCGGCGCCTTCCGTCGTGATGGATGAGTTCATGAGATTGATGGCTTCGACCCAGGCGGCGTGTTCGGCCGCGCGGTCGGAGCGGAATCCGGAGTCGATCAGCTTGTCGCCGTGCGCCCAGGTGACGACGAGCAGACCGCCCTCGGTGAGTACCTTGCCCGCGATTCCCTTGTCGAGGCGGGCGCCGCGCAGCTGCGCGGCCGGTACGAAGAAGTCGCCCGCCCCCGGTCGGACCACGTCGAGGCCCGCGTCGGTGAGCGTGAGCTCGACCCGGCTGCGCAGGCCCAGACCGTGGGCGACGATCCGGTCGAGCCACTGCCCGGCGGTGGTGGACCCGTGGTACCGGCCGACCAGCGCCAGTCGGTGCTCGGGGAGGCCGTCGGGGGCGGCGGGGAGCTCAGGCAGATCGTTCTGCAGGGCCCCTCGCCATTTCCAGCCCTGCCGCATCAGCCAGTACACGAACGCAATGAAGACGACCAGGCCGATCACCCACGCGATGCGGGCGCCGAACTGGGTCACCTCCGCCGACTGTCGTTCGGCGGCCTCGGCGGCCAGTTGGATTACTGCAGGTGTCACGCCAGTTTCCCGTCCACGACCGTTGCCCGGCCCCGCAGGAAGGTATGAGTGACGCGCCCCGGCAGCTCACGGCCCTCGTAAGGCGTGTTGCGGCTGCGGGAGGCGAAGTGTGCGGGGTCCACGACACCACGGTACGAGGTATCGACCAAGGTCAGGTTCGCGGGTTCACCTGCCGAGACGGGACGGCCGTGGTTCTCGAGACTGCCGATGCGCGCCGGAGCGAAGGACATCCGCTCGGCGACGCCCACCCAGTCGAGCAGTCCGGTCTCGACCATCGTCTGCTGGACGACGGAGAGCGCGGTCTCCAGGCCGACCATGCCCATGGCGGCGGCGGCCCACTCGCAGTCCTTGTCCTCGTGCGGGTGCGGGGCGTGGTCGGTGGCGACGATGTCGATCGTGCCGTCGGCAAGCGCCTCGCGCAGGGCCAGCACGTCGCGCTCGGTGCGCAGCGGCGGGTTGACCTTGTAGACCGCGTTGTACGAGCGCACGAGCTCCTCGGTGAGGAGGAGGTGGTGCGGGGTGACCTCGGCGGTGACGTCGATGCCGCGGGACTTGGCCCAGCGGACGATCTCGACGGAGCCGGCGGTGGAGAGGTGGCAGATGTGGACGCGGGAGCCGACGTGCTCGGCGAGCAGGACGTCGCGGGCGATGATCGACTCCTCGGCGACGGCCGGCCAGCCGCCGAGACCGAGTTCCGCGGAGACGATGCCCTCGTTCATCTGGGCGCCCTCGGTGAGGCGGGGCTCCTGGGCGTGCTGGGCGACGACGCCGCCGAAGGCCTTCACGTACTCCAGGGCGCGGCGCATGATCACGGCGTCGTCCACGCACTTGCCGTCGTCGGAGAAGACGGTGACGCGGGCGGCGGACTCGTGCATGGCGCCCAGCTCGGAGAGCTGCTTGCCCTCCAGGCCGACGGTGACGGCGCCGATGGGCTGCACGTCGCAGTAGCCGGACTCCTTGCCCAGGCGCCAGACCTGCTCGACGACGCCGGCGGTGTCGGCGACCGGGAAGGTGTTCGCCATGGCGAACACGGCGGTGTAGCCGCCGGAGGCGGCGGCGCGGGTGCCGGTGAGGACGGTCTCGGAGTCCTCGCGGCCGGGCTCGCGCAGGTGGGTGTGCAGGTCGACGAGGCCGGGGAGGAGGACCTGTCCCTCGGCTTCGATGACGGTCGCGCCGTCGGCGGACAGGTCCTGGCCGACCTCGGCGATGGTCTCGCCGTCGATCAGGACGTCCTGCGCCTCGCCGCCGAGTACCTTCGCGCCACGGATAAGGATCTTGCTCATGATTACTTGCTCTCCTCGGTACGGGCGGGGGCGGCGGGGGTGGTCGTGACGGCGGGCTGGGAGCCTCCGAGCAACAGGTACAGGACGGCCATCCGGGTGGAGACGCCGTTGGCGACCTGCTCGACGGCCGTGCAGCGGTCGGAGTCGGCGACCTGGGCGGTGATCTCCATGCCGCGGTTCATTGGGCCGGGGTGCATCACGATGGCGTGCTCGGGCATCTTCGCCATGCGGTCGCCGTCGAGCCCGTACCGGCGGGAGTACTCGCGCTCGGTCGGGAAGAAGGCGGCGTTCATGCGTTCGCGCTGCACACGCAGCATCATCACCGCATCGGACTTCGGCAGCACCTCGTCGAGGTTGTACGAGACCTCGCAGGGCCAGGTCTCCACGCCGATCGGGACGAGGGTGGGCGGGGCCACCAGGGTGACCTCGGCGCCGAGGGTGTGCAGCAGGTGGACGTTGGAGCGGGCCACGCGGCTGTGCAGGACGTCGCCGACGATGGTGATCCGGCGGCCGTTCAGGTCCTTGCCGAGGCCGGCGTCGCGGCCGACCAGGCGGCGGCGCATGGTGAAGGCGTCCAGCAGGGCCTGGGTGGGGTGCTCGTGGGTGCCGTCGCCGGCGTTGACGACGGCGGAGTCGATCCAGCCGGAGGTCGCGAGCCGGTAGGGGGCGCCGGAGGCGTGGTGGCGGATGACGACCGCGTCGGCGCCCATGGCCTCCAGGGTGAGGGCGGTGTCCTTCAGGGATTCGCCCTTGGAAACGGACGAACCCTTCGCGGAGAAGTTGATGACGTCGGCCGAGAGCCGCTTGGCGGCCGCCTCGAAGGAGATCCGGGTGCGGGTGGAGTCCTCGAAGAAGAGGTTGACGACGGTGAGGCCGCGCAAGGTGGGCAGCTTCTTGATCGGCCGGTCCGCGACACGGGCCATCTCCTCGGCGGTGTCGAGGATCAGGACGGCGTCGTCGCGCGTGAGGTCGGCGGCCGAGATGAGGTGGCGCTTCATCTGGATGGCTCCGTAGGTCTGGAGGGCAGGCGGACTGACGGGCGGAGGTGCGAGCGGTCAGGGCAGGGCAGGCCTCGGCGCGGGCCCGGTCGGGGCCCGTCACTCGAACGGTCTACTGGCCTGCTGCCTGGGCGGTCCGCTGGCCGAGCAGCACGGCGTCACGGCCGTCCTCCTCCTGGAGCTGGACCTTGACGGTCTCCCGCAGCGACGTGGGGAGGTTCTTGCCGACGTAGTCGGCGCGGATCGGCAGTTCGCGGTGGCCCCTGTCGACGAGGACCGCGAGCTGCACGGCGCGGGGGCGGCCGAGGTCGCCGAGGGCGTCGAGGGCGGCGCGGATGGTGCGTCCGGAGAAGAGCACGTCGTCGACGAGGACGACGAGGCGGCCGTCGAGGTCGTCGCCGGGGATCTCGGTGCGGCCGATCGCGCGGGCGGGCTTCATCCGCAGGTCGTCGCGGTACATGGTGATGTCGAGGGAGCCGACCGGGATCTTCGTACCGGTGATCTCTTCGAGCTTGGCGGCCAGCCGGCGGGCGAGGAAGACGCCGCGGGTGGGGATGCCGAGGAGCACCACGTCGTCGGCGCCCTTGGCGCGTTCGACGATCTCGTGGGCGATGCGGGTCAGGACCCGCGCGATGTCCTGCGCTTCGAGTACGGGGCGCATGGAATCGGCGTTCTGCTGGGTGTCCATGAAAAGGACCTCCTTCTCCGCCTCACGGGACGGACCTTAAAGGACGTCTGATGTACGTCTCACACGGTACCAGGGAGAGGCCGGTGGCTCGGACCCGGCCGGTACGGAATGGCTCTCACAGGGCTGCTGGAACGGACCCCCAGGGGGGCGACGAAGACCATTCGGCTTGACGCATCCAAGTAACGCTGCGTAACCTCACAGTGAGTTACCAGCCGCGCGGCGGAGCCGCACGTAGTTACGTAGTCGCAGTGTCCACCAGTCACAGCGTCACAGCGTCCGGGAGCGTTATGTCCAGCGAATACGCCAAACAGCTCGGGGCCAAGCTCCGCGCCATCCGCACCCAGCAGGGCCTTTCCCTCCACGGTGTCGAGGAGAAGTCCCAGGGTCGGTGGAAGGCCGTGGTGGTCGGTTCTTACGAGCGCGGGGACCGCGCCGTGACCGTCCAGCGTCTTGCCGAGCTGGCGGACTTCTACGGGGTTCCGGTGCAGGAACTGCTTCCGGGTACGACTCCCGGCGGGGCTGCCGAGCCGCCGCCGAAGCTGCGTCTCGACCTGGAGCGCCTGGCGGGCGTCCCCGCCGAGAAGGCCGGTCCGCTCCAGCGTTACGCGGCGACCATCCAGAGCCAGCGCGGCGACTACAACGGCAAGGTGCTGTCGATCCGCCAGGACGACCTGCGCACCCTGGCCGTGATCTACGACCAGTCCCCCTCGGTCCTGACCGAGCAGCTGATCAGCTGGGGCGTGCTGGACGCGGACGCCCGTCGCGCGGTGGCGCACGAGGAGCTCTGAGTCTCGGGCTCGGGACCAGCAGAAACGTTTACCGGTGGGCGCCGGACCCTTGCGGGGGTCCGGCGCCCACCGGTTTTTTCGTCCTGCATCCCGCCCCGCACACGGAGCCCCGCGTACGGAAGGGCCCGCAACGCGTGCGTTGCGGGCCCTTCCGTACGGCGGTGCCGGTGCCGGTCCGTGCGGTCAGCTCTCGCTGCGCCGCAGGCTCGGCTTCAGGTCCTTGAAGCGGGCCAGCAGCCCGTTCACGAACGAGGGGGACTCGTCCGTCGAAAACTCCTTGGCCAGCTGGACGGCCTCGTCGATGGCCACGGCGTCCGGGGTGTCGTCCACCCAGATCAGCTCGTAGGCACCGAGCCGCAGGATGTTCCGGTCGGCGACCGGCATGCGGTCGAGGTCCCAGTCCACGGCGTAGGTGATGATCAGATCGTCGATGCGGTTCACCTTGTCGGCGTAACCCTCGACGAGATCCATCGTGAAGGCGCTGACCGGCGGCTGCCGGTCGTCCGACCGCGCGTGGCGGATCCAGTCCGCGAGGACCTCGCGTACGGGCACCCCGCGCTGGTCGGCCTCGAAAAGGATCTGGAAGGCGCGCTTGCGCGCATTGCTCCGAGCAGCCACGGGTTAGTTGCTCTTCCGGCCGAGGTAGTCGCTGGTGCGGGTGTCGACCTTGACCGTCTCGCCGGTGGTGACGAAGAGCGGGACCTGGATCTCGTAGCCGGTCTCCAGGGTGGCGGGCTTGGTGCCACCGGTGGAGCGGTCGCCCTGGACGCCCGGGTCGGTGTGCTCGATCTTGAGCTCGACCGCGGCCGGGAGCTCGACGTAGAGCACCTCGCCCTCGTGCTGGGCGACAGAGGCGGTGAAGCCCTCGATCAGGAAGTTGGCGGCGTCGCCGACAGCCTTCTTGTCCACCATCAGCTGGTCGAAGGTGGTCATGTCCATGAAGACGAAGTACTCGCCGTCCATGTAAGAGAACTGCATGTCACGGCGGTCGATGGTGGCCGTCTCGACCTTCGTGCCGGCGTTGAACGTCTTGTCGACGACCTTGCCGGAGAGCACGTGCTTGAGCTTGGTGCGCACGAAGGCCGGGCCCTTGCCGGGCTTGACGTGCTGGAACTCGACGACGGACCAGAGCTGGTCACCGTCGAGCTTGAGCACCATGCCGTTCTTGAGGTCGTTCGTGGAAGCCACGGTTGCGGAATCTCCTGCACTGGAAGACCACGGGTGCGCGCACAGCCCGGCAGAGCCGGCTAGAGCGCGAGCAGCTCCTTGGTCGTAATGGTGAGTAGCTCGGGACCGCCGTCCGCCTCGGGGCGCACGACGAGCGTGTCATCGATCCGGACACCTCCCCGGCCCGGGAGGTGAACCCCCGGTTCGACGGTGACCGGCACGCAAGCGTCCAGTTTACCCATTGCCGTAGGTGCAAGCTGCGGGTCCTCGTCGATTTCGAGGCCCACGCCGTGTCCGGTCCACGGAGCGAGGGCTTCCGAGTGGCCTGCGGAGTCCAGGACGGAGCGTGCGGCATGGTCCACGTCCCGGTACGCGGCCCCGGGCAGCAGGGCCTCGCGCCCGGCCCGCTGGGCGGTGAAGACGAGGTCGTACAGCTCGATCTGCCAGTCTGCCGGACTGGTGCCGATCACGAAGGTCCGCCCGATCTCGCACCGGTAGCCGCGGTAGTTGGCGCCCAGACAGACCGTGAGGAAGTCACCCTCCTCCACCCTGCGGTCGGAGGGCCGGTGCCGGGAGCGGCCGGAGTGCGGGCCGGTGCCGACGGAGGTCGGGAAGGCGGGGCCGTCCGCCCCGTGGTCGACGAGCCGCCGCTCCAGTTCCAGGGCGAGGTGCCGCTCGGTGCGCCCGACGAGGATCGACTCCAGCAGCTCCCCGAGGGCCTGGTCGGCGATCTCGGCGGCGATCCGCAGGCAGGCGATCTCCTCCTCGTCCTTGACGAGGCGCTGCTGCTCCACGGCCGTACCGAGGTCCGCGAGGCGCAGTTTGGGCGCGACGGAGCGCAGGGCCCGGTGGCGGCCGACGGTGAGGTGGTGTTCCTCCACCGCGAGCGAGTCGGCCCGCAGGGAGGCGGCCAGATCGGCGGCCGCGACGGCCGGGTCACCACCGGGGCTGCCCAGGACGGTCACGTCCAGGTGCTCATCGAGGCGGCCCTCGTCCGCCTCGCCGGTGGGTGCGCCGGCGCAGAACAGCATGTCCTCGGTGGGGCCGACGAGCAGCACCGCATCGAGCGGGGACGCCCCGGAGAGGTAGCGGACGTTCGCCGGACGCGTGATCAGTGCGGCGGCGCTCCCCGCGGCGACACATCGGTCGCGAAGCAGGTCCCGGCGGGCGGCGTACACGTCTGACATGTCTTCGAGCGTACGAGCGCCCCGCCGATCCGGCCCGGCGAGCGCGTCCGGACGGGCCCGGGCCCGGCCGGACCGCGAGAGGCGCCCGGAGGCGACGCCCCCCGGCTACCCGGGCCGGCCGCCGGGGGCCGAGAGGGCCCGGGCCAGGGCCTCGTCGAGGGCGCGTGCGGTGCCTTCGATGTCCAGGTGGGAGTTGTCGATGATCGGCAGTCCGGAGCCGTACCAGCCGGCCATCCTGCCGTGGATCCGCGCGACTTCCTCGTCGGAGAGCCGGCGGTTGCCGGAACGGGCCGCGTTGCGCTCCAGGACGATCTCCAAGCCGGGCAGCAGCACGACCGGCAGCAGCGTGGGGCCCACGTGCCGCTTCCAGCCGCCCAGCCCGACCACGGGCCGGTCCGGGAAGACGGCGTCGTCCAGGATGCAGGAGATGCCGTTCGCCAGGTAGTTGCGGGCGGCGAAGCCGCAGGTGCGGCGGGCGAGCCGGTACTGGGCCTCGGAGTGTTCGTTCCAGCCCGCCTGGGGGTCCGCGAAGCCGGAGCACACCCACTCGCGGACGTCGTCCAGGCTGACGTGGGCGGTCGGCACGGGCCGGGTGCTGGCCCAGTGCCGGGCGACGGTGGTCTTACCGGCGCCGGCCGGGCCGATCAGCAGGACGGCGAGGACCGCCCCGCCGGTGCCCGGCACTGCGGGAGGCAACGGGATGTGCCCGGTGGCCTCCGGAACGGCGGGCACCGGCTGCGACTGATGGTGCTGATGATGCTGGTGGGGTGGCTGATGAGGCTGGTGGGGCGGCTGGGGCGGAGACTGCGGCGGGGGCGAACCCGGCCAGCCCTGCGCCGGGGGTATCGGCGGCTGCGGGGGCGCCGACGGACGCGGTCCCGGCTGCCCCCAGCCCGCGCCCCCGCCCCCCACTCCGTGCTGCATCCGCTGCCACTCCGTCTCGTTCCGGCGACTGATGCGAGAACGTTATATGACTGCCGGGGTCCGGCCGTCCACCAGCACCGTCAGGCAGGGTGTCAGGCGGAGATCTCGTCCGCCAGTGCGCGCAGCGCCAGCCGGTACGAACCGATGCCGAAGCCCGCCACCGTACCGGTCGCCACGGCCGCGATGACCGAGGTGTGCCGGAACTCCTCGCGGGCGTACGGGTTCGAGATGTGCACCTCGATCAGCGGCGCCGTGCGCTGCGCGGCCGCGTCCCGCATGGCGTACGAGTAGTGGGTGAAGGCCCCCGGGTTGATGACCACGGGGATCTTTCCGTCCGCCGCCTCGTGCAGCCAGCGGATCAACTCGCCCTCGTCGTTGGTCTCGCGGACCTCGACGTCGAAGCCGAGCTCCTCGCCCAGCGAGCGGCAGCTCTCCACCAAACCCGCGTACGAGGTGGCCCCGTACACATCGGGCTCGCGCGAGCCGAGCCGGCCCAGGTTCGGGCCGTTCAGCACGAGGACGGGGCGGCTCACGCCGACACCTCGCCGTAGGCGGCGACCAGGTGCGCCGGGTCGGGGCCCTCCAGGACGGTCGGCTTGGCCAGCCCGTCCAGGACGATGAAGCGCAGCAGGTTGCCGCGGGACTTCTTGTCGACCTGCATGGTCTGGAGCAGCTTGGACCACTGGTCGCCGCGGTAGGTCAGCGGCAGTCCGACCGAGGCGAGGACCGCCTTGTGCCGGTCGGCCGTCGCGTCGTCGAGGCGGCCCGCGAGCCGGCCGAGCTCGGCGGCGAAGACCATGCCGACGGACACGGCCGCGCCGTGCCGCCACTTGTAGCGCTCGTTCTTCTCGATGGCGTGCGCGAGGGTGTGGCCGTAGTTGAGGATCTCGCGCAGCCCCGACTCCTTGAGGTCGCTGGAGACCACGTCGGCCTTGACCTGGATGGAGCGCACGATGAGCTCGGCGGTGTGCGGGCCCTCGGGCGTACGCGCCGCCGCCGGGTCCTCCTCGATCAGGTCGAGGATCACCGGGTCGGAGATGAACCCGGCCTTGATGATCTCGGCGAGGCCGCTGACGTAGTCGTTGACCGGCAGCGAGTCCAGTGCCGCCAGGTCGCAGAGCACACCGGCCGGCGGGTGGAAGGCGCCCACCAGGTTCTTGCCTTCGGCGGTGTTGATGCCGGTCTTGCCGCCGACCGCCGCGTCCACCATCGCGAGGACGGTGGTCGGTACGGCGACCCAGCGCACGCCGCGCAGCCAGCTGGCCGCGACGAAGCCCGCGAGGTCGGTGGTGGCTCCCCCGCCGACGCCGACGATCACGTCGGTGCGGGTGAAGCCGGACTGGCCCAGGGCCTTCCAGCAGTAGGCCGCGACCTCGATCGTCTTGGCCTCCTCGGCGTTCGGCACCTGGATGGCGACCGCCTCGTAGCCCTGCTCGGCCAGGTCGTCGCGCAGCGCCTCTCCGGTCGAGGCCAACGCCTCGGGGTGGATCACGGCGACCCGCTGGGCCTTCGTACCGATCAGGGAGCCGAGCTCGCCGAGCAGCTGTCGCCCGACCAGCACGTCGTACGCGTCGTGTCCGGCGCTCTCGCCGACGTGGATGCGCGTCACCTGGTCTGTCATACGTCCTTCAACTCCAGAGCGTCGAGGACCGCCTGGGCGACCTCTTCGGGGGTGCGGTCGTCGGTGGCCACCACGACGCGCGCGACTTCGGTGTACAGGGGGCGCCGGGCGTCCATCAGCTCGCGCCACTGGCGGCGCGGGTTGACGGCGAGCAGCGGGCGGGCGGCGCCGAGGCCCACGCGCCGTACGGCTTCCTCGACGTCCATCGACAGATAGGCGACGGGCAGGCCGGCCAGCAGCTCGCGGGTGCCCTCGTCGAGGACGGCGCCGCCGCCGAGGGCGAGGACTCCGGTGTGTCCGGCGACGGCGGCGGCGACCGCCTGCCGCTCCAGCTCGCGGAAGTACGGCTCGCCCTCGTCGACGAAGATGTCGGAGATCTCCCGGCCCTGGGCCAGGACGATGTCGGCGTCGGTGTCCCGGTAGGGGACGCCGAGCCGCTCGGCGAGCAGCGCCCCCACCGTGGACTTGCCGGACCCCATGGGCCCGACGAGGACGACGAGCGGTCCGGCCGTCACCGGATCTGCAGGTTGTCGAGGTAGGACCGGACGTTGCGACGGGTCTCGGGGACCGAGTCGCCGCCGAACTTCTCGACGACGGCGTCGGCCAGCACGAGGGCGACCATCGCCTCGGCGACGATGCCGGCGGCAGGCACGGCGCACACGTCGGAGCGCTGGTGGTGGGCCACGGCCGCCTCTCCCGTGGCCACGTCGACGGTCGCCAGCGCGCGCGGAACGGTCGCGATGGGCTTCATCGCGGCGCGTACGCGCAGCAGTTCGCCGGTGGTCAGTCCGCCCTCGGTGCCGCCGGAGCGGCCGGAGGTGCGCTTGATGCCCTCGGGCGTGGAGACGATCTCGTCGTGCGCCTTGGAGCCGGGCACGCGGGCGAGCTCGAAGCCGTCGCCGACCTCGACGCCCTTGATGGCCTGGATGCCCATGAGGGCGGCGGCGAGGCGCGCGTCGAGCCGGCGGTCCCAGTGGACGTGCGAACCGAGGCCGACCGGAACGCCGTAGGCCAGCACCTCGACGACACCGCCGAGGGTGTCGCCGTCCTTGTGGGCCTGGTCGATCTCCGCGACCATCGCCTTCGACGCGTCGGCGTCCAGGCAGCGCACCGGGTCGGCGTCGAGCTTGTCGACATCGGCGGGGGTCGGGTAGACGCCGTAGGGGGCCTTGGCCGCGGCCAGTTCCACCACGTGCGAGACGATCTCGATGCCCGCGACCTCCTTGATGAAGGAACGGGCGACGGCGCCGAGGGCGACGCGGGCGGCGGTCTCACGGGCGCTGGCGCGCTCCAGGATCGGCCTGGCCTCGTCGAAGCCGTACTTCTGCATGCCCGCGAGGTCGGCGTGGCCGGGGCGCGGACGGGTCAGCGGCGCGTTGCGGCCGGTCTCCTTCAGCAGCGAGGGGTCGACCGGGTCGGCCGACATGACCGTCTCCCACTTGGGCCACTCGGTGTTGCCGATCATGACCGCGACCGGGCCGCCCTGGGACAGCCCGTGGCGGACGCCGCCGAGGAAGGTGATCTCGTCCTGCTCGAACTTCATGCGGGCACCGCGGCCATAGCCGAGCCGGCGCCGGGCCAGGTGATCGGCCACCAGCTCGGTGGTGACCGGGACGCCGGCGGGAAGGCCCTCCAGCGTCGCGACCAGTGCCGGTCCGTGCGACTCTCCTGCGGTCAGCCAACGCAACCTGCTCAACGATGCTCCTCATGCTCGCGCCTGGTACAGCGACGGCGCGATCGGGTGCGCGGCCCGGACCCGCCTCACCCGATCCTCCCACGTCCGGAGGGGTTTCTCGGGCCCCGGTCCAGCTATCGGACGCCTGAGGCGTCAGCGGGCCCGCCGGCCGCGCTCGCGCTGCCAGGTGATCCCGTACCAGAGGACGACGGAAGCGAAGAGTCCGAGGATGAGCGCCTTGGCCCACAGGGGCAGGGTGCCGAACGCCACTCTGATCATGCTGAAGACGACGAAGGGGAGGTCCCACTTCGACGCGAGTACCTGGTCCGTGCTGTTCCCGTCCATGCCGCCCCCTGTGAATATGCAGGCGGAAAGCCTAACGGGCGGCGAGCGCCCGCTCTCCGGCGGCCCTCATGGCGGCGAGCGGCCCCGGGGTGCGGCCCGTCATCCGCTCGACCTGGAGCACGGCCTGGTGGACGAGGAGGTCGAGTCCGCCGAGGACCTGGCCGCCCTGCCGCGACCAGGCCGCGGCCAGCGCGGTGGGCCAGGGGTCGTAGAGGACGTCGAAGAGGGTGCCCGCCCCTTCGGGTACGGACGCCGCCAGGGCGTCGGTCGTACCGGCCGGAGTGGTGGCGATCACCAGGGGCGCGGACAGCGCCTCGGCCGCCGCGGACCAGTCGGCCGTGCGGACGGGCACGCCGAGCCGCTCGCCCCACTGCCGCATCTCGTCCGCCCGGGCCGCCGAGCGGACGTACGCCGTGACCTCCCCGGAGCAGATCCGCGCGAGCGCGGCGAGCGCCGAGGAAGCCGTTGCGCCGGCGCCGAGGACGGCCGCGGAGGACACCTTCTCGACGCCGCGCTCGTGGAGCGCGGCGACGATGCCGGGGATGTCGGTGTTGTCGCCGAGGCGCCGGCCGTCCTCGGTGAGGACGACGGTGTTGACCGTCTCGACGGAGGCGGCCGTGTCACTGATGCCGTCGAGCAGCGGGATGATCGCCCGCTTGAGCGGCATGGTCAGGGAGAGCCCGGCCCACTCGGGGCCGAGTCCTGCCACGAACTCCGGGAGCGCGGCCTCGTCGATCTCGAAGCGGTCGTACGACCAGTCGTCGAGGCCGAGCTCCTGATAAGCGGCGCGGTGCAGCACTGGTGAGAGGGAGTGCTCGATGGGCGAACCCAACACCGCGGCCCTTATGCGTGACATGTCCTGCTATCCGCCGTTCTTCTGCTTCTGCCGTTCCTGGAACTCGTTGGCCAGCTTGGTGTGCTCTTCGTAGGTCTTGGTGAAGGTCGTGGTCTTGCCGTCGACCGACACGAAGAACATCCAGCCACCGTGGTCCGGGTTGAGCGTAGCGGTCAGCGCGTCCAGGCCCGGATTGTCGATCGGCCCGGTGGGCAGTCCCCTGACGAAGTGCGTGTTGTAGGGGTGGTCGAAGGCCTGGGCTTCCTTCAGGTTGAAGTTGATCTCGCTCTGGTTCTTGACGTAGTTGTACGTCGAGTCGAACTGGAGCTTCTGGTTCGTGACGTCGTTGGTCTTCTTGAGGCGGTTGTAGACCACCTCGGCCATCTTCCGGAAGTCGTCGTGGTTCTTGCCCTCGGCGTTGACGAGGCTGGCGACCGTGACCACCTGGAGCGGATTCTCCAGGCCCAGCTCCTTGGCCTTGCCCTCGAGGCCCAGCTCCGTGTACTTGTCGGTCGCGTTCTTGACCATCTGCTTGAGCAGGGAGTCGGGGGTGCTCTCCTTGCTGAGGTCGTAGCGCGCCGGATACAGGAAGCCCTCGAGCGGGTCGATCAGCTTCGGGTTGTTGTTCGCCCAGGCGGGCAGGCCGAGGTTCTTGATCTCGCGCTTGGCGATCTCGGCGGTGGTGCCCTCCTGCTGGCCCAGCTTCTTGTCGATCGCCGCGTACACCGCACTGTTGCGCATGCCTTCGGTGACCGTGATCACGTTCAGCTTCGAGGGGTCGCTCATCACCTCGACCGCGGACGCGGCCGACATCTCCTTCCGGAGCGGGTAGACACCGGCCTGGATGGCCTTGCCCGGAGGGAGCTTGGACGCGGCGTCGACGAACGCCTGCCCGCTGGCGACGACGCCCGCCTTCTTGAGGATCAGGCCCATCTGCATGAGGCCCGAGCCCTTGGGGATCTCGACCTCGACGATCTCGCCGCTGCCCTCGCCCGCGAAGTCCTCGGCCGAGCTGAACCTGGCCTTGATGTAGTTGTAGCCGTAGTAGCCGCCACCGCCGACCACGCCGAGGATGACGACTGCGGCGACCAGGCAGGCCGTGCCGCTGCGCTTCTTGGGCTTGTCGCCCTTGGAGCGGCCGCCCCGGCGGCCGTCGCCGTCGTCGTCCCCCTCCCCGTCGTCGCCGTCACGGCCTCCACCGGCGGTGAGCAGGTCGCTCTCCGGCTCCTCCGCGGGCTCCGGCTCCTCGACGGGCTCCGGCTCCAGGTGACGCCGACCCGGGGGCTGTGGCGGCGCGTAGGCGTCTTCCGTGCTGTAGAGGTCGGGGGCCTCACCCGGGTAGCCCGCTGCGGGCTGCTGGGTGTAAGGGTCCACGCCCGCGTACGGGCCGCTCTGCACGGCCGCCGCGTACTGGCCCTGGCCGGTGTCCCAGCCCTGGTTGTCGTAGGCCGGCTGCTGCGGCTGCTGCTGCGGTTGCTGCGGGGCGTAGGCCTGCTGCTGCCCGGTGTACTGCTGCTGCTGCGCGTACTGGCCCTGCAGGTACTGCTGCGGCTGCTGCTGTGCCTGCTGCGGGTACTGCTGCTGCTGGTACTCCGGGTACTGCTGGTGCTGGGGGTACTGCTGCTGGTACTGCGGCTCCTGTGGGTATTCCTGCTGCTGCGGGGCACCGCCGTAAGGCACCTGGCCCTGCTGGGTCTGGTGCCCGGTCCACCCCTGGTCCCCGTAAAGGGGGTCCTCAGGGTGCCAGGGTTCGGGGCCACGGCCCCGGCCATAGTCAGTCATCGGTCCCCTAGAGCCGCGAGACGGAGGCCACGGACTCCATCATCCGTGGCAACCGGTTCCGCCTCTTTGACGGTGATCGACGGCTGTTCGAATGCCGTCTCATCGCGCGGAACGTTACCGTATCGCGATCAGACAACCACTTCGACGCACTCGCCAGGCGGATTACCCGATACCCGTTCGGTCTCAAGAGCGTTCTGAAGGATCACCACAGCGGCTGCCTGATCGATGACCGACCGGCCCTTCTTCGCGTTCTTCCCGGAGGCCCGAAGACCCTGGGCGGCGGTGACCGTGGTCATCCGCTCGTCCACCAGACGGACCGTCACCGGCTTGATGCCCTTGGCGAGTTCGTTCGCGAAGGCGCGCACCTTGGCCGCGGCCGGCCCCTCCCGCCCGCTGAGCGAGCGGGGAAGGCCGACCACGACTTCGAGGGGCTCGTACTCCTCGACGAGCTGCCGCAGCCGCCGGTGGGCGAAGGGGATGTCCCGGCCCGGAACGGTTTCCACCGGTGTGGCCAACACCCCGTCGGGGTCGCACGAGGCGACCCCGATACGGGCGTCACCGACATCGATGGCGAGCCGGCGGCCGCGGCGCAGAGTCATCGTCAGACCGTCTCTACGACGAGGCGCTCGACGGCGCTGATGGCCTCCGGCACGGCGGCCGGGTTCTGGCCGCCGCCCTGCGCGACGTCCGGCTTGCCGCCACCGCCGCCACCGAGGGTCTTGGCGGCCGTACGGACCAGGTCGCCCGCCTTGAGGCCGCGCTCGCGTGCGGCCTCGTTGGTGGCGATGACGGTCAGCGGGCGGTCGTTCGCCACGGTGAACAGGGCCACGACGGCCGGACGGTCGCCCTGGATGCGGCTGCGGACGTCGAGGACCAGCTTGCGCAGGTCGTCGGCGCCGATGCCGTCCGCCACCTGGCCGACGACGAGGGCGACGCCCTTGATGTCCTGGGCGTTCTGGGCGAGCCCGGCGGCAGCCTGGAGGACCTTCTCCGCGCGGAACTTCTCGATCTCCTTCTCGGCGTCCTTCAGCTTGCCGAGCATGGAGGCGATCTTCTCCGGCAGCTCCTCCGGACGGCCCTTGACCAGCTCCTGGAGCTGGGCGACGACCGTGTGCTCCTTGGCGAGGAAGTTGTACGCGTCCACGCCTACGAGGGCCTCGACGCGGCGCACGCCGGAGCCGATGGAGGACTCGCCGAGCAGCTTCACCAGACCCAGCTGGGCGGTGTTGCCGACGTGCGTGCCGCCGCACAGCTCCTTGGAGAAGTCGCCGATGGTCACGACGCGCACGCGCTCGCCGTACTTCTCGCCGAACTCGGCGATGGCGCCCTGCTTCTTCGCCTCGTCGATGCTCATGATCTCGGCGGTGACGTCGAGCTCGCGCGAGAGCACGTCGTTGATCTTCTGCTCGACGTCGGTGAGGACCGAGCCGGGGACGGCGTTCGGAGAGCCGAAGTCGAAGCGGAAGCGGCCGGGGCTGTTCTCGGAGCCGGCCTGGGCGGCGGTGGGGCCGAGGGCGTCGCGCAGCGCCTGGTGGGTCAGGTGCGTGGCCGAGTGGGCGCGGGCGATGGCCCGGCGGCGCTTGACGTCGATGGCGGCGTAGGCGGAGGCGCCCACCGTCACCTCGCCGACCTGGACGGAGCCCTTGTGCACGGAGACGCCCGGGACCGGCTGCTGGACGTCGCGGATCTCGATGACGGCGCCCGTGTCGAGCTTGATCCGGCCCTGGTCGGCGAGCTGGCCGCCGCCCTCGGCGTAGAAGGGGGTGCGGTCGAGGACGACCTCGACCTCGTCGCCCTCGGAAGCGGCGGGCGCGGAGACGCCGTTAACCAGCAGGCCGACGATGGTCGACTCGCCCTGGTTGGTGGCGTAGCCGGTGAACTCGGTGGCGCCGGAGCCGTCCGCGATCTCGCGGTAGGCGGACATGTCCGCGTGGCCGGTCTTCTTGGCCTTGGCATCGGCCTTGGCGCGGTCGCGCTGCTCCTGCATCAGGCGGCGGAAGCCGGGCTCGTCCACGGTCAGGCCCTGCTCGGCGGCCATCTCCAGGGTGAGGTCGATCGGGAAGCCCCAGGTGTCGTGGAGCAGGAACGCCTTGTCGCCGGAGAGGACGGTGCCGCCGGTGGCCTTGGTCTCGGTCACGGCGGTGTCGAGGATGTTCGTGCCGCCCTTGACGGCCTTCAGGAAGGCGGCCTCTTCGGCGAGCGCGACGGTCTCGATGCGCTTGCGGTCGGTGACGAGCTCCGGGTACTGCTGGCCCATCGTGTTGATCACGACGTCGACCAGGTCCTGAACGACGGGACCGGTGGCGCCCATGAGGCGCATGTTACGGATGGCGCGACGCATGATGCGGCGCAGCACGTAGCCGCGGCCCTCGTTGCCGGGGGTGACGCCGTCGCCGATGAGCATGACGGAGGTGCGGATGTGGTCGGCGACCACGCGCATCGAGACGTCGGTGTTCTTGGCGGCGCCGTACTGCACGCCGGTCAGCTCGGTGGCCTTGTCCATGACGACGCGCAGGGTGTCG
Organism: Streptomyces sp. NPDC091682; assembly: GCF_044756625.1. Taxonomy (NCBI): domain Bacteria; kingdom Bacillati; phylum Actinomycetota; class Actinomycetes; order Kitasatosporales; family Streptomycetaceae; genus Streptomyces; species Streptomyces sp. NPDC091682. Next base: position 119,451 of record NZ_JBIVTH010000009.1, on the reverse strand, counting down.
GTCTCGTACATGTTCTGCACGCCCTGCAGGATCATCGCGAGGCGCTCGAGACCCAGACCGGTGTCGATGTTCTTCGACGGCAGGTCGCCGAGGATCGGGAAGTCTTCCTTCCCGTCGCCGGCGCCGCGCTCGTACTGCATGAAGACCAGGTTCCAGATCTCCACGTAGCGCTCGTCGTTGACGGCCGGGCCGCCCTCGACGCCGAACTCCGGGCCGCGGTCGTAGTTGATCTCCGAGCACGGGCCGCAGGGGCCGGGGACGCCCATGGACCAGAAGTTGTCCTTCTTGCCTAGGCGCTGGATGCGCTCGGCGGGCACGCCGATCTTCTCGCGCCAGATCGTCTCGGCCTCGTCGTCGTCGAGGTAGACGGTGATCCAGAGCTTCTCGGGCTCGAGGCCGTAGCCGCCGTCCGCCACCGAGCTGGTGAGCAGCTCCCAGGCGTACTTGATGGCGCCTTCCTTGAAGTAGTCCCCGAAGGAGAAGTTGCCGCACATCTGGAAGAACGTGCCGTGGCGGGTCGTCTTGCCGACCTCTTCGATGTCCGGCGTACGGACGCACTTCTGCACACTGGTGGCGCGGGGGGCGGGGGGCTTGGTCTCGCCGAGGAAGTACGGCTTGAAGGGAACCATGCCCGCGTTGACCAGCAACAGAGTCGGGTCGTCCGCGATGAGCGACGCCGAAGGGACAACGGCGTGACCGCGCTCCTCGAAGAAGCTCAGCCAGCGGCGGCGAATCTCAGCCGACTCCATCAGTGGTCCTCATTCCGGTCGTACGACAACTTAGGTCGGTAGGTGGTCTTGCGGTTCTCGATGGCCCGCAGCCGCCGCGGCCCGGGGAGGGCCGTGACGTTGTCGGGTCGATCGGGGTCCTGGTGGAGCCCCAATGCGTCGTTCAGCTCGTCCTCGCGCTGCGTCATTCCCGCTTTGACGTCGAGGGCGAAGTCCTTGAGGCGGTGTCCCGCCTCCACGGCCTTGTCGGCCGCCTGGGCGGCGAGGCTCTCCGGCGTCAGCTTCTTCAGCTGGCGGTTGACCTTGGTGGTGGCCCACACGCCGGCGGCTGCGCCTGCGGTGAACCAGAAGGCTCGGCGGAACATCGGCGGTCTCAGCCCTTCTGCTTCCGGCGCCGGGCGGCCGGCACCGTACGTCCAACGATCACGGTTCGTCGGGATGTCTTCGGCGGCGTGCCTCCCGACGCCCCGGCGTCCCCCTTGCCCAGCGCCTTGCGGACGCCGTAGCCGAAGGCCGCGACCTTCACCAGCGGCCCGCCGAAGGCGGTGGCCACGGTGGAGGACAGTGCCGAGGCGTTGGAGGTGACCTCTTGCACGTCGCTCGCGATGGCGTCGACCCGGTCGAGCTGGGTGCGCGCGGAGCGGACGGTGGTGGAGGCGTCGGCGAGCAGCGGAACGGCCTGGTCGGTCACGTCGGCCACCAGCTTGGTGGCCGCCCTGAGCACCTGGGCCAGCCTCACCAGGGCCACGGCGAGGAAGGAGATCAGGATGGCCCAGAAGACGGCCACGATGATCCCGGCCACCTCTACACCGGACACGTCACACCGCTCTCTGTCTGTACCGGAACCGCAGGACTATTCGCCCTCCGACCCTATCGCGCCGGAGATCCTCGGCCGTACCGGAAATCCGTGAGGACCGGACCCGTCTTGAACGCAGCGCATCCGGACCAGTACCCTCCGTGTCCCATGGGACAGACACCCCTTCGAAGTACTGCCGGGGGCAATCTTCCCTCGGAGCTGGGCCGGTTCATCGGGCGGGGTGGCGAACTCGCCGAGGTGGGGCGGCTCCTGGAGCGCTCGCGGCTCGTGACGGTGACCGGCGTGGGCGGAGTGGGCAAGTCCCGGCTCGTGCTCGCTGCGGCCCGGGCCGCGGCCGAGGGACCGAAGGAACGCTACTGTGACGGCGTCCGGCTGGCCGAGCTGTCGACCGTACGGGATCCCGCACTGCTGGAGCTGGCCCTCGCCGAGGCCCTGGAGCTGACCGACCACACCACCCGGCCACCCCGGACGGTCCTGGCCGAGCACCTGGCCGGACGCCGGCTACTGCTGGTGTTGGACGGCTTCGAGCAGCTGGTCGACGAGTGCGCCGACCTGGTACGGGAGCTGCTGCGCCGCTGTCCCGGCCTGTGCGTCCTCGCGGCCGGCCGGCGGCCGCTGGCCCTGGACGGGGAGTCGGTCTTCCCCCTGGCCCCGCCGGCCGCCGAGGAGGCACTGGCCCTGCTGGCGGCGCGGGCGTCCGCGGCCGACCCGGCCTTTGCGGTGACCGCGGAGAACCGGGCCGCGCTGGTCGAGCTGTGCGCCCGCCTCGACGGGATCCCGCTGGCCCTGGAGCTCGCGGCGGGCCGGCTGCGGACGCTGTCCCCCGCGCAGGTGCTGGCCCGGCTGGAGGACCGCTTCGCGCTGTTGACGGGTGGTGCGCGCGGCGGGCTCGCCCGGCACCGGGCGCTGCGGACCGCGATCGGCTGGAGCCACGAGCTGTGCACGCCCGCGGAGCGGCTGCTGTGGGCGCGGCTGTCGGTGTTCGCGGGGCAGTTCGAACTCGACGCCGCCGAATACGTGTGTGCGGGTCCGGATCTGCCGGTGGAGACCGTGCTGGACCTGGTTGGGGAGCTGCTCGCCCAGTCGCTGCTGGTTCGGGAGGAGACGCCCGCCGGGGTGCGTTTCCGCATGCTGGAGACCGTACGGGTGTACGGGGCGGGGTGGCTGGAGTCGCTGGGCGACGCCGGACGCCTGCGGCGGCGCCACCGGGACTGGTACGTGGGGCTGGCGACGTGGTGCGAGCTGGACTGGTTCAGCCCGCGCCAGCAGGAGGTGGCCGCGCTGGTGGAGGCGGAGCTGCCGAACATCCGGCTCGCCCTGGAGTGCTGTCTGGACGAGCCGGACGAGACGCACCTGGGCCAGTACTTGGCGGGGACGCTGTGGTTCTACTGGGCGGGCTGCGGGCGCCTGACCGAGGGGCGGCAATGGCTGGACCGGACCCTGGAGCCGGCGGACCGGGCGGTGGAGTACGAGACCTCGCGGCTGAAGGCCCTGTGGGTGCTCGGCTACGTCGCGGCCCTCCAGGGGGACGCGGCGGCCTCGATGAGCGCCCTGTACGAGTGCCGGGACGGGGCGGCGCAGAGCGGGGACCAGGTCGCGGCGGCCTACGCGGTGCACCGGATGGGCTGCCTGGCGCTGGTATCGGACGACATGGCGCGGGCCCGGGAGCTGCTGGGCGCGGCGCTGGAGCAGTACCGGGCCGCCGGCGAGCTGAACAGCAACGTGTTGATGTGCCAGGTGGAGCTGGGGATGGCGCTGGCCTTCCTCGGTGACCTGCCGGGCGCGCTCGCGCTGTGCGGGGAGGTCCGGGAGATCTGCGAGGAGCGCGGGGAGCGCTGGACGAAGGCGTACGCCCTGTACGTCCTCGCGTACGCGGCCCTCGAAGCGGGGCGCACCCGGGAAGCTCGGCGGCTGCTGACCGAGTGCGTGACCATCAACCACGTCTTCCACGATCTGGTCGGGCTGGTGCTCGCGCTGGAGCTGCTCGCGCTGGTCACGGTCGCGGAGGGGGACGCGGCCGAGGCCGCGGTGCTCCAGGGTGCGGCGGAGCCGATGTGGGGCGGGGTGGGGTTGCAGCTGTTCGGCTCGGGGTACTTCAACGCCCCGCGGCTGATGTGCCGGGAGCGGGCGGGCGAGCTGCTGGGCGCCGAGCGCTACGCGGCGTACGAGGCCGAGGGCCGGGAGCTGAGCCGTGAGGCGCTGGTCGGGCGGGCGTTGCGCGATCCGGAGGAGCGCGGCGCCGGCGGAGTGCCGCGGCAGGCGGGGCGGCCGCGCGGCTCCCGCGTGTCGACGGGCACGGCGGCGGAGCAGCCGCAGCCCTGAGGCCGGGCCCGGAAACGGAGGAGGAACGGAAAACCCGCCGCCCCCGGAGGGGACGGCGGGCTGACCAGCCAGTGAGACTAGGCCTGCATCAGCGGGCGTAGTACTCGACGACGAGCTGCTCGTCGCAGATGACCGGGATTTCCTTGCGGTTCGGGTCGCGGTCCAGGCGGAAGGCCAGGGCCTTCAGGTTGACCTGCAGGTAGCGCGGGGTCTCGCCCTCGCCTGCGTAGCCACCCTCACGGGCAACCTGGAACGGAACCTTCTCGCGGCTGCGCTCGCGCACGGTGATGACGTCGTCCGGACGGACACGGAACGACGGCTTGTCGACCTTGTCGCCGTTGACCTCGATGTGGCCGTGAACGACCATCTGGCGGGCCTGGTAGATGGTGCGGGCGATGCCCGAACGCAGGACCAGGGCGTCGAGGCGACGCTCGAGCTCGACGACCAGCGCCTCGCCCGTCTTGCCTTCGGCCTTCTTGGCGCGGTCGTACGCGCGGGCCATCTGACGCTCAGAGATGTCGTACTGAGCGCGCAGACGCTGCTTCTCCAGCAGACGGACCTTGTAGTCCGAGTTCTGCTTGCGGCCACGGCCGTGCTCGCCCGGCGGGTAGGGGCGGGCCTCAAAGTACTTGACGGCCTTCGGGGTCAGCGCAATGCCGAGGGCACGCGACTTCTTGACCTTGGGTCGCTTCTGGTTCACGGGGAACCTACCTCCATGTAAGTTAGGTGAGGCTTACCTTAGCGAGGAGGACGTAATGTCTCGACCACATGGGATCCCCCTGCCCAGTGCGCAACGCAGTTCGGATTCCAACGAAACAGAATCCGCTTGCGCCGACGATAAGCAAGGTCAGCCGCGTCCCAGGGAAGGCGTTCGGCAGCTCACCGGAGCCGAACGCGTACGAACCCTCGTAGAGTCCAACGCCTCAGTATCCCTCACGCTGATCGGTGCTCGTGACACTCACGATGCCGAGGAGTTCGGGACAGGGCTGCCGGTCGCGCGGACCGTCACCCCGGACGGGGACGTGATTCTCCTTGTTTCCGGGGAATCCACGGCTGCCAGGGCAGCCGCTCACGCCCAGGACGACGACCTCACCGCCGTGATCGAGATCACGGACGTGGCGCCGGTGTCCGTGCCCCATCGTATCCGAGGCCGCGCCTGGCTGGCCGGGTGGCTGACGCCGGTGCGCGGGGACGACCGCGCGGCCTGCGCGGCGCTGCTCGCGGAGCGGCAGCCGGTGGGCGAGCTGCTGGGCATGCGGGAGTCCCTCGACGCCCCCCACGCCGGACGCCCGGCCTGGATGATGCTGCGCCTGGAGGTCGGCGAGATCTCGGTGGACGACCTGTGGGGCGCCGAGCACGTCGACCCGGACGACCTGGCCGCCGCGGAGCCGGACCCGATGGTCGCGCACGAGTCGGAGCTGCTGCAGCACCTGCACTCCGCCCACGGCGACCGGCTCGGCGAGCTGGGCGGCCTGCTCGGTGCCCGCGAGGCCCGCGGGATGACCGCCGTCCCGCTCTCCCTGGACCGACTGGGGCTGCGGGTCCGCTTCACCGGCGGCCCGGCCGGCTCCTTCGACGCCCGCTTCGACTTCCCGGAGCCGGTCGCGGACATCTGCGGCCTGCGCCGGGCGATGCACTCCCTGTTCTCGGCCGCTTCGTACTAGAGACAGGTCGTTGGCGTACTCCAGCCGGCGCCGCGGGGTCCGGGCGTACGCGCCGCCGCGCCGGGCGGCGCCGAGCGCGACGACGTGGTCGGTCAGGACCCGGCGCCCCGGAGGCGCTCGCGGACCTTCTCGACCACGTCGGCGTAGCGGGCCTCCGCGCCGTACCGCGTCGGCTCGTAGTACCGCTTGCCCTGGATCTCGTCCGGTGCGTACTGCTGCGCCGCGATCGCGCCCGGCACGTCGTGCGGGTACACGTACCCCTGCGCGTGCCCCAGCTTCGCCGCGCCCTTGTAGTGCCCGTCCCTCAGGTGCGGCGGGACCGATCCGGCCAGGCCCGCCCGTACGTCGGCCAGTGCCGCGCCGATCGCGGTCGTGGCGGTGTTCGACTTGGGGGCCAGCGCCAGGGCGATCGTGGCGTGCGAGAGGGTCAGGGCCGCCTCCGGGAAGCCGATCATCGCCACCGCCTGGGCCGCGGCCACGGCGATCGGCAGGGCCGTCGGGTCCGCCAGGCCGATGTCCTCGCTCGCGGAGATCATCAGGCGGCGGGCGATGAACCGGGGGTCCTCCCCGGCGTCGATCATCCGGGCCAGGTAGTGCAGTGCGGCGTCGACGTCCGAGCCGCGGATCGACTTGATCAGCGCGCTGGCCACGTCGTAGTGCTGGTCTCCGTCCTTGTCGTACCGGACCGCCGCCCGGTCGACGGCCTCCTCCAGCGTCTGGAGGGTGATCTCGTCCTCGCCCTTGGCGATGGCCGACCCGGCGCCCGCCTCCAGTGCCGTCAGCGCCCGCCGGGCGTCGCCGCCGGCGATCCGCAGCAAATGGGCCTCGGCGTCCGCCGGGAGGGTGACGGCCCCGCCCAGGCCCCGCCCTTCGGTGAGCGCGCGCCGCATCAGGTCGCTCAGGTCCTCGTCCGTGAGCGGTTCCAGCGTCAGCAGCAGCGAGCGGGACAGGAGCGGGGAGATGATCGAGAAGTACGGGTTCTCGGTGGTGGCCGCGATCAGCGTCACCCAGCGGTTCTCGACGGCGGGGAGCAGCGAGTCCTGCTGCGCCTTGCTGAACCGGTGGATCTCGTCGAGGAAGAGGACGGTCTCCTTGCCGTAGCCGCCGGCCGCCCGCTTGGCGCCCTCGATGACGGCCCGTACCTCTTTGACGCCCGCCGTGATGGCGGAGAGCTCCACGAAACGCTTCTGCGTGGCCTGGCTGACCACGTACGCCAGCGTCGTCTTCCCGATGCCGGGCGGGCCCCAGAGGATCACCGACGAGGCACCGGCCGGGCCGCCGGCCCCTTCCCCGACGAGGCGCCGCAGTGGTGATCCGGGCTTCAGCAGGTGCTGCTGGCCGACGACCTCGTCCAGGGTGCGCGGGCGCATCCGGACGGCGAGCGGGGAGCTCGCCGGGTCCTTCTCCTGGCGGTCTTCGGCAGCGGCGGTGAACAGGTCTGGTTCCACACGGGAAGCCTATGCGAGCCCACCGACAGGGCCGCCCGCGCTCAGGAGGTCCAGAAGTCCCACCAGCGGGTCAGGATCAGCATCCCGATGATCCCGACGTGCAGGACGGGCAGGACCCAGGTGAACTCGTCGAGGAAGGCCTTGAGCCAGCCCGGGGCCGGCAGCAGCCCCTCGCGGACGTTGTGCGCGGTGACGTACCAGAACATGAAGATCGTGGCGACCCAAGCCAGGCAGCACCACAGGCAGAGGGAGTTGATGTTGTAGAGCGACTGGTACATGAGCCAGGTGCAGAAGACGACGCCGAAGAGGGTGCCGGCGTTGAAGGTCAGCCAGTACCAGCGGCGGAACGAGGCACCGGCCAGCATGCTCATGCCGACGCAGATCACGATGCCGTAGGCGACGAGTCCGAGCATCGGGTTCGGGAAGCCGAAGGCCGATGCCTGATCGCTCGTCATGATGTTGCCGCAGGAGACGATCGGGTTGAGGCTGCAGGCGGGCTTGAAGGTCGGGTCCTCCAGCAGCTTGAACTTGTCGATCGTGATCACCCAGGCGGCGAGCAGGCCCGCGGCTCCGGTGATCACCAGCAGCAGGGCCAGGGCCCGGCTCCCCCCGACGGTCCTGCCCCGGGCGGTGTCCGCGTCCGCGCTTCGTGTCGTCATACCGCCCGCTCCACATCTGCCAGGTGATCAAGCACGGGCCATTGTGCCGTACGAGCCTGTGAACGGACGGGGCCGGGGAAAGATCCCCGGCCCCGTCCCGTGCGCGTGCGAAGCGTCGCCGTCAGGCGAGGCGGGCCCGGACCGTGTCGACCAGCTCGTCGACGGGCACGGCCGCCTGCTCGCCGGACTCCATGTCCTTCAGCTGGACGACGCCCTCGGCGAGGTCCCGCTCACCGACCACGACCGCGAAGCGGGCACCGCTCCGGTTCGCGTCCTTCATGGCGCCCTTGAGGCCCTTGCCGCCGTAGGACATGTCGGCCGCGACGCCCGCCTTGCGCAGCTGCGTCACCAGGCCGAACACGGTCGCCTTGGCCTCTCCGAGGGCCACGGCGAAGACCGTGGTCGTCGCCGGGATGTCCAGCTCGATGCCCTCGGCCTCCAGGGCCAGGACCGTGCGGTCCACGCCGAGCGCCCAGCCCACCGAGGGCAGGGCCGGTCCGCCGATCATCTCGGACAGTCCGTCGTACCGGCCGCCTCCGCCCACCGCGGACTGCGCGCCCAGACCGTCGTGGACGAACTCGAAGGTGGTGCGGGTGTAGTAGTCCAGTCCGCGCACCAGCTTCTCGTCGTCCTCGAAGACGACGCCGGCAGCCGTGATCAGCTCCCGCACCTCCTCGTGGTACGCCTTGCAGGCGTCGCACAGGTAGTCCCGCAGCACGGGGGCACCGACGAGCTGCTTCTGCACCTCGGCCCGCTTGTCGTCGAGCACGCGCAGCGGATTGATCTCGGCCCGGCGGACGGTCTCCTCGTCGAGGTCGAGGCCGCGCAGGAAGGTCTGGAGCGCCTCGCGGTAGACCGGGCGGCACTCCTTGTCGCCGAGCGAGTTCAGCAGGATGCGGAAGTTCGACAGCCCGAGGGTGCGGTAGGCCTGGTCGGCCAGGATGATCAGCTCGGCGTCCAGGGCTGGGTCCTCGGAGCCGATCGCCTCGGCACCCACCTGCGAGAAGTGGCGGTAACGACCCTTCTGCGGTCGCTCGTAGCGGTAGTAGGAGCCCGAGTACCAGAGCTTGGCCGGGAGGTTGCCCTGCTTGTGCAGGCTGGCCTCCAGGGCCGCGCGCAGCACGGAGGCGGTGCCCTCCGGGCGCAGGGCGAGGTTGGTGCCACCCTTGGTGGTGAGGGTGAACATCTCCTTCGTGACGATGTCGGTGGACTCGCCGACACCTCGGGCGAACAGGTTCACGTCTTCAAAGCCCGGCGTCTCGATGTAGCCGTACCCGGCCTTGCGCAGCGGGGCGGAGATGGCGTCGCGGACCGCCAGGTACTTGGCCGAGTACGGCGGGATCAGGTCGTACGTGCCCTTGGGGGCCTTGAAAGTGCTCACGAAACTCTCGTCACATTCCTCGTCGTGGAGCGGCGGTGCCGTCTCCGAGCCCGGCGGCGACTTCCCGAAGGTACGGGTTGGTCGCGCGCTCGCGGCCGATGGTGGTCTGGGGACCGTGGCCGGACAGCACCACGGTCGAGTCGTCGAGCGGCAGGCACACGCGGCCCAGCGATTCGAGGATCTCGGCGTGGGAGCCGCCGGGCAGGTCGGTGCGTCCGATGGAGCCGGCGAAGAGCAGGTCGCCCGAGAAGAAGACCGGCGGGACGTCGGCCAGCTCGGGCATCCGGAAGGTCACCGACCCCTTGGTATGGCCCGGCGCGTGCGTCACGGAGAAGTCCATTCCGGCCAATTTCAGGGTGGCGCCGTCGGCCAGTTCTCGTACGTCGTCCGGCTCCCCCACGGTCAGCTCGCCCATGAGCGGCATCCCGATGGAGCGGCCGAGGGCCTTCTCCGGGTCGCTCATCATGTAGCGGTCCTCGGGGTGGATCCAGGCCGGTACGTCGTGTGCTCCGCACACCGGGACCACCGAGGCCACATGATCGATGTGGCCATGGGTCAGCACGACCGCGACGGGCTTGAGCCGATGCTTCTTCAGCGTCTCCTCGACGCCCCGGGCGGCCTGATGGCCCGGGTCGATGATGACGCACTCCTCACCGGCGGCGGGGGCGACCACGTAGCAGTTGGTGCCCCAAGCGCCTGCGGGGAACCCGGCAATCAGCACGTTCGTCCTCAATCATCATCAGGCGGGAGGTCGTAGACAGGAATCCTGCTGCTCAGAGCCTACCGGCGCCGCTCATTACACAGCGAACCCATATACGGTACGGCCTTAGCCCAGCCCGGACAGCAGTATCAGACACGTACAAGGAGACGACCCGGTGGTCACGAGCGATCAGCGGCGGCGACAGCTCGCCAGGGAGAAGTACGAGCGCCAGCAGAAGCGCCGCGCCGAGGCCCGGAAGAAGGGGCGCCAGCGTGCGGCGGTGATCGGCGCGGCCGTGGCCGTGGTGATCGCGACGCTGGTCGGCCTGATCGTGGGCGGTGTCTTCGACAAGGACAAGAAGGACCAGGCCGCGGACCCGTCCGCGAACCCCTCGGCATCGGCGAGCGAGCCCGCGCCCAAGCAGTCCCCCTCGCCGGAGATGGCGATCGACCAGAAGGCGAAGTACACCTTCGCGCTGAAGACCAGCGCGGGTGACATCAACTTCGCGATGGACGCGGCCAAGACCCCGCAGACCGTGAACTCCTTCAAGTCGCTCGCCGACAAGGGCTACTTCGACAACACCAAGTGCCACCGGCTGACGGCCGGCGGGATCTTCGTGCTCCAGTGCGGCGACCCTGAGGGCACCGGCCGCGGCGGCCCGGGCTACAACATCCCGGACGAGAACCTGGACTCGCTGGGCAAGGCCGACGCGAACGGCCAGGTCGTCTACCCGGCCGGCACGGTGGCGATGGCGAACACGGGCCAGCCGGGCTCGGGCGGCAGCCAGTTCTTCCTGGTCTACAAGGACAGCCCGCTGGCGCCGACGTACACGCCGTTCGGCAAGATCGACGCGGCCGGCCTCAAGGTCCTCGAGGAGATCGCGAAGGCCGGTACGGTCGACGGCGGCCAGGACGGCGCTCCCAAGACCGAGGTGAAGATCGAGAAGGGCACGGTCACGCAGAACTGACCCGGTGCGCCGACCCCGGGCCCGGCCGGCCCGCATCCCGTACGCCGATATTGCGTCGTGCGTGATGCGGACAGCCGGCCCGGCGGTCGCCTATGTTGGCGTTGTGCAGGGCGGGCGCTGCCCGCCCCAGGAAACTGTGGACGATGCCCAGGGGGTGAACCCCTCGCAAGGCATCAGGTGGAGGAGGCGCTGTGAGCAGCGACCCGTGGGGCCGAGTCGACGAGACGGGCACCGTGTACGTGCGTACTTCCGATGGCGAGCAGGTCGTCGGATCGTGGCAGGCCGGCACCCCTGAGGAGGCCCTGGCCTATTTCGAGCGCAAGTACGAGGGCCTGGTGGTCGAGATCGGCCTCCTCGAAAAGCGGGTGCGGACCACTGATCTGTCCGCCAAGGACGCCCAGACGGCGATCGACCACCTGCGTACGCAGGTGGAGGAGCACCATGCCGTGGGTGACCTGGACGCCCTGCGCGTGCGGCTGGACAAGCTGGTCACGACCGTGGAGTCCCGGCGCGAGGAGCGCAAGGTAGCGAAGGCCAAGCAGACGGACGAGGCCCGCGCGGCCAAGGACGCGCTGGTCGTCGAGGCCGAGCAGCTGGCCCAGAGCGACCAGTGGCGCAGTGCGGGTGAGCGGCTGCGCGCCCTGGTGGACATCTGGAAGGGGCTGCCGCGGCTGGACCGCAAGTCGGACGACGAGCTGTGGCACCGGTTCTCCCACGCGCGCTCGGCCTTCTCCAAGCGCCGCAAGGCGCACTTCGCCTCGCTGGACGCGCAGCGCGAGGATGCCCGCAAGGTCAAGGAGAAGCTGGTCGCCGAGGCCGAGTCGCTGTCGAAGTCGACCGACTGGGGTCCGACGGCGGCCCGCTACCGCGAGCTGATGGCCGACTGGAAGGCGGCGGGCCGGGCGCAGCGCGAGTCCGAGGACGACCTGTGGAACCGGTTCCGCGGTGCGCAGGACGTGTTCTTCGCGGCCCGCAGCGAGGTCTTCGCGGAGCGTGACGCCGAGCAGATCGAGAACCTGAAGCTCAAGGAGGAGCTGGCCGACGAGGCCGAGAAGCTCGTGCCCGTGACGGACCTGAAGGCGGCCCGTGCCGCGTTCCGCTCCCTCAACGAGCGCTGGGAGGGCATCGGTCACGTGCCGCGGGACGCCCGGCCGAAGGTCGAGGGCCGCATGCACTCGGTCGAACGGGCGATCCAGGAGGCCGAGGAGGGCGAGTGGCGTCGTACGAACCCGGAGGCGCGGGCCCGTGCGGCCGGTCTGACGGGCCAGCTCCAGGCGGCGGTGGACAAGCTGCGTGAGCAGATCGACGCGGCACGCGCGGCGGGCAACAACGCCAAGGCCGACAAGCTGTCGCGCGAGCTGGAGGGCCGCCAGGCCCTGCTGGACCAGGCCCTGAAGGGCCTGGAGGAGTTCGGCGGCTGATTGCGCTGATTGCCGCCCCCGGCGCCGGAACCGGTGCCTCGGGCGGTCTTCACCAAAGGGGCGGCCCCGGTACGCGGAACGCGTACCGGGGCCGCCCTTCGTGTGGTGTACCCACGGCGGCGTGCCTACGGCCGCCTGGCCGAGGTCACGCGGTAGACGTCGTAGACGCCCTCGACGCCCCGGACGGCCTTCAGGACGTGCCCCAGGTGCTTGGGGTCGCCCATCTCGAAGGTGAACCGGGAGGTGGCCACCCGGTCGCGGGAGGTCTGGACGGCCGCCGAGAGGATGTTGACGTGCTGGTCGGAGAGGACCCGGGTGACGTCCGACAGCAGCCGGGACCGGTCCAGGGCCTCGACCTGGATGGCGACCAGGAAGACCGAGGACTGGGTGGGCGCCCACTCGACCTCGAGCATCCGCTCGGGCTGCTGGGAGAGCGAGTCGACGTTGACGCAGTCCGCGCGGTGAACCGATACGCCGCTGCCGCGCGTGACGAAGCCGATGATCGGGTCGCCCGGTACCGGGGTGCAGCAGCGGGCCAGCTTGACCCACACGTCCTCGACGCCCTTGACGACGACGCCCGGGTCCGCGTTGGTGCGCCGCTTGCGGCCGCGCGCCGGCGGGATCGATTCCTCGATGTCCTCGTTGGCCGCCTCCTCGCCGCCGAGGGCCGCCACCAGCTTCTGTACGACGCCCTGCGCGGCCACGTGGCCCTCGCCGATCGCCGCGTACAGGGAGGAAATGTCGGGGTAGCGCATCTCGTGCGCGAGGGTCACGAGCGAGTCGCCGGTCAGGATGCGCTGGATCGGCAGGTTCTGCTTGCGCATGGCCCGGGCGATGGCGTCCTTGCCGTGCTCGATGGCCTCGTCGCGGCGCTCCTTGGAGAACCAGGCGCGGATCTTGTTGCGGGCCCGCGGTGACTTGACGAAGCCGAGCCAGTCGCGGGACGGGCCGGCGCCCTCGGCCTTGGAGGTGAAGACCTCGACCAGGTCGCCGTTGTCGAGCGTGGACTCGAGCGGGACGAGCCGGCCGTTGACCCTGGCCCCTATCGTCCGGTGGCCGACCTCGGTGTGGACGGCGTACGCGAAGTCCACGGGGGTGGCTCCGGCGGGCAGCGCGATGACGTCGCCCTTGGGGGTGAAGACGAAGACCTCGTTGCGGGAGAGGTCGAAGCGCAGCGAGTCGAGGAACTCGCCCGGGTCCTCGGTCTCCTTCTGCCAGTCCAGCAGCTGGCGCAGCCAGGCCATGTCGTTGACCGTGTCCTGGCCGGCGCTGCCCTTGGCGGCCTGCGGGACGTCGGTGCGGACCTTGGAGGTGCCGGCGACGGTCTGCTGCTTGTACTTCCAGTGCGCGGCGATGCCGTATTCGGCGCGGCGGTGCATGTCGAAGGTGCGGATCTGCAGCTCGACGGGCTTGCCGCTGGGTCCGATGACCGTCGTGTGGAGCGACTGGTACATGTTGAACTTGGGCATCGCGATGTAGTCCTTGAACCGGCCGGGGACCGGGTTCCATCGCGCGTGCACGGTGCCCAGGGCCGCGTAGCAGTCCCGGACGGTGTCGACGAGGACGCGGATGCCCACCAGGTCGTAGATCTCCGCGAAGTCACGGCCGCGGACGATCATCTTCTGGTAGACGCTGTAGTAGTGCTTCGGGCGGCCCGTCACGGTGGCCTTGATGCGGGCGGCCCTGAGGTCGACCTGCACCTCGTCGGTGACGACGGCGAGGTATTCGTCGCGCTTGGGCGCGCGCTCGGCGACCAGGCGCACGATCTCGTCGTACATCTTCGGGTAGAGGATCGCGAAGGAGAGGTCTTCGAGCTCCCACTTGATCGTGTTCATGCCCAGCCGGTGCGCCAGCGGGGCGTAGATCTCGAGGGTCTCGCGGGCCTTCTTCTCCTGCTTCTCCCGCTTGAGGTAGCGCATGGTGCGCATGTTGTGCAGCCGGTCGGCGAGCTTGATGACCAGGACGCGCGGGTCCTTGGCCATCGCCACGACCATCTTGCGGACGGTCTCCGCCTGGGCGGCCTCGCCGAACTTCACCCGGTCCAGCTTGGTGACGCCGTCGACGAGGAGGGCCACGGCGTCGCCGAAGTCACGGCGCAGGTCTTCGAGGCCGTACTCGGTGTCCTCGACGGTGTCGTGCAGCAGACCGGCCATGAGGGTGGCGGGGTCCATGCCGAGCTCGGCGAGGATGGTGGTCACCGCGAGCGGATGGGTGATGTACGGGTCGCCGCTCTTGCGCTTCTGGCCGCGGTGCCAACGTTCGGCCACCTGGTAGGCCTGCTCCAACTGGCGCAGCGTCGACGTCTCGATCTTCGGGTCGTTGCTGCGGACTATGCGGAGCAACGGCTCCAGCACCGGGTTGTACGGGTTCGAGCGCTGCACGCCGAGCCGGGCGAGACGGGCGCGCACCCGGTTGGAGGACCCGGCGGACTTCGACGGCGCGGGCTTGACCGGCGGCACCGGCGGGGCCGGCGGGGGCGTGGCGGGGGCCGCCGTGGTCTGCTCGGCCTGCGGGTCGGGCTGCGCGGCGGAGATTGGCTGGACCTCGTCTGGCAAGAGCGCTCCTCACGGGGGTCCCCCCGAACGGCGTCTGGGGGAGGATCCGGTGCCCGTGTCCGGTCCGGACAACCCATGGTAGCGAGCGTTGCGTCACCCCGTTCCCCGAGGCCCCGCCGGTGTGCGGGGATGAGCCGCGGATCTCGTCAGCCCCGTCGGCATTTGAGGCGCGCGGGTCCGGGGGCGCCCCCCGGCAGCGGCGCCGCACACGAAAGCGGCGGGCACCCGGAACCTCCCGGATGCCCGCCGCCTCGGCAGAACAGAACTCAGACCACGATCAGCGCGTCCAGCGGAGCCTCGCCCAGCGCGGGCGCCAGCTTGGCCCGCCCGGGGAGGAAGGACAGCTCCATCAGCACCGCCACGCCCGCGACCTCCGCACCGGCCCGCCGGATCAGCGAGAGCGAGGCCTCGGCCGTACCGCCGGTGGCCAGCACGTCGTCGATGACCATGACCCGGTCACCGGCCGACAGGTCCTCGGCGTGGACCTCGATCTCCGCGGTGCCGTACTCCAGCTCGTACGACTGCGCGAGCGTCGCGCCCGGCAGCTTTCCGGCCTTGCGCACCGGCACGAAGCCGATCCCGGCCTGCACGGCGACCGGAGCCGCGAGGATGAACCCGCGCGCCTCCAAGCCGACGATCTTCGTCGCGCCGTACCGGCCGGCCAGCTCCACCAGTGCGTCCGTCAGCGCGGCGAACGCCTCGGGGTCCGCCAGCAGCGGGGTGATGTCCTTGAACATCACGCCCGGCTTCGGATAGTCCGCCACGTCCTTGATCCGGCTGAGGAGCAGCTCCCGGGCGTCCTCGGACAGCGGCGCGGTCAACGTCGCCGCCCCGGCCGGCCCTGCGCCACGACCTGCGGCTCGTCCTCGGCCGCGTAGGCCTCGTCCGGGGACTCGCCCTTGGCCGCCGCGGCCGCCCGCTTGGCGAGCACCCGCTTCTTGAGCGCCTTCATCGCCGGCTCGCGCTCCTTGAGGTCGACGACCAGCGGGGTCGCGATGAAGATCGAGGAGTACGCACCGGCCGCGAGGCCGACGAACAGCGACAGCGAGATGTCGTTCAGCATGCCGGCGCCCAGGAAGCCACCGCCGATGAACAGCAGCGCGGCGACCGGGAGGAGCGCGACGACCGTGGTGTTGATCGAGCGGACCAGGGTGCCGTTGATGCTGCGGTTGGCGACCTCGCTGTACGTCCAGCGGGTCTGCTTGGTGATGTCCTTCGAGCCCTCCTTGAGACCGTCGAAGACGACGACGGTGTCGTAGAGGGAGTAACCGAGGATCGTCAGCAGACCGATGACCGTGCCCGGCGTGACCTCGAAGCCGACGAGCGCGTACACACCGACGGTGATGGTGAGGTCGTGGATCAGCGCGATCAGCGCCGCGACCGCCATCCGCCACTCGAAGGCGATGGCCAGGTAGATCACCACGAGGACCATGAAGACGCCGAGACCGGTCCAGGCCTTGTTCGCGATCTGCTCGCCCCAGCTGGGGCCGACCAGGTCGGCGTTGATGTCGGCCTCGCTGACCTTGAGGTCGGCGGCGAGGGTCTTCTTGACGTCGGTCGCGGCGGCGGTGTCCAGACCGGAGATCTGGATGCGCAGGCCGCCGGTGCCGAGCTGCTGGACGATCGCGTCGTGGCCCGAGGCCTTCTCCGCTACTTCCGTCGCCTTGGCCACGGAAATGGAGGACTTCGAGGTGGTGAAGACGGCACCGCCCTTGAACTCGATGCCCATGTTGAGGCCCTGGACGGCCAGGGCGACGATCGCCGTGATGGTGATCAGGATGGAAACGCCGTACCAGAGAAAGCGCTTGCCGACGAAGTCGTAGCCGACCTCACCGCGGTACAGCTTGGCGCCGAGATCTCCCAGCTTCGACATCTCTCACGCCTCCTTTGCGTCGACGGGGGCGGGGGCGGAACCGGTACGGCGGGACCGGCGGAGCGGAGGCTTGGCGCCCAGCCGCTTCGGGTCCAGCCCGGACCACGGGTGACCGCTGGCGAAGAACTTCGTACGCGCCACCAGTGTCATGACGGGCTTGGTGAAGAGGAACACCACGACCACGTCGAGCAGGGTCGTAAGACCCAGTGTGAACGCGAAGCCCTGGACCTTGCCCACCGTGACGATGAACAGCACCGCGGCGGCCAGGAACGACACGAAGTCGGAGACCAGGATCGTGCGACGGGCGCGCGGCCAGGCGCGCTCGACGGCCGGACGCAGTGTGCGCCCCTCGCGGATCTCGTCGCGGATGCGCTCGAAGTACACGATGAACGAGTCCGCCGTGATGCCGATCGCCACGATCGCACCGCAGACCGCCGGCAGGTTCAGCGCGAAACCGATGCCCTTTCCGAGCAGCGACATGATCGTGTAGGTCAGGATCGCGGAGACCATGAGGCTGACGATGGCGATGAACGCCAGGCCCCGGTAGTACACCAGCAGGTAGATCACCACGAGGAGCAGGCCGATGGCGCCGGCGATCAGGCCGGCCTTCAGCTGCTCGCCGCCGAGCGCGGCGGTGACGGTGGTGACGCTGTCCTCGGTGAAGGTGAGCGGCAGGGCGCCGTACGAGAGCATGTTGCCCAGGTCCTGCGCGGACTGCTGGGTGAAGCCGCCCGAGATCTCGGCGTTGCCGCCGGTCAGCGCCTGGCTCACGGAGGGGTCGGAGATGACCCGCCCGTCGAGCACGATGGCGAACTGGTTCTGCGGCATCTGCTTGGTGGCCAGCTCACCGGTGATCTTGGCGAACTTGTCGGCGCCCTTGTCGGTGAACTGCATGGTGACGATCCACTGGCCGCGCTGGGGATCGATCTGACCCTTGGCGTCCTTCACGTCCTGGCCGTTGACCTGGGCCGGACCGAGGATCCACTTGCCCCAGGCGGTACCGCGCTGGCCGCAGGCGACCATCGGCTCCTCGGGCTTGGCGCCCGCGCCGGCGGCGGCGCGCTGCGCCTCGTCGTTGCAGTCCAGCGCCGCGAACTTGGCCTGGAGGGCCGCTGCGGCGGCCTCGTCGCCGGTCGCCGGCGCGGAGGCGGATGCGGAGGGCGACGGGGCCTTGGTGTCGTCTGCCTTCTTCGACTCGCTCGCCGAGGGCGAGGGAGTGGGCGCGGCCGGGGCCTTGAGGGCCTCGCTGAGCGCACGGCCCTGGGAAGTGGCGCTGGACGACGGGCTGGCGGAGGGGCTGGTCTTGCCGTCTCCGGCCTTGGGAGCGCCGGAGCCGCTCGCGGACGGGCTCGGGCTCGGGCTCGCAGTGCCCTCGGGAGCGGCCGGGGAGCCGTCCGCGAAGGCGAGCACCGGGCGGAAGTACAGCTGGGCGGTGGTACCGACCTGCTCGCGCGCCTGCTGCTCGTTCGTCCCCTTGGGGATGTTCACGATGATGTGGTCGCGACCCTGGGTCTGGACCTCCGCCTCGGACACGCCGAGACCGTTGACGCGGCGGTCGATGATGCCGACCGCCGTGTTCATGTTGGTCTCGTTGATGGCGCTCTCTTTGCCGGGCTCGCTCTTGGCCTTGAGCGTGATGCTCGTGCCGCCGGCGAGGTCGATGCCCAGCCTGGGAGTCGTCTGCTTGGAGAGGAACATCCCAGCGGTGAGCGCCACCATCGCGATCAGGATGATCGCCAGGGCGCGCCCCGGCCTCCCCTGAGCCCCCGTGGGCCGCCGGCCCTTCTTCGGTGCTGCCACCTTGTCGTTTCTCCCTGTCCAACCGTCCCGCGCCGGGTCAGCGCGGGGACGGCCACGAAATGTGTGGTGGGGACCCCTGCCCCCCGCAGAAGTGTCACAGACGGGGACCGTGCCGGTCGCCGGTCGGGCGCCTCCACGGTCCCCCGCGGCGCGTTACTTCGCGCCGGCCTCGCCGTCGGACTTGCCGTCCTTGGGCTCGCCGTCGCCCTTGGGCGCGTCCTCGTCCTTCTTGCCCAGGTCGAGCCCCGGAGCCTCGTCCTCGCCCTTGGTGAGGTCCGTCTTCGGGGCATCGGTCAGCGAGGAGGCGTCGTCCGGGACGACCGGCGTGTCGGTCGCCTCGTCGTCGTCGATGCCGTGGACGATGCGGTTGTACTCCGCGTCCTCCAGAACGGCACCGATGGCGTTCTTCGCGAAGATCGCGTGGACGCCGGGAGCCAGCTCCAGGGTGACCGTGTCGTCACCGATCTCCTTCACCGTGGCGTACATGCCGCCGATGGTGCGGACGCCGGTGCCGGGCGTCATGTGGTCGCGCATCTGCGCGGCTGCCTGCTGCTTCTTCTTCGCGGAGCGGGTCATCAGGAACATCGCCCCGATGAGCACGATGAACGGGAGGAGTGTCACGAGATTCACGGGACGGAGATCCTTCGCACGACCGCACGCGGACGGCGGCCTTTTCTACGGGGGTGGGCACACCGACCCGAAGGGTCGGCATCGGCGGAGTCTAGGCGAGTCCGCACCGATGGAACAACGCCCAGCATGGCACCGCAGTTCCTGAGGGGTCGAACCTCCGCGCCGTCAGGCCCCGAACAAGCCCTGTTGTCCGCTTGATCCACTCCCGCCGTGCTGCGGGGGGACGAGCCCCAGGTGGGCCCATGCGGCGGGCGTCGCCACCCGCCCCCGGGGGGTACGTGCGAGCAGCCCCTCGCGGACCAGGAAGGGTTCCGCCACCTCCTCCACGGTCTCCCGCTCCTCGCCGACGGCCACGGCGAGGGTGGACAGGCCCACGGGTCCGCCGCCGAAGAGCTTGAGCAGGGCTTCGAGAACGGCGCGATCCAGTCGGTCGAGGCCGCGCCCGTCCACCTCGTACACCTGGAGGGCGGTACCGGCCACCTCGCGGTTGATCACGCCGTCCGCCCGGACCTGGGCGTAGTCGCGGACGCGGCGCAGCAGCCGGTTGGCGATGCGCGGGGTGCCGCGGGAGCGGCCGGCGATCTCGGCGGCGCCGGCGGTGTCGATCTCCACGTCGAGGAGGCGGGCGGAGCGGTGGATGACGCGTTCCAGCTCCTCGGGGGCGTAGAACTCCATGTGCCCGGTGAAGCCGAAGCGGTCCCGCAGCGGCGGGGGCAGCAGTCCGGCCCGGGTGGTGGCGCCGACCAGGGTGAAGGGCGGCAGCTCCAGCGGGATCGCGGTGGCACCGGGTCCTTTGCCGACGATCACGTCGACGCGGAAGTCCTCCATGGCCATGTAGAGCATCTCCTCGGCGGGCCGGGACATGCGGTGGATCTCGTCGAGGAAGAGGACCTCGCCCTCCTGGAGGGAGGAGAGGATCGCCGCCAGGTCCCCCGCGTGCTGGATGGCGGGGCCGGAGGTGATGCGGATGGGCGCGCCCATCTCGGCCGCGATGATCATGGAAAGGGTGGTCTTGCCGAGGCCGGGCGCGCCGGAGAGCAGGACGTGGTCGGCAGTGGCTCCGCGCTGCTTGGCGGCCTTCAGGACGAGGTCCAGCTGCTGGCGGACCTTCTCCTGGCCGACGAACTCGCCGAGGTCCTTGGGGCGCAGCGCCGCCTCGACGGCGGTGTCCTCGCCGTCGGCGGCGGCCGCCACGATCCGGTCGTCGCTCTCGTCTTCCCAGTTCACGCTGTCAGTCTGCCTTCTCGGTTCGTACGGTGGTCGGTCGCCTGCGGCCGGTCCCTGCGGGGCGTTCCCCCCGCCCCGCCCCTTCGCCGTTCCCGGGCGCTGCCCGGACCCGCTCCTCGATCGCCGGCGGGGCCGAACGCGGGCGCAGGGGTCAGCGGGCCCGGTTCAGGGACTGGAGGGCCGCCCGCAGGAGCTGCGGAACGGGGGCCGAACCGCCGGCGGCGATGGCGGCCTCGGCCTGCGGCGTCACCGCCGCGACCGCGTCCTCCGCCTCGCGCGAGGCGTAGCCGAGGCCGATCAGGGCGGCGGAGAGCTGCTCGGTCCAGGGGGCGGGCCCGGAGGCCGCGGCGCGCTGCGCGCCCACGAGGCCGCTGCTACCCAGTGGAGCCCCCAGCTTGCCCTTCAGTTCGAGGAGTAGTTTCTGGGCGCCCTTCTTGCCGATGCCCGGCACCGCCACGAGCGCCTTCTCGTCGCCGGTGGAGACGGCCAGCCGCAGCGCGTCGGGGCTGTGCACGGCGAGCATCGCCTGGGCGAGCCTCGGTCCGACCCCGCTGGCGGTCTGCAGGATCTCGAAGACCTGGCGCTCGTCGTCGTCGGCGAAGCCGTACAGGGTGAGCGAGTCCTCGCGCACGACGAGGGAGGTGGCCAGCCGGGCCTGCTCCCCCATCCGCAGGCCGGCGATGGTGGTGGGCGTGCACTGCACGGCCATGCCCACTCCCCCGACCTCGATGACGGCAAGGGTGGGGGCGAGTGCGGCGACCGGGCCGCTGACGAAGGCGATCATCGGGTACGGCCTTTCGAGGCGTGCAGGGCGACCGCCTGCTGGAGGCGGTTCTGGGCGGGGGCCCGCCAGATGTGGCAGATGGCGAGGGCGAGGGCGTCGGCGGCGTCCGCCGGTTTGGGTGGTGCGTCCAGCCTCAGCAGCCGGGTGACCATGGCGCCGACCTGGGCCTTGTCGGCCCGGCCGCTGCCGGTGACGGCGGCCTTGACCTCGCTGGGGGTGTGCAGGGCGACCGGTATTCCGCGGCGGGCGGCGCACAGCATCGCGACGGCGCTCGCCTGGGCGGTGCCCATCACGGTGCTGACGTTGTGCTGGCTGAACACCCGTTCCACCGCGACGACTTCGGGCCGGTGAGCGTCGAGCCATTCCTCGATGCCCTGCTCGATGGCGACGAGCCGGTGGCCCAACTCGGCGTCCGCGGGCGTCCGTACGACTCCCACGCCGAGCATGGTCAGCGGCCGTCCGGCCACCCCCTCGACGACGCCGACACCGCACCGCGTCAGCCCGGGGTCAACACCGAGCACTCGCACCACCGCCACCTCCTTCTTCGCGCAGGTGTGCAGGCTACCGGCCGCCTGTGACAGTGCACCGACAGCACGGACCGACCCGCCGGGCAGAGGGGCGCGCCGAGAGTGCCGGGGACGGAAACGACGGTGGGCCGACGGGGTGTCCCCGTCGGCCCACCGTTGACGCTCGGTCAGGCGTCGACCTTCTCCATGACTTCGTCCGAGACGTCGAAGTTGGCGAAGACGTTCTGCACGTCGTCGCTGTCCTCCAGCGCGTCGATCAGCTTGAAGATCTTGCGCGCGCCCTCTTCGTCCAGCTCGACCTGCATGGTCGGCAGGAAGTTGGAGTCCGCCGAGTCGTAGTCGATGCCGGCCGTCTGGAGCGCGGTGCGGACCGCGACCATGTCGGTGGCCTCGCTGATGATCTCGAAGCTGTCGCCGAGGTCGTTGACCTCTTCGGCACCCGCGTCGAGCACCGTTTCCAGGACGTCGTCCTCGGAGAGCTCGCCCTTGGGCAGCAGGACGACGCCCTTGCGGTTGAACAGGTACGAGACCGAGCCAGGGTCGGCCATCGAACCGCCGTTGCGGGTCATGGCGACGCGCACGTCGGACGCGGCACGGTTGCGGTTGTCGGTGAGGCACTCGATGAGCACCGCGACACCGTTCGGACCGTAGCCTTCGTACATGATCGTCTCGTAGTCGGCGCCGCCGGCCTCGAGCCCACCGCCGCGCTTGACCGCGGAGTCGATGTTCTTGTTCGGGACCGAGCTCTTCTTGGCCTTCTGGATGGCGTCGAAGAGCGTCGGGTTGCCATCGATGTCGGCACCGCCCATACGGGCCGCGACCTCGATGTTCTTGATCAGCTTCGCGAAGAGCTTGCCGCGCTTGGCGTCAACCACGGCCTTCTTGTGCTTCGTCGTAGCCCATTTAGAGTGGCCGGACATCTGCCTGTCTCCTTCGCGTCACCAACAGTGTTCGTCTCCGATCCTACCGGGAGCCCGTTACAGCCCCGCGCGCACCATGTCGACGAAGTACGCGTGAACGCGGTCGTCTCCGGTCAGCTCGGGGTGGAACGAGGTGGCGAGGACGTTGCCCTGGCGCACGGCGACCGTGTGGCCGTCGTACGTGGCGAGCACCTCGGCGGCGGCGCCGACGGACTCGACCCAGGGCGCGCGGATGAAGACGCCCTCGACCGGACCGCCCGCTATGCCCGCGAAGTCGACCTTCGCTTCGAAGGACTCGTTCTGGCGGCCGAACGCGTTGCGGCGGACGATCATGTCGATGCCGCCCAGGGTCTCCTGGTCCTCACGGCCGTCCAGGAGCTTGTCCGCGAGCATGATCATGCCGGCGCAGGTGCCGTACACGGGCATCCCGGCCGCCACGCGCTCGCGCAGCGGCTCCAGCATGCCGAACAGCACGGCGAGCTTCGACATGGTGGTGGACTCGCCGCCGGGGATCACCAGGGCGTCGACCTCGGCGAGCTCCTCGGGACGCCGGACCGGCCTGGCCACGGCGTCCGCCGCGGCCAGGGCGATCAGGTGCTCCCGCACGTCGCCCTGGAGGGCCAGGACACCGATCACGGGGGTGTTCGTCATGATCGGATTACCAGCCGCGGTTGGCGTAGCGCTCGGCCTCGGGGAGGGTGTCGCAGTTGATGCCGACCATGGCCTCGCCCAGGTTGCGGGAGGCGTCCGCGATGATCTTCGGGTCGTCGTAGAAGGTGGTGGCCTTCACGATGGCGGCGGCGCGCTTGGCCGGGTCGCCCGACTTGAAGATGCCGGAGCCCACGAAGACGCCCTCGGCGCCGAGCTGGCGCATGAGCGCGGCGTCGGCCGGGGTGGCGACGCCACCGGCGGAGAACAGCACGACCGGGAGCTTGCCGAGCTCGGCAACTTCCTTGACGAGCTCGTACGGGGCGCGCAGCTCCTTGGCGGCGGCGAACAGCTCGTTGTTGTCGTAGCCGCGCAGGCGGGCGATCTCGTTCTTGATCTGGCGCAGGTGGCGAACGGCCTCGACGACGTTTCCGGTGCCGGCCTCGCCCTTCGAGCGGATCATGGCCGCGCCCTCGGCGATGCGGCGCAGGGCCTCGCCCAGGTTGGTGGCGCCACAGACGAAGGGGGTGGTGAACGCCCACTTGTCGGAGTGGTTGACCTCGTCGGCCGGGGTCAGGACCTCGGACTCGTCGATGTAGTCGACACCGAGGGACTGCAGGACCTGGGCCTCGACGAAGTGGCCGATGCGGGACTTGGCCATGACCGGGATCGAGACGGCCTCGATGATCTCTTCGATCATGTTCGGGTCGGACATGCGCGCGACGCCGCCGTCCTTGCGGATGTCGGCCGGAACCCGCTCCAGGGCCATGACGGCCACGGCGCCGGCGTCCTCGGCGATCTTCGCCTGCTCGGCGTTGACCACGTCCATGATCACGCCGCCCTTCAGCTGCTCGGCCATGCCGCGCTTGACGCGCGAGGTGCCGATCGCCGACTCGGCGGACTGGGGGGAGGTGGGAAGCGTGCTCACGGATTGACCTCACTCGGAAGGAAGACGGGGTACTGCTCGTACTACTCGGCTGAGGAAACCCCAGGGGATCAGTCCACTACAAGGGCCAATGTGGAGCCTGTGGCTCCTTGATTTGTCCCTCGCGGCCCTTGGAAGCCCCTCGAAGGCCTAGGTCGGCCGGTCTGCAAGATCCACTGGGGGCTCGTCGTCCATTTCGAAGGCGAGCGGGAACGGCGCGTGTCCCGCCAGCCTGAACCAGCGGACCTTGCGGTGCCGACGCAGCGCGCGGGCGGCCCGTACCGAGTCGTTGAGGAAGCGCCGCGCCATCGGAACCCGGCGGACGGCCGCCGCCAGCTCCTCCGTGGCCTCGGCCCCACCGGGGGCCGCCTTGAGCACGTCGACCTGGTCGGCATCGGCGAAGACCGCCCGCAGTGCCTGGCTGAGTTCGCTCTCGGCCACCTCGCGGTGGTCCTCCTCGGCCTGCCGGGCGGCGTGCGCGGCCTCGTAGAGCACCAGGGAGGAGGCGGGGTCGAGCACCCCGGAGGTGGCCACCTCCAGCACGACGGAGGCCCGCCGCACGAGCTGGGCGTCGAGCGCGGCCCGCGCGGCGTCCATCCGCGAGTGCAGCCGGTCGAGCCGGCCGGCGGTCCAGCTGAGGTAGACCCCGATGACTCCGAGAGCCAGGGCGATCCAGACAAGGGTTTCGATCACGCTGCGCGACCCTACCGCTCCGCGCGGCCCCGGCCCCCATCGGGCCTGGTCCGGGCCGCCCCCGGACCAGTAAGGTCCATGATCCATAAACATCGGGGGGACAGGACATATGAAGCCGCACCGCAGAACAACGGCACGCGCACTGCTCGCGGTGGCCGCCGCACTCGTGGCGGCCACCCTGGCCGCCCACGTCTGGGGCGGTTCGGACGGCGGGCTCGTCGTGATGAACCAGGTGCACGGCCACTTCGTCGCCATGGGCTGGGTGACGCTGGTCGCCCTGGTCGGGGGGATCCTGCTGGGAGCACGGAAGACGGCGACGCGCCTCGCCCTGGGACTCCCGGTGGCCATTCTCGGAGTCATGGTCATGAGCCTCGCCACCATGCTGGCCATGCTGGCCGGTGGGCAGGAGCAGACGCAGAGCCTGACGGCCCCCGGACGGGACGACCGTCGCCTGGTCGTCGAAGAGGGCTCGGCCATGATCGACCCGCTGTGGTATGTGTACGTCCAGCAGGGCAGCTGGCCCCGGGAGCGCCGTTGGGCCGTCGGCTACTTCAACGGCGACGCCACCGGCAACGAGCTCCGCGAGGCCGTCTGGACGGCCCCCGACCGGATCCGGCTGACCACCTCGGACGGCGTGGTCCACGAGGTGGCCGTCGCCCCCGGCGGCCGGCCCGATCAGGTCGTCTCCGCCGGGTGGTGACCCCTCAGGAGAATCCTCAGGAGGACGTGGTGTCCTTCGAGAAGCCCAGGCGGGTGCGGAGCGGGACGCGTTCGTCCGCGGCCACCGCCGCGGCGCCGTCCGTCACCGTTTCGTAGACGGCCAGGATGTCCGCCCCGACCGTGGACCAGTCGAAGCGGCGCACGTGCGCCGAGCCGCGGGCGCTGAGCCCGGCCCGGCGCTCCGGGTCCCGCAGCAGGGCGATCGCCGCCGTCGCCAGCGCGTCGGAGTTCTCGTTGGCGAAGAGGTCGCCCGCCCCGCCCTGGTCCAGGACCTGGGCGAAGGCGTCCAGGTCGGAGGCGAGCACGGCCGCGCCCGCCGACAGGGCCTCGACCAGGATGATGCCGAAGCTCTCGCCGCCGGTGTTCGGGGCGACGTACACGTCCACGCTGCGCAGCAGCCGCGCCTTGTCCTCGTCCGAGACCATGCCGAGGAACTCGACCCGCTTGCGCAGGTCCGCGGACAGGGAGGCGACCGCCTCCTCCTCGTCGCCGCGGCCCGCCACGAGCAGCCGTACGTCCGGGCAGGCCTCCACGATCTTCGGGAAGGCCGCCATCAGCACCGGCAGGCCCTTGCGGGGCTCGTCGATCCGGCCGATGAAGCCCAGGGTCTGCCCCGACCAGTCGGGGTTGGGCTCGGCCTTGGCGAAGAAGTCCACGTCGACGCCGTTGGGGATGACGACCGCGTCGCCACCCAGGTGTTCCACCAGCGTGCGCCGCGCGTACTCGCTCACCGCGATCCGCGCGTTGATCTTCTCCAGGGCCGGCTGCAGGATCGGGTACGCCGCGATCATCGCCCGGGACCGGGGGTTCGAGGTATGGAAGGTCGCCACGATCGGCCCCTGCGCCGCCCAGCAGGACAGCAGCCCCAGCGAGGGCGAGGCCGGCTCGTGGATGTGGATCACGTCGAAGGTGCCGTCGTGGAGCCAGCGCCGTACCCGGGCCGCCGACAGGAAGCCGAAGTTCAGCCGGGCCACCGAGCCGTTGTACGGGACCGGCACCGCCCGCCCGGCCGAGACCACGTACGGCGGCAGCGGGGTCTCGTCGTCCGCCGGGGCGAGCACCGACACCTCGTGGCCGAGGCGGATCAGGTGCTCCGCCAGGTCCCGGATGTGGAACTGGACGCCACCCGGCACGTCCCACGAGTACGGGCACACGATGCCGATCTTCACTACGGGCGCTCCTCCAGGTCGTCCAGCCACAGCCGCTGCAGCATGTGCCAGTCCTCCGGGTGCTCGGCGATGCCCCAGGCGAAGGCGTCCGCCATCGCCTGGGTCATGAGGGTGGTCTTCTCGGTCCGGGTCCCGGTCTTCGGTACCTCTACCTCGGGGTGGATCCGGCCGTACATCTTCGGCGTGTCGCCGTAGTGCAGGGTCGCCGGGAGCAGCACCGCGCCGGTCTGCTGGGCCAGCAGCGCCGGCCCGGCCGGCATGCGCGCCGTGGCGCCGAAGAAGTCCACCTCGACCCCGGAGGCCGACAGGTCCCGGTCCGCGACCAGGCAGACCAGGCCGCCGGAGCGCAGCCGCCGGGCGAGGGTGCCGAAGGCGGCGCCGCCGCTGTGCGGCAGGACCTCCATGCCCAGGCTCTCCCGGTAGGCCACGAAGCGGTCGTAGAGGGTCTCGGGCTTCAGCCGCTCGGCGACCGTGGTGAAGGGCGCCTCCATGTGACCGATGGCCCAAGCCCCGGCGAGGTCCCAGTTGGCGAGGTGCGGCAGGGCCACGACCACGCCGCGCCCGGAGTCGAGGGCCTCGCGCAGCAGGTGCTCGTCCCGGAACTCGACGTCGGTGCTGAAGCGCTCCGGGTCCATGGTCGGCAGCCGGAAGGATTCCATCCAGTACCGCATGTACGAGCGCATGCCCGCCTGCGACAGCTCGCGCAGCCGCTCCGGACCGGCGTCGGGCACCACCCGGGCCAGGTTCGACTCCAGCCGCAGCACACTCTTGCCGCGCCGCTTCCACGCGAAGTCGGCGATGCGCCGGCCCAGGGCCACGGCGGCCGGTTCGGGCAGCTTCTTGACACCGGCCCAGCCGAGTCCGTACAGCGAGTCGACCAGCTTGTCCTGTATGGCGCCCATCAGGCCGCGCCGCCTTCGGCGGACGCGGCCGCCGCGTCGGCCTCGGCCGACTCGCGGCGCACGGTGACCACCCGCTGGATCAGGGTGACGAGCGAGCCCACCGCCACGATCCACAGCGCGATCGGCAGCAGCACGCCGATCCAGGACGGCACACCGAAGGTCTGCAGCCCGGACAGGCCGGCCGCGACCAGCGAGATCACCAGCCTCTCGGCCCGCTCGATGAGCCCGTTGACGGCCACCGGCAGCCCGATCGACTCGCCGCGCGCCTTGGTGTACGAGACCACCTGACCGCTGGCCAGGCAGAAGATCGCCACCGCGCACAGTGCATTGTCGTTCCCGTTGCCCGCGTACCAGAGCGCGAGGCCGCCGAAGATCGCCGCGTCCGCCACCCGGTCGAGGGTGGAGTCGAGGAAGGCTCCCCACCGGCTGGAGACACCGGCCTGGCGGGCCATGTTCCCGTCCACCAGGTCGGAGAAGACGAAGAGGGTGATCGTGATCGTGCCCCAGAAGAACTCGCCGCGGGGGAAGAACCACAGCGCGCCGGCCACCACTCCGGCCGTGCCGATCAGGGTGACCGCGTCCGGGCTCACCCCCCGCCGGAGCAGAAATGCGGCGAATGGCGTGAGAACACGCGTGAAGAATGCACGCGCGTACTTGTTCAGCATGGCCTTCCCGGAGGGTCGCTGGGCCGCACGGCCACCACGGCCACCGGCTGGCCCATCGTAGCCAGCACGCCACCGCGCGAACGCCGCGCACCCACCGGTTCGTGTCACGTAAGACGTACTTCACGCCCCGGACCGCCTCCGGTGGGCCCCCGGTACCTCCCCGGTACGACGTATGGACGGGATGTGACACCAGTGCAAAGCTCGAAGAATCCCGCGTTCCGCCTCCGCGGAGGCGGCCGGGACACCCGATCCGGACACCTATCCCCCACACCACCCGACCCTCCTCACCGTCACCACCGGGAGGCACGAGCATCATGGGAGCCACATCACACCAAGCCGGAGCCGCCGGCAGGGCACTGACGGCCGACCGCCCCTCGTCCATTCGGAACGTCGTGCTGGTCGGCCACAGCGGATCCGGCAAGACCACGCTGGTCGAAGCCCTCGCCCTGACCGCAGGAGCGGTCAACCGGGCCGGCCGGGTCGAGGACGGCGCCACCGTCTCCGACTACGACGAGATCGAGCACCGCCGGCAGCGCTCCGTCCAACTGTCCCTCGTCCCCGTCGAATGGGGCGGAATCAAGATCAACATCCTGGACACCCCCGGATACGCCGACTTCGTCGGGGAACTCAGGGCCGGTCTGCGCGCCGCGGACGCGGCCCTTTTCGTCGTCTCGGCCTCGGACGGGATCGACGGCGCCACCCGCATGGTCTGGGACGAGTGCGAAGCCGTCGGCATGCCCCGCGCCATCGTCGTGACCCACCTGGAAGCCGCCCGCTCCGACTACGCGCAGATGACCACCGTCTGCGGCGAGATCTTCGGCGCCGACGACCCCGACGCGGTGATCCCCCTCTACCTCCCCCTGCACGGCCCGCCCGGCCCCGACGGGCACGCCCCCGTCACCGGCCTGCTCGGCCTGCTCTCCCAGCGCGTCTACGAGTACGCCTCCGGCACGCGCGTGGAGCGCGACCCGGACCCGGCCGAGCTCGCCCTCATCACCGACGCCCGCGCCCGGCTGATCGAGGGGATCATCGCCGAGAGCGAGGACGAGAGCCTCATGGACCGCTACCTGGGCGGCGAGGAGATCGATCTCAAGACCCTCGTCGACGACCTGGAGCGGGCGGTGGCGCGCGGCACCTTCCACCCCGTCCTGATGGCCGCCCCCGCCGCCGACGGCGCCCGCCAGGGCCTGGGCACCGTGGAAGTCCTGGAACTGGTCACCGGCGGCTTCCCCACCCCCCTGGAGCGCGCCGCCGTCACCGTCACCCGCCCCGACGGCGCCGCCCGCCCGGACGTCACCTGCGATCCCGACGGCTCCCTCGTCGCCGAGGTCGTCAAGACCTCCTCCGACCCCTACGTCGGCCGGGTCTCCCTCGTACGCGTCTTCTCCGGCACCCTGAAGGCCGAGGAGACCGTCCACGTCAGCGGGCACGGCCTCGCCGACCGCGGTCACGAGGACCACGATGTCGACGAGCGGGTCGGCACCCTCTCCTCCCCCTTCGGCAAACAGCAGCGCGTCCTCACCCGGTGCATCGCCGGAGACCTGGCCTGCGTGGCCAAGTTGACCCGCGCGGAGACCGGCGACACCCTCTCCGCCAAGGACGACCCGCTCCTCATGGCGCCGTGGACCATGCCCGACCCCCTGCTCCCCCTCGCCATCGAGGCGCACAGCAAGGCCGACGAGGACAAGCTGTCCCAGGGCCTGGCCCGGCTCGTCGCCGAGGACCCGACCATGCGGCTGGAGCAGAACCCGCACACCCACCAGGTCGTCCTGTGGTGCCTCGGCGAGGCCCACCAGGACGTCGCCCTGGAGCGGCTGCGCACCCGCTACGGCGTGCAGGTCGACCCCGTCCCGCACAAGGTGAGCCTGCGCGAGACCTTCGGGGCCAAGGCCGCCGGGCGCGGCCGGCACGTCAAACAGTCCGGCGGCCACGGCCAGTTCGCCATCTGCGAGATCGAGGTGGAACCGCTCCCGCCCGGCAGCGGCATCGAGTTCGTCGACAAGGTCGTCGGCGGCTCCGTGCCCCGCCAGTTCATCCAGTCCGTGGAAAAGGGCGTACGGACCCAGGCGGCCCGCGGGGTCGCCGCCGGCTATCCGCTGGTCGACGTGCGCATCACCCTCCTCGACGGCAAGGCGCACTCGGTGGACTCCTCCGACGCGGCCTTCCAAACGGCCGGCGCCCTCGCCCTGCGGGAGGCCGCCGCCGAGGCCCGGATCGACCTCCTCGAACCGGTCGCCGAGCTCGCCGTCGTCGTCCCCGACGAGTACGTCGGCCCCGTCATGAGCGACCTGGCCGGCCGCCGCGGCCGTGTCGTGGGCACCGACCAGGCCACGCCGGGGCGCACCCGGGTCCGCGCCGAGATCCCGGAGATCGAGATCGGCCGCTACGCCGTCGAGCTCCGCTCCGTCTCGCACGGCACGGGCCGCTTCGCGCGGGCGTACGCACGCCACGAACCGATGCCGCCGCAGATCGCGGAAAAGGTGCGCGAACAGGCCGAGAAGGGAAGTTGATTGGTGTAGCACAGGGTCGGCCGCCCACCCAACCAGTTTGCGGTGGGCGGCATTTCCCTGTCCCATGACCATGGGGTGAGATCCGCCGATAGGCTCTTCGGCGCACCAAAAGAGCAGGAACGCACAGCGATGGGGGCAGCGGTGGCGGACGACGGATTCGACTTCAGGCCCGGAGCGCAGGTTCCGCTGCAGGGGGGCGGCGGGCAGACGGCGGCGACCAACGCCCTCGCCTCGGCCGCGTACCGGGACGGCGGCAAGGACAGCAAGCTCGAGAAGATACTCACCGCCAACAACGAGAACCACCCGGCGACGATCAAACCGCCCAAGATCTCCCTCTTCGAACCCAGCCTCGGCGAGGCCTTCTGCCGGGCCGTGGAGGCCCGTGCCCTCGGACCGGGCCGCAAGCCCCTCATCCAGTCCTTCGGCGCCGATCCGCAGACGGTGGTGGAGCACTGCCTGGCCGCCTCGCACATCCGCAAGGAACGCGACCGAAGGCTCCGGTTGATCATGCTGGTCTGCGGCGTGCTGTTCCTGCCCGGCCTGCTGCTGTGGCTGGGCCTCTTCCAGCTCCGCAAGACCCTGGCCGCCAAGGAGGGCAAGCACAGCTCCTGGATCGGCACCGTGGTCCTGGTCGGCATCGGCGCGGTAGCGGCCGTCCTGATGTTCAAGCTGCCGCTGACCGGCTTCCTCGGCCTGTACGCCCGCGGCATGATCATCGCCCCGGCCCTGGGCTGGCTGCTCGCCCGCCGCACCTGCGAGGCCACCGCCCGGGACCTGCGCGCCCGCTGGGACGGACTGCTGTCGGGCGGCGGGGTCGGCGCCAAGATCCCCGAGGCCGTACCCGGCAACCCCGACGAGAAGGCGCGCGAGGACCTGCGCCACCAGCTCGCCAAGCTCACCGCGGAGGACCGCAGCAACCAGGTCTTCTACGCCGGGCCCAAGGGGATCCTGGGCATGGGCACCCGATGGGGCAGCTGGCAGATGGCCGAGGAACTGGCCCCCAAGAGCGAGGGCATGGAGATCCATCCCTTCCGCAGCTGGGACGTCATACGCGGGATCGACGCCCAGCTCCGCAAGCTGGAGCGGGGCCCCCTGCACACCGGCGGCTTCCCGGCCGCCGCGATCCAGCACTGGATCGTCACCCCGATCGGCGAGGGCGCCGCCGAGGTGGCCCGCCCCACCGGCGAGAACGTGGACGCCTTCCTCATCAAGCCGCACGAGATCACCCGGATCTGCAACGAGCAGCAGTTCAGCGCCGGCAACCGGCACTACCTGGGCATCCAGTACCCGCTCTGGGACGGCCAGCTGGTCATCAACATGCTGGTCACGGTCACCGTGCTCTACAAGACGCTGCGCGTGGACGTCACCGCGCACGCCCTGGGCCCCGTACACGGACTGTTCACCAGCAAGTCCGCGGCTCCGACCGTGGAGGTGCCCAAGAGCATCCGCTTCTGGGAGACCGTGGAGCGCCCGCTGCCGCTGGTGGACGCCCAGGAGGTGGTGCGCCTCGCCGTGCGGGCCCCGCTGACCTGGTACCCGCCGCTCCTCGAGTTCTTCGGCGGCAAGCTGATCCTGCCCGAGCCCTTCGGCCTGCGCCACGTCTGGGCGAGCTCGATGTGGCGCCACCGCTTCATGGCGGACGACGCCCTGCGCACGGTGGCACCGGTCCTGCGGTCGATCCACGCGGCGACCTTCAAGGTGCTGGAGGAGAACGGCGTCGACACCGACCGCTTCACCAACCGCTCCTCGATCATGAGCGGGCTCGTCCAGGAGCCGTCCCCGCGCAAGGCCGACGTCTACGACGCGTGACGCACGGGGGCGCGCAGGCACGCGTGGGTAGGCTGGGGTGACGTCAGAGGAGGGACCATGACCGAGCGCAAACCACCGGGCGTCAGCTTCGAGTCCTTCGTGGACCGGCAGATCCGACAGGCCACCGAGCGGGGCGACTTCGAGAGCCTGCCCGGCTACGGCAAGCCGCTGGCCTCGCTGGACGCGCCCTACGACGAGCAGTGGTGGATCAAGGACAAGCTGCACCGCGAGGGCTTCGCCGTCCTGCCGCCGGCGCTCGCGCTGCGCAAGGAGGCCGAGGACGCCGCGGAGGAGGTCCGGGCGGCCCGCTCCGAACGCCAGGTGCGGGACCTCCTCACGGAGATCAACAAGAAGATCGCCGCGGCCCTGCGCAGGCCCCCGCCGGGCCCGCCCCTGGGCCTGACGGAGTTCGACGTCGAGGCCGAGGTGGAAACCTGGCGGCGGCGCCGCCCGGACCCGACCTGACCGGTCCTCACGGGACGGACCTCAGTCGACGGGCCAGGCGTCGGCGAGCATCTGGCGGGTGTCCGCCAGGAGTTGGGGCAGCACCTTGGTGTGGCCCACGACCGGCATGAAGTTCGTGTCCCCGCCCCAGCGGGGCACGATGTGCTGGTGCAGGTGCGCGGCGATGCCGGCGCCGGCGGCCGCGCCCTGGTTCATGCCGATGTTGAACCCGTGCGCGCCCGAGGCCTTGCGCAGCGCGACCATCGCCCGCTTGGTGAGGTCGGCGAGCTCGGCCGTCTCCGGCCCGTCCAGCTCGGTGTAGTCGGCGACGTGCCGGTACGGGACGACCATGAGGTGCCCACCGTTGTAGGGGTACAAATTGAGCACCGCGTAGACGTGCCGACCGCGCGCCACGATCAGGCCGTCCTGGTCCGACATCTCCGGAATCCCGCAGAAGGGACAGCCGTCCCCGGCCTCCGGGCCGGTCGGCTTGTTCTCCCCTTGGATGTAGGCCATCCGGTGGGGCGTCCACAGTCGCTGGAACGCGTCCTGCGTGCCCACACCGATCTGCTGCTCCGGCTGAGTCGTCATGGCGGCAAGCATATGACCTTGGCCTGGCGGACGAAGAAGGCCCCCGGAAAGTGATCACTTTCCGGGGGCCGAACCCCGCAGCGGCGGGGAGCAGACCATGAGCTGGCCGCCGTTCTACGGCTAGAGGGGGCCATCCCCGCGTCGGCGGGGACCAGAGTCACACCTGTACGCGGCGCTCCACCACGTCAACGAGCTTCGCCAGCGCTTGGTCACGCGGGATGCCGTTCTCCTGCGACCCGTCGCGGTAGCGGAAGGAGACGGTGCCCGCGGCCATGTCCTCGTCACCGACGATGATCATGAACGGGACCTTGAGCTTCTGGTGGTTCCTGATCTTCTTCTGCATGCGGTCGGAGGAGGCGTCCACGTCCACCCGCAGGCCCTGCTTCTTCGCCGCCGCGGCGAACTCCTGCAGGTACTCGACGTGCCCGTCGCCGATCGGGATGCCGACCGCCTGGACCGGGGCCAGCCACGGCGGCATGGCGCCCGCGTAGTGCTCCAGCAGCACGGCGAAGAACCGCTCGATCGAACCGAACAGCGCGCGGTGGATCATGACCGGGCGCTGGCGCGAGCCGTCGGGCGCGGTGTATTCCAGGTTGAAGCGCTCCGGCAGGTTGAAGTCGAGCTGCACGGTCGACATCTGCCAGGTGCGGCCGATGGCGTCCTTGCACTGCACCGAGATCTTCGGACCGTAGAAGGCGGCGCCGCCCGGGTCCGGGACCAGCGGGAGGCCCTGCTTCTCGGCGACCTGCGCGAGGACCGCGGTCGCCTCCTCCCAGGCCTCGTCCGAGCCGACGAACTTCTCCGGGTCCTTGGTGGACAGCTCCAGGTAGAAGTCGGTCAGACCGTAGTCGCGCAGCAGGTTCAGCACGAAGGTGAGGGTCGTGTCGAGCTCCTCCGCCATCTGCTCGCGGGTGCAGTAGATGTGCGCGTCGTCCTGGGTGAAGCCGCGGGCGCGGGTCAGGCCGTGGACGACGCCCGACTTCTCGTAGCGATAGACCGTACCGAACTCGAACAGCCTCAAGGGCAGCTCGCGGTAGGAGCGGCCGCGCGCGTCGAAGATCAGGTTGTGCATCGGGCAGTTCATGGGCTTGAGGTAGTAGTCGGTACCACCGTCGAGCTGCATGGGGGGGTACATGCCCTCCGCGTACCAGTCCAGGTGGCCGCTCTTCTCGAAGAGGGCGCCCTTGGTGGCGTGCGGGGAGTAGACGAACTCGTAGCCCTCCTCCTCGTGCCGCTTGCGCGAGTAGTCCTCCATCACCCGGCGGATGATGCCGCCGCGCGGGTGGAAGACGGCGAGGCCGGAGCCGATCTCGTCCGGGATGGAGAAGAGGTCGAGCTCGTTGCCGAGCTTGCGGTGGTCGCGCTTCTCGGCCTCGGCGAGAAAGTCGAGGTGGGCCTTCAGCTCTTCCTTCGACGGCCACGCGGTGCCGTAGATGCGCTGCAACATCGGGTTCTTCTCGCTGCCGCGCCAGTAGGCGGCCGCGTTGCGCATGAGCTTGAACGCCGGGATGGTGCGGGTGGTGGGCAGGTGGGGACCGCGGCAAAGGTCGCGCCAGCACAGGTCGCCGGTCTTCGCGTCCAGGTTGTCGTAGATGGTCAGCTCGCCGCCGCCCACCTCGACGTTCGCGCCGTCGTCGGTGGACGCGGAGCCCTTGATGCCGATGAGCTCCAGCTTGTACGGCTCGTCGGCGAGCTCCTCGCGGGCCGCCTCGTCGGTGACCACGCGGCGGGAGAAGCGCTGGCCGCGCTTCTGGATCTCCTGCATCTTCTTCTCGATGGCCTTGAGGTCATCGGGGGTGAAGGGGCGGGCGACGTCGAAGTCGTAGTAGAAGCCGTTCTGGACCGGCGGGCCGATGCCCAGCTTGGCCTCGGGGAAGAGCTCCTGCACGGCCTGCGCCATGACGTGCGCGGTCGAGTGGCGCAGGATGTTGAGGCCGTCCTCGGAGGAGATCTCCACCGGCTCGACGGTCTCGCCGTCCTGCACCTCGTAGGCGAGGTCCTTGAGCTCGCCCGCGATGCGCGCGGCGACGATGGTGCGCTCGCCGGCGAAGAGCTCGGCCGCCGTAGTGCCCGTGGCCACCACGCGCTCGTCCCGCTCGGAATCGCGTTGGATGATCACACGGACGTCTGACACCGGTCTCTCCTGACTCAGGGGGTGCGCGGGCGAACGCCGCGCGCCTGAATCGTACCGAGCGGAGTGGCTGCGCCGCTAAACGGTTACCACCCGGGCCTGCTCAGCGGGTCCCCCGCACCCCGGGCCATGGGGCACCGCCGCGCCGCGCCGCGAAGCCGTGGCCCCGCCCCACCCGAAACTCCGGGCCTGTCGGGGTGAGCCGCCGGTAGCGTGGCCCGCATGCCACAGATACGCACGCTGGACCTCACCGACGACGCCATCGCGGCAGCCGTGCACCGGATCGGGCGGGCCGCCTACGCGGTGGAGGCGGAGCTGATCGGCTTCGACGGCATCCCGGCGCTGGGCGAGGGCCTCGCCGGGATGCGGGCCCTACCGCTGAACTGGGTGGGTGCCGTCGCCGAGGACGGAGAGCCGGCCGGTTTCCTCGCCTGGGAGGAAACACCCGAAGGCATCTCCATCGACCGGTTGTGCGTGGCCCCGTCCTGGTTCCGCCGCGGCGTCGCCTCCCTGCTGCTGCGCCACGCCCTGACCGAGCTGTTCCCCGGCCGCTTGGTCGAGGTCACCACGGGCGCGGCGAACGCCCCCGCGGTGGCCCTGTACGAACGCTTGGGCTTCACCCGCGGCCGCGACTTCTCCCCCGTCCCGGGGCTGATCATGGCTTCCTTCGGCCGGGCCGCCACGGGCACCTCGTGGGATGGTGGAAGGGGATCTTCCGACCTGGCATGAGGTGACACCCATGAGCGTGACCAGGAAGGCGGCTGCCTTGGGCGCCGCAACGGCCCTGCTGGCGGGCGGACTGCTCGTCGGTACCCCCGCGGTGGCGGCGCCAGCCCCCGCGTGCACCGGGGACCTGCTCTCGGACTTGGGCGCGGAGCGTCCCGACACCACGCACGTGCGGTTCACGGTGGCCAACAACGGCCCGACCTGTCAGCTGCAGGGCTTCCCGACGGTCGCCCTCGCGGGCCAGGGCTCTCCGGACCAGAACAAGCCGCTGCGCGTCGTCCCCCGGGGCGAGGCCCGGCCGGTGCTGCTGCCCCCGGGCGGGACCGCCTCGACGGTCCTGACCTTCACCCCGGTCCTCGGCGAGGCGGACGGCTACTGCGCCTCCGGCGCAGACCCGACCGTCGCCCCCACGCTGGTGATCGGCGCCGCGGGCGTGGGCTTCCAGGTGGCCCCTTCCGACGGCGGCCAGTTCGCCCTGTGCGGCGA
This sequence comes from Streptomyces sp. NPDC091682, assembly GCF_044756625.1. NCBI lineage: Bacteria > Bacillati > Actinomycetota > Actinomycetes > Kitasatosporales > Streptomycetaceae > Streptomyces > Streptomyces sp. NPDC091682. The sequence continues at coordinate 82,609 of NZ_JBIVTH010000009.1, read as the reverse complement.
CACCGTCCGCGCCACCGCCTACCGCTGAGCCCGCCAAGACTGTCCCGCGACCGGGCCGGGCCCGGTGAATCGCTCCACCACCGAAGTCCCGGAGTCCGCGGCGACCCGGCGCTCTAAGCGATGACGCGGAGGACCAGACCGACCCCGACGAAGAGGGCTGCCAGAGCAGACACGAGCTCCGGGAACGGCGTTCTCGTCCACGCCCTCCGCGGTATGTCGGCTCCGTCCCCGGTTCCCTCGCGCGCCCCGTTCAGCCAGCCCCAGATCTCACCCGCGGCTTTCGGCCCGCTGCCGACCACTCGACTGATCAGAGACCCCCCGAACGCGAATACATCGACGACGTGTCCGTCTCGGAGATGGATTTCCAGACCACCGTCATCACGGACGGACGCCCAGCGCACGGACTCCCGAGGGCAGGAGTACGTGAAGACGGGGTTGACGACGGTCAGGGTGGTCGAGCCGAGCAGCACGCGCGACGAAAGGAGTCGCTGGATGAAGGCGACGAGAGCCAGCAGAACAGCGGCTACGTACCAGGCCTCCCCGGCGCCGCCAACCGCGGCTCCCTTCAGTACGCAGATCGCCCCGCCCGTGTAGAGCACCGGAGGAAGAACCCTCGACAAGAGCTTCCACGACCTGGGACGAAGTACCACCGATCCCCCCTGCTGCCTCGTCACGCTTCACCCTTCGCTCTCGTCGACGGCACCGGTTCCGGTCATCGTGCGAAGCGTCCCCGATCGCTGCCGCCCCGCGCCACCCCTCAGTCGTCCGACGGCAGCACGTCCTCGGGGTCGAAGGCCGCGTCCAGGGACTTCATCAGCCGGTCCCGCTCGACCTCGTCCATCGGTACGGGCGTCACGTCCGCCGCGTCGGACAGCCGCCGGAAGCCGCCGCGGCGTTGCAGTCGTCCGGTGAGCCGGACCGGCAGGCCCACCAGGTGGGCGTGGCCCGCTATGCGGTACGCCTCCTCGTCGAGGGCCGCCCGGACGTACGGGACCTCCGCCCCGGCCAGCACCCGCAGCCGTACGGTTCCGCCTCCCCCGGCGGCCTTGCGCCGCATCCGCACCACGGCCCCGGCGAGCCGGACCGGTACGGCGGGTTCCGCGCGGGTGTAGCGGGCGGCGGCCTCGCGCAGCACGGGCAGGTCGCCCGGGGAGAACTCCACCGGCTCGGGGCGGGCCGCACAGCCGGCCGGGACCCCGGCCGCCGGCGCCCAGGCCAGGGTGATCCGGGCCCCCTCCGAGCCCCGGACCAGGGCGATGAGCGCTTCGGCGAGTTCCCGGCTGACCCCGGCGGCCACCGCCGCGTCGAAGGCCTCCATGCCTCCGGTGGCCCGCTGGTAGTCCACCGCCTCGCGGGCCGCGTGCAGGGCGTGGTGCAGCCGGGTCACGGGTCCCCGGCCGCCGTCCACGGGAACGTACGCGGTCAGCCGGCGTCCGCCCGGAGAGGGCCCCACCAGGACCCCGTCCAGGGCGCGCTCGGCCTGCGCCTGGTACCGGGCCCCGTAGTAGCCGGCCCGGGCCCGGTCGGCGAGGGCCCCCGCGAGCAGGAGCCGGCGGGCGGCCGAGCGCAGCTGCTCCTGCACGGACCAGGAGGCCTCGCCCCGGTACCCGTGGGGCCCCTCCGGGATCTCCCGGTCCCAGCGGATCTCGTCGCTGGGCACGCTCAGTCCGAGGAGCACCTCGCGCGCCGAGGGCAGTCCGCCGTGCGCCAGGGCGGTGAGCGCCTCCTCCAGCAGGTCCGTGCAGTCGGGGAAGGTGCGGCTCTCGGGGACGAGCAGGCTGGTGCCCGAGCGGCCGGGCGGGGTCCAGCGGCCGTACCGGCCGGCCGCGCCGCCGCGCCGCAGCCATCCGTGCCGGTGCAGCAGCGCTCCCAGCACCTGCGGGTCGACCTGCGCGGGATCGGGACCGCCCGGGGCGTACCGCGGGGACGGGAGCGGTTCGAGGTGCGGTGAGTGCAGGTTCATCAGGGTGTCCCTCCCGACCCGACCCGGGTCATGATCTCGCACAGCGCACGGTCGTCGAAGATCCGCGTGGTCGGGATCCGTACGGTGGTGCGGCGCCGGCCGGTCACGGGGTGTCCGGCGAGGTTGGTCCAGTAGCAGCAGTGCCTGAGGTCGAGCCGGTCGTGCCCGGCGGCGAGCCACTGGTCGCGGTCCCTCGGCACGAGCATCACGACGAGGATCTTGTGGACGGCGACGGGAGTCCGGGCCAGCTTCACCAGGTGCTCGTTGTCGAGGGTGAACCCGAAGGTGGCCCCGGCCGGCCGCGGCGGTATCTGGTAGGTCGCCTTGAGCTGCACCTTGATGGTGACCTCGTCGTCGACGACGTGTTCGGGCGCTCCGTGGGAGACGTGCCAGTCGATGCCGTTGTCGGGGAAGGGCTGGGAGAGCGAGCACCCGGCGGCGGCCGCGACGGCGTGCAGGTATCCCACCTGGAGGGTCTCCATGCAGGCGGTGGTGGCGAGCGTGCCGCGCAGGGCTCCGGTCCGCGGACCTGTCCCCTCGTGCAGCACCCCGCCCGGTTCGGGCTGTGTGAGCGCCATGGCGCCGGCTCCCCCATGCCTTGCGGGCTCTGCCGCGAGCGGTGCGGGGTGACGACCGGTCATGCGTACGGTCCCCCAGGGAAGTTGTCTCCGCACCCGACTGCCCGCAAACGGCGTACGGGGCAAACAGCCCGGGTATCACCGATGCGGCGGGGTCGTGTGTCCAGGAAGCCCCACCCGCCGCTCGGGGACGAGGAGTTCGCCATGACACGCTGGTACGAGGGCCCGCTGGCCGCATTCGACACGGAGACCACCGGGGTGGACGTCGAGCAGGACCGGATCGTGTCCGCCGCGCTCATCGTCCAGGAGTGTGCGGGCGGCCGGGTCCGCACCACGCGCTGGCTGGTCAATCCCGGGATTCCGGTGCCCCCGGGCGCTACGGAAGTGCACGGGCTGACCGACGAGCACCTGCAGCGTCACGGGCGCTGGCCCGCCCCGGTGGTGGAGGAGATAGCCCGGGCGCTCGGGGAGCAGCAGGTGGCCGGACGGCCGGTGGTGGTGATGAACGCGCCGTTCGATCTGACGCTGCTGGACCGGGAGTTGCGCCGGCACCGGGCGTCCTCGCTGTCGCGGTACCTGGACGACCGGCCGTTGACGGTGCTGGACCCGCGGGTGTTGGACAAGCACCTGGACCGCTACCGCAAGGGCCGTCGGACGCTGACGGACCTGTGCGCGCACTACGGGATCGAGCTGGAGGGCGCGCACGACGCGGCGGCGGACGCGACGGCCTCGCTGGAACTCGTCCGGGCGGTGGGGCGGCGGTTCGCGGCCCGGCTGGAGCGGCTGACGCCGGCCGAGCTGCACACCCTCCAGGCGGTGTGGCACGCGGCGCAGGCGCGGGGTCTGCAGGCGTGGTTCGCGCGCCAGGGGACGCCGGAGCCGGTGGATCCGCACTGGCCGCTGCGACCGGACCTGTCGACGGCGGCGTAGGAGCGGTGTTCGAAGGCGCCCGGAATGCGGAAGGCCGGTCCGTCAGTGACGGACCGGCCTGTCCCGGTGGGCGATACTGGGATCGAACCAGTGACCCCTTCGGTGTGAACGAAGTGCTCTCCCGCTGAGCTAATCGCCCGGGAACGGACTGAACAATACAGAAGGCTCGGGGCTGGTTCAAACCGCTTCTCCCGATGGGGCCCGCGGGCCGTACGTCAGGTACCTACTCAGGGCACATCTGAGTACGCACGCCCATGTCCTGACTGCGTGACCGCCGCCACACTCCGGATATGAACACGCCTCTGCCGCCCGCCGAAGAGCTGGCGCTCATCGACCGTGAGCTGGCCCAACTCGATGCCCGGCGGCTGTACTTGCTGGGCCGCCGGGACTGGCTGCTGCGGCTGCTGCGCCAGCCCGGCAGGGTGCCCGCCCCGGTCCGCTGGGGCCCGGCCGCGACCGGCGGGCCCACCGGCCCCGCCGGTCCCGCGAAGGAGGCCTCCGCGCCGAGCGCGCAGAACGTGCTGCTCACCTTGGGCGCGGTACTGCTGGCGGTCGCGGCGCTCGCGTTCACGCTGGTCAGCTGGGGGTCCATGGGGATCGCCGGACGCTCGGCGGTGCTCGCCGCGGTGACGGCGGCGGCGCTGGGCACGCCCGTGCTCCTGCTGCGCCGCGGGCTGCGGTCGACGGCGGAGTCGGTCGCGGCGGTCGGCCTGCTGCTGACGGTGCTCGATGCGTACGCGCTGTACGCGGTCGGCATGCCGGACACGGACGGCACCGGTTACGCGGCGGGGGCGGCCGCCGTGCTGGCGGCCGCGTGGGCCGGCTACGGCTCGGGGCTGCGGAAGCTGCGGATCCCGCTGCCGGCCGCGGTGCTGGCGGCGCAGTTCGCGCTGCCGCTGGCTGCTCTGGCCGTACGGCCGGGCCCGCAGGCGCTCGGCTGGGCGCTGCTGGCGACGGCCGTACTGGATGCGGCGCTCGCCGTGCGGGTCAGGGCGGCGGCGATCCCGGCGGCGGTGACGGGCGCGGGCGCGCTGCTGATCGGGGTGGCCCAGTCGTGGTCGGCCGGGTCGGCGGCGCAGGCCCTGGCCCCGGCTGCGCTGCTGCTGGCCGGCGCGACCCTCGGGGTGGCGGCGGCCTGGCGGGAGCCGCGCGCCTCGGCCGCGGCGCTGACCGGCGCCCTGGCGGCGGTGGCCGGCCTGGGCGGGCTGGCCCGGCCCGGGCTGGACCCGGCGTGGACGGTGCTGGTGCACCTGCTGCTGGCGCTGCCGCTGCTGGCGGCGTTGCGGGCCGGCGCGCTCCCGGCGGCGGTCCGGAACGGGTCGGCCCGGGCCGGTGTCGCGGTGGCGTCGCTCGCGGCGCTGTGGGCGGGTGGCGCGGCGGTCGCGGCCCTGGTGGCCCCGCTGCGGGTGCTGGACGAGGTGTGGGCGGCGACGACCCCGGCGCGGGACCCGTACGTGCCGGGGGCGGCGGTCGCGCTGACCTTGCTGATCGCGGCCGGGGCGGCCGGGTGGCTCGCGCGGGCGCTGTCCCGGCCGGAGCCGTTGGTGGTGGCGGTGGCCTCGGCCTGGGCGGGGCTGTTCGCGGCCCCGGTACTGCTCGGGTTCCCGGTGGTGGCGGTGCTCGCCGCGCAGCTCGCGGTGACGGGCGCGGCGGGCGTCCTCGCCCTGCGCTCCCCGGCGCGCGGGGCCCGGACCACGGCCGCCGTGTGTGCCCTGACGGGCGCCGCGAACGTGTCCCTGGGCGCGCTGGACGGTCGGGCGGCGACCTTCGCGGTCTGGGGTCTGCTGGGCGCGGGCTGCGCGGCGGCAGCGGCGTACGGGGCGGCTCCGCGCCCGGTCCGGGCCGGGGCGGCCGTGTGCGCGGTCGGGTACGCCACTGGCGTCCTGGTGGCGGCGGGAGCGGTGTCGGACCTGGCGGTGGTGTGGTGGGCGCTGCCGGTGCTCGCGGTCCCGGCGCTGGCGGCGGCCCTCGGGCCGCGGCTGGGCGGGGTCCGGCTGCCCGTCGAGATCGCGGCGGCCGTGGCGGGCGCCGTGGCGGTGGGCCTGTCGGCCGGGCGGGCCGGAACCCTGGCGCTGGTCCTGGCGCTGGCCGGGGTGGTCTGCGCCGGCGCCGCGGTGCGGCCGGACCGGCGGGTGCTGGGCTGGGCGGCGGGGGCCCTGTTCGCGGCGGCGACCTGGGTGCGGCTGGCCGAGGCGGGGGTGAGCGCACCGGAGGCCTACGCGCTGCCGGTGACGGTGCCCGCCCTCATGGTGGGTCTGCTGCGGCGCCGTCGGGACCCGCAGGCCTCGTCCTGGACGGCGTACGGCCCGGGTCTGGCGGCAACGCTGGTGCCGAGCCTGTTGGCGGCCTGGGGGGACGCGGGCTGGCTGCGCCCGCTGTTGCTGGGGGCGGCCGCGCTGGTGGTGACCCTGCTGGGCGCCCGGTGGCGGCTCCAGGCTCCGCTCCTGCTCGGCGGTGCCGTGCTGGCGGCGGTGGCGGTGCACGAGCTGGCCCCGTACGTGGTGCAGGTCGCGGGGGCGCTCCCGCGCTGGGTGCCGCCGGCCCTGGCGGGCCTGCTGCTGCTGGCGGTGGGAGCGACGTACGAGCGGCGGCTGCGCGACGCCCGCCGACTGCGGGCCGCGATCGGCCGGCTCCGGTGAAACGCCGGAGGCCCGGAGACTGTGAAAGTCTCCGGGCCTCCGGTCCGGGTGGGCGATACTGGGTTCGAACCAGTGACCCCTTCGGTGTGAACGAAGTGCTCTCCCACTGAGCTAATCGCCCGGACGCACCGCAAACATTACCGCATGTCAGCGGTGCTCCTTGACCATCACTGGTCCTTGAGGTTCCAGGGCAGGACGAGCCCGTACTTCCACAGGTAGAAACCGATCAGTGCGCCCGCGATGACGAGGCCCGCGCTGGTCAAGATGATGTTGCGACGGCGGACCTTCGGGTCGAGCGCCTTCTGTGCGGCCTCGGTCACCTTCCGCTTCGTCCAGCGCAGCACGAGGTGGGCCCAGGCGAACTCGGTGGCCCAGATCGCCAGGCCCGCGAAGATCGCGACCCAGCCGGGGCCGGGCAGCACGAGCATCGCGACGCCGGCGGCGATCACCGCGAGGCCGACGATGAAGACGCCGACCTGCCAGCTCAGATGCAGGCTCCTGTTCGACTTGATGAAGGCCGGGGCCTTCGATACGTGCGGCGCCTGCTCGGTGGCCTCCGCGGTCTCGTCCGCGGTCTTGTCCGCGGCCGATCCGGTGGTGGCTTCCGTGGTGGCTTCGTCAGCGGCAGACCCTCGGGTTCCGCGGTCACTCCCCGTATTCATGGAGTCGAATCTACCGGAGCTCGATGCACACCGGAATGCGGGTTTGGATCCGCCGTCCGAGGGACCCAGAGGTCCGCAAAACGGTCAGAGGGGTTTACAACGGCACCGTAGGTGGCATGTCGATTTCGCCGACGTGCGAATCCCCGAGCGCACACTGAGCGAAAGGCCCTGGCGCTTATGAACACCACGGTCAGCTGCGAGCTGCACCTGCGCCTCGTTGTGTCGAGCGAGTCCTCACTGCCTGTTCCCGCGGGCCTGCGGTATGACACGGCCGACCCCTACGCCGTGCACGCCACCTTCCACACCGGCGCCGAGGAGACGGTCGAATGGGTGTTCGCCCGCGACCTCCTCGCGGAGGGTCTCCACCGGCCCACCGGTACCGGCGACGTCCGCGTCTGGCCGTCCCGCAGCCACGGTCAGGGCGTCGTCTGCATCGCCCTGAGCTCACCGGAGGGAGAAGCGCTGCTCGAAGCACCCGCCCGAGCACTCGAGTCGTTCCTCAAGCGGACGGACGCCGCGGTTCCACCCGGGACCGAGCACCGGCACTTCGACCTCGACAAGGAGCTCTCCCACATCCTGGCCGAAAGCTGAGCCAGGCCCCCAGCCGCTCGACACCGTCCGACTCGGGGCGACGGTGCGGGTCGGACAACCACATACGGCAGTGCCGGCGCTGTTCCCGCGGAAGCCACCCGCGCGGACGGCGCCGGCCTGCTGTTCGGGACCCGCTATTGTCGGGCGGCAGCGGCGACGGCTCCCGTCGTCGCAGGCCCGGCCCCTGAGGGAGACCCCGTGCAGATCCCCCACGACACCCGTCGCGCGCTCGACGTCGTCGTCGCGCTGGTGAACACCGCGGCCGAGGCCGACCAGCCCGACGGGCTCTCGGACATCGGCGAGCTGCGCGGATTCGTCCAGGAGTACTCGATCAGCGACGTCGGCGAGCTCAGCGCCCGCGACCTGGCCGGCGTCCGGACCGTGCGCGGCAAGTTCGCCCAGGTCTTCGCCTCCCCGAACCCGCGTGCGGCTTCGATACTGATCAACGAGCTCGTGGCCACGGCCGGCACCACCCCGCAGCTGACCGACCACGACGGCTACGACTGGCACGTGCACTACTTCGCACCGGGCGCGTCGGTGGGCGACCACCTGGCGGCCGACGGCGGCATGGCGCTGGCCTTCATCGTGGTCTCCGGCGAACAGGATCGGCTGCGCCGCTGCGAGGCCCCGGACTGTCGACGGGCCTTCGTCGACCTGTCCCGCAACCGTTCCCGGCGCTACTGCGACAGCCGGACCTGCGGGAACCGGCTGCACGTGGCGGCGTACCGGGCCCGGCGCAAGGAGGCCGACGCGGGGGCGTCAGAGCAGGAAGAGATCGTGCACGGCGGCGAGCAGCAGCAGGATGCCGATCACCGCTAGGAAGATCATCAGGGGTGGTTGGGAGAGCGCGAAGAGACAGCCTCGCGGCTCCTCCACTGCAGGGGCGGGTACCGGCGGGTCACCGTGCGATGTGTCGAACATGTCGGGGCGATGATGGCGCAGCGCACCACCGACCAGCCCTCAACACGCCAACATCCGGGCGGGAGTTCGCTCGATCTTGTGGTCGATACCCGGTCCGGGCCGGATCCCGTGCTCAGATCCCGTGCTTCTTGAGAATGGCCTCGATGTCGGAGAAGTCATCCGCGGGAGCGGCGGACTGGGGCTGCGCACCGGCCCGGCCGGCCCCCAGGGACGGTGCGGAGGCGGCCGGGGCGACGGCCCCGGCGGCCGGGCTCCCCTTGACCTTCTTCTTCGGCTTCCCGGGTGCCCCGGGCTCCTCGGACGCGGTGAGGCCGCGGCGTTCGACGGCGCGGGTGGTCATGAAGAGCAGCCAGGACACCCCCAACAGTCCGAAGCCGGCCCAGACGGTCGGGTTGAAGACCATCCCGGACACCCACTCCACGAACCCCGTCATCACCAGGGCGACCGGTACGAGCGCGTACGCGGTGATCCGCGCGGCGGACAGGAAGCGCTTGCGGTAGGCGGTGACCGCGGCGATGCCCAGGCCCGCCACGGACACCGCGGAGCAAATGGTCTCGGCAAGCATGGGGCCCTCCGGGCTCTCGGCGATCGGGCGATCTGTCCCTATCCATCCTGCACCGGCCGCCGCCGCTCCGGCCAGGTCCCGGGGCCCGCCCGGACGGATCTCCGGGACATCTCCGGGTCGCGCCTCCTCCCTGGGTCCGGGTCAGCCCGCCCGGGTCCCGGTCGGTGGGGCGGGCGGGGGCTGGGAGACTGTCCGCATGACCGATTCCGTGATCCTCGACGTCTGGTGCGAACTGCAGTGCCCGGACTGCCACCGCGCCCTGGACGACGTACGCGCCCTGCGGGCCCGCTACGGCGACCGGCTGGACATCCGGCTACGCCACTTCCCCCTGGAGAAGCACAAGCACTCCTTCGCCGCGGCGCAGGCCGCCGAGGAGGCCGTCGAGCAGGGCCGGGGGTGGCCCTACGCGGAGGCCGTGCTGGCGCGCACCGCGGAGCTGGCCGAGCGCGGCGAGCCGGTCCTCCTGGACGTGGCGCGTGAACTGGGGCTCGACGTCGAGGAGTTCGACACCGCCCTGATCGACGGGCGGCACATCCTGATCGTCGACGCCGACCAGGCCGAGGGCAAGGCGATCGGCGTCACCGGCACCCCGACGTACGAGATCGACGGGCAGCGCCTCGACGGCGGCAAGAGCCAGGACGGCCTGCGCGCCCGTATCGAGGAGATCGCCGACCGCCTGCTGGCGGACGCCGGGGAGAGCGCCTAGTGCTGTCACGGCACTAGGCCGTCTCTTCCGGATCTTGGCGAGGCAAGATCCGGAAGAGACGGCCTAGATCAGGTCCTTGGCGTAGTTGAAGTCGGTGGGCCGGTAGCCGAGGGAGACGTAGAGCCTCAGGGCCGGGGTGTTGTCGGTGAAGACCTGGAGCGCCAGCAGGCGGTGGCCGGCGGCGAGGGCGGTGTGCTCGGCCAGCTCCATCAGGTGGCGGCCGTACCCGTGTCCCCGGTGTTCGGCCCGGACCTCGATGTCGTAGACGTACGAGCCCGCCCCGCGCGGCGCGAGCCACACGTGTCCGACGGGCACCCCGGCGGCCTCCAGGACGACGAAGGCCGCTCCCGGGGTGGCCAGGCCCCGGGGCAGCTGGCTCTCGTGGTCGGCGACCGACTTGGCGCGGGCGGCCTCGGCGGACATGCCGCGGCCGCTCCATTTCGCGGCGTAGGAATCGACGGCCCGGGCGTACCAGCCCTCGTACTCGGCGTCCGTCATGGGGCGGCCCAGCACCCCCTCGGGGAGGGCGGGCGGCTCGGCCGTCAGGTCCTTGGCCATGTACCGGCTGTACTCGGCGTACCCGAGGGCCTCCGCCATGCACAGACCCGCCTCCGAGTCCGCCGGGACCGAGACGCGGACCCGGCGGCAGCCCCAGCCGCGCAGCACTTCCTCGGCGGCGAGCGCGGCCACGGTGGCCCTCCCCCGCCGCCGGTCGCCCTGCTCGACGTCCAGGTGGCGGATCTCGCCGACCGTCGGCCCGAAGGGGGTGTCCGAGGCGATCACCAAGGTGCCGACCCGCCTGCTGTTGACCCGGATCTCGTACGGGCGCGAACGCGCGCCGTCGGCCGTGTGCTGGAGCGGCCCGGACGGCCGCAGGGTGGTGGTCATCCCTTGAGTTCTACCCGCCCCGCGGCCGCCGCGACAGCCCTCCTGGCCGCCGGGCGCCCGTTACGGGTCGATGTCCGCGGCCGCCTTCACCTCGAAGATCCGCATCACCTCGGCCGTGACCGGTCCGGGCGCAGCTCCCAGCTCGCGGTCGTCGATCCGCAGCACCGCCTGGGCATCGCGCAGCGAGGAGGTCACGAAGACCTCCTCGGCCCGCTCCAGCACCTCGAAGGGCAGGTCGGTCTCCTTGGCGCCGGCCCAGTCGACGATCAGGGCCCGGGTGATGCCCGCCAGGCAGCCGGATTCGAGCGGCGGGGTGTGCAGTTCCCCGTCCAGTACGACGAACACGTTGGAGCCGGTTCCCTCGCAGAGCCGGCCGAGGGTGTTGGCGAGGAGCGCTTCGGAGGCCCCGGCGCGGTGCGCGGCGGCGAGGGCGACCACGTTCTCGGCGTACGAGGTGGTCTTCAGCCCGGCCACGGCGGAACGCTCGTTGCGGACCCAGGGCACCGTGACGACGGCGGTGGTGTCCGGGCGGCGGGGGGAGTCCGCGACGGCGGCGATCAGGGTGGTCCCGGCGTCCCCCCGGTCGGAGCCGAGCGGGGAGACCCCGCCGGTGTAGGTGATGCGCAGCCGGCCGTGCTCCAGCGGGTTGGCCTCCAGTACGGCGGCGCAGGCGCGGCGGACCTCGTCGAGGTCGGGGTCCGGCAGGCCCAGGCCCCGGGCCGAGCGGGTGAGCCGTTCCAGGTGCCGGGTGAGCGCGAAGGCGCGGCCGCGCTCGGCCTTCAGCGTCTCGAAGACGCCGTCGCCCACGGTCAGACCGTGGTCGAAGACGGACACCTTCGCGCTGTCGACCTCGGTCAGGGCTCCGTCGAGCCAGATCTTCATGGTGCGGTCCTTCCGATCGTGTCGTTCGTCCCCTGCGTACCACCGCTCACCTCGTGGCCCATGGCCACGCGCAGGAGCCGGGCGGCTTTGAGTTCGGTCTCCGCCCACTCGCGGTCGGGGTCGGAGCCCCAGGTGATGCCCGCTCCGGTGCCGAAGAGCAGTCGGGGGCCGCCGGCGGCTTCGCGGTCGATCCAGAAGGTACGGATGCCGACGGCGAGCTCGGCGGTGCGCCGGTCCGCGTCCACCCAGCCGATGCCTCCGCAGTAGGGGCCGCGCGGGACGGTTTCCAGGGCTTCGATGATCCGCAGGGCGGAGGACTTCGGGGCGCCCGTGACGGAACCGGGCGGGAAGGTGGCGGCGAGCAGCTCGGGCCAGCCGGCGCCGTCGGCGAGTTCGCCGCTCACGATGGAGACGAGGTGGACGAGGCCCGGGTGCTCCTCGACGGCGCACAGTTCGGGGACGGCGACGGAGCCCGTCGCGCAGACCCGGCCGAGGTCGTTGCGCACGAGGTCCACGATCATCACGTTCTCGGCGTGGTCCTTGGGGAGCAGGTCGTCGACGGTGCGGCCGGTCCCCTTGATGGGGCCGGACTCGATGTGCCGGCCGGACCGGCGCAGGAACAGCTCGGGCGAGGCGGTGGCGATCTCGACGCCGTGGGCGGCCAGGCGAATCGTTCCTGCGAAGGGGGCGGGGTTGCCGCGCGCGAGGAGTGCGGTGAGGGCGTCGACGTCGGCGCGGTCGGGGTGGGGCAGCGGCGCGGACATCACCCGGCAGAGGTTGGCCTGGTAGACCTCGCCGGCGGCGATGTGTTCCCGGACGCGCCGTACGCCGGCCACGTACGCGGCGCGGTCGAGGGAGGAGGTCCACCGGTCGGCGTCGGGTCCGCGCCAGGCGCCCGGAACGGGCGCGGGGACCGGCTCGCGGCGTACGTCGCCGAAGCGCGCACAGACGAGCCGCCCTTCGAAGTCGGCGGACACCGCCCAGAAGCCGGTGGAGTCGAGGGCGGCGGGATCGCTGGTGACGTCTCGGAGGTCGGTCGCGAGGAGGCCGCCGAAGCGGGCCATGGGAGGCAGGTCGTGCACGGCTGCGAGTCTATGACCGGTGACGACACGGCGCCGGTGCGGTGACGACGGGGTGACCTGTGGTGATCGAGCGGCAGCACGCTGCGGAAACGCGTTTTTGAGCTGGCCCGGTAATCCGCTAGAGTTCAACACGTCGCCAGGGAGCGAAGGGGAAAAACCCCGGAGCGAACACGGTGACCTGCGGACGTAGCTCAGTTGGTAGAGCACCACCTTGCCAAGGTGGATGTCGCGAGTTCGAGTCTCGTCGTCCGCTCGAAGTGGGGGATCTTCCCGAGAACCCCTGCAGCTCCATGGTGGAGTGGCCGAGAGGCGAGGCAACGGCCTGCAAAGCCGTCTACACGGGTTCAAATCCCGTCTCCACCTCCAAGGACGATTAGCTCAGCGGGAGAGCGCTTCCCTGACACGGAAGAGGTCACTGGTTCAATCCCAGTATCGTCCACTGATCCGCAAGGATCCCCGCGCGATTAGCTCAGCGGGAGAGCGCTTCCCTGACACGGAAGAGGTCACTGGTTCAATCCCAGTATCGCGCACGCAGCACCTGCACCACCTTGTTGCACCTGCGGCTTTCGAGCTGCGGAGCCCGCGCGATTAGCTCAGCGGGAGAGCGCTTCCCTGACACGGAAGAGGTCACTGGTTCAATCCCAGTATCGCGCACCACCTGAAAGCCCCGACCGTCTTCACGGTCGGGGCTTTCGCGTTCCCCCGCACGGGTGGGCCGGGCACGCGGACGGCCCGGGAGCATGCAGCGCACGGAAGGCACAGGAGCACGGCGGCACGGGAACACGAAGGCACGGGAGCACGAAGCGCCGGGGCACATGAAAAAGGGTGCTGCCCGTCCGACTCCCCAGTCGTACGGGCAGCACCCTTCACCTGCCGTCCGTCCGCCGCTCCCCCGTCCCCACGGGGTTCGACAGGCCGATGTCCCGGTCCGGACCGCTCTTCCGGACCGGGGGCGCCGCTCAGCGCCCCAGCATCACACCTACGGACGACGCCTGCGCCGCCAGCTGCTCGAACCCTCCGAAGAGGAAGAGCAACAGGGCGGCCAGGGGGAGCACCATGGCCGCGGCCACCAGGGGGTGGCGGGTACCGGACTCGTGGCCGTTGAACGCGAATGCCTTGCGTCCCTGCCGTGCGACGTCCGCCATGGTCCTCTCCCTGTCGTCTGGCAGCGGCGGGCTCGTGACCTCGGGGGACGAGTGCGCCACCCGCCGCTTGTCTTCAACACTAGGCCGGTGGGCGGCTCCTGACCTCATGCCCTCGTACCCATTGCCGGGCCTCCAGGAGGATGACGGGGCCCCTCCCGCGTACTCCCCTGGGTGGAGACCGCTCCGCCGCTATGGGGGTCTTCCCGGAGGGGATGACCGGAGGGTAGTGACTTCGCTCACTTCCGTCACCACCTGTCGCCGCGTGTCCGCCCACCGAGCCCCGACAAGATCGACTCGGCCGGGAGCCGCCCACGGACGCGCCGCAGCGGGTCCGACCCCGCTCCCGGGCGCCAATCCCCTTGGCGCGAGGGCTGCTTGGCCCCGTGGGCCACCCCGGGAGCGCTCCCGGACCGCAGCGCCGACGCCCCCTCACGTGTGCTGTGGCGCACTGACAACCGAATCCCCCGGCGAGGGCGCGGCCTCTGAGCACGCATGCCGGATGGTCCGTAAGCTGTGCCACGTCAACAGGACGACCGGTCAGCGGGGTGGACATGGCGATGATGCGGCTCCGGCGCGAGGACCCGCGTGTCGTCGGCTCGTTCAGACTGCACCGGCGGCTCGGCGCCGGCGGCATGGGCGTGGTCTACCTGGGGTCGGACCGGCGGGGGCAGCGCGTCGCGCTCAAGGTCATCCGGCCGGATCTGGCCGAGGACCAGGAGTTCCGCTCGCGGTTCGCCCGCGAGGTGTCCGCCGCCCGGCGGATCCGGGGCGGGTGCACCGCACGCCTGGTGGCCGCCGACCTGGAGGCCGAGCGCCCCTGGTTCGCGACCCAGTACGTGCCCGGTCCCTCGCTGCACGACAAGGTGGCCGAGGAAGGCCCCCTGACGGCTGCGCAGATCGCCGCCGTGGGCGCCGCGCTCTCCGAGGGCCTGGTAGCCGTCCACGAGGCGGGGGTCGTGCACCGCGACCTCAAGCCCTCGAACATCCTGCTGTCGCCCAAGGGCCCCCGGATCATCGACTTCGGCATCGCCTGGGCCACCGGGGCGAGCACCCTCACCCATGTGGGTACGGCCGTCGGCTCCCCCGGGTTCCTCGCACCCGAGCAGGTGCGCGGCGCCGCCGTCACCCCGGCCACCGACGTCTTCGCCCTGGGCGCCACCCTGGCCTACGCGGCCACCGCCGACTCGCCCTTCGGGCACGGCAGTTCCGAGGTCATGCTGTACCGCGTGGTGCACGAGGAGCCGCACCTCCAGGGCGTGCCGGACGCTCTGGCGCCCCTGGTGCGGGCCTGCCTCGCCAAGGACCCCGAGGAGCGGCCCAGCACGCTCCAGCTGTCGATGCGGCTCAAGGAGATCGCGGCCCGCGAGGCGCAGGGGCTCTCCGACGGGCGTCCGCCGGCCCAGCGGGCCCGGGCCGAGCGGCCGACCGGACGGCTGCCCGAGGCCGAGCGGATCGGCGTGGCCGAGGAGTACCCCGGCCGGCGTACGGAGCGCCGTACGGGCGGCTCCACCGCGCCCCGGGCACAGGGCGGCCCGCCGAGCGGTCCGCACTCGCGGCCCTCGTCCTCCCGCAACCCGCAGCACCCCAGCGGGCCGACCTCCCGGCCGACCTCGGGGCGTACGGGCGGCCGTCCGGCCCCCAGGACGACGGGGACGGGACGGCGCCCCTCGCGGCCGGATCCGAAGCTGATGCGCCAGCGGCTGATCGTGTTCGTCGTGGTGACGCTGATCGTGGCGCTGGGCATCGCGGCGGCCCAGAAGCTCTAGGCCCGGTCATGCCCGGTCGTGCCCGGTCAGGCGCGGCCCTGGGCCACCGCGTAGAAGGCGACCGCGGCCGCCGCGCCCACGTTCAGCGAGTCCACGCCGTGGGCCATGGGGATGCGCACCCACTCGTCAGCGGCGACCAGCGCGGGCGTGGACAGGCCGTCGCCCTCGGCACCGAGCATCAGCGCGACCCGTTCCAGGGACTGCGGCGCGGCCACGTCGATCGCCGTGGCCTTCTCGTGCGGGGTGAGGGCGAGCAGCTTGAAGCCCGCCTCGCGCACCGAGTCCAGGCTCTTCGGCCAGGCCTCGAGGCGGGCGTAGGGGACGGAGAACACCGCTCCCATGGAGACCTTCACCGAGCGGCGGTAGAGCGGGTCCGCGCAGTCGGGCGACAACAGCACCGCGTCCATGCCGAGGGCGGCGGCGCTGCGGAAGATGGCTCCGATGTTGGTGTGGTCGTTGACCGCTTCCATGACGACCACGCGGCGGGTCGTGGAGAGCAGTTCCTCGGCCGTGGGCAGCGGCTTGCGCTGCATGGAGGCCAGGGCCCCGCGGTGCACGTGGTAGCCGGTGACGCGCTCGGCGAGCTCGGGGGTCACGGCGTAGACCGGGGCCGGGAGTTCGTCGATGACGTCGCGCATGACGTCGACCCACTTGGCGGAGAGCAGCATCGAGCGCATCTCGTACCCGGCGTCCTTGGCGCGTCTGATGACCTTCTCGCCCTCGGCGATGAAGAGGCCTTCCGCGGGCTCGCGCCTGCGCCGGAGTTCGACGTCGGTCAGGCCCGTGTAGTCGCGCAGGCGCGGGTCGTCGGGGTCGTTGACGGTGATGAGATCAGCCACAGGGTGATACTGCCTTGTCCTGGGTGTGGTGCCAACGGCCTGTCAGGCGCTGGTGGTGGGCGGGGTGGGGTCGCCCGGGCCGTTGACGCGGACGACCTCCCCGATGACGATGACGGCCGGCGGACGGACCTCTTCGGCGCGCACGGTCTCGCCGACCGTGGCCAAGGTGGCGTCCACCCGGCGCTGGGTGGCGGTGGTGCCCTCCTGGATCACCGCGACAGGGGTGTCCGCGGAGCGGCCGTGGCGCACGAGCGCCTCGGCGATCAGGCCGATCTTGTCGACGCCCATCAGGATCACCAGGGTGCCGGTGAGCTTGGCGAGGGAGGCCCAGTCCACGAGCGAGCGCGCGTCGTCGGGGCCGACGTGGCCGCTGACCACGGTGAACTCGTGCGCCACACCGCGGTGGGTGACCGGGATGCCGACGGCGCCGGGCACCGAGATGGAGCTGGAGATGCCGGGGACGACGGTGCAGGGGATGCCGACCTCGGCGAGGGCCTGGAGCTCCTCCATGCCGCGGCCGAAGACGTACGGGTCGCCGCCCTTGAGCCGGACCACGGCCTTGCCGGCCCGGGCGTGCTCGATCAGGGCGTTGTTGATGGCCTCCTGGGCCATGAACCGGCCGTACGGGATCTTCGCGGCGTCGATGACCTCGACGTGCGGCGGAAGCTCGTCGAGCAGGTCGCGGGGGCCGAGCCGGTCGGCGATGACCACGTCGGCCTCGGCGAGGAGGCGGCGGCCGCGCACGGTGATCAGGTCCGGGTCGCCCGGGCCGCCGCCGACGAGGGCCACGCCGGGGGTGGCCTTGTGCCGGTGGGCCGGGGCGGTGAGGGTGCCGTCGCGCAGGCCCTCCACGACGGCGTCGCGCACGGCCGCGGAGCGGCGGGGGTCGTTGCCGGTCAGCACGGCGACGGTGACCCCCTCGACGCGGCCGGTCGCGGGGGTCCAGGCGGTGGCGGCGGAGGCGTCGTCGGCGCGGACGCACCAGACGCGCTCGCGCTCGGCCTCGGCGGAGGCGCGCTCGTTGTCCTCGCGGTTCTGGGTGGCGATCAGCGCGTACCAGGCGTCGGCGAGGTCACCGTCCCGGTAGCGGCGGCGCTCCCAACGGATCTCGCCGGTCTCGGCCATCGCGTCCACGGAGGGGGTGGCGGAGGGCGAGATGAGCAGGACGTCGGCGCCGGCCGCGATGAGTGCGGGAAGGCGGCGCTGCGCGACCTGTCCGCCGCCGATGACGACGACGCGGCGGCCGGCGAGTCGGAGACCGACGGGGTAGGCGGGGGTTTCGGCCATGGCGGTGCGGCTCCTGGTGCGGCGGTCGTTCTGTCGTGCCGCTGCGGCTCTGGAGCGGCGGTGTGCTGACGTGCGGATTCTTGGTGCGGGTCCACCATACGGCGCGGGCCGTCCCGAGGCGCGGACGGGGCTGCGCCTGGCTCCCGCCGGGCCCGATGTGCGGGGTCGGCCTCGTGTCGTGCGTGGGTGCCGGTCACGGATCGGGGCTCCGCCCCGGGCCCTGCGCCTCACACGCCGGCGGGGCTGTGGGACGGCTTCGCGGTGGGACGGTGCCCCTCCGGGACGTCTCCTCGGCTCGCGAACCCCGAGCCGGACCGGCCTGCCGACCGGCGGTGGGTTCGCTCGGCCTGCGGGGACGTCCCGGAGTGTCCCCGCCCCACGGCAGATCCGATCGCCGGGCTGAATCAGCCCCGCCGGCGATTGAGGCGCGGGGTCCGGGGCGGAGCCCCGGGAGACCGGGGCTACTTCTCCGTCACGCCCGCCGAGTCGAACGTGGCGACCTCGTGCATCGCGCGGGCCGCGCTCTGGACCAGGGGGAGGGCGAGCAGGGCGCCCGTGCCCTCGCCGAGGCGGAGGTCCAGGTCGACCAGCGGGCGCAGGCCCAGCTTGTTGAGCGCGGCGACGTGGCCCGGCTCGGCGCTGCGGTGGCCCGCGATGCAGGCCGACAGGGACTCGGGGGCGATGGCGCGGGCCACCAGGGCGGCGGCTCCGGCGCTGACGCCGTCCAGGATCACCGGGGTGCGCAGCGACGCACCGCCGAGGAGCAGGCCGACGATGGCCGCGTGCTCCAGGCCGCCGATGGCCGCCAGGACGCCGATCGGGTCCGCCGGGTCGGGCTGGTGGAGCTCCAGGGCGCGGCGGACGACCTCGACCTTGCGGGCGTGCGTCTCGTCGTTGATGCCCGTGCCGCGGCCCGTGACCTCGGCCGGGTCCACGCCGGTGAAGACGGAGATCAGGGCCGCCGAGACCGTGGTGTTGGCGATGCCCATCTCGCCGGTGAGGAGGGCCTTGTTGCCGGCCGCCACCAGGTCGCGGGCCGTCTCGATGCCGACCTCGATGGCCGCGACGGCTTCCTCGCGGGTCATCGCCGGGCCGGTGGAGAGGTCGGCCGTGCCGGGGCGGACCTTGCGGGGCAGGAGGCCGGGGGTGGCGGGGAGGTCGCCCGCGACGCCGACGTCGATCACGCAGACCTCGGCGCCGACCTGGTTGGCGAAGGCGTTGCAGACCGCTCCGCCGCCAAGGAAGTTGGCCACCATCTGGGTGGTGACCTCCTGCGGCCACGGGGTGACGCCCTGGGCGTGCACGCCGTGGTCACCGGCGAAGATCGCGACCGCGGCCGGCTCCGGGATCGGCGGCGGGCAGACCCGGGAGAGGCCGGACAGCTGGGCGGAGATGATCTCCAGCATGCCCAGGGCCCCTGCGGGCTTGGTCATGCGCTTCTGGCGCTCCCAGGCCTCGCCCAGGGCCTTCGCGTCGAGCGGACGGATGCTGGCGACCGTCTCCGAGAGCAGGTCGTGCGGCTCCTCACCGGGCAGCGCGCGGCGGCCGTAGGTCTCCTCGTGGACCACCCAGGAGAGCGGGCGGCGCTGCGACCAGCCGGCCTGGGCCAGCTCGGGCTCCTCGGGGAACTCGTCGACGTAGCCGACGCAGAGGTAGGCGACGACCTCGAGGTGCTCGGGCAGGCCCAGCTCGCGGACCATCTCGCGCTCGTCGAAGAAGCTGACCCAGCCGACCCCGAGGCCTTCGGCGCGCGCGGCGAGCCAGAGGTTTTCGACGGCGAGGGCCGAGGAGTACGGGGCCATCTGCGGCTGGGTGTGCCGGCCGAGGGTGTGGCGTCCGCCCCGGGTGGGGTCGGCGGTGACGACGATGTTCACCGGGGTGTCGAGGATGGCCTCGATCTTGAGTTCCTTGAACTGCTTCGCCCGGCCCTTGGGCAGCGACTTCGCGTACGCCTCGCGCTGGCGCTGGGCGAGCTCGTGCATCGTGCGGCGGGTCTCGGCGGAGCGGATGACGACGAAGTCCCACGGCTGCGAGTGGCCGACGCTGGGGGCGGTGTGGGCCGCCTCCAGGACGCGGAGCAGCACCTCGTGCGGGATCGGGTCGGTCCGGAAGCCCTTGCGGATGTCGCGGCGCTCGCGCATGACGCGCAGGACGGCCTCGCGCTCGGCGTCGGCGTAGCCGGGGGCCGCCTCGCCCGCGGCGGGCTCGGCGGATTCCGCGGCTGCGGGCTCGGCCGGGGCGGCCTCCTCGGGCCGGGGCTCCACGGCCACCGGCTCGGCCTGGGCCACCGGGGTGGGCTGGGCCACCGGGTCGGGCTGGGGCGCGGACTCGGGTTCGGGCTGCGGCTCCACGGCCGCCGGCTCGGGCACGGACTCGGGCTGCGGCTCGGACTCGGGCTCCGGTGCCGGCTGCGCCTCGGCGCCCGGCTCCGGCTGGACCGGCTCGGGCACCACGGCGGCCACCGGCTCGACGGGGGCCACCGGCTCGGCCTGCGGCTCCACCGCAACCGGCGGGGCCGCGATCGGCTCGGCCGGGACCACCGGCTCCGGCTCGGCCGCGGGCTGGACCTCGGCAACGGGCTCCGGCTGGACCGGCTCGGGCACCACGGCGGCCACCGGCTCGGGCTGGGCCTGGGGCTCCCCGGCCGCGGCCTCGGCCGGCTCCGCCACGACCGGCTCCGGCTGGACGGCGACGGGCTCCGGGACGACCACGACCGGCTCCGGCTCCGGCTCGACGACGGCGACGGGCTCCGGCTCGACCGCGACGGGCTCCGGCTGCAGCGGCTCGGCCGCCACCGGCTCGGGCTGGACCGCCGGTTCCGCGAGGGCCGGGACGGGCTCCGGCTCCACGGGCTGCGCCACGGCCTCGGCGGGTGCCGGGGCGGGCTCCGCCACCGGCTCCGGCGTCCACGGCGCACCGGCCTGCGGCGGGATCTCGCCCGGCTGGGCCGCGGGGACCGGGGCGGCCTCGGCGCGCGGGACGTCCAGGTACTCGGGTCCCGTGGTCGGAGGTCCTGCCTGGCGCAGCGGGAGGGGCGCCGACGGGGTGCTCACGGCGGCCATGGGGACGGCCTGGGCGGGCGCGGCGGCCGGGCCCCGGTCGGCGAGGGAGCGTACGACTCCGCCGTTGGCCTCGGGCACGGGCGGACCCATGTGCAGGGGGCGCCGGACGGGGGCCGCCGGGGCGACGGGGACCGCCGGGGGCGGTACGACGAGCCCGCCGAGGTCGAGCGCGCCGGAGTCACGGCCGCCCGTCTCGTGCGCGCCCGCGCTGTAGCCGCCGTCGGGGAACACGGGCGGGGGGAACTCGGTGTACGCGACCGGGGCCTCGGGGTAGGCGGGCTCGGCGGCGTAGGACGGGTCCGGGTACATCTGTACCTCGCCGAGCTGGGGCGCGGCGGGGAAGGCGGGGGCCTGCGGGACGACCTGCGGGTCGCTCCACGCACCCTGGCCGCTCGGCATCAGCAGCAGTTCCTCGTCCTCCGGCTCGGCCGGGTTGTCCATGAGGTCCTGGAAGGCGTAGCCAGCGGGAATCGGTGCCGGGATCTGGACCGGAGCGGGGACGCTCTGCTGATCCACCATGCCCGCACTGTCCGGGAGACCCTCGCCCGGGACCTGGCCGGTGTCAGTCATGCTTACCCCTCGCCCATCGGTGTTGCCTCTTCGATCGCCCGGTCGCCCACGAGGCCGCCGAGCGGTTTGCCTGCGGGGTTGCGGTGCGACGAGCTCGTCTCGCATGCGCCTGCACGACAACCAGTAAGCATTGTCGCGCCCGTCGGCCACCGTGACGGCCATAACCGTCACGGTCCTCTGTGGACTGCGCCACGTCGCGCGTCCCGGTGGTGTCGCGATGCCCGAATGGTCCGAAGCGGTACGACGATCGGCCAGCCTACCCCGGCCCTCGGCTCAGCGCGTGGCGGGGCGTTGCGCTGCCAGGAGGAACACCACGGAACGGTCCTGTTCGGCCCAGGTCCGGGTGTCCAGGGCGACGGACTGGAGCAGCGCGCACTCGACGGCGTAACCGTGTTCGGTGAGTGCCCTGCCGATCGCCTCCGCCTCGTCGCGGGTGGAGGCGTGGCTGACGATCCGTTCGGGACGGCGTTCGGCGACGGCCGCGACAACGGCGGCGCCGCCACCGCCGACGCGGACGACATCGGGCTCGGGCAGGTTCTCCAGTACCTGCGGCGCCCGCCCGGCGACGGCCTGCAGCTGCACTCCGCGCTCGCGGGCGGCGGCAGTTACGCGGTCGCAGGCGGCCGGGTCGGCGTCCACCGCGATGACGGCGGCGCCGAGGGCGGCCGAATCCACGGCCACGCCGCCGGATCCGGCGCCGATGTCCCAGAGGAGGTCGCCGGTGCGCGGGCCGAGCCGGGCGAGTTGGGCCGCGCGGAGCTGGGCGGACTCGCCTTCTCCCGCGTCGGCCTGCGGCCCGGCCCAGCCGCGGTCGACGGACCGGGCGGTGCTCTGGCCGAGGAGCCAGCCCGCCTCGGCGGGGGCCGGTCCCCCGCCCCCGATGACGATGACGACGTTCGGGTCGCGCCAGCTGTGGTCGGCGGCCTTGTCGGAGGTGAGGACGCTCACCTGCTCCCGGTCCGTGCCGAGTTCCTCGCAGACGACGAAGGTGCGGTGCACTCCTTCGAGGAGCAGTGCGAGTTCCGCGGGGCCGGCGCCGGGTGAGGTGAGGACGGCGACCTTGGCGTGGGCGCGGCAGACGTTGACCGCGCGGCGCAGGGTGCGGGGGTGGGCGACGACCACCTGCGCGTCGTCCCAGGGCATGCCGGCGCGGGCGAAGGCGGCGGCCACGGAGGACACGGCCGGGAACACCTCGACCTCCAGGCCGTGCTCCGGGGCGCGCAGGACGCGTACGGCGCCGAAGAAGCCCGGGTCCCCGTCGGCGAAGACCACCGCGGTGCCGCGGTGGCCGGCGATGCGGCGTGCGGCGAGGCCGACACTGCCCAGGCGGATGCGCTCCGCGGTGGGCGGTACTTCGGGGAGGGCGAGGTGGTGCGCGGCGCCGGCCACGAGGGTGGCGGCGGAGAGCGCGGACCGGGCGCCCGCGGTCAGGGGCGAACCGTCCCAGCCGATCACCGTGACCCGGTCGGCCATCGTCGTCAGTCTCCTGGTCTGGCAGGGGGCACCGCCCAGCGGTAGCCGGGGGGCGGGCGAAGTTTCGTCGGGGCGGGCACGGTGAGACTACCCGGTCATCAGTTCAGTTCCAGTCGGCGCCGACGGGGTGGCCGTTCGCGTCGGCCCGGTGCGGGAAGGCGGTGCTGCGGGCGTATCCGTCGTAGCTGCCGTAGCTGTCGTAGCCGTCGACCTCGTCGAGGTCTTCGGGGACCAGGCTCCAGACGATGAGGTCGGTGCGGGTGTCGACCCAACCGCCGTCGACCGTCTGCGTCCGCACTATCCACGCGTTGCGCAGGACGCCCTCGCTGATGCAGCCGATCTTCTGGGCCACCTGCTGCGAGGCGGTGTTGTCGGCGGCGGTGCGCAGTTCGAGCCGCTCGAACCCCTGGGCGCGGAAGAGCCATTGGGCGACTGCCAGGACGGACTCGCTGGCGTAGCCCTCGCCGCGGGCCCAGGGGGCGGTGACGTAGCCGACCTCGGTGGCGCGGGTGTGCCAGTTGGTGCCCTGGAGGTGCACGATGCCGACGAGGCGCTGGGTGAGGAACTCGGTGACGGCGAAGACGATGCCGCGGCCCTCGGTGCGTTCCGCGTGGGAGTGCCGGGTGGCCCAGGCGTGCGCTTCGGCGCGGGTGTAGGGGTGGGGCACACCGGTCCAGGCGGTGACGTGCTCGTCGTTCATCATCTCGGTCAGCGCGGTGACGTCCTCTTCCTCGAAGGGGCGCAGCACCAGCCGGTCCGTGCTGATGGTGACGTCCGGGAAGGTGGTAGTCATGCGCAGCTCCATGCCTGAGACCGTGGTGCGACCGTGGTGCGATGCGACCGCGGTGCGGGACCGTTCGTGCGGGACCGTGCGTGCGGTTCGTAGGCCACAGCATGCAGCATCGACCGGGTGATGTGCAGGGTCGGGTTGCCCGGAAGCGGGCAGAGCTCGGCCCCGCGCGCCGTCAGGTGCGTGCGGGGCCGAGATTCATGACCGGTTCGGGAGGAACCGGATCAGGAGATACCGGTTCAGGAAGCGGCCGGGGCGCCGAAGGCCGGAATGACCGAGCCCTGGTACTTCTCCTCGATGAACTTCTTGACCTCGTCGGAGTTCAGCAGCTTGGCCAGCTTCTGGATCCGCGGGTCGTTCTGGTTGCCGTCCTTGACCGCGAGGAAGTTGGCGTAGGGGTTGCCCTCGGCCTTCTCGAGGATCAGCGCGTCCTTGGCGGGCGAGAGCTTGGCCTCGAGGGCGTAGTTGCCGTTGATGACCGCGGCGTCCACGTCGTTCAGGGCGCGCGGGACCGTGGCGGCCTCCAGCTCCTTGAACTCCAGGCCCTTCTTGTCGGTGATGTCGGACAGCTTGGCGCTGGTGCCGACACCCTCCTTGAGGGTGATCAGGTTGTTGGCGGCGAGCAGCTGGAGCGCGCGGCCCTCGTTGGTGGTGTCGTTGGGGACGGCGATGGTCTGGCCGGCCTTGATGTCACCGATGGCCTTGATCTTCTTGGAGTAGAGGCCGAGGGGCTCCAGGTGCACGTTCGCGACGGGCACGACGTGGGTGTTGTTCTTCTTGTTGAAGTCGTCGAGGTACGGCTTGTGCTGGAAGTAGTTGCCGTCGACCTGGCCCTGCTCGGTGGCGGTGTTCGGCAGGACGTAGTCCGTGAACTCCTTGACCTCCAGCTTGAGGCCTTCCTTGGCCGCGAGCTTGTCCTTGACGAAGTTCAGGACGTCGGCGTGGGGGCTCGGGGAGGCGGCTATGACGAGGGGCTTGCTCTCGTCGGCCTTGCCGCCGTCGGCCTTCGCCGACGACGGGTCCGAGGAGCTGCCGCAGGCGGTGAGGCCGAGGGCGAGCGCGGTGGCCGTGGCGGCGAGGGCGGTGAGCTTGATGTTCTTACGCACGAAGAGTGCCTTTCTTGCTGAACAAGTACGGATGACTTGCTGGGGTGGCGGCCCAAGCACGACAAGTGCGGGCTCTGTTGGGGGGAAAGTCTTTTCAGGCGGCCCTGCCGCGGCGGGCGAGGAGGCGGACCGCCCCGTCGCCGAGCAGCTGGATCACCGTGACGAGGGCGATCAGGACCACGACGGTGGCGATCATGAAGCCGGTCTCGAAGCGCTGGAAGCCGTAGGTGATGGCCTTGGAGCCCAGTCCTTCGCCGCCGACGGCGCCGGCCATGGCCGAGTAGCCGACAAGGGTGATGACGGTGGTGGTGACACCGGCGACCAGGGAGGGCAGGGCCTGCGGGAGGAGCACCTTGCCGACCAGGGTGGGGATGCCGCCGCCCATGGACTCGACGGCCTCGATGAGACCGTGGTCCACCTCGCGGACGGCGGTCTCGACGAGCCGGGCGAAGAAGGGGACGGCGCCGATGGCGAGCGGGACGATCATGGCGGTGGGGCCGATGAAGGTGCCGACGACCGCCGTGGTGACCGGGATCAGGAAGATCAGCAGGATGATGAACGGCAGCGAGCGGCCTATGTTCACGATCACGCCGAGGACCTTGTTGAGCGGCTGGTTCTGCAGGAGGCCGCCCTTGTCGGTGAGGACCAGCAGGATGCCGATGGGCAGGCCGCCGAGCACGGTCACCAGGGTGGACCACAGCACCATGTAGAGGGTGTCGTAGGTGCCCTGGGTGAGCAGGGGCTGCATTTCGGACCAGGTCACTTGGCACCGTCCTTGACCAGCTCGGCCAGTTCGTTGTCGATCTCGTCGATGACGTCGACCTGGAGGCCCTGCTCGCGCAGGAAGCCGACCGGCACGACGTTGTCCTCGTAACCGCCGGGCAGTTCGATGCGCATGCGGCCGATCTGCCGGCCCGCGACGGTGTCCATCGCGGCGCCGAGGATCGAGATGTCGATGTTGTACGTGCGCGAGAGCTGCGAGATGACCGGCCGGACGGCGGCTTCGCCGTGGAAGGTGACGTCGACGACCGTGCGGTCGGGGCCGGTGGCGGTGCCGGTGACCGGGAAGAGTTCGCCGGCGAGCTCGGAGCCGGGGGTGGCGAGGAGTTCGGCGACGGTGCCGGACTCGATGATCCGGCCGTTCTTCATCAGGGCGGCCGAGTCGCAGACGGTCTTGACCACGTCCATCTCGTGCGTGATGAGCAGCACGGTGAGGCCGAGCTGCTGGTTGAGGTCGCGCAGCAGCCCGAGGACGGAGCGGGTGGTCTCGGGGTCCAGGGCGCTGGTGGCCTCGTCGGACAGCAGCACCTTGGGATCGCCGGCCAGGGCGCGGGCGATGCCGACGCGCTGCTTCTGGCCGCCGGAGAGCTGGGTCGGGTAGGCCTTGGCCTTGTCGGCGAGGCCGACCAGGTCGAGGAGTTCGAGGGCCTTGCGGGAGCGCTCGCGGCCGGAGATGCCGAGGATCTCCAGGGGCAGCTCGACGTTGGCCTGGACGGTGCGCGAGGACAGCAGGTTGAAGTGCTGGAAGACCATGCCGATGCGGCTGCGGGCCTGGCGGAGCTCCTTGCCCGCGCGGCGGCCGCGGCCGGCGAGGGCGGTGAGGTCGACGCCGTCCACGGTCACCGTGCCGGTGGTGGGGCGCTCCAGCAGGTTGACACAGCGGATCAGGGAGGATTTGCCTGCGCCGCTCTGGCCGATGACTCCGTAGACCTCGCCCTCGCGGACGTGGAGATCGACGCCGTCCAGGGCGGTGACCTCGCGGCCACGGGACTGGTAGACCTTCGTGAGGCCTGATGTGGTGATCACAGGATTTCCGTCGCTGTCGAGTGCGCGGCGCAGCGGGCTGCCGGCACGGGGCAAACAATCTGGGGACGCGATACGGGACGAACCGTCAGAAAATGACGGTGTCGACACGTGCGCGGGGCAGGAGCGAGCCGTGCTGTTCATCAGCTGGTGACGTGGTGGCGCGGCTGGTCTCGCTTCGGGGCGCGAGGCTCAGGAAGGGGCCCTCAGAAGGCGCACATTCGACACATACAACGAGCACCGGGCGTCATCGTCGCCTCGGTCGCAAGGGTGCGGCTGCTCGTCGTGGTCATGGGCCCCAGTAAAGCAGACGTATCCCCTGACCGATCAAAGACGTCCGAATAGCGGACGCATTTCGACCACATACCGGACGACACCGGTCAAGGCCACCCCTCCCGTCCGAGGCCGAGTCCCCGCCGCCGACCTGCGCCGACGCGGCATGCCGGGGCCGTCCGGCCCGCCCGGTCCGGAGTGCGGCGACCCGGCCCGCTGTGGTCAAGACCACGGTCGCCGCGCCGTGCACGAGGACAGCGCGCGGGTGCGGCGCACGGGTGGAGCGCGGGTGCGGCGCGGGCCGTGCGCGGGCCGTGCGCGGGCTTCCGGGAGACAGGGGTGCGCGCACCGGGTCTTATGGCCCGTAATACCCTCGCTGCATGCTCGACGCCCTGACGGTCGCCATCGGCGTGGCCGCACTCGCCCTCGCCGCCTGGTGCGGCCACGCCGCATGGCGGGACCAGCCGACCAAGGACTGGCACTTCATCGGCATGGCCGTCGTGACCGTGCTGGTCCTGGCGCAGCTGGTGATCGGCCTGGTCAAGCTGGCCCAGGGCGAGAAGCCCGACGAGGGCACGGTGATCTTCGTGGCTTACCTGGTGGGCGCGTTCGCCGCGGTCCCGGCCGCCGGGGTGCTCTCGCTGAGCGAGCGGACCAAGTGGGGATCGATCACGGTGGCCGCCGGCGCCGTCGTGCTCGCCGTCCTCGAAGTACGGCTCTACGACATCTGGGGAACCACCGGTGCCTGACTCCGACAGGACGGACGCCACCGGCGCCGCCACCACGACCTCCGGGCGGGGGCGGCTGGTCTCCGGGCCCGGTCTGCTGCTGGTGTGGCTGTACGGGGTGATGGTGGTGGGCGCGGTCTCCCGCTCGGCCTTCCAGATCTCCACCGAGTTCGACCGGGCTCCGCTGGCGTACTCGTTGTCCGCCGTGGCCGCGCTGGTCTACGCGTTCATCACGTACTCGCTCGTGCGCGGCGGCGAGAAGGCCCGCAGGGCGGCGCTGGTCTGCTGCGCCGCCGAGCTGGCCGGTGTGCTGGCCGTGGGGACCTGGACCCTGGTGCGACCCGAGTCCTTCCCCGACACGACCGTGTGGTCCCAGTTCGGGATGGGCTACCTGTTCATCCCGGTGATCCTGCCGATCACCGGGATGCTCTGGCTGCGCAAGCGCTGAGGGGCGGCTACGCGCTGACCGTGAAGTCCGTCGGGTCCTTGGCTTCCTTCTCCAGGATCACCAGCTGGACGCCGTCGGACGCGGTGCGGCCGCCGACCTTGACGTAGCCGGCCTTGCGGTAGAGGCGCAGGTTCGCCTCGCTCTTGTGTCCGGTGTGCAGGCGGAAGCGGGCGGTGCGGCCGGGGCCCGCCAGGGCTTCCTCGACCGCGCGCAGCAGGCGCGCCCCGAGGCCGTGACCCTGCAGTCGGGGGTGCACGCAGAGCTTGGCGATCTTGCCGGTGCCGTCCTCGTCGACGTTGCCGCGCACGGTTCCGACGATCTCGTCGCCGAGCCGGGCCACCAGGACGGTGTCCGTCGCCAGTTCCCCCTTGAGGGAGTCCAGGGACTGGGTGAGCGGCTGGATGAGGTAGTTGCCGTACAGCTCGGCCTCCCGCTGGAAGGCCAGGTACTGCAGTTTGAAGATCTGCTCAGCGTCCTCGGCAGCCGCCGCCGAAATGGTCACGCTCATGCCCATGTGCGCATGCCTCCAGCTCACCTGGTAGCCCGTTGGTCTACCGCTCCTTTCCCCGCAGGCCAGGAGCCGCAACCTCTGCAGCCAGCATTCTGCGCAGACATCCCAGGCAACGGGAACGGACGGGCCCCAAACTTCCTTGTGAGATACCCAACTCTCCTGCGATTTCACGGTAAGTGAGGTCTCTGGGCGAAAGAAGTGCCTTCATCAGCTCGGGACAGCGGCCGGGTAAACGGGCGACCGCCGATCGGAGTGCGCGGTTCTCCTCGCCGTGCAGGAGGGCGTCTTCGGGCTCGGCCGCGGGGGCTGCGCCGGCCGGTGCGCTCCCGTCCACAGGGTGCTGGCGGTGGCCGTACGGGATTTCCCGCCTGGCCCGGCGCCGGGCCAGGCGGGCCTCCGCCCGGACCGCCCGGCGCAGCCACCGCGCCGGCTCCGCGGGTTCGGCCGGATCGGGCGCGTGCCGGCCGCTCTCCAGCAGCCTGACCCAGACGGCTTGTTCCAGGTCGGCCGCGTCCATTCCGGTGCCCGGGGCCTCCGCGGCCGCCTCGGCGGAGAGGAGCGGGCCGAGCTTGTCGACGTAGTCAGCCTTCAGCAGGTCCATGCCGGGCGGGACGAGCGGACCGGGCCGGACGGTTTCCCCACCGGGCCCGGCCCACTCGTACGGGCAGCCGCGCTCAGCGGTTGACGGGGCGTCGGCCCGGGCGGAAGGCCTCCGCCGCGAGCAGCCCGGTGTCCGGGTTGTCGGTGAAGATCCCGTCGATGCCCTGTTCGAAGTAGGTCCGGAAGGCACCGAGGGCGTCCCCGTACGCGGTGGGGTCGGTCCCCTTGCGGTACTCGGCGGGCAGGAAGCTGTTCTCGTTGCGCGCGGTGTAGGGGTGCAGCAACAGCCCCCGGGCGTGGGCGTCCTTCACCAGGGTGGTCGGGGCGCCGAGCTTGCCGGCCGCGTCGCGCGGGAGGATCAGGTCCATGGTCGGGCCGATGCCCTGGGCGAAGCCGGCGATCCACTTCAGGCCCTCGGGCTTGACCAGGTCGGCGACCGTGCGCGGGTCCTTGGCCACCTCGAAGTCCCAGGGGCGGGTGGCGGCCGCGGAGAGCAGGACCACGCGGGGCGCGGAGACCAGCCGGGAGAGCCGCTGGATGCTGGAGGGCTCGAAGGACTGGAGGAAGACGGCGGCGCTGCGTCCGTCGCGCCCGTAGCGGCGCAGGAGCTTGGCGAGGGGCTCCTCCAGGCCGAGGCCCAGACCCCGGAAGTAGCTGGGGTGCTTGGTCTCGACGTGCAGCCACACCCGCCTGCCGCGCCGCTTGCCCTCGCGGTCGGCCCAGCGGAGCACCTCTTCGAAGGTGGGCACGGCCCACTGGCCGTCGTAGAGCGTGTTGCGCTGGCGGACGGCGGGGATGCGTTCCTTCGCGCGCAGGGTCTTCAGCTCGGCCAGGGTGAAGTCCTCGGTGAACCAGCCGGTGACGGCGACCCCGTCGACGGACTTCGTGGTGCGCCGCGCGGTGAACTCGGGGTGGTCGGCGACGTCGGTGGTCCCGCCGATCTCGTTCTCGTGGCGGCACACCAGGTGGCCGTCCTTGGTCGGGACGAGGTCCTGCTCGATGACGTCGGCGCCCAGGTCGAGGGCGAGCTGGTAGGAACCGATCGTGTGCTCCGGACGGTACCCGCTGGCTCCGCGATGGCCGATGACCGTCGGGTGGGGAAGGTCCCGGTGGCCCCCGTCACCGTTTCCGCGGCCGTCGCCGTGGCCGTAGCCGTCGTCCGCGGCGGCGGAACCCGCCGCGAGTCCCGTGATCCCGGTCCCCGCCGCCAGGACGGCCGCCCCCAGGACCGTGCGCCGCGCTGCCCCACCCTGTGTCATGAGTGCCACTCCTCTTCGTGATCGCCGTGTCGCGGCCCGCGATCGGCGTGCCGATGGTAGGCAAATAGGGGTGACTGCGGGGCGTGCGACGACGGCACATCCGGGGAACGTGGCGGAAACGTGCGTCAACACTGCGTATCCGACACGTGAACCCGATGTGCGCTCGGAGCTGACCCGCGAGTATCGTCCTCACCTGCGCTACCGCCGTGTGGTGGGTGCGCGAACCGCTTTTCGATGCCGGAGGGCCCACGTTGTTCCGTACGAAGCTCATCAAAGCCACTGTCGGACCGGTCATGCGCATGATGTTCCGCACCCGCGTGGAGGGCATCGAGAACATCCCCGGGTCCGGACCGGTGATTCTGGCGGGCAACCACCTCACCTTCATCGACTCCATGATCCTGCCGCTGGTGTGCGACCGCACGGTCCACTTCATCGGCAAGGACGAGTACGTGACCGGCAAGGGGATCAAGGGCCGCGCCATGGCCTGGTTCTTCAGCGGCTCCGGCATGATCCCCGTCGACCGTGACGGGGCCAACGGCGGCGTGGCGGCCCTGATGACCGGGCGCCGGATCCTCGAAGAGGGCAAGATCTTCGGCATCTACCCCGAGGGCACCCGCTCCCCCGACGGCCGCCTCTACCGCGGCCGGACCGGCATCGCCCGCCTCACCCTGATGACCGGCGCCCCCGTGGTGCCGTTCGCCATGATCGGCACCGACAAGCTCCAGCCGGGCGGCGCCGGCATGCCGCGCCCGGGCCGGGTCACCGTCCGCTTCGGCGAGCCGATGGAGTTCTCCCGCTACGAGGGCATGGACCGCGACCGCTACGTGCTGCGCGCCGTCACCGACTCGGTGATGGCCGAGGTCATGCGCCTCTCGGGCCAGGAGTACGTCGACATGTACGCCACCAAGGCGAAGGCCGCCTGACCCGCGCCGCGCCTACTGACGCTGGAGTGACCGGCTGACGCCCGCCGCCGTGGTGGTGGCGAGGATCCAGCCGGTCACGATCAGCAGGTACGACAGCCACTGGTGCAGGCCGCCCGGCGCGAAGGCCCCCTCCTGGCCGAAACCGACGATCGGCACCATCAGGTCGATCGTGTAGAAGACCGGGTTGAAGTCCGGTGCCTCCCCCGCCTTCAGGGCGCGCGGCGGGTCGATGCCGTACGCGATCGACCCGGTCATCAGTAACGCCAGCAGCCATCCCGCCGCACGCAGCGGCCGGAAGCCGTAGCCGACGGTGACGTCCTGGAGCAGCCCCCACGCCCGGGCGGCCTGGGGCAGGGTGTGGCGGTGCCTGCGCAGCTTCGCGAGCTGGACGGTCCGGGCGGCCGCCTCGTCACCCGCCGTGCGGTAGGCCGCCGCGAGCTGTTCGTAGGCGTACGTGAGGTACCCGGACTCCTCCCGCTCCAAGGCGGGCAGTCGCTGCTCGGCGGGCAGGTGCGGGGCGAGGGTGCGGTAGGTCAGGCCGTCGATGGCGATCCGCTCGGGCCAGGCCTGCGGGTCGATGTGGAGCAGGTCGACGGTGGACCGGCGCAGGTTCACGTCGCCCCGGACCGGGTCGCAGCGGCGCAGCCACAGCTCGCCGATGGCGCAGCTGGAGGCGCGCAGAGCGGTCCCGTCCGGATTGGCGAGGTCGGCGCGGGTGAGGTTGACCTGGCCCGGGATCCGGGAGCCGGTGAGGTTGACCATGCCGCGGGCCTGCATCCGGTGCGCGCGCAGGTCGGTGCCGACGGTCAGGTTCTCGGCGTGCAGGGCGATCCCCCCGGGAGCCAGCAGCCGGGCGCGGTCGAGCTGGATCTGGCCGCCGACGGTGGCCCCGTTGAGGCGGAGCTGGCCGTGCACGGTCAGGTCGTTCGCGATGATGTCGGTGTCGACCTCGATGTGGTTGAGCTGGAGCGGGGGCTCGTCCGCCTCCTCGCCGGCCGTGGGGCCGATCACGGCGCCCTGGAGGAAGAGCCCCCCGGATATTTTGGCGCCCTGGAGCCGCACGGGCCCGGCGATCCGGCAGCAGGAGAGCCGTAGGACCACCTCGACGCGCACCGTGGAGGCCGTCAGGCCGGGCAGGGTGGAGTAGCCGAGGACCAGGGCGCGCAGCTGGGCCCCGTAGATCAGGGGCTTGCGCTCGAACCAGCAGTCGCGCAGCCGGATGGGGTGGTCGATCACGGCGTAGCGCAGGTCGAGCTTGCCCACGATCTTCGCGCCCTTGATCTTGAGACCGGGGATCCGGCCCTGCACGACGGGGCCGGCTCCCAGCAGGATCGCTCGCAGCACCTCGGCGCGCAGGGTGCGGTCGGGACCCCAGTCGGCCCCGTCGACGGAGCTGTCCTCGGGAGCGTGCCGGAAGTCGACCCCGTCGCCGCGCGGGAAGGCTTCCCAGACGCGGCGTTCCGCCGGGGTCAGATCGTTGATCTCCATCGCCGGGATGGTGTCCCGCACTTCGACGACCTGTCAACTCTAGCCGGAAAGGCACCCGTTCGGCGGGCGGTCAGTGCTCGAGGCCGTCCTGGAGCCGCTGGCCCTTGAGCAGGAACCAGGCGGCCACGGCGGTGGCCAGCAGTACGGCCGCACCGACGCCGGAGGCGAGCCGCAGCCCGTCGACGAAGGCGTCCTGGGCCGCGCCCACCATCACCTGGGCGGTGTGCGGGTCCAGTGCCTTGGCGGCCTCGACGGCCCCGCCGAGGGATTCGTGCGCGGCGTCGGCGACCGGGCCCGCGACCGAGGCCGGGGCGGTGAAGCTCTGGTAGACGCCGGTGACGATGGAGCCGAGCAGGGCGATGCCGAGGGCGGCGCCGAGTTCGTACGCCGTCTCGGAGACGGCGGAGGCCGAGCCCGCCTGCTCCTTGGGCACGCTGGAGAGGATCACGTCGGCGGTGACGGTGAAGGAGAATCCGGCACCGAGGCCGACGACGAGCAGGGCCGCGCCGAGCAGCGGGTAGCCGCTCTCCTTGTGGATCAGGGTGAGCACGGCGAGGGCCGCGCCGATGGCGCCGAGTCCGCCGGCCACGATGGACCGCACCGAGTACCGGCGGGCGTACCGGCCCGCGATCAGGCCGGTGACCACCGCGCCGATGGCGGCGGGCAGTTCGGCGAGGCCCGCCTCCAGCGGGTCGCGGCCCTGGACGAGCTGCAGGAACTGGGAGAGGAAGAAGACCAGCCCGGAGAGGCCGAAAACGGTGAGCAGGTCGGCTAGGACCGCGCCGGAGAAGCCGCGGTGCTTGAAGAGCCGCATGTCGAGCAGCGGGGACGCCAGGCCGAACTGGCGGCGCACGAAGGCGTACAGGGAGCCCGCGCCGAGTACCGCGGTGGCCGCGACCTCCCAGGTCACGCCGTGGGTGGCGACTTCCTTGACGGCGTAGACCACGCTGATCACGCCGACGAGGGAGAGGCCCACGCTGACGAGGTCCCAGGGGCCGGCGACGGGGTTCTTGGATTCGGGAAGCAGCTTGATTCCGACGACGACCAGGGCGATCATCACGGGGAGGTTGATCAGGAAGACCGAGCCCCACCAGAAGTGCTGGAGCAGGGCTCCGCCGACGACCGGGCCGACGGCCGCGCCGGCCGAGGCGGTGGCGCCCCAGATGCCGATCGCGAGGCTGCGCTCCTTGGGGTCGTGGAAGATGTTGCGGATCAGCGCGAGGGTGGACGGCATCAGGGTCGCACCGGCCACGCCCAGCAGGGCCCGGGCGACGATCATCATCTCGGGGCTGCTCGCGTAGGCGTTGAGCACGGACACGGCACCGAACGCGGTGGCGCCGGTGAGCAGTAGCTTCTTGCGGCCGATGCGGTCACCGAGGCTGCCCATGGAGACCAGGAGTCCGGCGATGACGAAGGAGTAGATGTCGCCTATCCACAGCAGCTGGGTGCCGGACGGCTTGAGGTCCTCGGAGAGCGCGGGCGTGGCGAGGCCGAGTACGGTCGCGTCGACGGCGACGAGCAGCACGGCGAGCACCAGCACGCCCAGGGCGAGCCAGCGGCCGCGGCTCCTGGTCTCCGTCCCGGTCGGGCCGTTCAGCTGCTGGGTGCTGCTCATTTCTCCACACTCCGTCTGGCGCCACCGAGCAACAGCTCGATGATCATGTACTGGAAGTCCTTGGCGGCGACCCGGCCGTCCATCACGGCCCAGGCGCAGGCGCCGACGAGCGCGTAGAGCGCCTCGGTGAGCCACGCGGGGCTCAGGTCGATCCGGATGTCGCCCTCTTCCTGGCCGCGCCGGAAGAGCGCGCTGACGCGGGCATCGAGCCGGGCCCACCCCTCGTTGACCTCGTCGCCCTCGAACAGCTGGTTCTCGGTGACGAGGAAGGCCAGCAGCTGGGCGTTGGGCTCGGACTCGGCGACGAGGCGTCTGATCGCCTCCAGCGCCGTGCCCTCGTCGAGGCGGGCGTTGTCGAACGCCACCTCGAACTCCCGGATGCCGAGTTCTTCGAGGGCCCGTACGAGGGCGTCGCGTCCGGCGAAGTGCCGGTGGAGGGTCGCGCGCCCAATGCCGGCGGCGCGGGCGACCTCGTCCATCGTGGCGGTCGACTTGCGGGAAAGCAGGGCGGCCGCAGCGCGGAGCACCTGGTCACGATCCATGGCCATGAGACAAACATACCCCGAATGAGACGTCAGTGTCTCATTAAGTCGAAAAATGAGCTGTCCGAGGGGCAGCCGGAACGGAATCCTGCCGCAATGAAGCCACTCCTGCTGATCGACGTCGACGGGCCGCTGAACCCCTACGCGGCCAAGGCCCAGCGCCGCCCCGAGGGCTACCGCACCCACCGGATGCGCCCGACGGGCTGGACGGAGGCGGAACGGGCCAAGCCGCTGCGGGTGTGGCTCAACCACGACCACGGGGCTCAGCTGCTCGCCCTCGCGGACGCCTACGAGCTGGTCTGGGCCACCACGTGGAAGGACGAGGCCAACGACTGGATAGCCCCGCACCTGGGGCTGCCGAGGCTCCCCTTCATCGACTGGCCGGTGATGCACGGCCGGGCGCCGCGCGGCACGTTCTGGAAGACCCAGTACGTCCTCGAATACGCGGGCGAGCGACCGTTCGCCTGGATCGACGACGACATCACGGCGATGGACCGCGAGTACGTCGACCAGCGCCACCCGGCGCAGACCCTGCTGATGCGCATCGACGAGCGGATCGGACTGGTCCGCGCGGACTTCGACGCGCTGGCGGCGTGGGTCGCGTGAGGCGCGGCGGCGCACGGGCGACTTCCCCGAGGCCGGGCAGTGGCCGGTGAGGGCGCCCGGCGGCTGCGGCAAGCGCCGGAGGGGCGGCGGGAGCACAGGGCTCCTGCCGCCCCTCCGGGCATTCCGCCGCGTGCGGACGTACAGGCCCGGACCCGGATCCGGGTCCTACGGGCGTGCGGGCCGCAGGGCGGCGGACGCAGTGGGGGCGCCTACTGCTTGTGGGCCGCCCAGGCGTGCTGGATGACCAGGTCGGCCTTCAGCTCGGTGAGCTGGGTGGCGACCGCCGACGGGGCGGTGCCGCCGCGGCCGCTCCGCGAGGCCAGGGCGCCCTTGACGTTCAGCACGGTCCGGACCTCGGGAGTCAGGTGCTCCGAGATCTTCACGAACTGCTCGTCCGTCAGCTGGTCCAGCTCGATGCCCTCGCCCTCGCAGACCTTGACGCACTCGCCGGCCACCTCGTGGGCCACCCGGAACGGCACGCCCTGCTTGACCAGCCACTCGGCGATGTCGGTGGCGAGCGAGAAGCCCGCCGGGGCCAGCTCCTCCATCCGCTCCCGGTTGACCGTGAGGGTCGCCATCATGCCGGTGAAGGCCGGCAGCAGGACCTCGAGGGTGTCGCAGGAGTCGAAGACGGGCTCCTTGTCCTCCTGGAGGTCCCGGTTGTACGCCAGGGGCAGCGCCTTCAGGGTCGCGAGCAGGCCCGTCAGATTGCCGATGAGGCGGCCCGACTTGCCGCGCGCCAGCTCCGCGATGTCCGGGTTCTTCTTCTGCGGCATGATCGACGAGCCGGTCGAGAAGGCGTCGTGCAGCGTCACGAAGGAGAACTCCTTCGTGTTCCAGATGATGATCTCCTCCGCGATCCGGGACAGGTTGATCCCGATCATCGCGGTGATGAAGGCGAACTCGGCGACGAAGTCGCGCGAGGCCGTGCCGTCGATCGAATTGCCGACCGAGCCCCGCTCGAAGCCCAGGTCGGCGGCGACCTGCTCCGGGTCCAGCCCCAGCGAGGAGCCGGCCAGGGCGCCCGAGCCGTACGGGGAGACCGCGGTGCGGGTGTCCCACTGGCGCAGCCGCTCCGCGTCCCGGGACAGGGACTGCACGTGTGCCAGGACGTGGTGGGCGAAGAGCACCGGCTGGGCGTGCTGGAGGTGGGTCCGGCCCGGCATGGCCACGTCGTGATGCGTCTCGGCGAGGCCGACCAGCGCGTCCTGGAGGTCAGCGATCAGGCCGCCGATGATCCGGCCGTGGTCGCGCAGGTACATCCGGAAGAGGGTCGCCACCTGGTCGTTGCGGGACCGGCCGGCGCGCAGCTTGCCGCCGAGCTCGGCGCCGAGCCGCTCCAGCAGACCGCGCTCCAGGGCGGTGTGCACGTCCTCGTCGGCGATGGTGCCGGTGAAGGAGCCGTCCGCCACGTCGGCTTCGAGCTGGTCGAGTCCGGCGATCATGCGGTCGAGCTCTTCGCTCGTGAGCAGGCCCGCCTTGTGGAGCACGCGGGCGTGGGCGCGGGAGCCCGCGATGTCGTACGGCGCGAGGCGCCAGTCGAAGTGGACCGACGCCGACAGCAGGGCCAGCGCCTCCGAAGGACCGTCGGCGAACCGGCCGCCCCAGAGCCGGACGTCACCCTTGTTGCTGCTCACAGCTACTGCTCCTCAAGACTGCATGGCTTTGACTGCTGGTAAGGCTCCGGGGCCCGAAGGGCTCCGGATGTGCAACCGCCTCCCCGCCGCGGAGGTAACGGGGAGGCGGTACGGACTGCCGGTCGGTCAGGCGAGGTCGCGGCGGGCCGCGATCTTCGAGGAGAGCCCGAAGATCTCGATGAAGCCCTGGGCCTTGGACTGGTCGAAGGTGTCGCCCGAGTCGTAGGTCGCCAGGTTGAAGTCGTACAGCGACTCGTCCGACTTCCGGCCGGTGACGACGGCGCGGCCGCCGTGCAGGGTCATCCGGATGTCACCGGTGACGTGCTGGTTGGCCTCGTTGATGAAGCCGTCCAGGGCCCGCTTGAGCGGGGAGAACCACAGGCCGTCGTAGACCATCTCGCCCCAGCGCTGCTCGACCTGCCGCTTGTAGCGGGCCAGCTCGCGCTCGACGGTGACGTTCTCCAGCTCCTGGTGGGCCGTGATCAGCGCGATCGCGCCCGGGGCCTCGTACACCTCACGGGACTTGATGCCCACGAGGCGGTCCTCGACGATGTCGATCCGGCCGATGCCCTGGGCTCCGGCGCGGTCGTTGAGCTGCTGGATGGCCTGCAGCACGGTGACGGGCTTGCCGTCGATGGCGACCGGGACGCCCTCCTTGAAGGAGATGACGACCTCGTCGGCCTCGCGCGGCAGGGCCGGGTTCGAGGTGTACTCGTAGATGTCCTCGATCGGGGCGTTCCAGATGTCCTCCAGGAAGCCCGTCTCGACGGCGCGCCCGAAGACGTTCTGGTCGATGGAGTACGGGGACTTCTTGGTGGTCGCGATCGGGAGCTGCTTCTCCTCGCAGAAGGCGATGGCCTTGTCCCGGGTCATGGCGTAGTCGCGGACCGGGGCGATGCACTTGAGGTCCGGGGCGAGGGCGACGATGCCCGCCTCGAAGCGGACCTGGTCGTTGCCCTTGCCGGTGCAGCCGTGGGCGACGGTCGTGGCGCCGTGCTTCTTGGCGGCGGCGACCAGGTGCTTGACGATGGCCGGCCGGGAGAGGGCCGAGACCAGCGGGTACCGGTCCATGTAGAGGGCGTTCGCCTTGATCGCCGGGAGGCAGTACTCGTTGGCGAACTCGTCGGAGGCGTCGGCGACCTCGGCCTCGACCGCACCGCAGTCGAGCGCGCGCTTGCGGATGACGTCCAGGTCCTCGCCGCCCTGGCCGACGTCCACGGCCACGGCGATGACCTCGGCGCCCGTCTCCTCGGCGATCCAACCGATGGCGACGGAGGTGTCCAGGCCGCCCGAGTAGGCGAGTACGACGCGCTCGGTCACGGGTTTCTCCTTACGGTGCATTCAACGACAGGCATAACTATGCACTACTCCGTATGTTTCGTCAATCAGCCTCTCGGGGGCTTCCTGTGCATCCCCCACCGGCCCGGCCTGACCTGCGGCTATATGGGAGGCGCGACAGCCGCCCGCCTCCCTACGATCAGCCCTGACAACCACAGGGGAGGGCATATGGACACGGACACGAAGGAACGGCTGCCGCTGCCGGGGGGCCCGGCGGCCGAGTGGATCGCCTTCGACCACGAGGTCCGGCGGACCCACCACTGGTCGTACACGAGCCCCCTCGAAACGCCGGACGCCGTGAAGCTGTGCCACGCCAACGGCCGGATCCGCGAGGCGGCCCTGCGGACGCCGTCGCCGCTGCTGCTGGAACTCGTCCTGATCCGGTGCACGGACTGGGTGCCGGCCGTACGGGAGCAGGCCCGGCGGGTCCTGGCCGCGGCCCTGGCGGACGACCCCGCGGGCACCGTGCTGCGGCTGACACCGCTCGTCATGCGGCTGGGCCGGCGCGAGCAGGGCGCGTGGGCGCTGGAACGGTTCGAAGCCGCCCTGGACGGCGACCGCGCCCTCCTCGGCGAGCTGCGCGGGAGCGCGGACCCGCTGAGCCGCCGGTTCGCGGCACGGCTGACCCTCGATGCCGGACTGCTGGACGTACGGGAACTGGCCCGGCTGGCGGCCGGCGAGCAGGATCCGGTGACGGGCGGACTCTGGACGGCCGGGGCGCTGGCCGCCCTGGCCGCCGACGGGCCGGACGACAGGGCGGTCGACGCCCTGCTCGGCGGGCGCAGCCCGATGGTCCGCTCCGCCGGGGTCACCGCCTTGCGCGGGGCCGGCCGGACCGCCGAGGCCGTCGGACACTTCGACGACCGCTCCGGGCTGGTCCGGGCCTGCGCCCGCTGGCTGGTGCGCCAGGGCGGCGGCGACCCGTACACCGTGTGCCGCGAACGGCTGGCCGACCCCGCCCGCGCCACCCCGTACGCGGTGACCGGCTTCGCCGAGTGCGCCCGCCGCGAGGACGCGCCGCTGCTGCGCGTGCTGCTGGAGCACCCCGACGGTCGGGTACGGGCCGCGGCCGTCGCCGGGCTGCGCCTGCTGGACACCACGGACATCGAACTGCTGCGGGCGCTGCTGGACGATCCGTCGCCCGCGGTGGCCCGCGAGGTGGCCCGGAGCCTGAGCGCCTCCGCCCTGCTCCTGCCGGTCGACTGGCTGATGGACCGCATCGCGCCCGAGCGGCCGTCGCACACCCGTCGGGCCGCCTACCGGCTCCTGTTCGCCCGGGGCGGGGTCGCCGGACTGCGCGCCTCCACGGAGCTGCTGACGGACCGTGACCCGGCCCTGCGGACGATCGCCGCACAGCGCGTCCAGAGCATGTGGTCCCCGTACCGGCAGCCTGACCTACCGCTTCGCGATCCGGAGGTCGGCGCCCTCCTGGACCGGTGCACGCACCTGTTCAGCGGCTACGTCATGCGCCAGATGCGCGCACGGCTCGGGCTTCCGGCCCGGCCGGACCCCTCGGACGGATACTGATCCCATGGGAAAACTTCACGATCGAATAGACGGCCGGCTGCGCGCGTTCATCGAGGCCCAGCCGATCTTCTTCACCGCGACCGCCCCGCTCACGGGTGACGGTCACGTCAACCTCTCCCCCAAGGGCCGCGCCGGAACCCTCGTCGTCATCGACGAACAGACCCTGGCCTACCTGGACTTCGGGGGCAGCGGCGCCGAGACCATCGCCCACGTCCGGGAGAACGGACGGATCACCCTGATGTGGTGCGCGTTCTCCGGGCCGCCCAACATCGTGCGGATCCACGGCGAGGGCGAGGCGGTCTTCCGCGACGATCCGCGCTGGGGCGAACTGATCGCCCTCTTCGGTGACGCCGACGGGCCGTCCGCGCGAGCGGTCATCCTGGTCCACGCCCGCCGGATCGCCGATGTCTGCGGGTACGCCGTCCCCCTGATGGAGTACCAGGGCGAGCGGACCCTGCACGCGGAGTACTTCGGCCGCAAGACGGACGAGGAGTTCGCCGCCTACTGCGAGAAGAAGGAGTTCATCGGATCGAGCGTCGACGGCCTGCCTGCGCTGCCGCTGCCCCTTCCGCCCCGTACCGTCTGACATGTGCTGCGTACCGCTGTAGTCGCCGTCTCACTCGTCGTCACGACCCTGCTTCCGCAGGCCCCCTCGCAGGCACCCCTGCCCGACCGGCTGGCCGACACCGGCGGGGGAAGCCAGCTGATCACCGCCGTCGCGCCCACGCCCGGATCCACGACCGGTCAGGTGATCTGGTGGCAGCGATGGGCGGGGCGCTGGCACCGGTCCGGGAGCGCGCCCGCCCGCTTCGGCGCGAACGGGCTCACCGAGGGGGCGACCCGGACCCAGGGCACCAGCACCACGCCCACGGGCCTCTTCGAGCTCCCCTACGCCTTCGGGATCCGGCGGGCACCGGTGGGCACGGACCACGTCTACCGGCAGGTGGGCCGCGACTCCTGGTGGTGCCAGGACAACGCGTCCGCCCACTACAACCGCTGGGTCGAGCCGCTGCCCGCGGACTGCGCGCCGGGCGAGGCCGAGCACCTGGTGACGTACGACGAGCAGTACGCGCACGCGCTGGTGATCGCCTTCAACTACGACCGGCCGGTCCGCGGTCGGGGCGCCGGGATCTTCCTGCACGTGAACGGCAAGGGCGCGACGGCCGGTTGCGTGTCCGTGCCCGAGCGGGCCATGCGGGCGATCCTGCGCTGGGCGGACCCGCGCCGCCGTCCGCACATCGCCATCGGCACGGCGGAGGGGACGCTCGCCGTCACCCGCTACTAGGTCGTCCCGGGGCCCCGGGCTCGTCCTCGTCGGCGGCCCGGTACTCGTACGCGTCCTCCCACCAGACCTTGTCGTCCAGCCACTCGTCGTCCTCGTCTTCGTCGTCGTGGTCCTCGTCGTCGACCTCTTCGACGATCCGGTCGACGCCGCGCCAGCTGCCGCGGTCTTCGACGCTCCGCAGGACGAGGGAGCGCTGCCGTTCGTCCAACGCCGCGAAGGCCGGGTGCGGCTCGGCGCGGATCAGGTCACCGAGCGGGTCGCCGCACTCCGTGTGCTCCCGGACCACCCTGCCGGCCTTCTCGGCCAGCAGCAGCGCCGCGAGACCGAGGGCGGCCACCGCGGCGCAGGCCCATTCCCGCAGACCCTGCGGGCGACCGGTCACCAGCAGCGCGCTCGCGAGGAGCCAGAACAACATCACCAGGGCGATGCCCACACAACTGATGCAGGCCAGGAACGCGTTCCCCCGGCCGTCGGGCATCCGCGGGAGCTCGGGCAGCAGGGCCGCCCGTTCGCTCCGGTACGCGCTGCGGCGCTCCAGGTACGGCTCGTCGCTCCGGTCGATCCAGCCGACCGACACGGGCTCGGGATCGTGTCGGCGTACGGCCTCCAGCAGGGCTGCGGGCAGCGGGTGGGCGGGGGCCCGGGCCGGCTCACGGCCCTGCTCGGTCAGGAACGCGGCACCCTCTTCGTCGATCCGGAGGTACCCGGCGAGGACCAGTTCGGCCGCGGCCGCCTCGGTCGCCTCCTGCCGCAACAGGGCCATGTGGTACGGCTCCGGCTCTACGGCGGCGACGAGCCGGAGCGTCCGGCTGCGGACCCGCGCGCGGCGCCACCACAGCAGGGCGACGGGCCCGTAGACGGCGGCGGTCACGGCGGACACCAGTATGGCGAGGGCGAATTGGCGCACGCCTTGAGGCTATGTCGGCGAACGCCGCCGCGGCACCGGGAATTCCGGCGCCCCGGACCTGCCCACCGGTCCGGCCCGCTCAGCTCTCCTTCTGCGCCAGCCGCAGCAGGTGGTCGGCCAGGGCCTGGCCGCCCGCCGGGTCCCGGCTGATCAGCATCAGGGTGTCGTCGCCCGCGATCGTGCCGAGGATCGCGCGGAGTTCGGCCTGGTCGATCGCCGATGCGAGGAACTGCGCCGCGCCCGGCGGGGTGCGCAGGACCACGAGGTTCGCGGAGGCCTCCGCCGAGATCAGCAGCTCCCCGGAGAGGCGCCGCATGCGCTCCTCCTTCGCGGACTCGCCGAGCGGGGCCTGCGGGGTGCGGAAGCCGCCCTCGCTGGGTACCGCGTAGATCAGCTCGCCGCCGGTGTTGCGGATCTTCACCGCGCCCAGCTCGTCGAGGTCGCGCGAGAGCGTCGCCTGGGTGACGCTCAGCCCGTCGTCGGCGAGCAGCTTGGCCAGCTGGCTCTGGGAGCGGACCGGTTGCCGGTTGAGGATGTCCACGATCCGGCGGTGACGCGCGGTGCGGGTCTGCGGGACGGCCTGGCCGCCTTGCTCGTTGTCCTGCGCCTGACTCATCGTCGTCTCATTCTCCGGATCCGTCCCCGCCTGCTGCGTCAAGGATGCCGGGCAGGGCCCGGACGAACGCGTCCGCCTCGGCCTCGGTGAGTACGTACGGGGGCATGAGCCGTACGACGTCGGGGGCGGGCGCGTTGACCAGGAAGCCGGCGTCCTGAGCCGCCTGCTGCACCCGGGCGGCGAGCGGCTCGGTCAGCACGATACCCAGCAGTAGGCCGGAGCCGCGGACGTGGGAGACCAGGACGTGGCCCGTACCCTCGATCCCGGAGCGCAGCCGCTCGCCCCGGGCCTTGACCTGGTCGAGCAGCCCGCCCGTGGCGATCGTGTCGATGACGGCGAGGCCGGCGGCGCAGGCGACCGGGTTCCCGCCGAAGGTGGTGCCGTGCTGGCCCGGCTGGAGCAGGTCGGCGACGGGGCCGAAGGCGACCACCGCGCCGATGGGCAGACCGCCGCCCAGCCCCTTGGCGAGGGTGACGATGTCGGGCTCGACGTCCTCGTGGGCCTGGTGCTCGAACCACTGGCCGCACCGGCCGATGCCGGTCTGGACCTCGTCGAGGACGAGCAAGGTGCCGGTGGCGCGGGTGATCTCGCGGGCGGCCGTCAGGTATCCGGCGGGGGGTACGACGACGCCGTTCTCGCCCTGGACGGGCTCGATGACGACGAGGGCGGTCTCCTCGGTGACGGCGGCCCGCAGCGCCTCCACGTCACCGAACGGAACGTGGGTGACGTCGCCCGGCAGCGGCCGGAAGGGCTCCTGCTTCTTCGGCTGGCCGGTGAGCGCGAGCGCGCCCATGGTCCGGCCGTGGAAACCGCCGTCGGTGGCGACCATGTGGGTCCGCCCGGTCAGCCGGCCGATCTTGAAGGCGGCCTCGATGGACTCGGCGCCCGAGTTGCAGAAGAAGACCTTGCCGGGGCGGCCGAAGAGCTGGAGCAGCCGCTCGCCGAGCGCGACGACCGGCTCGGAGATGAAGAGGTTGGAGACGTGGCCGAGCGTGGAGATCTGCTCGGTCACGGCCGCCACGATCGCGGGGTGGGCGTGCCCGAGGGCGTTGACCGCGATGCCGCCGACGAAGTCGGTGTACTGCTTCCCGTCGGCGTCCCAGACCTGGGCGCCCTCGCCGCGTACGAGCGCGACCGCGGGGGTGCCGTAGTTGTTGGCCAGCGCCCCCCGCCAGCGTGCGCCGTACTCCTGGTTGCCGGTGCCCTTCGTCATTCCGTTCCCCCTGACTGGTGGTCGGGCACGACCATCGTGCCGATGCCGGAGTCCGTGAAGATCTCCAGCAGGATCGAGTGCTGGACCCGCCCGTCGAGCACGCGGGCGGTGTTGACGCCGTTGCGCACGGCGTGCAGGCAGCCCTCCATCTTGGGCACCATGCCGCTGGACAGCTCGGGCAGCAGCTTCTCCAGCTCGCTGACGGTGAGCTTGCTGATGACCTCGTCGCTGTGCGGCCAGTCCGCGTAGAGGCCCTCGACGTCGGTGAGCACCATCAGCGTCTCGGCACCCAGCGCCGCGGCGAGCGCGGCGGCCGCCGTGTCGGCGTTGACGTTGTAGACGTGGTGGTCGTCGGCGCTGCCCGCGATAGACGAGATGACCGGGATCCGACCGTCCTCCAGCAGGGCCTCGATGGCTCCGGTGTCGATGGAGGTGATCTCCCCGACCCGGCCGATGTCGATGACCTCGCCGTCGATTTCCGGGCTGTGCTTGGTCGCGATGATGGTGCGGGCGTCCTCGCCGGTCATGCCGACGGCCAGCGGCCCGTGCTGGTTGAGCAGTCCGACCAGCTCGCGCTGGACGTGGCCCGCCAGGACCATCCGTACGACGTCCATGGCCTCCGGGGTCGTGACGCGCAGCCCCGCCTTGAACTCGCTGACCAGGCCCTGCTTGTCGAGCTGGGCGTTGATCTGGGGGCCGCCGCCGTGCACGACGACCGGCTTCAGGCCGGCCTGGCGCAGGAAGACCACGTCCTGGGCGAAGGCGGCCTTGAGGTCCTCGTCGATCATGGCGTTGCCGCCGAACTTGATGACGACGACCTTGCCGTTGTGGCGGGTGAGCCACGGCAGGGCCTCGATGAGGATCTCCGCCTTGGGCAGGGCGGTGTGCTTG
The DNA here is from genome assembly GCF_044756625.1 of Streptomyces sp. NPDC091682. NCBI lineage: Bacteria > Bacillati > Actinomycetota > Actinomycetes > Kitasatosporales > Streptomycetaceae > Streptomyces > Streptomyces sp. NPDC091682. The sequence goes on along the minus strand of NZ_JBIVTH010000009.1, from coordinate 37,954 downwards.
CGGGCGGTGCCGCCGGAGGTGCCGGGCTGGCCGGCCTTCTCGTCGCTCATGAGGAGTAGGCGCTGTTCTCGTGGACGTACTCGGCGGTCAGGTCGTTGCCCCAGATCACTGCGGACTCGCTGCCGTTCGACAGGTCGGCGGTGATGCGGACCTCGCGGCCCTTCATGGAGACCAGGTCGCGGTCGTCGCCGACCGATCCGTTGCGGCAGACCCAGACGTCGTTGATGGCGACGCCCAGCCGGTCCGGGTCGAAGGCTGCCTTGGTGGTGCCGATCGCGGAGAGCACCCGGCCCCAGTTCGGGTCCTCGCCGTGGATGGCGCACTTGAGCAGGTTGTTCCGGGCGATGGACCGGCCGACCTCGACCGCGTCGTCCTCGGTGAGCGCACCGATGACCTCGATGCGGATGTCCTTGCTGGCGCCCTCGGCGTCGCCGATGAGCTGGCGGGCCAGGTCGTCGCAGACCTTGCGGACGGCCTCGGCGAACTCCTCGTACGCCGGTACCTGGCCGGAGGCTCCGGAGGCGAGCAGCAGCACCGTGTCGTTGGTGGACATGCAGCCGTCGGAGTCGACCCGGTCGAAGGTGGTGCGGGTGGCGGCGCGCAGCGCCTTGTCCAGGGTGGCGCTGTCCAGGTCGGCGTCGGTGGTGATGACGACGAGCATGGTGGCCAGGCCCGGGGCGAGCATGCCCGCGCCCTTGGCCATGCCCCCGACGGTCCAGCCTCCCTGCGAGACGGTGGCCGTCTTGTGCACGCTGTCGGTGGTCTTGATGGCGATGGCGGCGGCCTCGCCGCCGTCCGCGGACAGGGCCGCGGCCGCCGTCTCGATGCCGGGGAGCAGCTTGTCCATGGGGAGCAGGACGCCGATCAGGCCGGTGGACGCCACCGCGATCTCCCCGGCGTTGAAGTCCCCGCCGAGCACCTGCGCGACCTTCTCCGCGGTGGCGTGGGTGTCCTGGAAGCCCTTGGGGCCGGTGCAGGCGTTGGCGCCACCGGAGTTCAGGACGACCGCGCTGACGGCGGCGCCCCGCAGGACCTGCTCGGACCAGTGCACGGGCGCGGCCTTGACGCGGTTGGAGGTGAAGACGCCCGCGGCGGCCAGACTCGGCCCGTTGTTGACCACGAGGGCCAGGTCGGGGTTGCCGTTGGCCTTGATCCCGGCGGCGATGCCGGCTGCCGTGAATCCCTGTGCTGCCGTGACGCTCACGGTGCGACTCCGATCGTCGAAAGACCCAGGCCCTCGTCGAGCCCCAGGGCGATGTTCATGCTCTGCACCGCGCCGCCCGCGGTGCCCTTGGTCAGGTTGTCGATGGCGCTGACGGCGATGATCCGCCGGACGGACTCGTCGTAGGCGACCTGGACGTGGACGGCGTTGGAACCGTGGACGGATTTGGTGGACGGCATCCGGCCCTCGGGCAGCAGGTGGACGAAGGGCTCGTCGGCGTAGGCCTTCTCGTACGCGGCGCGCAGCGATGCGGCGGTGGTGCCGGGGAGCGCCTTGGCCGAGCACGTGGCGAGGATGCCGCGCGCCATGGGCACGAGGGTCGGCGTGAAGGAGACGCTGACGCGCTCTTCCGCGAGCGGGCTCAGGTTCTGCACCATCTCGGGCGTGTGGCGGTGTCCGCCGCCGACGCCGTACGGAGTCACCGAGCCCATCACCTCGGCGCCGAGCAGGTGCGGTTTGAGGGCCTTGCCCGCACCGGAGGTTCCGGTGGCGGCGACGACCACGGCTTCCGGCTCGGCGAACTTCCCCTGGTAGGCGGGGAAGAGCGCGAGGGAGACGGCCGTGGGGAAGCAGCCGGGGACCGCGATGCGCTTGGTCCCCGTCAGCGCCTCGCGTGCGCCGGGCAGTTCGGGGAGTCCGTAGGGCCAGGTACCGGCGTGCGGGGCGCCGTAGAAGGCGTCCCAGTCGGCGGAGTCCTTGAGCCGGTGGTCGGCGCCCATGTCGACGACGAGGACGTCCTCGCCGAGCTGGGCGGCGACGGCGGCGGACTGGCCGTGCGGGAGGGCGAGGAAGACGACATCATGGCCGGCGAGGACCTCGGGGGTGGTCGCCTCCAGGGTGCGTCCCGCGAGCGGTACGAGGTGCGGTTGCAGGGAGCCGAGGAGCTGTCCGGCGTTGGAGTTGCCGGTGAGGGCGCCGATCTCCACCTCGGGGTGCGAGAGCAGGAGGCGCAGGACTTCTCCGCCCGCGTACCCGCTCGCTCCGGCCACCGCTACACGTACCACCATCGGACCCTCCTCATCGATGGCATGACTATACGTACTTACGCACGTTTATGCAACGCCTTCGATCTCGGAGGGAGGGTTGTACAAAAGGATCCGGCACACGGGGCTTCCAGGAGATGTCTAGCAGGAAAGACCCGGCCGCGGCGGCGATTCCGCCGGTAGCGTCGGGTGCGGCCGGGACCGGTCGGGCCGTCGGAGACCGGCGCCCGGCCGCGGCCCCTACGGCCGGACGGACTCCGTCCCGTCGACGAGGCGGTGCCGGACCCATACGTTCGGCTCCACGTAGACCGCATAGCCCTGCTCCGGATCGCACCGCACGGGCACCAGGGCGCCCGGTACGCGCACGGGTCCGGCCGTGTCGAAGGGCAGCCCGGTCCACTCGCGCCACTCGGCGAGCGAGCCGGTGACCGTCATCGACAGCGGCGCCACCGAGTCGATGACGCCGCCCGCGCGGACGTGGACGCGCAGCCACGGGTCGTACGGGAGCCCGTCCTCGCGGGTCCGGTACGCGTACGCGTGGATCGGGGTGTCCGGCTCGGCCGGCTTTCCGCTGGGTCGGACGGGCGCGACCACCTCGGCGAAGCCGCGTGCCCGGGCGTTGTCCCGCATCGCGGCCAGCATGCGTCCCGAGAGGCCCTCGCCCTGCCGGTCGCCGGACACGGTGATCTCGATCGCGCTCACCGTGTCGGGCCGGACCCCGCGGTGCAGGTCGGAGAAGGCCCACATGAGCACGCGGTCCCAGCCCTGCGCGGGCAGCACCCCGTCGCGGCCGGCCAGGTGCAGGGCGAAGGGCACGCTGTAGCCGCGGGCTACCACCGCGTCCCCGTCCGTGGCGACCAGGACGTAGTCCGCCAGCTCGGTCGTCATCCGCGGGTACAGCAGCCAGGCGAGGGCGTCGTGGCCGGCGAATTCGGGCCACGGGTCGTCCATGTCCCCGAGCCGGTCGGCCAGTTCGGGCCGCTCGGCGAGCGTGGTGATGTGTATCTCGGTCATTCCCGCAGGCTAGGCGACCGGCCCGACCGGTTCACGCCGGGGCCTGCAGGCACAGGTGCCAGTGACCGGACCAGCCGGTGAGGGTCATCGTGGACAGCGGCCGGACGTCCACGTTCCAGTAGGTCAGCGGGGGCGCCTTCAGTGCGTACACCAGGGCCGCCCGGACCACCGAGGGCTCCGCGACCGCGACGATCGCGCCCCCGTCGTCGGCCGGCCGGGTGTCGAGCCAGCCCCCGATGCGGGAGATGAAGTCGAGCAGGGACTCGCCGCCGTGCGGGGCGGACCGCGGATCGGTGAGCCACAGTTCCACCGCCCCGGGCTCGTGGGCGGTCACTTCGGCCAGGGTCAGCCCCCGCCAGCGGCCCATGTCGCACTCGCGCAGTGCGGGCTGGGCGAGGGGCGCGTACCCGAGGGCCTCGCCCGTGGCGCGGCTGCGCGGCGTCGGCGAGCAGTAGCGCAGCTCGGCCGCGCCCAGGGGTACGAGGCCCTGCGCGGCGGACTCCACCGACCGCCAGCCGGGTCCGTCCAACGGGCGGTCGTCGTCGAAGCGCTCGGCGAGCAGCGAGGAACTACGGGCTGCGGCGACGAGCGAAACCCGAACATGCATGCGGCGATGGTGATCCGCACAGCGCGGTGGGTCAAGCGTGCGGACCGAAGCCGTCCGCGAGGCCGGTGCGCAGCCGCTGGACGGCCTCCACCAGTTCGCCCGGGCCGGAAACCCCGGCGAAGCTCAGGCGGACGTACGGGGCCGGGGGTTCGGCGCAGAAGTAGGGGCGGCCGGGAGCCACCGCCACTCCGGCGCGCAGGGCCGTGGTCGCGAAGGATCCGTCGTCGCCCTCGCTCATCCTGGCCCACAGCTGATAGCCGCCCGAGGGCAGATGGGGCACGGTCAGGCCGGGCAGCTCCCGCCGCAGCGCGCCGGCGAGCACGTCCCGCCGGTGGCGCAGTTCGGCGGCCACCGTGCGCAGGTGGCGCGGCCAGGCGGGCGCGCCGACGAGTTCGAGCGCCGCCTCCTGGAGCGGCCGGGGCACGAAGAAGGAGTCCACGACCTGGACGGCGCGCAGCCGGTCCACCACCGGGCCGCGGGCGGCGAGCGCGCCGACCCGCAGGCTGGGCGAGGTGGCTTTGGTCAGGGACCTGACGTGCACGACCACCCCGTCGTGGTCCTCGGCGGCCAGGGTCGCGGGCAGCGGCCCGCGGTCGTCGTGGGAGAGGGCGCGGGCGTAGTCGTCCTCGACCACGAAGGCCCCGGCGGCCCGCGCGATCCGCAGCACCTCGGCCCGCCGCCCCGGAGCCAACACCGCTCCGGTCGGGTTCTGGAAGAGCGGCTGGCAGACGAACACCCGCGCGCCGGTCGCTTCGAAGGCGGCGGCCAGCAGCTCCGGCCGGACCCCCTCGGCGTCCACCGGTACAGGCACGGGCCGGCAACCGGAGGCCCGGGCGATGGCCAGCAGCCCGGGGTAGGTCGGGGACTCCACCAGGATCGGCGCGCCGGGCGGGGCCAACGCCCGCAGGGCGGTGGTCAGCGCGCTCTGCCCGCCCGCGGTCACCAGCACGTCGGCGGCCCCGACCGCCCCGCCGATCTCGCGGGCGAACCAGTCGCGGAGCTCGGGCAGCCCTTCCACCGGCGGCCGGTCCCAGGCCCCGGGACGCCGTCCGGCCCGGGCGAGCGCGGCGGCCATGGCCCGCTCGGGCTGGATGGAGGCGTGCAGGTACCCGCTGTTGAGGGCGATCACCGACGGCGGCGGTGCGGCCAGGCAGGCCAGCACCCCGGAGGCGTCCACCGAGCGCGGGACGACGTCCCCGGCACCCTCGGCGCTGAGGGCGACCTCCTGCCAGGAGGTGTCCCCGGGGGCGGGGGCCGCCGTACGCGGTGCGGCACGGAAGACCCCTGCACCGGGCCGGGTGACGACGAGGCCCTCGGCGGCGAGCTGCGCAAGGGCCCGGGAGACGGTGACCGGGCTGACCCGGTAGCGCTCGACCAGGGCTCGACTCGACGGGAGCTTTCCACCCACCGAGTAGCGGTTGAGTTCGGACCGCAAGGATTCGGCGAGCTCCGCCACACTGCTACGCTCATACATGACAGCACAGAATAGCGCTACTCTCCCGACCACGATAGCGGTCAAGAACCCGGTGCGCCGGGGTACCGCCCTCGCCCTGCTCGGCGTCGTCGCCTTCTCGCTGACCTTCCCCGCCACCGCCTGGGGACTGGAGAGCTTCGGCCCGTGGTCGTTGGTCGCGCTGCGGAGCGTCCTCGCCGCCGCCATCGCCGGGGGCTTCCTGCTGGCCCGGCGGGTCCCGCTGCCCGCCCGTGAGCACTGGGCGGGGCTCGCCGTCGTCGCCGCCGGAGTGGTCGTCGGCTTCCCGATGCTCACCACCCTCGCGCTGACGACCTCCACGACCTCGCACGCCGCCGTGGTGGTCGGCCTCCTGCCGCTCACCACCGCCGCGCTGTCCGCGCTGCGCACCGGAGCCCGCCCCTCGCGCGCCTTCTGGGCCGCGGCCCTCGCCGGGGCCGCGGTCGTGATCGCGTTCACGCTCGCGCAGAGCGGCGGCGCCCTCTCGGCGGGCGACGCGTACCTGTTCGGCGCGCTCCTGGTGTGCGCCGCCGGGTACACGGAGGGCGGCCGCCTCGCCCGACTGCTGCCCGGTTGGCAGGTGATCGGCTGGGCGCTGGTCCTGTGCCTGCCGCTCAGCCTGGCCGGCTCCGCGGTCGGGCTCGCGCACGAGCCGGTGCACCTCGGCTTCCACGGGCTCGCCGGGCTGGTCTGGGCGGCGGCCGGCTCCACCTTCCTCGGCCTGTACGTCTGGTACCGGGGCATGGCCGAGATCGGCGCACCGCGAGCCAGCCAGCTCCAGCTCGCCCAGCCGCTGCTGACCCTCGTCTGGTCGGTGGCGCTGCTGGGCGAGCACCTCTCCCCCGCCGCACCGGCCGCCGCCTGCGCCGTCCTCGTCTGCATCGCGGTGACCCAACGGGTCAAATAGCCGCATGACGACCTAAACTGCAAGCACCGGATCGGACCGCCACCGAGGAGGTCAGTTATGCGCGCGACCGAGGGCGACCAGCTGGTGCAGCACGGCAGGATCGTCGGACAGCACGACAAGGTGGGCGAGATCACCCAGGTCCTGGGCGAGAACGGAACCCCCCCGTACCGGGTCCGCTTCCAGGACGGACACGAGGCACTCATGGCTCCCGGACCCGACTGCACGGTCCGCCACCCCTCCGAGCCCACTCACTGAATCAGCGCCGGGACGCCGCCGTGCCGTAGTGGTCGGCGACCACCCGGGCCATCGCTCCGTTGGGGTCCGCGGCCACCTGCTTCGCCGAGAAGTAGACGTGGCCGCGGACCTCCGGGTAGCCGCGGGCGAACGTCAGGTGCTTCGACAGCTCCCCGGGATCGCGCCAGGCCTCGGTGGGGCTGTCCTCGTCGCAGCGGTACAGGGCCTCCCCCACGTACAGGTCCACCTTCGTCCCGGCGACGGTCCGCGCCCACCAGGGCACGATGTCGGCGTAGTCGGCGGTCGGGTGACCGATGTGCCAGTAGGCCTGCGGCACGATGTAGTCGATCCAGCCCTCCCTGACCCACTTGCGGGTGTCCGCGTAGAGGTCGTCGTACGTCCCGAGGCCCGCCCGGGTCGGCGAACCGGTCGGGTCGCGGTCGGAGTTGCGCCACACCGCGAACGGGCTGATCCCGAAGCGGACCGCCGGCTTCAGCGCCCGCAGCCGCGCGGACATCTCGCGGACCAGGGTGTCGATGTTGCCCCGGCGCCAGGCGGCGCGCGAGGCGAAGCCCGCCCCGTACTCCTCGAAGGCCTCGTCGTCGTCGAAGTACTCCCCCGCCACCGGGTACGGGTAGAAGTAGTCGTCCCAGTGCACGGCGTCCAGCGGGTAGCGGGAGACCGCGTCGAACATGGCGTCCTGGACGAAGCGCCGCACCTCGGGCAGGCCCGGGTTGTAGTAGAGCTTGCCGCCGTACTCCACCGTCCAGCCGGGATTGCGGCGCGCCGGGTGCGTGGACACCAGCCGGTCGAGGTCGGTGTGGTTGGCCACGCGGAACGGGTTGAACCAGGCGTGCAGCTGCAGCCCCCGGGCGTGCGCCTCCTTGACGGCCGTGCCCAGCGGGTCCCAACCGGGATCGGCCCCCTGCTTCCCGGTCAGCCACTGGGACCAGGGCTCCAGCTTCGAGGGCCACAGGGCGTCCGCCGCCGGCCGGACCTGGAGGACCACCGCGCCCAGACGGCGCTCGACGGCGGCGTCGAGGAGGGCGAGCAGCTCCGACCGCTGCCGCGCCGCGGAGAGTCCGCTCTCGGAAGGCCAGTCCACGTTCGACACCGAGGCGATCCACATCCCCCGGAAGTCGACGGTGGCCCGCCCCCCGGAGGCCCTCGCGGACGCCCGCGGCGCCGCGGCCGCCGAACCGGCCGTGGCGGCGGCGATCACCCCCAAGGCTCCGGCCAACAGTGCCCGTCGGTCGATGTACGTCATGTGACGACTCCGTTTCACTGAGTGACATTGCACGGTGTCCGCCCAGCATGCCCGCCCCGGCCCGCCGCCCCGCGCAAGGTCGGGAGTAACGTCGGGGGGCGTGGCGGGCGCCGGAATCGTACGGGGGACCCGCCGACGGATGAGCTGCGAAAGGCACGAAGTGACTGACCTCCCTTCCGACATCACACGGGTCGGCGTAGTGGGCTGTGGCCAGATGGGCGCGGGTATCGCCGAGGTGTGCGCCCGCAGTGGCCTTGAGGTCAAGGTCGCCGAGACCACCGGCGAAGCCCTGGAGATCGGCCGTACCCGGCTGCACAACTCCCTGACCAAGGCCGCCGAACGCGGCAAGATCACCGAGGAGGAGCGGGACGCCACCCTGGCCCGCCTCACCTTCACCACCGACCTCGGCGAGTTCGCCGACCGCGACCTCGTCATCGAGGCCGTCGTCGAGAACGAGCAGGTCAAGACGGAGATCTTCCAGATCCTCGATCAGGTGATCACCCGCCCGGACGCGATCTTGGCCTCCAACACCTCCTCGATCCCGCTCGTCAAGCTGGCCGTCGCGACCTCGCGGCCGGACCAGGTCATCGGCATCCACTTCTTCAACCCGGCCCCGGTCCAGAAGCTCGTCGAGCTGATCCCGGCGTTGACCACGGGCGAGGAGACGGTCAAGCGGGCCGAGGCCCTGGTGCGGGACGTGCTGAACAAGCACGCGGTCCGCGCCCAGGACCGGTCCGGGTTCGTCGTCAACGCGCTCCTCGTCCCGTACCTGCTGTCCGCGATCCGGATGTTCGAGTCGGGCATCGCCAGCCGCGAGGACATCGACAACGGCATGGAGTTGGGCTGCGCCCACCCGATGGGCCCGCTCAAGCTGTCCGACCTGATCGGCCTGGACACCATCGCGTCGATCGCCGACTCGATGTACGCGGAGTACAAGGAGCCGCTGTACGCCGCTCCCCCGCTGCTCCAGCGCATGGTCGACGCCGGCCGCCTGGGCCGCAAGACGGGCGCGGGCTTCTACCCCTACGGCTGATCCGTCCGGCCACCCTACGGCCGGCCGAGCCGCAGGTGGTGCAGCAGGAGCAACCCGGCCGCCATGTTGGCGGCCGGGATCTCCCCCCGGGCGATCATGTCCGGCACGAGCCCCAGCGGGACCCACTCCCGGCGCGAGGACTCGAAGTCGTCCTCCGGGTGCCCGATGTGGGTGGCCCCGTCCGCCCAGTAGAGGTGGTGCCGGGCATCGGTCAGTCCGTTCGACGGCTCGACGGTCATCAAGTGGTGGAGCGGGCCGGGCCGCCAGCCCGACTCCTCCTCCATCTCGCGGGCCGCCGCGACCGCGATGTCCTCGCCGTCCTCGACCACCCCGGCGGGCAGTTCCCAGCCCCAGCTGTCGGTGATGAAGCGGTGCCGCCAGAGCAGCAGTACCTCGTCGGCCTCGTTGACGGCCGTGGCGACGGCGACCGGCCGCAGCCGGATCACGAAGTGGTCCAGGTGCCGGCCGTCCGGAAGTTCCACATCGGCGAGGTTCACGTCGAACCAACGGTTCTTGTACACGGTCTGCTCGCTCAGGTTCGTCCACTGCACGGTTGTGCCACCTTCTTCCGTTCGAGTAGGTGGCAACATGGCAGCACTTCCGCCCGTCACAGCGGAACGCGCAGCGCCCCGTCGATGAGCCGCGCGGTCTCCTCCGCGCCGGTACAACCGCTGGTCAGGAGCTGTTCGCGGACCGCCCGCAGCCGGTCGCGCAGCCGCAGCGACTCCATGCCCTTGGCCCGCTCGGCCATCTCGGCCGCGGACGCCGCGGCCCGGTCCGCCTCCCCCTGGCGCAGCTGGATCTCGCACAGCATCGCCAGTCGGTGCACCCGGCCGCGGTCGTGCGCCGGGGTGCCGACGGCGGCGGTCGCCTGGACCCGGGCGGATTCCAGATCGCCCAGGCTGAGCAGCGCCTCGGCGACCTGGACGTTGACGAGCCCCGGCTGTACGTAGCCGGTCTCGTCCGGTTCGCTGCCCGGGCGGATCCGCTCGGCGGCCGCCTCCGCCCTGCGGATGCAGGCCAGTGCGGCAGGGGTGTCGCCGAGTTGGGCGTACGCCTTGGCCTGCATCGCGTAGAGGTCGGCGGCCAGCGCCGGGGTGGTGTGCCGCCCGGCGGCCCGCAGCGCGGCCTCGGCGAAGGCGACGGCCTGGCGGTACTCCCGCAGGTGCAGGGACTGGTTGACGATCAGCGCGATGACGTACGCGCCGAGCCCCCGGTCCCCGCTCGCCTTGGCCAGGCGCAGGGCCTGGTGGAAATAGCGCTGGGCCAGGCCGTGCGCGTCCGAGTCGTACGCGCAGATCCCCGCCACCGCCACCAGGGACCCCGTGGCCCGGTGCAGCCGGCGGCCGAGGTCGTCGGAGTAGCTCCCGCGCAGCATGGGCGCGGTCTCACTGCCCAGGAAGCGGACGATCCGGTCCCGCGTGGCGAGACCGCCGGCCCGGCGGTACATCAGCTCGTAGTGGGCGCGGGCGGCCTTCAGGATCTCGATGTGTTCGGGGCCGATCGGGTGCGGACCCTCGCGGGAGACGTCGGCGTCCTCGGGCGGATTCTCCCATTCCCACACCGGGATGACAGCGGGCGTCCCGGTGACCGCCCCGGCGGCCAGCAGCTGGGGCCGGGCCTGGACGTCGGAACGCCACAGGGCCGCGGCCCGGTCCACGAACCCGCTGAGCGGCGAGGCGTGCAGCGGAACGGGCTGGTCGGCCGCGCCGAGCCCGATGTCGTCGAGCCCGAGGGGACGCCGCAGCCGCCCGCCGAGCACCTCGCAGATCAGGTCGGGGACCTGACCCCGGGGCCGCTGACCCTTCAACCACCGCGTCACTGCGGTGTGTTCGTAGCGCAGGGCGAGTCCGCGGGTGCGGCCCGCCTGGTTCACGTACGCGGCGAGTCCGGCGTGGGACATACCCGCCTCGGCGAGGAGGGCATCGAGCAGGACATTGGGCTGCATGGGCCGCTCCAAGGGCTCGTCGTTCTCAGGCTAGTGGGTGCACGGTTCACACGGGGTGTGAACCGAGTACGCGCATAAATGCGATGCGCACTCTGCCGCACGGACCCCTGGAGGCGCTTCACTGAAGAGCCTCGCCAAGAGGTAGCTCGGGTCGTCGGCTCCCCCTCGTACAGTGCGACGACCCGTCACCGCGCCGCCCGTTCTGCCGTCTGCCCGACACTCCATGGCAGGCGGGCGGCGCGTTCCGGCCCCGCCGGCGCCCGGTTGGTCGCCGCGCCCCGGCAGGGGCCGGGTCGAGAGCGCGCGCCGGGCTCATCCACCGGGCCCGGCGCGCGTGTCCGGGGCCGGTGGTCAGGACCGGTCGTTGCGGAGCACCAGTAGGGCGACGTCGTCGGCGAGCCGCCCGCCGGTGTGCCGGAGCAGAGCGGCGTGCACGTCCGCCACCAGCCGCGCGGGCGTGGCCGCCGCCCCCCGTGCGAGGACGCCCGCCAGATCGAAGAACCGACCGGCCCGGTCGCGGGCGTCCTCGGCCCCGTCGGTGTACAGGAACAGCGTCTCCCCGGGCCGGAGTTCCCCGCAGGCGCGCGGCCGCACGTCCGCCGGCACGGGCACCACCCCGAGCGGCGGCAAGGTCTCGCCGCCGACCAGCGCCCCCACCCGAGCCCGCCGCACGGAACGGGGCGCCGCTCTGACCCGGTCCTCGCACGCCGAACGGGCTGCACGTTCCGGCCCCGACGGCGGCGCGGGGTTCGGTGCGGAGCCCCGGCTGCGCGCACCGCAGTGTTCCGGGACCGGAGCCGGACCGATCAGATAGGGCCAGGGATGGCCGCAGTTCAGCGCCAACAGCATGCCGTCCCGGGCGATCTGGAGGAGCAGGACCGTCACGAACTCCTCCGCCACCGGGGACTGCGGATCGGCCCGCGCCCGGTCACGGACGTGGCGGCCCAGCGCCCGCTCCATCCGCCGCAGCACACCGTCCAGCGAGGGCTCGTCGTACGCCCCCTCGCGGAAGGCCCCGAGCACGGCGGCGGCCGTGCCCAGCGCGGGCAGGCCGTGGCCCCGGACGTCCCCGATCACCACCCGCATCCCGTACGCCGTCGGCACGGCCTCGTACAGGTCCCCGCCCACCGCCGCGCCCCGGCTCGCCGAGAGCAGCGCCGCGGCCGGCATCAGACCGTCGATCCGTACCGGCAGCGGCCGCAACAGCACCCGCTGCGCGGCGCCCGCGATCTCCTGCGCACGGCCCAGCTCGGCCAACAGCTCGCGCCGGATGAGCAGCGCGCACCCGGTGGCCAACAGCAGGAAGGCCGCACAGGTGGCCAGGCTCGGGACCAACCGCCCGGGCCTGGACAACTCCCAGGACACGGCGGCGCCGGCCCAGGCCAGGACGCACACCCGGCGCACCAGGGGCATCTCCCCGCGCGTGATCATCCGTAGGACTCCCCTCCGGCCGGATCGATTGTGTCGACCGGCCGGTGCCCCGGACACGGGCCACCGGGGTTCTCACCCGAACGAGTGAGGGGCACGTCCGGTGGTCCGGACGTGCCCCTCACGCGGGTACGAAGCGGCTACGCGCCCCGGAGCACCGCCCCGGTCCGCTCGCCCGCCAGGGCCACCGCCGCGTCGCGCGCGGCCGTGGACTCCTCGGCGGTCAGGGTCCGGTCGGCCGCACGGAAGCGCAGCGCGTAGGCCAGGGACTTCTTGCCCTCGCCGACCTGCTCACCGGTGAACACGTCGAACAGCCTCAGCGATTCGAGGAGTTCGCCCGCGCCCTTGCGCAGCGCGGCCTCCACCGAGGACGCCGGAACCGAGGCGTCGACGATCAGCGCCACGTCCTGGGTCGCCACCGGGAAGGAGGAGATCCGCGGCGCCTGGAGGGCCTCGCCACCCGCCGCCGCGAGGCGGTCCAGGTCGATCTCCATCGCGCTGGTGCGGGCCGGCAGGCCCATCGCCTTGACCACGCGCGGGTGCAGTTCACCGGCGTGGCCGATGACCTGCTCGACCCCGCCGAGGGTGACGACCAGTTCGGCGCAGCGGCCCGGGTGCCAGGGACCGTACTGGCCCTGGCGGACCACCAGCTCGGCGCCGGCCTCGACGGCCAGCGCGCGGGCCGCCTGGACCGCGTCCGCCCAGTCGGCCGGACGGCCCTTGCCCCACCAGCCGGCCTGCTCGCGCGCACCGGCCAGCACGACCGCGGCGTACCGCGGCTGCGCGGGCAGGGCCGCGTTCAGGGTGGCGATCTCCTCGTCCGTGGGACGCCGGTCCACGGGCAGCCGTACGGCGACGCCCGGCTGGGCGGCGGCCCGGAAGACCGAACCGGTCTCGAAGAGCGCGAGGTCGTGGCTGCCCCGGCTGTCGTTGCGGCGCAGCGCGCCGAGCAGACCCGGCAGCAGCGTGGTGCGCAGCGCCGGCTCCTCGTCGGAGATCGGGTTGACCAGCTTGACGACCTGGCGGGCGACGTCGTGCGCGGGGAGCTGGAGCTGGTCGAAGACGCCCTCGCCGATGAACGGGTAGCTGAGCGCCTCCACGTAGCCCGCACCGGCCAGCGCGCGGCCGACCCGGCGGTGCAACTGCTGCCGGGCGGTCAGACCGCGGCCGGAGGGCACCTGCGGGAGGGTCGACGGGAGGTTCCCGTAGCCCTCCAGCCGGATGACCTCTTCGGCGAGGTCGTTGGGCGCTGCGAGGTCGGGCCGCCACGAGGGAACGGTGACGACGAGCTCGTCCTGGCCGTAGACGTCGCAGCCGATCTCCTGGAGGCGGCGCACGACGGTCTCGCGGCCGTACTCCATGCCCGCCACCCGGTCCGGGTGGTCCGCGGGCATGGCGATGGTGCGCGGCGCGCCCGGGGCGATGACCTCGGTGACGCCCGCCTCGGCGGTACCGCCCGCGAGGAGCACGAGCAGGTCGACGGTCCGCTGCGCGGCCGCGGCGGCGGCCTGCGGGTCGACGCCCCGCTCGAAGCGCTTGGAGGCCTCGGAGGACAGCTTCAGGCGACGTGCGGTGCGCGAGATCGACACGGAGTCGAAGTGCGCGGCCTCGATGACCACGTCCGTGGTACCGGTGACGGCGCCCGTCGACCCAGAGGGATCAAACACAGTGGTGACGGAGTCGGCGATCTCGGTGTTGGCGCCGCCCATGACACCGGCGAGCCCGATGGGGCCGCTGTTGTCGGTGATCACCAGGTCCTCGGCGTCGAGCGTGCGCTTGACGCCGTCAAGGGTGATCAGCTCTTCACCCCGCTCAGCCCGACGCACACCGATCGTCCCCTCAATGGACGAGCGGTCGTAGGCGTGCAGCGGCTGGCCGAGCTCCAGCATCACGTAGTTGGTGATGTCCACGGCGAGCGAGATCGGGCGCATGCCCGCCTTCTGCAGGCGGCGGGTCAGCCAGATCGGGGAGCGCGCGTCGGGGTCGAGACCGGTCACCGTGCGGGCGGTGAAGCGGTCGCAGCCGGCCGGGTCGTCGACCTTGACCGGGTAGCCGTACGAGTTCGGCGCGGGCACGTCGAGCAGCGCCGGGTCGCGCAGCGGCAGGCCGTAGGCGGTGGCCGCCTCACGGGCGACACCGCGCATGGACATGCAGTAGCCGCGGTCCGGGGTGATGTCGATGTCGAGGACCTCGTCGACGAGCTGGAGCAGCTCGATCGCGTCGGTGCCGACCTCGTGCTCGGGCGGCAGCACGATGATGCCGTGCGTGCCGTCGTCGCCCATGCCCAGCTCGTCGCCGGAGCAGATCATGCCGTGCGAGGTGCGGCCGTAGGTCTTGCGCGAGGCGATCGCGAAGTCGCCGGGCAGGACCGCGCCGGGCAGCACCACGACGACCTTGTCGCCGACGGCGAAGTTCCGGGCGCCGCAGACGATCTCCTGCGGCTCACCGGTGCCGTTGGCGGAGCCGACGTCGACCGTGCAGAAGCGGATCGGCTTGCGGAAGCCCTCCAACTCCTCGATGGTCAGCACCTGACCGACGACGAGGGGGCCCTTGAGGCCGCCGCCGAGCTGCTCGACGGTCTCGACCTCGAGGCCGGCGTCGACCAGCTTGGCCGCCACGTCGCGGCCGGATTCACCCGCGGGGAGGTCGACGTACTCCCGCAGCCAAGAAAGCGGGACGCGCATCAGATCTCACTCCCGAACGGCCGGGTGAAACGAACGTCACCCTCGACCATGTCTCGCATGTCTTCGACGTTGTGGCGGAACATCAGCATCCGTTCGATGCCGAACCCGAAGGCGAATCCGCTGTACTTCTCGGGGTCCACGCCGCAGGCGACGAGCACCTTGGGGTTGACCATGCCGCAGCCGCCGAGCTCGATCCAGCCCTCGCTGGAGCAGGTGCGGCACGGGCGGTCGGGGTTGCCCACCGACTCGCCGCGACACACGTAGCACTGCATGTCCATCTCGGCGGACGGCTCGGTGAAGGGGAAGAAGTGCGGGCGCAGGCGCGTGGTGGTGCCCTCGCCGAAGAGCTCCTGGACCATGTGGTCCATGGTGCCCTTGAGGTCCGCCATGGTCAGGCCCTCGTCCACGGCGAGCAGCTCGACCTGGTGGAAGACGGGGGTGTGCGTCGCGTCGAGCTCGTCGGTGCGGTACACCCGGCCCGGGCAGACGATGTAGACGGGGGGCTTGCGCTCCAGCAGCGAGCGCGCCTGCACCGGGGAGGTGTGGGTGCGCAGCACGACGCCGGACTCGTCGCCCTGGGTGCCCTCGGGCCCCTGGACGAAGAAGGTGTCCTGCATCTGGCGCGCCGGGTGGTCGGGCGTGAAGTTGAGGGCGTCGAAGTTGAACCACTCCGCCTCGACCTCGGGACCCTCGGCAACCTCGTACCCCATGGCCACGAAGATGTCCGCGATGCGGTCCATCAGCGTGGTCAGGGGGTGCCGGGCGCCCGCGGGGACGCGGTCGTAGGGCAGCGTGACGTCCACGGCCTCCTCGACCAGCACCCGCTCGTCGCGCTCGGCCTCCAGCGCGACCGTGCGGGCCCCGAAGGCCTTGTTCACGGCGCCGCGGGCCTGGCCCACGCGCTTGCCCGCCTCGGCCTTGGCCTGCGGGGGCAGCGCGCCGATCTCGCGGTTGGCGAGCGCCAGGGGCGAGCGGTCGCCCATGTGCGCGGTCTTCGCCTCGCGCAGCGCGTCGAGGTCGCCGGCGGACGCGAAGGCGGCGAGCGCCTCGTCCCGCATGCGCTCGATCTCTTCCGGTTTCAGTGCCTCGACCTCGACAGGGTCGTACGACTTGTTCGGTGCCGACATCTCTTCCCGTACTTCCGATGGCTGGCTGGTTGGGTCCCCCGCGCGACGCGCAGGACGCGCTCGGCACAAGGACGCAAAGGTGCCAAAGGACGAGTCTAAAGGTCGCTGGGGGTTGCGGAGCCCGTGGGCCGCCTGCCGAGACGCTCCGCAGGGCTACTGCGTGAGGTACGCGGGGGCGCTCACGGGCAGGATAAATCGGAACTCGGCGCCGCCGCCGGGGCCGCGGCCGACCGTGATGGTCCCGCCGTGCGCCTCCACGATGCCCTTGACGATGTACAGGCCCAGGCCGGTGCCGCCGCGCTTGCTCCCCCGCCAGAAGCGGGTGAAGACGCGGCCCATCGACTCCTCGGGGATCCCGGGGCCTTCGTCGGTCACGGTGACGGCGGTTCCCTTCTCGTGCGGCGACACACCGATGGTGACCGTTCCCTCTCCGTGGCGCACCGCATTTTCCAGGAGGTTGCCGAGGATCTGGTCGATCTTGTCCGGATCTGCCCACAGATCGGGGAGCGGGCGGCTGACGCTCACGAGGAACCGCTCGGGGTCCTGCCCGTTCGCGGTGAGCGCCTGCACGTGGCGGCCGACGGCGGTGGCGATGTCCACCGGCTGGCGGCGCACCTCCAGGCGGCCGGAGTCGATGCGGGAGATGTCGAGGAGCTCGGCGATGAGGCGGGTGACGCGGTTGGCGTCGGCGTCGACGGTCTCGAGCATCAGGCGCTTCTGGTCGTCGGTGAACCGCTCCCACTTGGCGAGCAGGGTGGCGGTGAACCCCTTGACCGAGGTCAGCGGGGAGCGCAGCTCGTGGGCGACGGTGGCGATGAGCTCGGCGTGGCTGCGCTCGGTGCGCCGGCGGGCCTCGGTACCGCGCAGAGTGACCACGAGGCGGCGCAGCGGGCCGGTGGGGTGCGTACGGACGTAGCTGGCGGAGACCAGCACCTCGCGGCCGCCGGGGAGGAGCAGGTTCCGCTCGGGCTGCCCGCGGCGGGTGGCGAGGCCCCCGTACGGGTCGGTCAGCGTCCACCAGCGGCGGCCTTCGAGGTCCTCCAGCGGGAGCACCCGCTCGATGCGCCTGCCGAGCGCCTGCGCGGGTTCGGTCGCGGTCATCCGGGCCGCGGCCCGGTTGAAGCAGATCACGTGCCCGGTGGCGTCGGCGACGACGAGCCCGTCGGGCAGGCAGTCGGGGTCGATCCCGAAGGCGAGCCCCTCACCGGGGGCGCCGCCGCCCAGGACCGCCCCGCGGGCCGCGCCCTGTGGCGGTACCCCGCGCAGCGCTTCGGAGGGATGTACGGGGGGCACGGCATCGGCGGCCCCGCCCGTACGGGCGCAGGGGCCGACCGGCAACGGCGGACCGGCCGTGGTGCCGGCCCCCGGCGAGCTGTTCGTACCGACGGTCATGTCCCCGTACCCCACATCTCCGAGTAGCGCAGTGGGCCCCCCGGGCCGCCACACTACTAGCTGGGGGTCACAGAGCGGCACCCTCCGGGCGCCCGCTGTGCACGGGCGGACGCGTAGAGGCACACGGCGGCGGCCGTCGCCAGGTTCAGGCTCTCCGCCTTTCCGTGGATCGGGACCCGTACGACGGCGTCCGCGAGGGCCCTGGTCTCCTCCGGCAGGCCCCAGGCCTCGTTGCCGAAGACCCAGGCGGAGGGCCCGCCCATGGTGCCCGCGTCCAGCTCGGCGTCGAGGTCGTCCGCGCCCGCGCCGTCGGCCGCAAGGATCCGTACGCCGGCCGCCCGGAGCCCCTCGACGGCCTGCTCGACCGGAACGCCGACCGCGACCGGGAGGTGGAAGAGGGAGCCCACGGAGGCCCGTACCGACTTGGGGTTGTAGAGGTCCACGGACGCGTCGGTCAGCACCACCGCGTCGGCGCCCGCGGCATCCGCGCAGCGCAGCACCGTACCGGCGTTGCCGGGGTCGCGGACGTGCGCGAGGACGGCGACGAGCTTGGGCCGGGAGCTCAGGATCTCCTCGAACGGGGAGTCCAGGAAGTGGCAGACACCGACCAGGCCCTGCGGGGTGACCGTCTGGGAGACCTCGGCGAGCACCTCGTCGGAGGCGTAGTGCACGCGGGCCCCCGCGTCCAGGGCCGCCTCGATGATCCCGGAGTAGCGCTCGGCGGCCTCGACCGTGGCGAACAGCTCGATCAGGGTCGACGCGCCGGTGCGACCGCGGTGCTCGACGGCCTCGCGGACGGCCTGCGGGCCCTCGGCGATGAAGCGGCGCTCCTTGGTGCGGAAGTTGCGCCGCGCCAGGCGCCTGGCGGCGGCCACCCGCGGGGATCGCGGGGAGATCAGCTCGTCGGGGTGACCCATGGTGTGTGCGGTTCTCTCTCGGGGTTCCGGGCTCGGGGTTCCGGGCGGGACGGGGCTGCGCGGGGGTGGGGCGGCGCGGCGCGGAAAGCACACGGACCCGCAGGCGAATGCCTGCGGGTCCGTGGGGGCCGGCCCCGGGTGAGCTGGGCCGGCTAGCCCTTAGGCAGCGGCCTTGGGGGCGTTGACGTCGGCCGGAAGCGCCTTCTGCGCGACCTCGACGAGCGCGGCGAACGCGTTGGCGTCGTTGACGGCCAGCTCCGCGAGGATCTTGCGGTCCACCTCGATGTTGGCGGCCTTCAGACCCTGGATGAGGCGGTTGTACGTCATGCCGTTCTGGCGGGCAGCGGCGTTGATGCGCTGGATCCACAGCTGACGGAAGTCGCCCTTGCGCTTCTTGCGGTCGTTGAAGTTGTAGACCAGCGAGTGGGTGACCTGCTCCTTGGCCTTGCGGTACAGGCGCGAACGCTGACCGCGGTAGCCGGAGGCCGCCTCGAGGATCGCCCGGCGCTTCTTGTGGGCGTTTACTGCCCGCTTGACGCGTGCCACTTTTTAACTCCTTGTAGCGGGGCCGTGGGTGTCTTCACACGACCCGAAAATTCGATGGGGTCCCGGTCTCGACGTGCATCCGCTCCCGGTGGGGGGAGCGGAGACGTCAGATGCCGAGAAGCTTCTTGATCTTCGCGGCGTCGCCGGGGGCCATCTCCGCGTTGCCGGTGAGGCGGCGGGTGACACGGGACGACTTGTGCTCGAGCAGGTGGCGCTTGCCGGCGCGCTCGCGGAGCACCTTGCCGGAGCCGGTGACCTTGAAGCGCTTCTTGGTACCGCTGTGCGTCTTGTTCTTCGGCATGGCGCCGTTATCTCCTCGTCGGTGGCGCTCCCACCGGTCCGGTACGGGACCGGTCTTACGGGAGCGTCAGTTGTGTCGGGTGATCCGGGACGGGTGTCCTGGAATCAGGCCTCGGCGTTCGCCTCGTCGGCCGGAGCCTCTTCGGCAGCGGCGTCGGTGGCCTCGGCGGAGGCGACCTCGGTGGTGTCATCGACCTCGACGGCGGCGTCCTCGGAAGGAGCCTCGCCTTCGGTGGGAGCGACACCCTGGCGCTCCGCCTTGCGGGCGGCCTGCGCCTCGCGGGCTTCGGCCATCGCCTCGGTCTTCTTCTTGTGCGGACCGAGGACCATGATCATGTTTCGGCCGTCCTGCTTCGGGTTCGACTCGATGAAGCCGAGCTCCTCGACGTCCGAAGCGAGACGCTGCAGCAGTCGGTAGCCGAGTTCCGGCCGGGACTGCTCGCGACCACGGAACATGATCGTGATCTTGACCTTGTCGCCCTGCTTGAGGAACCGAACGACGTGACCCTTCTTGGTGTCATAGTCGTGCGGGTCGATCTTCGGCCGGAGCTTCATTTCCTTGATGACCGTGTGCGCCTGGTTCTTGCGCGCCTCACGGGCCTTCATGGCCGACTCGTACTTGAACTTGCCGTAGTCCATGAGCTTGCAGACCGGCGGGCGTGCGGACGCCGCGACCTCGACCAGGTCGAGGTCGTACTCCTGCGCGAGCTCAAGCGCCTTGGCAAGCGGCACGATGCCGACCTGCTCGCCGCTGGGACCGACAAGCCGTACCTCGGGAACGCGAATCCGGTCGTTGATGCGGGGCTCGGTGCTGATGGATCCTCCTCGGTAGCACCACACGGCTGCCTGGCAGACAGCCGCTGACGTGTATTTCCGTCAGACCGACCGCAGCGGGAGAATGAAAAAAGCCCCGCCGGGCACAGGCAGGGGCTCCAAAACAACCGGAACACCGCCGCGTGCGAACCGCGGGGCGTAGACTCGGGCAGCTTTCCATCGTCCGTACGGAACGATGGATGCCGCCTGACCGGTGACCCGCCGCCCCGGAGGGCAGTCAGGTGGGAGAACGGAGCCTCCACTTGTGGGCCGGGCACATAAGTGTCCGGCCGGTCGAAGTACATACTAGCACCCGTGCCGCAAGCCCGCCGCACGGCATATCGTGGGGCGCATGACTGACGCGACACCCCCCACCGAACCCACTGCCGACGGCGCCCCCGACTACGACACCATGACCCGCGACATCGCGGACGTGCCCGCCGTCGAGGTGATCACCACGGTGGCCGTGCACCTGCTGAGCGCCGCGGCGGTCAACCTGGGCCTGGACAAGCCGGACTCCGAGCACAAGGACCTCGACGAGGCCCGCAAGCTGATCACGGCCCTGGCCGGCCTGGTCACCGCGAGCGCCACCGAGATCAGCTCCTTCCACGCCGCCCCGCTGCGCGACGGCCTGAAGTCGCTCCAGCTGGCCTTCCGCGAGGCCTCGATCGTGCCGGACGAGCCGGGCCAGGGGCCGGGCGAGAAGTTCACGGGTCCCGTCTTCGGCTGAGCCCGTACCGCGAGGACGTACGACGACGGCCGGTACACCCCGTGCGGGGTGTACCGGCCGTCGTCGTGTCCGGGGGACGCGGGGCCGCGGCTCGCGGTCAGCGGGTGAACAGGGGCTCGCCGGGCGGGGCCGGCGCGTCCGGGGGGAGCAGTGCCAGGTCCAGTCCGCGGACCAGCCGGGCCCGCAGGGTGGTGTCCGCCGCCAGCGCCTCGGCGACCCGCCGGGCCGCCGCGGACGCCTGCGCGCCCCCGGCCAGCACGATCGCCAGGGTGCCGTCGGAGCCGGCGCCGCCCGGACCGAGGTGGGCGCGCAGGACGGCGGGCTCCGCGGACACGGCGGCCCGTACGGCCTCCCGCACGGCGGGGTCGGCCAGCGGGTCCGCGTCGGTGCGGCCCTCGGCGAGCGCGAGTAGCGCGGAGCCGGTGAGCTGGTAGGTGACGGGGCCGGCGAGGTCCAGGACCACGGTGTCGGCCTTCTCGTGCGCGGCGGCGGCCAGCGCCTGGTGCAGCGGGACGGCCACCGGCCGGGCCGCGGGGTCCCACAGGGCGAGCGAGGCGATCGAGGTGAAGGCGGGCAGCGCCCGCCGGTCGCCCGCCCGTAGGGTCGGGACGGCCATGTCGCTGGTCTTCTCGCGCCTCAGGCCCGTCTCCGGGTCGGTCTCCACCTCTCCGAGCACGGCGACCACCGGAACGAGCAGGCGGGCGCCCTTGAGGGCGGCCAGCACCTCCGGCTCCTTCGTCCGGTCCTCGGACCAGGCGGCCAGGGCCGCGCTCAGCCGGGGATCGGCGGAGCCGTCGTCATCGGAGAAACCGGGGTCGGGAATGTTCTTGTTCGCCATGTTCGCCACAGTTACCCGACCCTACTGTGCCGCGTCCGGGTCCGGGTCACGGCCCCGCGCGCCCCGGCGCGGGCGTCGCGCGAGTACGGCGGCCAGCGCGAACAGCACCGCCCCCGCGACCGCTGCCGCCGGGGCTCCCAGCCGGGCGCCCCGCTCGCGCGGGCGGACCGGTTCGGGGCCGGGGCCGAAGTACGTGCTCGTGGCCGCGGCGGGCACGGGCGCCGGAGCCTCCGGGCGCATCCCCTCGGCGGCCTGGAGGGCGGCGACGGGATCGACCAGCCCGTGACCGCGGGCGTCGTCGCGGCCGCCGGCCGGGGAGTCGGAGGCGGTCGCCTCCAGCAGCTTCTTCACCTGGGCCGGAGTCAGGTCGGGGTGCGCGGCCAGGACGAGGGCCACGGTGCCGGAGACGAAGGCCGCCGCGGCGCTGGTGCCCCAGCCCTCGTAGTACGAGCGGTCGGGGTCGGCGATGACGACGTCGACGCCGGGGGCGCTGACGGTGGCGTACCAGTTGCGGGTGGAGAACTTGGCCTTCTTGCCGCGGCGGTCGACGGCGGTGACGGCGATGACCCCCGGATAGGCGGCCGGGTAGGAGACGCGGTCGCCGGCCTCGCCGCCGTTGCCTGCGGAGGCCACGACGACCACGCCCTTGGCGAGGGCGTACTGGACGGCCTCGTCCTCCCCCGCCTCGTGGTGGGCGGAGTCGCTGTCGTCACCGAGGGACAGGTTGATCACGTCGGCGCCGTGGTCCGCGGCCCAGCGGATGCCCTCGGCGAGGGCCCCGCCCTTGCTGTCGCGGGCCTGCGAGCGGCCCGGGTCGCCCTCTTCGAGGATCACCCTGATGGGCAGGATCCGGGCTTGCGGGGCCATGCCGAGGACGCCCTGGCGGCGGCTGGGACCGTGGCCGTGCCCGGCGATGATGCTCGCCATGGCGGTTCCGTGGCGGGCCCAGGCGCGGTCGCCGGGGCCGGCCCCCATACCGATGAGGTCGGTGCCGGCGAGGACCTGGCCGGAGAGGTCGGGATGGGATTCGTCGACGCCGGTGTCGAGGACGGCGACGGTCACCCCGGCGCCCCGGGTGGTGCCCCAGGCCTCCTCGGCTCGCAGGGCCAGCAACCCCCACTGGCGGTCGCGGATGTTGTCGGCGGCGGCGGGGGTGGCGGTGGCGGACACGAGGAGGGTCGCGGCGAGCAGGGCGGTGGCCGCCCGCCCGGAGGCCCGGCAGATCATCGGGTGCTCTCCGGGGTGGTCGGGGTCGGTGCGGGCGTGGTGGACGGTGCGGGAGGTGCGGCGAGGAAGGCGAGGCCGCGGCCGACGCGGTCGGCGAGCGCCCGGGCCTCGTGGCCGAGGCCGGCCTGGGCGGCGGCTCCCGTGGCGTCCTTCTTCATCAGGTCCTCGGCGGGGCGGAGTGCGTCCGGGTGACGGCCGTCGGAGAACGCGGAGACGGTGTAGACGACGACGGGTGCCTCGGTGAGTACGGAGGTGGCCCAGGCAGCGCGCTGCGCGTCGGTGAACCCGTACGCGGGCGGGGCGGGGATCCGGCCCTTGAGGGCGGTCATCTCGGGGGCGTCGGCGGGGGTGAAGACCATGCCGACGGTGATCAGGGAGCTGCGGGTGGCGTCCGTGTAGGTGGCGCGCAGCACGCGCGTGCAGCCGGTGGCGGCCAGCACGGCCTGCCAGTCGGCGGCGAGGGCGGCCGAACAGTCGGCGTCGGGGGCGAGCGCGATCCGGGTCCAGGTGCGGTCGGAGCCGCCGGGGCCGGCGGAGGGGCCGGTCAGGACGGGCGGGAGCAGGCTGTCGACGGGGGCGGCCCGCCACAGCGACCCGGCCTTGCGGTAGGCGGCGTCGGCGGGGAGGGGGCGGGCCGCGGCGCGGTGTTCGGCCCAGGTGGTGAGGGCGGCCCCGCCGACGAGGCCGCTGCCGAGGAGGACGCAGAGCGTGGCGGCGACGACCCGTGCGGGGTGGCGGCGCGTGTCCGCGTGCGCGGGTTCGGCGGTCGGTTCGGGCTCGCCCAGGATTGCGGTCCGCGGTGTCGTCGTGGTCATCCGGCGGCTCCGCCCCCCGTTCCGTACGGCTGCCTGCCCGTACTCTACGGCGTCGACGGCAAGCAGTGCTTGCGGGTACCGCACCTTCCAGCCCCGCCGGCGTTTGAGGCGCGGGGTGCGGGGCGGCGCCCCGGGAAACGGAGAGAGGGCGGGGCGGGGAACCCCTACCCACCGGTAGAGACCTCTGGCAAGCTGCCGCCCATGAACTCCCCCGCCACCGACCGCGCCCGGTACGACCGGGCGACCGCGCACCTGGACGCGCCGCTGGCCATCGTGGATCTCGACGCCTTCGACGCCAACGCCGACGATCTCGTCCGCCGCGCCGCCGGCAAGCCGGTCCGGGTCGCGAGCAAGTCGGTCCGGTGCCGCGCGCTCCTGGAACGGGTCCTCGCCCGCCCCGGGTTCGCCGGGATCATGTCGTACACCCTCGCCGAGTCGCTCTGGCTGGCCCGGTCCGGGTTCGAGGACGTGCTCCTCGCCTATCCCTCCACCGACCGGGCCGGTTTCGGCGAGCTGGCGAACGACGCCAAACTGGCCGGCGCGGTCACGGTGATGGTGGACGATCCGGCGCAGCTGGACCTGGTCGACGCTGCCCGGGACGGCGGCGCCGAGGAGATCCGGGTCTGTCTGGAGCTGGACACGTCCCTGCGGCTGCTCGGCGGCCGGGTGCGGATCGGGGCGCGCCGGTCCCCGCTGCGCGAGCCCGCGCAACTGGCCGGGCTGGCCCGGGCGGTGGCCGACCGTCCGGGGTTCCGGGTGGTGGGGCTGATGGCGTACGAGGGTCATGTCGCCGGGGTCGGGGACTCGCTGGCAGGTCGCCCGCTGCGGTCCCGGGCGATCCGGCTGATGCAGGGCGCGGCCCGCAAGGAGCTGGCGGAGCGGCGGGCCGAGGTGGTGCGGGCCGTGCGGGCCGTCGTGCCGGATCTGGAGTTCGTCAACGGCGGTGGTACCGGCAGCGTGCAGCAGACGGCCGCCGAGGACGCGGTGACCGAGATAGCGGCGGGTTCGGGTCTGTACGTGCCCCGGCTGTTCGACAACTACACGTCGTTCAGCGGGCGTCCGGCGGCCCTGTTCGCCCAGCCCGTGGTGCGCAGGCCCGGGGTGGGTGTGGTGACGGTGCTCGGGGGCGGCTATCCGGCCTCCGGGGCGGCCGGGGCGGACCGGCTTCCGGTTCCGTACCTGCCCCAGGGGCTGCGCTACGACCCCCAGGAGGGCGCGGGCGAGGTGCAGACCCCGCTGCTGGGCAGCCCGGCCGACGATCTGTTGATCGGCGACCGGGTCTGGTTCCGGCACGCGAAGGCGGGTGAGCTGTGCGAGCGGTTCGACACCTTGCACCTGATCGAGGGCGACCGGGTCACCGCCAGCGCGCCCACCTACCGGGGTGAGGGGCGCACCTTCCTCTAAGTGCACCTCTAGTACACGACGTCCGTCTGGTCGGGGACGACGCTGCCGTCGCCCCGCCGGACCGGTCCCTTGCTGCCGTCGTGGTCGACGTAGCCGGTCGTCGCACACGGGTAGGGGTCGGTCTTCTGCTTCTTCGGCTCGATGAACATGGGGTTGACGATCCAGCGGCCGTCGCTGTTGTCGTAGGCCCGGCACATCAGCTCGTTCTTGTTGCGGTTCACGACGAGCCGCAGGGCGGTGGCGTCGCGCAGGAACGAGATGTCGGTGTCGGAGTCGCCGGCGGCGAACACCTGGCGGCGGGCGGCGGGCTGGACCTTCTCGGCGGCCGCGCCGCGCACGCCGAAGACCTCCTTGTTGATCCAGCAGCGCTTGCCGTCGATGTAGGTGATCATCGTGTCGGCGCCGTCCCGGACGGATCCGCAGCCCTGGAGGTGGGGGGTGAACTTCCCGCCGTGGGTGGTGGTGTTGCGGATGCCGATGACGTGGTCGGCCGTGATGCCGACGCCCCGGGCCCAGACCTCGACCACGGGCTGGGGGGAGGCGGAGCTGATCCACACGTCGAAGCCGGCCTTCTGGAGTCCCTTGACCAGGTCTTTTTGCTGGTCGTAGTAGCGGACCCAGCCGGTGGCGGTGGTGCTGCCCACCTGCTGCGTGCTGCCGATGGGCGCGGCAAGGTTCTCGGTGCGGGCGGCGGCGGCGAAGCCGCGGATCTCGCGGGCGGTCCAGCCCTGCATCAGCTGGGGGAGCCAGGCGTAGGAGGGTTCGGTGGTGCGGCGGTCCCAGCCGGCGAAGGCGGGGGCGCCGGCGCGGGTCGCGGCGGTGCCGTAGACGGCGTTGATCTCGTCGGCGCAGGCCGTTCCGGCGGGGGTTCCGGTGGGCAGGGGGGTGCCGGGGCGGGCGAGGGCGGCGCAGGCGTCGGCCAGGGCCTTCGTGGCGGCGGGGGTGAGGAAGCGGCTGGTGGTGGACCAGTCTCCGGCGGCGGGCTGGCGGATCCGGCCGTTGCGCAGGAGCCAGAACATGGTGGCGTCGCCGACGTCGTTCTTGACGACGGTGTTGTCCCAGTCGAAGACGGCGACGGGCTTGGTGCGGCTGGGCCGGTACGGGTTGCAGCTGCCGTACTGGTCGATCAGCCGCTGGAGGCGGGCCTGGTTGTCCCCGTACCAGCCGGAGCTGATGGTGACCCGGGGACAAGGGGTGTGCGCGGCCGCGGCCGGAGGGGCCGCGAGGAGGCCGGATCCGGTGACCGCGACGAGGGCGAGGGGGGCTGCCCATTTTCTCTGCATGCTGCTCCTTCGAGTTCGGGACAGCCCTGAGGGACCGGCCGGGGGCCCCCCCCGGGGCCCGCCCCCCGGGGGGGGGGGCCCGGGGGGGGGGGGGGGGGGGGCGGCCATTTTTTCTCTGTGGGCGCCCCTTTGGGGGGGGGCCCCCCGGGGGGGCCGGGGGGGCCCCCGGGGGGGGCCCCCCCCGGCCGGCGTACGGCGCCGTGGTGGCGCCGGTGCGACCTACAGCGGGGTCACGTACGCGCCGGAGATGCCGCCGTCGACGAGGAAGTCGGTGGCGTTGATGAAGGAGGAGTCGTCGCTGGCGAGGAAGGCGACGGCCGCGGCGATCTCGGTGGGCTCGGCGAAGCGGCCCAGCGGGATGTGGACGAGGCGGCGGGCGGCGCGCTCGGGGTCCTTGGCGAACAGTTCCTGCAACAGGGGGGTGTTCACGGGCCCCGGGCACAGGGCGTTGACGCGGATGCCCTCGCGGGCGAACTGCACGCCGAGCTCGCGGGACATGGCCAGGACCCCGCCCTTGGAGGCGGTGTAGGAGATCTGGGAGGTGGCGGCGCCCATGATGGCGACGAAGGAGGCGGTGTTGATGATGGAGCCTCGGCCCTGGCGCTGCATGTAGGGCAGGGCGGCCTTGCAGCACAGGTAGACGGAGGTGAGGTTGACGTCCTGGACGCGCTTCCACGCCTCCAGGCCGGTGGTCAGGATGGAGTCGTCGTCCGGGGGTGAGATGCCCGCGTTGTTGAAGGCGATGTCCACGGAGCCGTAGGTGTCGAAGGCCGTCTTGAAGAGCGCCTCGACCTCCTCGGGGCTGGTGACGTCGACCTTGACGAAGGTGCCGCCGACCTCTTCGGCCGCGGCCTTGCCCGCGGTCTCGTCGATGTCGGCGCAGACCACGTTGGCGCCTTCGGAGGCCAGGCGGCGGGCGGTGGCCAGGCCGATGCCGCTGCCGGCTCCGGTGATGACGGCGGTGCGGCCGACCAGGCGGCGGCAGACGATCTCTTCGTTGTTCTGGCTGGACATGGGTTCTCAGGCCTCCGTGCTGATGAAGACGTTCTTGGTCTCGGTGAAAGCGGTGAGGGCGTCGGGTCCGAGCTCGCGGCCGAGCCCGGACTGCTTGTAGCCGCCGAAGGGGGTCCAGTAGCGGACGCTGCTGTGGGAGTTGACGGACAGGTTGCCGGCGGCGACGGCGCGCGAGACGCGCAGCGCCCGCCCGATGTCGCGGGTCCAGAGGGAGCCGGAGAGGCCGTACTCGGTCGCGTTGGCCAGGCGCACGGCGTCCTCCTCGTCCTCGAAGGGCAGGACGACGGCGACCGGCCCGAAGACCTCCTCGGCGGCCACGGGGGCGGTGGGGGCGACGTCCGTGACGAGGGTGGGCGGGTACCAGAAGCCGGGGCCCTCGGGGGCGGTGCCGCGGATCGCGGTGAGGTCGTCGGTGACAAAGGACCGTACGCGGTCCAGCTGGGTCCGTGAGATCAACGGGCCCATCTGGGTCTTCTCGTCGAGCGGGTCGCCCACGGTGACGGCCGCGATGCCGGGGGCAACGAGCTCCAGGAAGCGGTCGTAGGCGGAGCGCTGGACGAGGATCCGGGTGCGGGCGCAGCAGTCCTGGCCGGTGTTGTCGAGGAAGGCCATGGGAGCGGCGGCCGCCGCTGCTTCGAGGTCGGCGTCGGCGAAGACGATGTTGGGGCTCTTGCCTCCGAGTTCGAGGGTGACGCGCTTCACCCGGTCGGCGCACTTGGCCATGATCTGCTTGCCGACGCGGGTGGACCCGGTGAAGACGATCTTCGCGACGCCGGGGTGTTCGACGAGCGCGTCGCCGGCGACGTCCCCGCGGCCGGGGAGCACCTGGAAGAGGTGCTCGGGGATCCCGGCTTCGAGGGCGAGCTCGGCGAGGCGCAGCGCGGTCAGCGGGGTGGTCTCGGCGGGCTTGAGGATGACGGCGTTGCCGGCGGCGAGGGCCGGGGCCAGGCCCCAGGCGGCGATCGGCATGGGGAAGTTCCACGGGGCGATCACGCCGATGACGCCGAGGGGTTCGAGGAAGGTGACGTCGATGCCGCCGGCGACGGGGATCTGGCGGCCGGAGAGCCGTTCCACTCCCCCGGCGGCGAAGTCGAGCAGGTCGCGTACGTTGCCGGCTTCCCACCGGGCGTTGCCGATGGTGTGGCCGGCTTCGCGGACCTCCAGCTGGGCCAGTTCCTCGATGTGGCCGTCGACGACCGCGGCGAATCGGCGCAGCAGCCGCGCCCGGTCGGCCGGGGCGGCCGCCGCCCAGCCCCGCTGGGCGGCGGCCGCCCGGGCGACGGCGGCGTCGACATCGTCCCGTGTGGCGGCCGGGACGATGGCGACGGTTTCCTCGGTGGCCGGATTCAACACTTCTAGATTGAAGGGGGCCAGCGCATCGGACACGTGGTGCCTCACAGTTTCGTTCGGTGGAGTGCGGTGGCTACAGGCGTTCGAAGGAGCGGCGCAGCTCCCAGTCGGTCACCGCGGAGTCGTAGGCGTCGAGTTCCACGCGGGCCATGTTCCGGTAGTGCGCCACCACTTCGGGGCCGAAGGCGGCCTTGGCGATCTCGCTGTTCTCCCAGAGCTCGGCGGCCTCGCGCAGGGTGGCGGGGACGTGCGCGTAGTCGGCGGTGTAGGCGTTGCCGGCGCAGACCTCGGGAAGTTCCAAGCGGTTCTCGATGCCGTAGAGCCCGGCGGCGACCAGGCCGGCGACGGCGAGGTACGGGTTCACGTCGCCGCCGGGGAGGCGGTTCTCGAAGCGCATGGAGCGGCCGTGGCCGACGACCCGGAGCGCGCAGGTCCGGTTGTCCACGCCCCAGGCGACGGCGGTCGGCGCGAAGGAACCCGGCCGGAAACGCTTGTACGAGTTGATGTTCGGGGCGTAGAGAAGGGAGAAGTCGCGCAGCGCGGCCAGCTGGCCGGCCAGGAAGTGTCGCATCACCGGTGACATTCCGCCTGGACCGTCCCCGGCCATCGCGTTGCGTCCGTCGGTATCGGCCAGCGAGAGGTGGATGTGACAGGAGTTGCCCTCGCGCTCGTCGAACTTGGCCATGAAGGTGAGCGAGACACCTTCCTGGGAGGCGATCTCCTTGGCTCCGGTCTTGTAGACGGAGTGCTGGTCGCAGGTGGTGAGCGCCTCGTCGTAGCGGAAGGCGATCTCGTGCTGACCGAGGTTGCACTCCCCCTTGGCCGACTCGACGATCAGGCCCGCGGTCTGCATCTCGTTGCGGATCCGGCGCAGCAGGGGTTCGATGCGGCCGGTCCCGAGGACGGAGTAGTCGATGTTGTACTGGTTGGCCGGGGTCAGGTCGCGGTAGCCCGAGTTCCAGGCCTGCTCGTAGGTGTCCTGGAAGACCATGAACTCCAGCTCGGTGCCGACCATCGCGGTGTAGCCGGCCTCGGCGAGGCGCTCCAGCTGGCGGCGCAGGATCTGCCGGGGCGCGGCGACGACGGGCGAGCCGTCGTTCCAGGCGAGGTCGGCGAGGAGGAAGGCGCTGCCGGGGTTCCAGGGGATGCGGCGCAGGGTGGCGAGGTCGGGGTGCATGGCGAAGTCGCCGTAGCCCCGGTCCCAGGAGGACATCTCGTAACCGTCGACGGTGTTCATGTCGGTATCGACGGCGAGGAGGTAGTTGCAGCCCTCGGTACCGTGCTCGAGGACTTCGTCGAGGAAGAACTGTGCGGCGAACCGCTTGCCCTGGAGCCGCCCCTGCATGTCGGGGAAGGCCAGGACCACTGTGTCGATCTCACCACTGGCGACGAGGGAGCGGAGCTCCTCGGGCGCGAGCGGCGGCTTGCGGTCTACCACTGGAATCTCTCCTTCGGTGAGCCGAGGAGGCCTAAGGTATTGAATAGAACCATTGCTTGGGAAGGGGAGAAGTCAAGATGACCGATACGACCAGCGAAGGCGACGCCGTCGCGCGACTGAATCCCGTGCTGCGGCAGGTGCGGGCGGGCAACGGTTTCGAGGAAGCGCTGCAGCAGATCCTCCAGGTGGTCCGGCTGGGTCTGGTGCCGGGCGGCGAACGGCTGCCGCCGGAGCGCGAGCTGGCCGAGCGCATGGGGATCAGCCGGGTGACCTTGCGCGAGGTGCTGAAGGTGCTGCAGGACCAGGGGCTCGTGGAGGCCCGGCGCGGACGGTACGGCGGAACGTTCGTGCTGTCCCGCCCCGACACCCCGGCCGGCGGCGCCGAAGAGGAGCTGCGCCGGCGCGTCGCGGGGGTGGACATCGAGGACGTCCTGCGGTTCCGCGAGGTCCTGGAGGTGGGGGCGGCCGGTTTGTGCGCCTCCCAGGGCCTGACCGAGGAGGGCGCGGAACGGCTGCTCGGCGCCCTGGCCGCCACCCACGACGCCCCGCTGGCCGACTACCGCCGCCAGGACACGCTCTTCCACCTCACCCTGTGCGAACTGGCCGGGTCCGCCACCCTGACGGCCCAGTACGCCGCCGTCCGGGCCACCGTCAACGACCTGCTGGACTGCATCCCGCTGCTCGTACGGAACCTGGAGCACTCCCAGCAGCAGCACAGCACGCTCGTGGAGGCGGTGCTGGAGGGCGACGCGGCCGGGGCCCGGGAGACCATGCGCGAGCACTGCTGCGGCACCGCGGCGCTCCTGCGGGGCTTCCTGACCTGAGCGACGCCGGGGACGCCCGAGAGGGTTTCGTAACTTCTGTTTAACGCAGAGGTCTTGCGCACTCCACTCCTCTACGGCAAAGGTACGCCCCACAACCATTGCCCTGAGGCAGGAGCGCACGATGGCCGACGACATCGAGGCACGGCTCGCCGCCGTACCCGCACCCACCACGTCCCCCGACGGCGGGGACGGCCCCGACGAATACCTCGCGCGCCGGACGCTGCGCCGCGGCAGCGCCGGCTGGCTGCTCCTCACCGGTCTCGGAGTCGCCTACGTCGTCTCCGGGGACTTCTCCGGCTGGAACGTCGGCCTCGACAAGGGCGGCTTCGGCGGCCTCGCCATCGCCACCGTCCTGATGGGCGCGATGTACGCCTGTCTGGTCTTCTCGCTCGCCGAGCTGTCCACCATCCTGCCGACCGCGGGCGGCGGCTACGGCTTCGCCCGCCGCGCGCTCGGCCCGTGGGGCGGTTTCCTCACCGGCACCGCCATCCTCATCGAGTACATCCTGGCCCCGGCCGCGATCGTCATCTTCATCGGCGACTACGTCGAGTCCCTCGGCCTCTTCGGACTCACCTCCAGCTGGCCCGTATACCTCGGCTGCTTCGTCATCTTCATCGGCGTCCACCTGTGGGGCGTCGGCGAAGCACTGCGCTTCAGCCTCGTCGTGACCGCGATCGCCGTCGCCGCGCTGCTGATCTTCGCCGTGGGGGCCTTCACCGAGTTCGACGCCTCCGGCCTGAACGACATCCCCGTCGACGCGGACGCCTTCGGCTCGAACTCCTGGCTGCCGCTGGGCGTGCTGGGCATCTGGGCCGCGTTCCCCTTCGGCATGTGGTTCTTCCTCGGCGTGGAAGGCGTACCGCTGGCGGCCGAGGAGGCCAAGGACCCGGTCCGCTCGATGCCGAAGGCCCTCTCCATCTCCATGGGCATCCTCGCCCTGCTCGCCCTGATCACCTTCTTCGCCGCGACCGGCGCCCAGGGCGCCGACGCCGTCAAGGCCGCCGGCAACCCGCTGGTCGTGGCCCTGGAAGGGGACGGCGGTCCGACCGCGCTCAGCCGCTTCGTGAACTACGCGGGCCTGGCCGGCCTGGTGGCCTCCTTCTTCTCCCTCATCTACGCGGGCTCGCGCCAGCTCTTCGCCCTCTCCCGGGCCGGCTACCTGCCCCGCTTCCTCTCGCTCACCTCGAAGCGCAAGGCCCCGTACCTGGGCCTGATCATCCCCGGCGCGAT
Source organism: Streptomyces sp. NPDC091682 (assembly GCF_044756625.1). Taxonomy (NCBI): domain Bacteria; kingdom Bacillati; phylum Actinomycetota; class Actinomycetes; order Kitasatosporales; family Streptomycetaceae; genus Streptomyces; species Streptomyces sp. NPDC091682. Next base: position 5,908 of record NZ_JBIVTH010000009.1, on the reverse strand, counting down.
CGGCTTCGCCCTCGCCGCGGCCACCGGTGACGGGGCCCGCATGCTCAACATCGCGGTCTTCGGCGCCACCATCTCCTACGCCCTGATGGCCCTCTCGCACATCGTGCTGCGCCGCCGGGAGCCGGACCTGGAGCGCCCGTACCGCACCCCGGGCGGGATCCTGACCTCCTCGGTGGCCTTCGCACTCGCCCTGTCGGCCCTGGTCGCCACCTTCCTGGTGGACAAGGACGCCGCGTTCATCGCCCTGGCCGTGTACGCCGTCGCCCTGGCCTACTTCGCCTTCTACAGCCGGCACCACCTGGTGGCCTCGGCCCCGGAGGAGGAGTTCGCGGCTCTCGCGGAAGCCGAGGCGGAACTGACCCGCGACTGAAACCCTGTTCCTGCCCTGCTCCGCCCCTGTTGGAGGTTACGAACGTGCCCAGGCCGCTCATCGGCATCACCACCTACGTCGAGGATTCCACCCGCTACGGGGTGTGGGACCTGCCGACGTCCCTCGTACCGACCGGGTACTACGAACTCGTCCAGGCGGCGGGCGGCGCGGCCGTGCTGCTCCCGCCGGACGAGCCCGGGTCGGCGGCGGAGGTGCTGAGCCGGGTGGACGGCCTGGTCGTCGCGGGCGGTCCGGACCTGGACCCGGTGCACTACGGAGCCGCGCGCGACTCCCGTACGGGTGCCCCCGCCACGGTCCGCGACCACTGGGAACTGGCCCTGATCGCCGCCGCACTGGACGCGGACCTGCCCCTGCTCGGCATCTGCCGGGGCATGCAGGCCCTCAACGTGGCCCTGGGCGGCACGCTGATCCAGCACATCGACGGCCACGTCGACACCCCGGGCGTCATGTCCCGGCACCCGGTCCGTCCGGTCCCGGGCACCCGGTACGCGGACTTGGTCCCGGAGGAGGCCCAGGTCCCGACCTACCACCACCAGGCCGTCTACCGGTTGGGCCACGGCCTGGTCGTCTCGGCCCACGCGGTCGACGGCACGGTGGAGGCGATCGAAGTGCCCGACCCCGAACGCTGGGTGCTGGGCGTGCAGTGGCACCCGGAGCGGGACACGGACACGCGCGTGATGTCCGCCCTGGTGGAGGCGGCCTCCGTCCGCACCGCGGTACCGGTGGGCTGACGCCCGCGCCCTTCCCGCTTCCGTACCCCGCCCGTCCCCCGCGCACGACGATGCGCGGGGGACGGGCGGGGTGCGTGAACGCCCGTCCCGAATGGCCGGTCCTCCGCCGGGCGCGCAGGCTGGAAGGATGCAGACCGAAGCGGAGGGCAAGGCATCCGGCCCGGTCTCCAAGATCCTGGAGAACCCGGTCATCGGAATGGCGCCGTGGATCGTCTTCTCCCTGCTGGTCGGCCCGGGGCGGTTCGAGCTCGCGGTCGGCCTGGCGCTGGCCACGGCCGTCGCGCTCATCGCGACGAGCCACCTGGTCAACCGCGGCAGCAGTTGGAAGATCCTGGAACTGGCCGACGTGGTGTTCTTCGCCTCGATGGCCGTCGTCGGAGCCCTGGCGAGCGACGGGACCCTGCGCTGGCTGGAGACGTACGCGGGCGAGGTCGCGAACATCACCCTCGCCGTGATCGCCTTCGGGTCGATGGCCGTGCGGATGCCCTTCACGATCCAGTACGCCCGGGAACAGGTGGATCCGTCGATCTGGCACACTCCGGCCTTCCTGCGGACCAACTACATGATCACCGGCGTGTGGGGGATGGCCTTCCTGGTGGCGGCCGCCGCGGGCGCCTACGGCGACCTGGTCCTGCACAACCCGAACAACATCTGGACGGGCTGGATCATCCAGATCCTGGCCATCGTCGCCGCGCTGAAGTTCACCGCCTGGTACCCGGACGTCGTCCGCGCCCGCGCAGTGCGCGAGGCCACCGGCGAGGGCCCCGAACCACCCGGCCGGGCCAGCCTGTTGCTGCCGCTCGCGGGCCTGCTGGTGCCGGTCGGGATCGCCGTCCTCATCTTCGACAACATGTGGTGGCTGGGCGTGGCCCTGATCGTCGTGGGCTCGCTCCTGACGAAGCGGCTCAGCTCGGAGAGCTGAGCCTCCCCGCGTGGCACCGAACCTGGGCGCCGTCCCTCACTCGGGGCGGACGAAGAGCACCGACCGCAGCTCCAGCCGCTCCGTGCCGTAGCCCGTGCGGGGCCGCAGCCTGAACTCCCTGCCCGTGCAGTCCGGCTCGGTGAACACGATCGCCACCTCGTCGGTCCGGTTGCGCGGGGAGTGCGCCGGGGAGCTGGCCGAGGGATCGGCGACCTCGGGGAGGGTGATGCACTCCCCGCTCGCCGGGTCCTCCAGCACGACCCTCAGCGGGCTGCCGTCGAGGCCGGAGACCGTGTACTGGAACTCTCCCGTGGCGGCCGAGGCCGAGGCCGGGACGGTCAGCAGGAGCGTGAAGGCGCCGAAGGCGGCGAGGGCGGCATGGCGAAGACGCATCAGGGTTCTCCTCGTGGGGGGACGCGTGCGGGAGCCACCTTTCCTGCGGGTCCGCCCGGGGTCACCCTCCGCGCCGCGGCGAATCGTTCCCTCCTCGCCCGAACGGGCGCACGACTCCCGCCCCCGTGTCCGCCGGATCACAGTGACGGGAGGAACGGCACCTCCTACGATGCTTGATCAATACACCCATCCGAGGAGACAGATCCCGTGACCACCGGCGCCGCCGCACCCGAGAGCTACTACGAGCGGACGGGCGAGCACAGCTTCAAGCCCACCGCCCACGCGGGCGGCGCGTGGAACACCGACGAGCAGCACTTCAGCCCGCTCGCCGGCCTCGTGGTGCACGCGATCGACGGACACCTGGCGCAGCGGCCCGAGCCGTTGGCGCTCGCGCGGATCAGTTACGACATCCTCGGCCGCATCGCCCTCGATGAGTGCGAGATCACCGTCGAGACCCTCCGGCCGGGCCGGACCATCGAGCTCCTGGAAGCGAGCGTGGTCATCGGCGGCCGTCCGGTGGTCCGCGCCCGCGCCTGGCTGCTGGCCACCCTGGACTCCTCCTCCGTGGCCGACAGCCCCCACGAGCGGCTGCCCGCCCCCGAGGAACTCGACGTTTGGGCGATGGACGAGGAGTGGAACGGCGGCTACGTCTCCTCCGTCGAGGTGCGCCGGACGCCCCCCTCCCGCCGGGGCCGGGCCGCGGCCTGGGTGTCCTCGTCCGTCGCCCTGGTCGCGGGCGAGCCGGTCGGCGCCCTCGCCTCGTACATGGCGCTGGTGGACACCGCGAACGGCATCGCGGTCCAGCAGGACCCCACCGCGTGGATGTTCCCGAACCTCGACCTGACCGTCCACCTGCACCGCCGGCCCCGCGGCCCGTGGACCGGCCTGGACACCACCGTGGCCTTCGGCCCGTCCGGGCAGGGGCTCACCAGCAGCGTCCTGCACGACGCCGACGGCCCGGTCGGCCAAGCCGAACAGATCCTCACGGTCCGCCCGCTCTCTTAGGGGGTACCCCGGGTCAGGGACAGCAGGTCCCGGGCCGGGCCGGCCGGGCGGGCACCCGCGGGCCAGACCGCCCGCAGGGCCCGGCCGAGCCCGGCGCCCGACACCGGCACCTCCACCAGCCGGCGCGCCGCCAGCTCGTCCACCACGGCCAGCTCCGACAGCACGCACGGCCCGGCACCGCCCAGCGCCGCCGCCTTCACCGCCGTGGTCGACGCCAGTTCCAGCAGCGGCGCGGCAAGCCCGCCGGCCGAGGCCAGCGCGGCGTCCAGGACCTGTCGCGTGCCCGAGCCCCGCTCGCGCAGGATCAGCGGGGTCGAGGCCAACTCGGCCGCCGCGACCCCCCGGGTGCGGCGCGCCCACGGGTGCCCCGGGGCCACCGCCACCACCAGGCGGTCCTGCGCGATCACCGCCGAATCCAGCCCCTCGGGCACGGTCAGCCCCTCGACGAAGCCGAGGTCGGCCTCGTGGGCGAGGACCCGCTCGGCCACCACCGCCGAGTTCCCGGCGTGCAGGGACACCGCCGTGTCCGGGCGCTGCCCGCGCAGGGCGATCAGCCAACCAGGCAGCAGGTACTCCGCGATGGTCATGCTGGCGGCCACCCGCAGCCGCGAGTCCCGGCGTCCGCGCAGCGCCTGCGCACCCGCATCGAAGGCCTCCGCCGCCTCCACCACCCGCCGGGCCCAGTCCGTGACGAGCGCGCCCTCGGCCGTCAGTGTCGACCCCCGCGGCGATCGGTCCACCAGGGCCACACCGAGCCGGGTCTCCATCGCCCGGATCCGGCTGCTCGCCGCGGGCTGGGTGATGCCGAGCCGCCGGGCCGCACCGCTCAGGCTGCCGACCCGCGCGACGGCGAGCAGCAGTTCCAGCGCACCGAGGTCCGGCACCCGGTGCGCCAGCGGAACCCACTCCTCATTACCCATAACATCAGTTTATGACCTCATAGGGAGATGGCCTCTGCCGCCCCGCCCGCCCCGGCGCGAGGCTGGATCCATGGCCACCACCCTCGTGCGACCCCGCACTCACACCACTCCCGCGGTCCGGGCCCACAAGGCCCCCGCACTGCGGCACCTCGGCCCCAACTGGTACGCCTGCGTCATGGGCACGGCGATCCTCGCCAACGCCGGCGCGACCCTCCCGTACCAGCTCCCCGGCCAGCGCGTGGCCTGTCAGCTGTTCTGGGGTCTGTCCGCCATCCTCCTCGCCGTCCTGCTCACGGCCCGGGCCGGGCACTGGATCCACCACCGCGACCAGGCCCGCGCCCACCTCTTGGACCCGGCCGTCGCCCCGTTCTACGGGTGCCTGTCGATGGCGCTGCTGGCCGTCGGCGGCGGCGCCCTCGTCGTCGGCAAGGACCTCATCGGCACCGGCGCCGCCGTCGCCGTGGACGCCGTGCTCTTCACCGCGGGCACCGCGATCGGCCTGTTCATGGCCGTGGCCGTGCCCTACCTGATGGTCGTACGGCACAAGGTCGAGCCCAAACAGGCCACTCCCGTCTGGCTGCTCCCCCTCGTCGCACCGATGGTCTCCGCCGCCCTGGGCCCGCTCCTGATACCCCACCTGCCCGCCGGCCAGCCCCGCGAGACCCTGCTGCTCGCCTGCTACGCCATGTTCGGCATCAGCCTGCTGGCCACCTTGCTGATGCTCCCCCTGATCTTCGGCCGGCTGATCGTGGGCGGCCCCCTCCCGCTGGCCCTGACCCCGACCCTGTTCCTGGTCCTGGGCCCCCTCGGCCAGTCGACCACCGCCGTGAACCAGCTCGCCGACGTCGCCCCCCAGTCGATCGAGGGCACCTACGCCGGCGCACTGGGCGCCTTCGCCGTCGTCTACGGGGTCCCCGTGATGGGCTTCGCCCTGCTGTGGCTGGCCCTGGCCGTCGCCATGCTGGTACGAGCGGCCCGGGGCGGCATGGGCTTCGCGATGACCTGGTGGGCGCTGACCTTCCCCGTCGGCACCTGCGTCACCGGCGCCACCGGCCTCGCCCACCACACCGGCCTGACCGCCTTCGCCTGGCTCGCCACCGCCCTCTTCCTCGGCCTGCTGACCGCCTGGCTCCTGGCCGCCGCCCACACCCTCCACGGCCTGCTCTCCGGCCGCCTCCTCCCCACCTAGGCCCCGCGGGGCGGGTCCGGGTCTGCCTGCGGGCCGGGATCCCGGCGCGGTGTGGGCTGGTGCGCGGTGCCGGGGAGGGGTGTCTCCTCGGCTCGCGCCAGGCGGGCAGGTCTCGGCTGTGCGCGGTGGTTGCGCGCTCGTCCTGCGGGGACACCCCTCCCCGTCCCCGCTCCCCACGCGTCGGGGCGGCTTCGAGGCACTGCAGGAGCACGGGGCGGGGCTTCGGTCCATTGGTGGAGTACGCCGTGGGGCGGCTTCGGGGCACTGTCGGAGCCCTGCCGTGGGGCGGGGACACGCCGGAGTGTCCCCGCAGGACGAGCGCGCACCACCGAGCACCACCGCGACATGCCGCACCGC